>NZ_JBKIXZ010000002.1:0-134113 GCF_047085455.1 Halobacteriovorax sp. RT-1-1
CGCTTGCGCCGAAGGTAGTGCCAGGGTCACTTGGTGTGAGACTAGGAAGATGCACCTTCTATATAAAAAGCCAGATCTTAGGATCTGGCTTTTTTTATTTGTGGCCATAAAATTCTTAATTCACTAATTCATGCTTAAATAAGGCTTTTCGGCCTTTTCTTTTGCCTTTACTATCATTTCATATACAATAGTAATATGAAGAAAAATATCCTTAAAACTCAACTAGTTACCCTGTTTATCTTAACATTATTTTCATTTGTTTCTTTTTACTTTGGAAATGATCTACCGGATAACTACTTTACGATTACATCTAATAATTCAGGAAATATTCTTAGCTATTATTTTTTCTCATTGGTTAAGTTTGGCTCTTACTTTAGTGGGCCTTGGATTTTGATTCCTTTCTTCGTTTTTGCTCTATGCCATACATTTATATATGACAGAAGAGAGTATATGGTGGATATCCTCAATTTTTTCCCATTACTTTTCTTTGCTGGAAGTATTTCATTTTTTCTATTTCAAGATGCTCTTGGAATTGGACTACAGTATATTTTCAAAAATTCATTTACTTCGCTTTGGTTAGGTATTTATAGCGGTGTCGCTTTTGGATTATTTCTTTTGGGTACTTTTAGAGGTGGATTTAAAGAGAGTATCATTAAAGTATTTAATTTTACTAAGGCCGCTCCTAAGAAAGTGGTTCAGGCCAAACAATCTCTCATTGCTCCATTTGAGAAGAAGAAACCTGTTGCGCAAATTGAGCATGATAATAGTCTACGAAAAAGAATGGATAGCATTCTAAAAGACGATAATAAAGATAAGGATGAGACTAAGAAAGAGGGATCTTTATTTGCTTCTCTCAATAAAATTAAACCACAAAATATCTTAAAGTCTAAGACTGTTGTTGAAGATAAAACTGACAATATTGAACAAGATGATGAGGATATTGAAGAAGCAGTAATTAAGCCACAAATTATGAGACCTTCATTTGATGAATCAAATACAGTCGTTCGTACAGCTCCTGATGTTGAAGAAGAAGATCCTAGTGAGGATGTTGATAGTAATACTCCTAGAGAGCCGCAAGTTAAGAAGGTTCTTGTAACTGCTCCGCTTAATCGTATGGCAGATACTTCTAGTGATAACCAATATTTTAATATTGTTGATACTGCTACAGAGGCTACGATTGAGAAGGTTTCGAATGAGCCTGATAAGGCATATTTTGAGCAAATTATTACACTTCTTGAATCTAAGCTTACTGAGTTTAAGATTGAGGGTGAAATTGTTAACGTTTTAAAAGGTCCTGTTGTTGATACTTTTGAATTTAGACCAGGGGCCGGTGTTAAGGTTTCTAAGATTGCAGGACTAGCTGATGATTTATCCTTAGCACTCTATGGAGCACCTATTCGTGTTGTTCCTGCAATGATGGGGAAAGATACTGTCGGTGTTGAAGTCCCAAGAAATCCTCGTGATATCATATATTTAGATGAAGTTTTAAGTTCTAAAGAGTTCCAAAATGCTAAATATTCTCTGCCTATTGCGATGGGGAAGAATGCTTTTGGTGAATCTTTTGTTATCGATTTAGCTACTTGTCCACACATGCTTGTAGCAGGTGCTACAGGTGCAGGTAAGTCGGTATTTATTAATTCACTTCTTGTATCACTTCTTGTTAAGAAGTCTCCTAAGAAGATGAAATTAATTCTTATTGACCCTAAACAACTTGAAATGGCCCTGTATGCTAAACTTCCACACTTATTAATGCCTGTTGTAACTGATGCAAAAACTGCTTCAATTGCGCTTTTATGGGCATGTCAGGAAATGGATCGTCGTTACGGAATTCTTGCTGAATTTGGTGTTAGAAATATTTCTGGATTCAATGAAAAACTCAAGAGAGCAACTCCAGAAATGCTTGCTAAGATTCACCATCACTATGAAGATACAACGGCCGAAGATTACGAATTACCATATATCGTTATTATTGTAGACGAGTTTGCTGACCTGGTACTTACTAAGGCCGGTAAAGAAATTGAAAATAATATCGCACGTATTGCAGCTAAAGCACGTGCCGCAGGAATTCACTTAGTTCTAGCAACTCAAAGACCTTCTGTTGATGTTATTACTGGTGTTATCAAGTCTAACTTCCCAACTCGTGTTGCCTTTAGAGTATCTTCAAGAACTGACTCAAGTACTATTCTTGATAAAATTGGGGCTGAGAGACTTCTTGGGAAAGGGGATATGCTTTACAAACACGGTATTAATACTCAGCGTGTTCACTCTTCATATGTAGATGAAGTAGAAATCGAAGCCTTAACTCAAAAACTTGAAGCGCTTGAATCAGGATTCGATGAAAAAGCAATGGAATTTCTTGAGAATGGTGGTGAAGTTGAAACAGATGAATACTCTTATGGTTCACATATCACACCTGCATCTTCATCAAGTTCAGGTGATTCTCTTTATGATGAAGCTGTTAAAGTCGTAATGGAATCTCGCTCGGCGTCAGCTTCTATGCTGCAAAGAAGATTGAGAATTGGTTACAATAGAGCAGCAAATCTTATTGAAGAACTTGAAAAGCGAGGGGTAGTAGGACCTGCTCAGGGTGCTAAGCCGCGTCGCGTTCTTGTTGATGGAAGTTCACCAACTCTATAATTCAAAAGGCCCTTTCTTTCGGTAAGTTAGGGCCAATAATTCCTCTAAAAATATTACAAAAAAATATTGAATCCATAGTGTCATCGTGTTAAAAATGCACCATCGCAATATCGCGAAATAAACTACTGCTCGAAGGTTGGTCCGTTCGGTTCGAGTTAGTGTAATTAACCAACTTAGGAGTTCGTATGTCAGAATTAAACATTAATGATCTTTTAAAAGCAGGTGCACACTTTGGTCACCAGACTCACAAGTGGAACCCAAAAATGAAGCCATATGTATTTGGTGAGAGAAACGGTATCTACATTGTTGACCTTGCTAAAACAATTCCATTAGCAAAAAAAGCTTATGACTTCCTTAAGAAAACTTCTTCTGAAGGTAAGCCAATTCTTTTCGTAGCTACAAAAAGACAAGCTTCAGAAACTGTTAAGAATGCTGCTGCATCTTGTGGTGCATACTACGTAACTAACAGATGGCTAGGTGGGATGCTTACAAACTACAAAACAATCAACCTTTCAATCGATAAACTAAGAAAAGTTGAAAAGATGAAAGAAACAGGTGACTTCGAGTTACTAACTAAGAAAGAAAGAATCAAAGTTGGTAAAGAAGTTGAAAAGCTAGAGAAAAACCTTGGTGGTATCAAGGATATGAGAAAGCTTCCAGGTGCTCTTGTTGTTGTTGATCCAAACAATGAAAGAATTGCTGTAAAAGAAGCTAACAAGCTAGGTATTCCTGTTGTTGCAATCGTTGATACTAACTGTGATCCAGAAGGTGTTGACTACGTTGTTCCAGGTAACGACGATGCAATCAAATCGATCACTCTATTCTCTGATTACTTTGCAGGTGCAATTGCATCAAATGCAGGTAAATCTAAGTCTGCTGGTAACCAAGTTACTGATAAGGCACTAGAAGAAGAAATTCTTTCTAAGTATGAGAACGACATCGATTTAGCTGGTGAAGAAGAATAATTAATAAATAATTAGCGAGGTAAAAAATGGCTATTACGGCAAGTGCTGTTAAGGAATTAAGAGAAAAAACTGGTGCAGGAATGATGGACTGTAAAAAAGCTCTATCAGAGACTAACGGTGATGTGGAAGCGGCAATCGATTTCCTAAGAACTAAAGGTCTTGCAACTGCTGCTAAGAAAGCAAGCCGTGTTGCTGCTGAAGGTACTGTAGTATCTCTAGTAGAAGGGAACGCAGGTGTTATTCTTGAAGTTAACTGTGAAACTGACTTTGTTGCTAAAGGTGATGATTTCCAAGGTTTCGCTAATACAGTTGCTGCATGGACTCTTTCAAATAAGCCAGCTTCTATTGAAGAACTTAAAGAAGCTAAGAACTCTGAATCAACTGAACTTACTATGAAATGTGGTGAGAAAATCGACCTAAGAAGATTTGCTGCAGTTGAAACTACAGGTGTTCTTGGATCGTATAACCACGGTGGAAAAATCGGTGTTCTAGTTGATCTAGCTACTGATAAAGCTGATGCTCCAGAAGTTGCGGAACTTGCAAAAGATATCGCAATGCACGTTGCAGCTGCTGCACCTTCTTTCTTAACTGCTGATGATATCGATGAAGATTACAAAAAGCGTGAAGAAGAAGTTTACCGTGCTCAACTTAAAGAAGAAGGTAAACCTGAAAACATGATCGATCAGATCGTTAAAGGTAAACTTGGTAAGCTAGCAAAAGAAGTATGTCTTCTTGAGCAAGTTTTCATCAAGAACCCAGACTTTACTATCAAGAAGCTTGTTGCTGATGTAGCTGGTAAAGTTGGTGGTGACATTACTGTAACTGCTTTCCACAAAATCAATCTTGGAGAAGGGATTGAGAAGAAAGAAGACAACTTAGCGGAAGAAGTTGCTAAGATGACTCAACAGTAAAATTAATTACTAAATACGAGAAAGGGCTTTTTTAAGCCCTTTTTTTTTGCAATTACAGTGTAGTGTTATTGGGGATTTATGAAATATAAAAGAATTTTATTAAAACTTTCTGGTGAGGCCTTAGCTGGTGAAGCTGGTTATGGTGTAACTCACGATGTTCTTAACCAAATTTCAGAAGAGGTTAAAGAGCTAGTCGCAATGGGTGTTGAAGTTGCGATCGTTGTTGGTGGTGGTAATATTCACCGTGGTGTAGCAGGTGCTACAAGAGGTATGGACCGTACTTCTTCAGATCATATGGGTATGTTGGCGACTGTCATAAATGCGCTTGCTATGCAGGATTCTCTTGAGCAAAAAGGTGTATTTACGAGAGTAATGTCGGCTATTAATATGCAAGAAGTTTGTGAACCTTATATCAGACGTCGCGCAGAGAGACACCTTGAGAAGAAACGTGTTGTTATCTTTGCAGCAGGTACTGGTAATCCTTACTTCACAACAGATACAGCGGCAGCTTTAAGAGCAAATGAAATTGACGCACAGGTAATTTTTAAAGCAACAAAAGTTGACGGAATCTATGATAAAGATCCAATGAAATATGATGACGCAGTTAAGTTTGATCAATTAAAATATATCGACGTATTAAATAAAGGAATTAAAGTAATGGATTCTGCAGCTATCTCACTTTGTATGGATAATGAGATGGAAATTGTGGTATTTAATATGTTTGAAAAAGGTAATATTGCTAAGGCCGTAGCTGGTGAAAGCATTGGAACTAAAGTTATTAAATAATTTATAAGAGGTATATTATGATTAATGAAATTAAATCATCATTAGAAACTGGTATGTCAAAATCAATTGATTCTTTAAAGCATCAATTAACAAAAATCAGAACTGGTCGTGCATCAGCTTCTGTTTTAGATGGTATAACTGTTGATTACTATGGTTCTCCAACTCCTGTTAATCAAGTTGGACAAATTTCAACTCCAGAAGCAAGACTTCTTCAGATTCAACCATTTGATAAAACACTTATCAGTGAAATTGAAAAATCAATTATCAATGCTAACTTAGGTCTAAACCCATCAAACGATGGTAATCTAATTAGAATTGCTTTCCCTGCACTAACTGAGCAAACAAGAAAAGAGCAGGTAAAAGAAATTAAAAAAATTGGTGAAGATAGTAAGATTGCAATTCGTAACGTACGTCGTGATGGAAATGAACTTGTGAAAAAAGCTGAAAAAGCAAAAGAAATTTCTGAAGATGATTCTAAGAAATTTCAAACTGAAATTCAGACTGTAACTGATAAGTATACTAAACAAGTTGATGAAATCATTGCTGCTAAAGAGAAAGAGCTTCTTACTCTTTAATCTTTATTTGAATTAATGATGAACTTTCAAACTTCTAAATTAAAACATGTTGCAATTATAATGGATGGCAATGGGCGCTGGGCACAGAACCGCGCCCATCGTCGTGTATGGGGACATGTGCGTGGAAGTTCTGTTGTTAGTGATGTCGTAGAAAAAGCTGACGACATGGGGATTAAGGCCCTAACACTTTATGCATTCTCTACTGAGAATTGGGGCCGCCCACCTTCTGAAATTAGAACTCTTTTTCTTCTTTTAAAGAAGTTCCTTATTAAAGAAAGAACGAGAGTTTTAAAAAATAATATTAAATTTAATATTATTGGTGATATTTCAAAACTTCCTAAAGATACAATTGAAATTATTAATCGACTAAAAGAAGAGTCGAAAGATAATACAGGATTAAAATTAACTTTTGCTTTTGGCTATGGTGGACGTGCAGAAATTATAAGTGCGGTAAATAAGCTAATTGCTGAAGATATTGAAGTGACTGAGGAGAATATCTCTCAAGCTCTTCATGCCCCTGAGTTAGGTGATGTCGACCTAATGATTAGAACTGGGGGAGATCAAAGAATCTCAAACTTTCTATTATGGCAGATTGCATATGGTGAGCTGTATTTTACAGAAACAATGTGGCCAAATTTCACAAGTAAAGAATTTGAAAATATTATTTATGAAGTTGAAAAACGTGAAAGACGTTTTGGACAAGTTTCTGAGACTGAATCGCTTGCTGCTTCTAAAAATAAGATTAGAAAGAATATTAGATTAATAAATTAAATGGATTTAAAATGACAAATACTCAAAAAAGAGTCCTATCTGCCATTGTAATGATAGGTATCGTCGCATTAGCATATTCTATTGGAGTCATTGGTATTGAAGCATTACTTATCGTTGTAAGTGCTGCTTGCTTTTATGAATTTGCTAAAAACTTTCTGTCCCTTAAAGTTACAGGGATTTTCACACTGATTAATTTTGTTTTCTTACTTGGAATCCAATTCTGGGCGATGAACAATCCTCATGTTTTTGAAGGTTTTTTAATTCCTTCTATTGGCTGTCTTTTAAATCTTGTTCTAATTGGTTACTTGTTCGTTTCTCCTATGGAGTCGATGAATTTTGTTAATTTACTTAAACGAGTTACTATCTTGAGTATGGTGATGTTTTTGATCCCATTTCTTAATCTTCATTCACTTCTTAATCGAAGCAACTGGCAAGCTCTTGTAATTATTCTATTAGTTTTTAACTTTGGGATGGATACGGGCGCATGGTTCTTTGGTAAGAACTTTGGAAAAACGAAATTGTGGGCGGCCGTAAGCCCTAATAAAACAGTTGAGGGCCTAATTGGAGGTGCTGCAACATCAGGATTATTAGGAACTTTAGTTTGGTATTATTTAATAGGCGATTTTGCGGTAAAATATATACTGATCTTTTTTATTTTAGGTATTTTGAGTCAGGTCGGGGATTTGATTCAGTCTAAATTGAAAAGACAAATAGGTGTAAAGGATAGCTCGAATTTAATTCCTGGACACGGAGGAGTTTACGATCGAATCGATAGTCTTCTTTTTGTCATTCCGTTTTACACACTATTGTTGAGTTATAAAATTTTATAAGGGTTAGTATGTTAGAGAAAATAGTTATATTTATTTTATTTTTAGGGCCACTAGTATTTTTTCATGAATTAGGACACTTCTTATTTGCCAGACTTTTTGGAGTAAGAGTTGAAGTTTTTTCAATTGGCTTTGGTCCAAAATTATTTAGATGGAAAAAAGGTGATACAGAGTACGCAATCTCACTAATTCCACTTGGTGGTTACGTTAAGATGTTTGGGGATGACCCATTCAATAAAGATGGTATCTCTGAAGAAGAAAAGAAGTTCTCTTTTATTCATAAGAAGAAATGGCAAAGATTTTGGATCGTATTCGGTGGTCCACTTGCTAACTTCATCCTTGCTTTCTTTATTTTCTTTGCCCTTTTCCTGACAGGTGAAAAAGTTCCAGAAATTAAAATTGGAAATGTAGCGAAAGAAACTCGCTTTTATAAATTAGGTTTTAGAAGTGGTGATATTGTAAATAAAGTAAACGAGCATCTAGTTACTTCTCCTAGCGATATCGTTCTGGAGAGTGATGGGCATATTAGCTCACTAACAGTTGTTCGCCTTGGGAAGAAAGAAGTTGTGAAGGTTGATATGAAACCTGAGCAATTTTTTGAAGAGATGGTTAATTATCCACCTTTCTTACTACTTCCTATCGTCAAATCAGCAGATGGAAATCTGTTTATTGTTTCAAAAGGGAAGGGGCCAAATATTGATTACAGCCTAGAGGAATTAGCAGTTGAGGGTGGTCACTTAGATATTTATCCGATTAAGTCTATTGATAATGAAACTAGTCAGCCAATTTTCGATAAAGATGCTAAACCTGTTACTCACTTAGATGTAACAAATGGTCTTAAGCATGCCCTATTTACTAATAACTATTTCCCAATGGACTTAGTTGTTAAAAGTGTTCAAATGAAGTCTCCTGCAGATAAGGCAGGTCTTTTGGCCGGCGATATTATCACTACGGTCAATGGAAAAGAGGTTAATTCATTTGATGAACTTAGAGGTGAGATTCAGGAAAACGAAGGTCAAGCTTCACTGAAAGTTATCAGAAAAGGTGAGATTAAAGAATTTAATATCACACCTGATGTTAGAACTGAAAATGGAGTGACTGTTAAGCTAATCGGTGTTTACAGCAACGGTATTTATGCTGCCGGGAAGTATGTTACAACTGAACCGATGAATTTCTTTAAGGCAATTCCAAGAAGCTTTTATCGTACTTGGGATGGAGTTGTTAAAACATTTGAAGGCTTTAAAAAGCTAATCACGGCAGAGGTTTCTCTAAAGAATATTGGTGGGCCACTTACAATTGGAAAAGTTGCTTCTGATTCTTTTAATACTTCAATCTCTTATTTTTTCCAGTTGATGGCGCTGATCTCTATCAACCTTGGTGTTATTAATCTTTTCCCAATTCCAGTATTAGATGGTGGGCATATTGTTTTTCTTATTTTAGAAGCGATTAACGGTGGACCACTTTCAAGAAGAAAGTTAGAAATTGCTCAGCAATTTGGACTCTCGATCTTATTACTATTAATGATTGGTGCATTATTTAACGATTTTACGCGATTCTTCTAATGATTTACTTATTTATAGATACATCACATCTTCTGCACTTTGGAATTCTTGATGAGAACTTCTCTTGGATAGAAGATGTTGTTGTTGAAACTAAGAAGACCTCTGAGGTTCTTCATGAAAATATTCACGCTCTACTTTCAAAGAACGGTTTTGATATAAGTCATATTAAAGGTCTTATCTCAATTGCTGGCCCAGGATCTTATACTGGAATGAGGGTCGGGGAAGGCCTTGCTCAAATTTTTGAGTTAGATGATATTGAAGTTTACTCTTTTTACAGTTCAGATATTCCAAGTATTCTTGGAGAGAATTCAACTCATTGGATGTTCCCTGCTTTTAAAAAAGAGTATTATATTCGTACAAATGATAATGAAAAGCTTCTGACACAAGAAGAATTTGAAGCGTTTTGCTCGGGTATTGTGGATAAGTCGCTTTTATATACTCATGGAGAAAATGAGCTTTCTGATCGCTGCGAAGGGGATACAAGAGAAGTTCTTCGTAAGAATCCTGCCTCAATCTTTGCTAAAGTTGTAAGTGAGAAAATGAGACAGAGGCCATACTATTTTCGACCTCTTCACGTCGAATTTAAAAAGTCTTAGTATGACATGTCAGTTGAATATTGATAAATTATTAAAGTGAAAATATTTTATCTATCAAAGTCCACAATCAACTTTATTATAGTAGTAGCATTTCTATTATTACTATTATTCGGCTTTTATTTATTCTTATTTTTCTTTGTTATTGTAGGATTATTTCTTTTCTTATTTAGAAGAAAATTGAGCTCATTCAAAGAAGACCAAGTTACAACTCGTGGCTCTATCTATGCGCCTGTAACAGGAAAGGTTATTGGTATTGATAAAATTTCTAATGACGTTTCAGAGTTATCAATAAGAATGGGACTATTGAGTGGATATGGGATATATTTACCAATTTCAGCGAGAGTAAATAACGTGATCTTCAAAGATAAAGACTTTGGAACAAAAGTTACGTTAGAAGACTCTAATGAGAGAAAGATTAGATTGTATTTTATAAATTCATTTTTTAAACGTGACCCAGAGTTAATTGTACTACCGGGAGACCTAGGAAGAAGGCAAGTTGATATTGGCTTTTATCCATTTGGTGCTACCGTCAAGATGCAAGTTGAAAACTCTGAACTCCTCGTGGCCGTTAATGAAAAGGTTAGGGGTGGAGAAACGATAGTAGGTCGCTACTTAGAAGAATAAAAGGAATTCAAATGACTAGATATGACGGACAACCACATAAACTAACTTTTTTCTTACCTAATATATTTACTGCTTTAAATATGGGCTGCGGTTTCGCATCAATTATTATGGCCATGAAGGGAATGTTTTATCCTGCATGTATGATTCTACTATTAGGTGCAATTTTTGATAGTGTTGATGGGAGAGTTGCACGTTTGACTGGTACTCAGTCTCAATTTGGTGAACAATTTGATTCAATTAGTGATGTCATCTCTTTTGGGATGGCGCCGGCTTTAATTATCTATTTTAAGTTCTTTCAAAACTTAGGTCGTCCGGGAATGGTGATTTCATTCTTATATCTACTTTGTGGTGCTCTAAGACTTGCAAGATTTAATGCTAATATTAATAAGGTTCCATCTAATTATTTCCAAGGTCTTCCAATTCCAGGAGGAGCGCTTGCGATTATTGGATTTATAATGGTAACGCTGGAGTTTAACTTTGGTGAGTATCAAAGTTATTACGCTGCTGCATATGTAATTTTCTATTCCCTACTAATGATCTCAAATATTCCGTTTAATTCGTTTAAAAACTCGGATTACGTAAGAAAAAATCGCCGCAAGGTCCTTGCATTAATTCTTCTCATTCTAGTATTAATCCTTATTTACGAGCAACTAATGATTTTTGTGCTGATTACTGCCTATGTTGTTGGATGTTTAGTGTATAATATTTTTAATAAGGATACTAAAGTTGAACTATTCGACTGGGAAGAAAAAGATGAAGAAAGCGAGTCTTAAAAAACTCTTAATTTGTACATTATTAGTTGTTAGTGGGAAGAGTTTCTCTGTTGATTTTAATCAACCTCTACCTGGTGAGTTAGACTCATCAACTTCTCCTTATGAAAATGATAACGGTACAAGTGAAGAAGAAGATAAGAACTCATTTCCAAATGTATTTGGTTCAACACCTCAGCAGTATACTGAAGAAGAGCTAAAAAATGCAGTAATGAACTCGCAAGATAAAGAGTGGCTAAAAACAGCTACTGATGAAGGTTCAATTCTGATAGACCCAAGTCCGAATTCATATGTTGAGTATAAAACAGAAGACTTATTAAGAGATATGTATCAGAAAGCTGATACTCAAATTGGCTTTACGTATATCTACGATACTTTTGACTACGCTGATAGCACGGGAACTTTTGAGTCGACTTTCCAAAGTGATGACTCAGCGGCTGACTCTGTTCAAGCAGGTTACTTAACATTTAACTATAGAAAATATTTTCAACGAAATATTGTCTCTACTTTCTTTCAAGGAAATCTTGGAGTTTCATTCAACTCTGGAAAAGGAAAGTTTGGAGACGGCTCTCTTTCTCGTACAACGTTTAACCTATGGCTATTTCCAATTGATTTAAACCTTGGGGCAAAATTAAATTTTGGAAAGAAAGTATCAATAACAGCACAAGGTGGAGCTGTGGTTGCTCCAATATGGCAAAACAGAGATGACCGTGAGCAAGGCGATGATGATAAAGATATTCGCCAAGTAGGTTATGGTTATAATGCTTCTGCTTCAATTGATTTTTCAATTTATAATATCTTCCCAAACTTTGGAATGGATCTTAAAAAGTTCAGTGATGTTAGTGATATGAGCATTAGCCTCATGGCCAAAACCATGGATATTTCAGGATTTAAAAGAGAAGACTTTAGCGTAAGTGGAATGTCTTTTGGGATAGGTTTCAACTTTGAGTATCTATAAAGTTACTTTTTCATACGATGGAACTAATTACTTTGGTTGGCAAAAACAAATTGGCCAACAAAGTATTCAAGGTGAGATCGAAAGAGTTTTAAAGCAAATTTCAAAATCGGATGAGTTACAAGTTGTAGGTTGCGGAAGAACAGATACAGGTGTTCACGCTGTCTATCAAGTTACTCGTATAACTCTTGCTATTGATATTGATCCAAAAGCTTTAATGCGTGCATTAAATAGTCAGTTACCAGAGGAAATTAGAGTTATTGACTCCGAGTTTGCCCCTGAAGATTTTCAACCAGTATTCAATTCAAAGAGTAAGACATATCGCTATGTATTTTCTCTTAAAAGAGAATCAAATCCGTTTTTGAAAAACTATGTGACCTATCTAGGAAAGCAACTGAGCCTCGATAAGTTAAATGAAGCTTGCCAGCTTTTTATTGGTGAGCATAACTTCGAAGGCTTTTCCACAAAAGGTACTCCCGTAAAGTCGACAGTTAGAAGAGTGACTAGTTGCGCAATACGAGAGAGTCAAATGAGCTATGGTCCAGGCTTACAAGAAGATGTCTTGATCTTAGAAATCACAGGTAATGGGTTTCTAAAGCAGATGGTTCGTCTGATCGTTTCAAGTATTTGGTCGTACGCTCAAGGCAAGATTTCAAAAGAAGTTATTGTGAAACAATTGACTGAGCCAAGTACTGAAAAGGTCGCTCCGACCGCACCGCCACAGGGCCTATTTTTGGTTAAGGTTGAGTATTAGGCCAATTGAAACCCCTTATATTCATTGACTTTTTGCCATATTCTAGCTAATTTCGGCTATTCATAATGTTAATATTGTCGCATAGCGAAGTGAGGATTTATTCATGACTTATAAAGTAGAACAAGTTAATGACTGCACAAAAAAATTATCTTTTTCATTCGAAAACTTAGATCTAACTGAACAAATTACTGTTGCTCTTAAAGAGAAACAAAAATCAGTTTCAATCAAAGGTTTCAGAAAAGGTAAAGCGCCAATCGCTATGGTTGAGAAACTATACCGTCCACAGGTTGAAGGTGATGCTCTAAATCGTTTCGTTCAAAAGGAATTATTTGAAGCAATTAATAAAGAAGATCTTAAAGTAGTTGGATACCCTAACTTTGAAAATATGGATTACAAAGATGGAAAGTCTGTATCATTTGATGCAGTAGTTGAAATCTTCCCAACTGTTGAGCTTAAAGATTACTCAAAGCTTTCTTTCACAAAAGATGCTGTTGAAGTAACTGAAGAAGATGTTGAAAAAGTACGTAAGAACTACCTAGCTCCAAGAGCAGAAATGGTAGAAGCTGCTGAAGGTACAGCACTAGCTAATGGACTATTCGCAGTTATGAACTTCGAAGGTGAAAAAGCTGATGGTGAAAAACCAGAAAATATGAAAGGTGAAGAGTACCTTCTAGAGATCGGTTCTGGACAATTTATTCCAGGTTTCGAAGATCAAATGGTTGGTATGAAAGCAGGTGAAAAGAAAACTTTAGAAGTTACTTTTCCATCTGAGTACCACGTAGAAGAGCTTAAAGAAGCAAATGTTAAGTTCCACGTTGAACTTCTAGAAATTAAAGAAAGAAAACTTCCAGATTTTACTGACGAAGTAGCTAAAGAATTAGGATTTGAATCAGTTGAAGATTTCAAAGTAAAAACAAAAGAAAACCTAACTAAGCAAAATGAAAGACAAGCAGCTGAAAAGTTAAACCAAGAAATTCTTGAAAAACTAATCTCTGAAAATAGCTTTGATGTTCCAACTACTATGGTTGCTCAACAAAAAGAACACCTAAAGAACGACCTTGCTAACAACCTTAAGCAACAAGGTTTCACTGAAGATATGCTAGGTGAGTACTTTGAGAAGTGGGCAGGTGACTTAGATGAAAAAGCTCTTTTCCAAGTTAAGTCTGGTCTAATCCTTGATCACCTTGCAAGCAAGTTTGAAGTTGAATCAACAGATGCTGACTTTGATGCAAAAATCGAAGAAAGTGCAAGCCTTTCAGGTCTAACTGCTGACCAAGTAAAAGAATTCTACACAAGAGATGAGCGTATGAAAGCAAACCTTATGTATGCTATCCGTGAAGAAAAAACTTTTGCAAAACTTCACTCAGAATTAAAAATTAAATAATACCTTTGGGCCCGCTTTTAGCGGGCCTTTTAGTTCCGTCTTCAAATTTTTATAAATTCTAATATAATTAATCATATTTATTATAGGAGAGTTTATGAAATATCTTAGTTTCTTATTTGTTTTATCTACCTTAGTAAGTTGTGCTCAACTTGATTACAATATTCCAACTTCTCGTATGGATGGACCTGAGACAACAGGTGGACTAGGACAATTTGATGTCGCAATAGGGGTCGCTAGTGGTTATGATGTTGATCTAGCAGAAGGCTATGATTTTATAATTAGCGGAACAACAACTGATGAGTCTGTAAGTGGACCTGAGCCATTACTTACCTTCAAAGGGAATGTTGGACTCTTGCCAAGACTAGATATTGGCCTACAAACTTATCCTGATACTTCTGACCTATTAAAAGTAAAATATCAATTTATTGGTGGAGATAGAAAGACAGTTGGTTTAAAGATGTCTGTGCAAGGAGAGTTTGGTTTTGGTTATCATGAAGATGGATCTTTAAATACTGATTCAACGGTATATACAACAGATCTAAAGGCCAAGTCTCTAGGAGCTTCGTTAAATATTGGTTACCGTGTGAATCCATCGATGCTATTTTACTTAAATACAGTATTTATGGAATATAAAGTTGATGGAGTTCTTAAAGATGGTGCGACGGTTTCTTATGATGGACAACAGTCTCCAGAAGTTATCTTAGTTCTCCCTGGAATACGATTTGATTTCGATAGTGCGTATGTTCAAGTGGAGACAGGCTATTCATTTTTAAACTCTTCTTATGAAGATAGAAATTCTGATGATTTCACATATGGTCTAAGTTTAGGTTATACGTTTTAAATAAAGAAAAAGCCGCTGAGAGCGGCTTTTTTTATTCTTGAATTTCATTCATTTCATATATTAGGTCGTATTTCTTACCAGTAAAATCTGTCTTCACAATATTTTCACCTTCACAGAAAAAATTTGATGCAGATGCCTTGTATCTTTTCTTTGTATTTGCATCCATTGCATTTAAAGCTAGGTCTACTTTACGACATTCCTTATTTCCTACAATTACTTTTGATACACTTTCAATGTCCATATAGCTTGAACAATAGTAATCAAGGTGAGGAGCGTCTTTTTCAGAAGTTGTGCTGTTAAATCTAATACTATCTAAGTTAGATACTCCTCTCATAAGAGTGCGACCAAACTTACTAATATCTTCATTTTTATCGTGGAACTGTTTATAGTCACCTTCAATAACATTAGAATAGAATTTTCCAGTAGCATAACCAGCTTTAATAAACTTTTTACCACTTTTGATTTGCTCTTGTTTTGCAACTCTTAGCATTTCAAAACATTTGTTAAAACTATATCTTTCAGCTTCTTTTACAGAGCCACTCCCTCCACCGCTTAAGATAGACGCCAGTCCATTTCTTAAGTTATTTGACTGAGATGGTGATAGGTTTAAATTCGCAGTTAGGTTATCAAATAGATCTGCTTGGGCCGTAGCGCTTGTCAGTAAAATAGCTGTAAGTAGTAGTCGTTTCATAGGTATTCCTCTTCTCATTTAAAGTGTGATCACAGGAATATTAACGAAAAATGCTGCTCAAATGGTCAAATTTGGAAAATTTACTAGGGGTGTATAGATAATACTCAAGCCCCTAAGGGCTTGAAATTATTAATTATTTTTGAATTTGTGCCTTCATTAGGCGCTCGATTTGTACTCTGTGATCACAGACGATCCAGTCATTTCCAGCACCTCTACCCATTGGAGCATACTTGTCTTGGTCTATACGGCCTTGATCTAGAAGTTCGTCTTCAACATGAACTCTAACGACTTCACCTGTTACAAATGTTCCAGTTCCTGGCACATCACCGTAGCTTAAAGTATCTCTGAGTTTACATTCAAAATGGATTGGAGATTCTTTCATTCTCTTTGGTGTAACAACTTCAGAATCTAACTCTGTCAGCTTTGCGAAATCAAATTCAGATTCACCATGAGGTAGTTCAGTTGAACATAGATTTACTTTTTCATAATTATGTTGAGTTACAAAATTTACGACAAATTCTTTTTGACGAAGAATATTTTTAAGAGTGTCTTTTTGTTCCCCATCGCTTGAACGAATCATTGGAGTGAAGCCTATGATCATTGGATTTGCACTTACCACAGTAAAGAATGAGAAGGGTGCAATATTACTTGTACCATCTTCATTTACAGTTGAAACAACTGCAATCGGTCTTGGAACGACTGATCCTATTAGTAGTTTGTAGTTATCTTTAAAGTCTTGTTTTGTTGTATCAAAAATTGCCATAATTACATCCAGCTTTTCCAGTAGTCTTTGTTTTCATTTTCTTCAAACCATTTAGTTGGTTTTAAAGGATAGCGAGTATCAACCATGACAGCGTACTCATCCGTGTATAATTTGTCTTCACCTGCTTCAAAGGCTTTTGGGTGTGGCCCATGGTGAACACCTTGAGGGTGGAAAGTTAAAGCACCTGCATCGATATTATCGCGAGAGAAGAAGTTTCCTTGGTGATAGAAAAGTACTTCGTCAAAATCAATATTTGAATGATAGAAAGGAACTTTTAAAACTTTATGTTTCTTATCCTCAAGAGGTCTTTCAACAAATGAGCAAACAACAAAGTTCTTAGCTACGAACGTTGTGTGTCCCGATGGAGGAACATGGTAGCGATGACTCATAATAGGGCAGATATCATAAATAGAAATCTTCCATGGGTAGACAGATCCCTTCCATCCTTTTGCAGTAAGTGGGTTAAATGGATAGGTGATTGTTGTAATCTCTCCAAGCCTTTTTACTCTAACTTTATACTCCGGCCAATCTTGATCAGAGCCCAGAGCTGCTTCTGGAGTGAACTTTGCTGTTTGGTCATAGAGAGCGTTAGGGCCTAGAAGTCCACGAGATGGTTCTTCAAATTCAGATCGAGATTCAACTTGAAAGAACTTGGCAGCTTGAGAGATTTTAATTGTATATGTTGTTCCACGAGGGATGACAATATAGTCACCTTTAACAAATGGAACATAACCATAGATTGTTTCAAAAGTACCGCTACCTTCGTGAACAAAGTAGAGCTCATCAAAGTCGGCATTTCTTAAGAAATAATCAAGTGACTTTGTTAAATGGCCAAGACTTAGTTCACAATCATTATTTGTTAGGATTGCACGAAAATCATCTTGTAGGTCTTTATGACTAAAAAGTGAAGGAAGATTTTTTGGTTTTAAATCACCCGAAATATCAGTCCAGTTAACTGGAGGTTGAGTATGATAGAGTTGACTTACACGACCAAAGAAACCATTACGTCCGTGTTCTTCTTCGTATAAACCTTCTGGAATATCAACATGAGCTTGCTTTGTGTATACACCACTTGCTTTAAAGCTTTCCATTTTATTATCCGTTGCCATTACTTAGTACCTCTTTTTGGTCCTATTTTATTAGTTAGCTTTCCAATACCTTCAACTTCAAGAGTGATTTCATCACCTGGTTTTAGCCAGCGATCGATCTCTAGACCACAACCAGTACCAACTGTTCCTGAACCGAAAAGATCCCCTGATAATACCCATTCATCTTGAGAGACGTGAGCTATCATTTGTGCCCAAGTATAGTGAGAATCACCAGAAAAACCTTCTGACCATTTTTCACCATTTACAGTTGCAGTCATTTTAAGATTTGGTTCTTTAAAATCAAACTCATCAAATGTTGTAATAACTGGTCCAATTACTGAACAGAAGTCTTTTCCTTTTGCAGGGCCTAGACGTACGGCCATTTCCTTCTTTTGAATATCACGAGCTGAAATATCATTTAGAATTGTGAATCCAAAAATGTGATCTTTTGCATCTTCTTCGCGAATATTGATACCATCTTTAGCAATGACCATTCCTAGCTCTAATTCGTAATCAAGAATGTTAGTGTAATGTGGCCATAAGACTTCTTGGTTGTGTCCAATAAATCCATGAGTCGGTCCTTTATAGTATGCAGGAATTTCATACCATGCTTCAGGAATTGCCTCGTTTCTTTTTTTGAATCCAGCCGCTACATGTTTTTCATGTGCATAGAAGTCGCGATAGTTAGGGATTTTATCTATTGGTGTTTTTAAATTAATTTCATCAGACTTAAATGCAATTGGAGTCCCATCTTTAAGAGTTAGATCTCCAACTTTTTCTAAGAATAAATATAGTCCGTAACATTCACCAAGAAAGTCGATAGGATCATCTTTTGTTTGAAGAATTTGTAAAAGGGAAGGAGGGCAAGTGTGATTTGCTCTTTGCCAAAAGTTAAAATATCCTTCTCTTTCATAGTCACATGCCCAAACGTTATTTGGATCAATAACTAGTCCATTATCTAATAAAATACCTAGTCTTGGTTCTGGACGATGAGTTCCATGATTTACATATTGGCAGATTTTCATGCTAAATCCTTTCTGAATCTTTTATTATATGCAGGAAGAATACGATCGAAAGCTTCATAGAAGTGATACATTTCATCCTTTGTTCCTATACTAATACGTACATATTCAGGCATTTCATTTGCAACTAGCTTTCTAATGATAACGCCTTCGTTTAAAAGTTCCTCAAACATGAAGTCACTAGCTTCACTACTTCCTGTTTTAAATGTAACAAAGTTTGTTACAGATTTAATTGGATTGAAGTCTCTATTAGTTAAGTATTCCATTAGTTCGTCATAACGCTTTCGATTATTTCTAAGCGTACGTTCAAGATGTGGACGATCTTCGAGAGCTCCAACGGCACCAAGTTGTCCGATAAGATTTGGCTCAAATGGAAGTTTTACTTTTGTTAAGTATCCAATAAGTTCCGGATGTCCAAAGCCATATCCAACTCGAATACCAGATAGGCCATAAGCTTTAGAAAAAGTTCTAAGAGTTAGAACATTATCATAGCGATAGTTCATAGAATCTGGATAATCATCTTGTTCTTGGGCAAATTCAAAATATGCTTCATCTAGAATAACAAGAACGTGAGAAGGAACGTACTTCATAAGGTAGTCGAACTCTTCTTTTGTAATATATGTACCTGTTGGATTATTTGGATTTGCAATATAGATAACTTTTGTCTTCTCAGTAATGTTATCTGCAAGAGCTTTTACATCAAAGCGATAATCTTTAGTAAGAGGAACTTTGTTAAGCTTTGCTCCAACACTTCGAGCTAGAATATAGAAACCAATGAACGTGTTGTCACAAGTTAAGACCTCATCTTCAGGCTTAAGAAATGCACGAGCAATATATGCCATGATTCCTTCAGATCCATTTCCTAAGATAATATTCTCAAGTTTAAGATCATACATTTCAGCTAGCTTAGACTTTAGTGCATAAGCATGCATATCTGGATAGCGATGTAGGTCCCAAAGACCACGAGTCATTTCACGAATTGCAAAAGGTGATGGCCCTAGTGGGTTTTCATTTGAAGCTAGTTTTGAAACTTTTGTCAGTCCCTTTTCTCTAACTACTTCATCAATTGGTTTACCGGCCTGGTATACTTGTAGCTTTTTTAAGTACTCTGGTACGAGATCTTTATGATGCATCACTCTTCCTGTTTCATATTTTAGTTAAATTAAATTTGAGAAATTCTATCGTTTTTATGGCCGATTGAATAGTTTTGGTCGTTGCATCATGTATATAGGGCCGAGATGAATTAGACTTACTGTATTATGAGTAATTATCACTTTGGACAATTTACAACTGAACACCTCGAGCTTATTCAAGAGGGACTTAACTTATTTAATACTGGTCATTACTGGATGTGTCATGAGGTTGTCGAAGACCTGTGGATGGATGCAATGGGAGACAATGCGCGTTATGTGTATTGGGTTGTTATTCAACTGGCCACTGCACTATATCATCATGAGGATGACAATCTTAATGGAGCAAGTGGGATGGTCAATAAGGCCAAAGGTAAAATTGACTTCATTGAAAAAAATCATGTGGAGTCGGATATAATGGATAGATACTTAGACTGGCAAAATTTAAAAAGTATTGTGAAGGCCATTCCGCAAAAGCCTACTTTAAATGACTTTTCAAAGTTAAAAACTTTTAAATTTCCAGTTCAAAATTAAATGGAGTAGTAATGATTGGAAAGCTTCCATATTTCTTTTTTCGTTCAATGAATATCTTAAAGGCAGATAAGAAAATTATTTTAATTGCACTTTGTCCGGTTCTAATTGGTTTCATCCTTTATTACTCTTTGGGACATTATGCCTTTAGCGAAGTTTCCGCTTGGGGGCATGGATATATAAATGAAAAGTACCCTGAGCAGGGTTGGGTGAGCACTGTATTTTCAGGAGTTCTCATTATTCTTTTAGGAGTAATTATTAACTGGACGTTCTTTATCGTTGTCTCAGTCATTGCTTCACCTTTTAATGATATGCTCAGTTCAAGAGTTGAGATGATTTATAAGCTTCAAAAAGAGAGCACTGATACTTTTACGCAAACGATGAAACGACTACCAAGTATTCTTATGAATGAATTAAAGAAGATTGGTGTTATTGTCGTTTTATCAATTATCAACATTGGTATAGGCTTCTTTTTTCCTCCAATCACATTTGTATTAGGGGGATTAATTCTCGCTATTTCATTTATTGATTATTCATGGTCAAGAAATAACCTAACTTTTGCAGAATGTGTTGGTGATATTAAGTCAGGCTTTCTACCTTATTTACTAGGTGGAGTTGGTTTTATGATTCTTATATCAATACCTTTACTAAACTTATTCTTTCTTCCTTTAGCTGTTGTGTTCTTCACAGTTATCTATTGTGAACTAAGAGTTAAGGAGATAGCTTCAAGTGAAGAAGTTCCTACTAAGGGTTAAGGGAGATGAAGCAGAAATAGCTTCAATCCTTCCTGTTGTAAATGCCATTATTAATGAGCACGAGGACAATCAAGTTGCAATTGTTTACACAGATGCAACTCAGATTGATGACTTCTGGTTACCTGAAAGGTGTTGGGCTTACTCAATTTCAAAGAAAGAAACTGAATCAATGTTTGCAGCACATAAGTTTGCAGCAAATTTACATGAAGTTTTTAATACTGATTACTATATTGATTATGTGAATGATATGTACTCTGCTGTTCTTGGCTTGGCCTTTAGGGCCAATGTAAAGATTGGTTTACAAGGTGGACCAAAGAGCTTTTTTTATCAAGTATCACTACCTGAATATAGCGGTGAATATTTAGATGAAAAGAAAATGAGTGCATTAAGGGCGGTAGAAGGAAACTTTAAGAATGCTAATATCGACCACGCTTTCACACATCAGAGAATTTCAAATATATTTATCTGTTATCCACATAAGTATGATGTTGAATTTGTTGAAAGAATGAATTTTCTTGCTGAATGTTTACCAACTTTAAAGCTTCATGGTTATATTCCAAGTGAATCAGTGGAAGGTTATGATGGGGTTAAGGTAAGTAAAAGAATTAGTTTATTTAGTGAATCACCAAATATACTTCGTCGTCGCATTGATGAATTTGATGCAGTTATAACCAAATCACTAGCAACAGCGCAAATGAGCCGTAACCGAGGACAATTGGCCTTACTCGTTGGAGACGAAGAGCTTACAATACCTGAATGGAAGCACATGCCGGAGACAATTGGTCGCCTATGTTTTAGTGGTTCTACATTACTCTCTTATGGTATCAGTGAGTTAATTCAGCTTAAAACTTTTCCGGATTTAGAAGACTATATAGTTAATTATCAGTCACTTAGACTTGTTCCATAGACGTAAAAATGCCTTATTTGCGAGGCCGCTCGATTGTTGCTAAAATAAATCTATGGTGGCCGCAAAAGATCTTACATTTGCACCTTTTGAAATCGTTTCAGTAGAAGTGGAAGATATAAAGTCGTTGGCCCGAATCTATGTGGATTGTTTTTGGGAAAATTACAAAGGCATTCTGTCTAAAGACTATCTCTATTCATTAAAGTATTCTGATATACAACAAAATTGGGAAAGAAAAATTCCTCGTCGTCCAACAGAAGGGGGAACATTTGTTTTCCATGCTCCTGATGGAGATGTTGTTGGCTTTATTGATTACGGACCTGCTCGTGAGCATGAACATGGTATCCCTGGTGAAATCTATGATTTTTATATTTTAAAGAAATATCAAAAAGCAGGAATGGGGCAAAAGTTATTTGATGCTGTCTTAAAAGATTTTAAAAATCGTGGCTACGATTGTTTCTATTTGTGTACTTTTAAAAACAATCCCTCAAAAGGTTTCTTTATAAAAAATGGTGGCAAGGTTTTAAAGGAGTCTCCATTTGAGTTTAATGGAGAGATTTACCAAGAAGAATATTTTTACTTTGATCTATAAAAAAAGGCCCTCGTCGAGGGCCTTCTTATTATGCTTTGAATTGTTCGATTTGTTCTTTAAGTGAATTTAGCTTCTCTTCAAACTCACTTGCTTTTTGTCTTACCTCAACAACAACTTCTTCTGGTGCATTGGCCATGAATTTTTCGTTATTAAGTTTCTTACCAATTTTTTCAAATTCTTTTTGAGTCTTATCAAAGTCTTTTTCAAGACGTTTGATTTGAGCATCAAGATCAATGACTCCATCAAGTTTTAAAAAGATATCAGTGTGAGTCGTTGCCTTCATAATGCACTTTTTAGGATTATCACTAGACTTAGCTGCTATTGTTACATCTTTTGCACGAGCAAGATCTTGCATTCCTGCCATATTGTCGGCAAAGTACGAAGATGCTTCTTCATCATCAGTTAAAAGTGCAACTTCAACTTCATCTTTAGGTTTGATATTGACTGATTGTCTTAGGAAGCGAATTCCTGAAACAACTTCAATAAACTTATTCATCTTAACTTGTTCACTAGGGTAGTTAAGAGCTGCATCGTATTCAGGATATTCAGCTGAGATTAGTAGATCTTCGCTATCTTCTTTTAAATAACCCCAAAGCTCTTCTGTAATGAAAGGAGTAATTGGGTGTAGAAGAGCAGTAATTTTTCTAAAACAGTATTTAAGAACAGTCGCTCTTTGAACTTTGGCAGCTTCGTCTTCACCGTTAAGTGTGTTTTTTGAAAGTTCGATAAACCAAGAACAGAATTTGTCGTATACGAATGAGTACACTTCAGAACAAGCGTCATCGTAGCGGAAAGCATCGAGAGACTCATTAACAATTTTAGTCGTATCGTTAAGCTCTGATAGAATCCATTTTTCTTGATCATCAAGATTTGTAGGAAGATCTTTTTCAGCAAGCTCTAAGAATGGTGAGATGAAACGGAAAGCATTCCAAATCTTATTAATGAAGTTTCTGTAACCAGCGATTCTTTCAGGGTCTAGGTTGATAGCACGGTTATAACCTGAACCAGCAGCTAGAGTAAAACGGAATGCGTCTGCGCCATATTGCTCTACCATCTCTAGAGGATCAATACCGTTACCAAGAGACTTACTCATCTTACGACCGAGCTTATCTCTTACGATTGCGTGAATATAAACCTTATCGAATGGAACTTGGTTAGAGAATTTAGTTCCCATCATCATCATTCTAGCAACCCAGAAGAAGATAATATCGAAACCTGTAATTAGAACAGAAGTCGGGTAGAACTTATCAAATCCTCTCTGCTCCATTCTTTCCTTATTTGGCCAACCTAGTGTCGACATTGGCCATAGTCCCGATGAGAACCAAGTATCAAGAACGTCAGGGTCTTGAGTGTATTCTTTTGCACTACACTTTGGACATGATTCTGGCTCTAGAGCTTCATCGGCCCATTGGTGCTCACAAGTTGTACAAGTAAATACTGGAATTCTGTGTCCCCATAGAAGTTGACGAGATACACACCAGTTCTTTGGTTCACGTAACCACGAGAAGTAAGTATTCTCCCATCCCTTCGGATAGAAACGAGTTGTATCATCTTCTACTTTTGCAACGGCTTCTGCCGCCATATCTGTAACGTTTACGAACCATTGCTTAGAGATCATTGGCTCAATAACAACACCAGATCTTTCACCGTGACCAACTTGGTGCACATGTTTTTCTTCTTTTACAAATAGTTCTAGTTCTTTTAATTTTTCAATAACACCCTTACGAGCTTTCTTACAAGGAAGTCCTTGCCACTCAAGACCGTGCTCATTAAGAGTACCGTCTAGGTTTAGGATATTAATGATTTCAAGATTGTGTCTCTTTCCAATTTCAAAGTCATTGAAGTCGTGCCCTGGAGTAACTTTAAGACAACCTGTTCCTTTTTCAATATCAACGTGCTCGTCACCAACGATTGGTACTTCACGGTTACATAGTGGAACGATTGCTTTCTTACCTATAAGGTGAGCAAATCTTTCATCATTTGGATTAACAGCAACGGCCGTATCTCCAAGTAGTGTTTCAGGTCTTGTTGTTGCAACTTCTAATTTAATATCACTATCTTTAACAGAGTAGAGGATGTGATAGAAGGCACCGTTAACTTCTTTGTGATCAACTTCTGCATCAGAAATAGCTGATTGAAGTTTTGGGTCCCAGTTAACAATATAGTCTGATTGATAAATTAGACCTTCATTATAAAGAGTTACGAAAGCGCGTCTTACGGCTTCGTTCGCTTCTGGGTCCATTGTAAACATTGAGTAATCCCAGTCACAACTTGCACCCATTACTCTTTGTTGGTTAGCGATAACGCCACCGTATTGCTCTTTCCACTCCCAGATCTTCTTTAAGAAGTCTTCGCGAGAGTAGTCGTGCTTAGTTTTCTTTTCTTCATTCCAAATTAGCTCCTCAACTTTTGATTGAGTTGCAATACCGGCGTGATCCATACCTGGAAGGAAAAGAGTCTCATAACCTTTCATTCTTTTAAAACGAATTAGGGCGTCTTGAGTTGTGATATCAAGAGCGTGACCTGCGTGAAGAATTCCTGTGACGTTTGGAGGTGGCATGATGACGCAAAAAGACTCACCAGTCTTTCCTGCTTTAGGAGCAAAGTATTTCTCATTTTCCCATTTTTGGTACCACTTCTTCTCTACATCATTTGAG
Source organism: Halobacteriovorax sp. RT-1-1 (assembly GCF_047085455.1). Taxonomy (NCBI): domain Bacteria; kingdom Pseudomonadati; phylum Bdellovibrionota; class Bacteriovoracia; order Bacteriovoracales; family Halobacteriovoraceae; genus Halobacteriovorax; species Halobacteriovorax sp. RT-1-1. The sequence continues at coordinate 25,092 of NZ_JBKIXZ010000002.1, forward strand.
CTATATGTCTTAGGTAGCTCATCGAAATTTCTTGTCACAATTTCTTCCTTTTTTCGATTTAACTAATTGAAATTATATATCATAGGATACACGTTATTTCTTTTAAAAATAGATGGGTAAATAGTTGAAATCCCCAAAAAGTACACGTCAACTTTAAGCTTATTCCCAGTTTTCGACAGGCTCAGGAAGCTCTTGCGGAGCCTTGTAATCTGGGTCTTTGTCGGGCGCGTTATTGAAGAGAAGTTGATCAACTTGTCTTCTGGCCTTTATGAGATCAATGTCATTTATTGAAATATAAGAGATATCATTTTCTTTCTTATGTGAAGAGGCAGTTATGCTTAAGTTACGATTTAGTGAGTTTAAGATTTCTAGGTTTGTGTCTAGTAAAGTTGCGTTACGAAGTGAGCTAGGTTTTCTTAAAGTATCTATCCAGTATTGAAGATAACTAATACGATTCATAAACTCTTTTAGTTCAGGAGAGATCTTTACATCACGATTTTTTATATAGTTGTTGTATTCTCTTAAATTTCTATTTGTTAATAACTCACCAATATCTTTTAAAATTTTATTTGAAATATATTTTGAAAATGGAAGTGTTGTTTCTATCGACTTTATATTTTGATCGATTTCGTTATAAAGTTTTTGAGAAATATTGATATGCTCATACTTCTTGCTAAGTCTCGTATTCAATATTGAATTTAAAATGATTAATTCGATAAAATCATTATCAATAGGTGAAGTAAGATTTTTACTAAATTCGACAATATATTCTTGATTGATTTTGCTATTGATATAAAGCTCTACTACTAAGTCTTTAAGTACTGGGCTTAGACTAGGTGAAAACTTAAGTTCTTGCTCAGTAGGAGCAGTGGCAAAAATAGTAAATGTGAACAAAAGGATGATTAGGTATTTCATAGTTTCGACTTTATCTCTTTATCAATACTAAATTTACCTTCCTTATTTCTTAGAAGATAAATTTTGTCTTTGTATGGGACGAGGATCGATTTATTATGTAGAACGATATTTGAAACATAATTCAAGTCTGTTCTTTGTCTTAATTTTTTATCTTCTAAATTGTAAGAAACGATTTCTCTTTGGTTGAAGAGATTCGAATTTTCGCTTTTTAAAGTCAGGATAAAGAATAACTCATTTTGCTGAATATTGAGATTGTATCCTGGTCCACTTTGAAGATTGATAAGGGGAGAGCGTTTCGTAAAATCAACTCGACCTTTTTCAATCTCAACGAGATCAATATATGGATTTTCGCCAAGAGATGATTCTAGAATGAAGACTTTCGAATCAGAGCTTTCTAAGCTTATAATTTTATCTGTTTTATCATATTGATGAAGGAGGTATTTCTTTTTAGAGCGATTATTGTAAATATTTATATTACTCTTAAGTTCTCGGTCCTTATCTGTGTAATAAATAAGACTATCATCAAAAATTTCTACTTCACTTAGGTGTAGAATATCCTTTGTCACTAGGGGGATCGAAAAACGATCAAGATTATTCTTTAGATTTACAATTTCTATAAAGAGACTTCCTTCATCCTCTCTAGTGTACGAAATATAATTACTCTTAGAGTGAAATTTAGGAAAGCTCCCTTTTCCAACAAAGTCGAGCTGATTCTTTTTAATATTATAAAAATAAATTTCGGCTTCTGTAATATAAGAGAAATCTTTAAAGTGGTTTTCTTTAACACTTATAATATAAAGTTCTTCGTTTGCTTTGATAACATCAAACTCGCTATCAGTTTTTTTCTCCAAAACGGTATTTGCGCGATTCTTTGCGGAGTATGCGATAGCATTCTTTCCCTTTAGATAGAATGTAATACCGTTTAAGTCATCATACTTTAAGTTATGAACATTTTGTCTTGTTGTTAGCTCTAGTAGAGCTGTTTTAGAAAGAACACTCGTTGCTAATAAAGAAGAAATTATAAGCTTATTTATTTTAGTAAAGGCCATATAACTCCCAATTCTTTAAAGGACTTAAAGTAGAGTAGCGTGATAGTGCGGTAAAAGCATTTGCCCATAAAACAGATCGTGGTGAGCTAATGTCATCGAGTGCACTTCTAAAGCTTAGGTAGGTATTGTTATTAATTTCTTTATAACCATCAATAATAAATGGCATAGGTGTACAAATACCAATTTTTCTAAGTTGGTAATGAGAAGGATAGATATCTTCAGCACACCCTTGGCCGTGGATAATTCCATTCTTCTTATTATCTAAAAAGAATTTTAATGACGTTAGTGAATTAATCTCTTGTTCTTTAATATTTAGAACAGAGAGAATTCGTGAATGAATGTCAGCATCAGAAGAGTTGTACTTCGTTTTAAAGTAATCGAATGAGAGTGATCCTTCACTCCATATCTCTAGTGCTTTACGGTTATCAATCATTACATTGTACTTACAACTCTGAGAACGGCATGCTAATTCTTGAGGAACAACCCAGCAACCAGCTTTATATTTTAAGCGAAGAGGATTAAATTGTTTTTTCGACACTTGCTCGCACTTTATTCTACTCGTGACAATTTTCGTTTGAAAAAGAGCATTGGCAACAACCATGTTTAAAGCATTGTAATTCTCTTTTGAATTACCTGGAATGAAAGGTAAGCATTTCTTCCCATCGTTAGAATTGTAACAAATACTAAGTGGCCACTTTTCTTCTTCTCCTGACTCTAGATAAAGTCCATAGATCTTTTCATAAGATGGGAAAACACAGTCTTTACTCTTTAGGTCGTTGGTCGCGAAATGTTTGATAACTCGCGCACCATTGATGATGGCGTAGTTTCCAATATTCCTTGGGCAATCATTGTAATTATTTTTTAGACGCGAAATTTTTAAAGTTTCAGAAATTTCGTTACAACTAGGCATAGGGTAGAGAACACTTCCTGTCGCTGGTCCTTGTGTCATGCAACGATTAGGCTCATTTCTTAAAAGCGTAATACATTTCATGTAATCAAGTTCTTCCATTTTGTCTTCTGGTGTTGTTTTACCCAAAATATTGCGACATCGAACTTCAATATGATCTGGCGATTTTTGTTTATTAATAATTAAAGACCAAAAGTCTTGCTTGGAATAATTTTTACAAAATAGTTCTTCACGACTTAGATTACTGCAAAAGTTTTTGAAGTATAAAATATCACGATCATTAATTTCATCAGTATATGTCTTAGATTGACGCCTTAGAGAATTGATATAACTTCTCTCAGAAATACTCAGTGAATTATCTCTCAATCTTTCACCAAGTTTACCTGCTAGCTCTATGGTGTAAGGAGCACTACAGATATGATCAATATTAATATTACTCTTCAGGTCTTTGTATTGATCGAGGCATTGCGTTTGATTACGAGGAAATTTTGGAGTCAACTTTGTGAATGTATCTTTTAAGAGACCTTTTTCAAAGAGGCGAGACTGCTTGAAGGATAGGCGACAATTACTCTTGTAGTAATGAGCAAGAAAGGCATCAATAGGAACTAGGGCCGTTGATGTCGAACTATCTGATGTTACACTCGCTTCAACATTAAGAAGTGGTTGGTTGTTAATTCTAATAAGACGATTTTTTAGGAGTGTATATATTGAACACTTATTAACATGAAATAATTCTTTATAGTCTTGTTCACTATAGAGAAGGATTGCATTTAACTGTCTCTTAGATAACTCGATTTTTTCTTCATCTTTGAAATTTTGTCTAAACGAAACTTTATCGCTTGGCGGATTTAGAATCTTCTCGTTAATTTCACTCTGAAAAGTTTTTAACTTTTCTTCAAATGTTTCTAATAAACTAGTTTGATTTTCTTGAGTGTTTTGGGCGAGTATTTGATTTTGAAAAAAGCTAGGCCCAGCTAGAACTGAGCCTAGTATAATTGATTTAATCGATAGTTTTTGCAAGGATTGAAGCAACGTCTTCAATCTCAAGGTTTTCAGTACCTGTTTTTTCGCTAATTCCACCCTTAAAGTTTATCATACAGAAAGAGCAGGCCGTAGCTAATTTATCAACTTTCTTTTCACCTACATGCTCAAGGCGTCCAGCAGCTAAATCAGTACCAGCTTCAACTTCGTACCACATATTACCACCACCCATTCCGCAGCATAGGGCAGTATCTTCTTTCTTATCCATTTCTTTGATCTCAACACCTGCTGCCTTTAGGATTTCTCTTGGAGCATTGTATTCACCGTGGTGGCGACCAAGGTAACATGGATCATGGAAAGTAAGATTTTCTTCAACTTTCTTTTCTGGTTTTAGTTTCCCAGAACGTAGTAGGTCAGCAAGAAGTTCAGTGTGGTGAACTGTAGTAAAGTCACCATCATCAAATTTAGCGTATTCCTTACCAATCGTATGTAGACAGTGTGGACAGTGAGTTACAACTTTATCAAAGTCGTATTGTCTCATATTTGCAATATTTTCAATCGCAATTTCAAAGAATGAGTACTCATCACCAAAGCGTCTGATTGGGTCACCATTACATTTTTCAGTTTTCCCCATAACAGCAAATGAAACACCTGCTTTCTTTAGAAGCTTAACTGTATCTTGAACAACCTTTTGGTTAGAAGCATCGTATGAACCAGCACAACCAACATAGTAAAGGTAATCAACTTTTTTACCAGCTTCGATTACTGGAACATCAAGACCGTCTGCCCATTTGAAACGATCATCTTGAGAGATTCCCCAAGGGTTTCCGTTGATTTGTACTTTTTGAACTGCCGTTGCAGCGTCAGCTGGAATCTCTCCAAGTGTAAGAGTTTTGTATCTCTTTGCACCCATGATGATATCCACGTGCTCAATATTTGCTGGACACTCTTCCATACAAGCACCACAAGTAGTACATGAGTCTAGTTCAATTGATGAGTATATTGAGTTTTCCCAGAAGTCAGCGTCAGTTTCACCTTTTGCTGCCGTTTCAAAAGCAAGATCACGTGCTTTTGTAATAATCTTTTTAGGATCCAGAGGTCTTTCTGCAAGGTTAGCAGGACATACTTGCGTACAACGTCCACACTCAACACAAGCTAGAAGGTCTAGTTTATTTTTAAGACTAAGTTCTGAAATTTTCCCAAGTCCGAAAGTCTCAGCAGTTTCATCTTCAAAGTTCATTGGCTCAAGTACGGCACCACGTCTTGGCGGAGTAACTAGGGCAGCAAATGGAAGTACAAAGATGTGAGAGAATTTAGTTGTTCCACATGCAGCTACAAATAGCATTGTATTTGCCATGTGAACCATCCACATTGCACGATATGAATATGCCCAAACCTGTTCTGAAAGAGGAATCTTAGTAAAGATTGAAGCTAGCGCCCAACCAACTGGTGACCACGTTGCTTCTCCAACAGGCATACCTGTACCCATGATTCTTACACCTTCAATTAGGTATCCAAGAACAACAAGGCAGATAAGCATAGCGTACATAAATAATTCTTGCTTTGGTCTCGTTGCTTGAAGGTAAGAAGGTCTATCAATATATCTTCTTTTGTAAGCAAGGCCAATACCTGCAAGAACCATTAATCCGGCCATGTCGGCCAGGAAAGAGATTACGATATAAACAGGTCCTTTGTAGATTTTAAAAGGAGTGTCAGCGTGAATTGCAACAAGGTCTGTAGCAATCCATAGAATAACAAATCCCCAAAAGATTAGACCGTGGAAAAGAGCTACGTTTCTAAAACGTGGTACTTTACCAGTAAGAAGCATTGTTTTGAAGAATGATCCCCAGTTTAACTTCTCTGGTAAAAGGTCCTTTAGGCCCTTGATAGCATCAATACCTTTTTTTCCAGTGATAAATTGAATTTTTTGATACAGACCTTTGAACATAACAAAGACTGCTGCAAAAAATAGAATGTACATGACAACCTTAAACGAGAATGGAATATTCCAAAAAATTTCTCGCGTGGCGGCATCAAGAGTTTGATTCATTTCTTCCCTCGCTTACTTTTTAAACGTGAATATTAATTTTAATAATTTCAATCCTATATATATGATAATATATCATAAGAATCCCTATTTAATGAGTCGGAAATTATGATGTACGATAAAAAAAACTTAATATTTTTATTACTTCTCGGAATATTTTTTTCATGTTCAAGAGTTAATACTATTAACTTAAAAAAACATTCGTTTAATAACTATCCTCAAAACCTAATTTTTATTCAGATACCTGGCCTAAGTGAAGAGCATATGGGCTATTTGCACTTTAAGAACTTAAATTATACAGCAAAGACTGAGCTCGAAAATTATGCGTGTTTCGGTAAAATGTGGTCGTATAATATGATGACGATTACTCCAAGTGTTGAGGATCAATTACTAGCGCAGATTAACGGTTACGGTTTGGCTAACCAAACATGTGAAAAGTATCAAAGAAAGTCTCTTTGGGATGTATTTGTAAACTCGGGCTATAGTAACTCTGTTATCTATCGCGGTGAATCTCCTAACTTAGCTGCTATTAATAAGTGTAATGCTAATTTTTACCAAAATACTCGATTATTTATCTCAGGTGGAAAGGCCGTAAAAGAAAGCAAGGCATTTCACTTTCAAAAGTCGAGTGATTATAAAGTTGGTGAAATTTATAGTGATCAATCATGTCGTGGACAAAAGTGTTTTTCGAATACGATGAATCTATTTGAGCATGTCTTTGATTCAATGAATGATTCTAATCGTAGGTTTGTTAATATCGTAGACTACGACCTTTATAAAATTTTGAAAAAGCAGGATGCAAAAGAATTTGCAAAGTATATGTCTTACCTTAATAATTTTCTGACCCAAGTAAGAAAGAAAGTAAGCTCGACAAACGATTACTTAATCGTTGTAAGTTCTGTTTCACCTAAGGCCATCGATTGGCGTAAAGTTAATAGTAAGTGGAAATCAATTTCAATAGCTTCTAATAAAGATTCTCAACTGATGGCCCCAGTTTGGGCAGATGGTGCACTTGCGGAAAATTTTTGTGGAATTTACTTAGAGTCTGATTTGAACAGCCGCTTCTTCTGGAGATCAGAAGAAACGACTCTGCCATTTTAGTGAAGGCTAAGAATACTTGAAACTTCTTCTTTTGTGATTAGATAGGCTGTTTTGCAGTAATCACATTTTGTTTCAATTGAAGCATCGTTGTGGAATACATCTGCAAATCCACTTGAGCGAACGACGCCTGCTACACCTGTAACCATGCGGTCGCGAGAGCAGTTACATTTGAATTTAATTTCTGTCGACTTTAAGAAATCAAAATCAAGTCCTTCAAATGCTTTTTGAATTTCGCTTTCTTCATTTAGAGCTTGTTTGAAAATATTATGAAAGCTTGTTTCATTTTGTTTGATATAGTCTTTCAGGCTCAACGACTCGACAATCTCTTCTTTATCTACATTGACTTCAGGAAGCTTCGTTACAAGCATTACCTGGTCACTATCATCGCTAATGATAATTTTTGATTTCATTTGATATGATTTATCAAAAAAGTCATTCATAATTTCTTTAATTGAGCGGTTCTCAACATTGATAATACTCGAATAAGGAGTCTTGCTATATGGAAATTGCTTTACCGTTCTAAGCTTTCCTGTAATTTTTTCTGGTATTGTTGGGAGCTCTTCTGGGAAGATTAGTGTTCTAAAAAAACCAGACTGATTCATTTCTAACTTGTAGCGAAAGTAAGGAGAGTCTGAATCAATAAAGATTCCCATATTTTCTTGAGGCTTTAGAAAATTAATTAGAGGTAGTATTGAAAGTGTGCAATCTCTAAAAAATCCAAAACCTTGATTATTGACACTGTGAATAAGTGCAAGATCATGAATAACTTTTTGACCTTCTAAAAAAGAAATTGCGAAGGTTTTCTCTTTATTAATGAAGTTGAATAGACGGCTTTCTTTAATCACAGTAAAATTCTCCTTGTAGGCGCTTTATATATCGTTTTTTGCATAAAGTGTCATTTAAAAAGGGTAATGTTGCGTGTTAAATCTTTATTTATATAAAAATCATTTTGATGAGTTATTTGAAGAAAATGAAAATATAAAAAGCTGGCAGATAGTCTGTCCGTCTCCCCAGCGTTCAGATTTATATCGTGATTATATTATTCGCAAAGGCCATGCTAGAAATACTGAGACAATTACAGTTGCAAAGTTCCTATCTGATCACCTGAATTTAGATGATGAGCAAAAAAAGCTATCTAAGTCTGAACTTATGGTAGACCTTTGGACTTTTTGGAAGTCTTCGGTAAATGATGATTATGAAAAGTTTCATTTTTGTTTTGAGCTCTTTACTGAAGTACGTTCATTTGATCTAAGTGGTTCATTAATTGAAGAATTAAGTCAGCTGGCCACTCTTGAAAAAGACTGTATCGCTGGACTGATGAGATTTCACACTTATTTAGAAACATATAATATTGTTGATGAACAAAAGTCTTACCAATTAGTTAGTGAAAGTTTTAGACCACAAGAAGACGTTGGTTATATTTTTATTGGCTTTGATCACTTAAATGCAAATCAAATTGATATGCTTAAAGGGATGGGAGAGAAGGCCAGTGTTTATATTCCTTTTGAAAAATCTATTTTCAACCAATGTGATAATAAAATCTTTTGGCCTAACTGGGTAGAGTTAGAGCAGATAAAAGAAGCACATGAGATCGAAAGCATATCTTGTGATTATATTTCTATTCCTTCTGGAAGAAGTGCTGAGTATTTAAGTGATCTAATTTCTGGTGAAAAACAAATTTTAAGTTTTTCGAATGGACTTGACCTGACTCAAGTAAACTCGATTCTACTCGCACAAAAAAGGTTTAAGACAGACTTTGCACTATTCTTTACAAGTGTTGATCAGTTAATTTCTAAAGTACAAGAACAGTTAAACTTGAATAAAGGTCATTTAAGTGCAGATGAATTAGTTTTGTTCTTAGATAAGCTTGCTCTTACTAATATGAACGAGAAGAGCTTTATGCTTTTAAAAACTATTTTAGCATTTAAGAAAGAAGTCTTAAGCTTTAGTGAGAAAGCTACGGTAAATGAAAATATTTATAATTCTGATTTAAAGCTATTGAAGGAAGTCCTAGGTCTTAACCTCCCAAGAACATCAGTTGTTAACATTTCGATGAAAGATACTGGTGTGATTGGAACAAGAGATAACTTATTCACTAGTGAACGTGCAGATAATCAATATCTATATATTTCGAAGGACGATTTGGGAGCACTAAGCTCTTCTCAAAGGTTCTCAAATGATGTTCTCGTTATTTTTAGTGCATTTGGTCCATTACAAAGTAAAAACTTAGATATTATTATTTTAAGAAACCAACTTCGACGCTTTATTCAGGGAGGCGGAAACCTAATTTTAGAAGAAGGGCTAACGCATGGGAGTTCAATTGCTGAAAATCTTTTTGAAGGTGTTGAATTAAATCCAACCCATGCCCAAGCAAGTGAACGTAAAAGCTTCGGAACTATTTATAGTCAAAAAGCAGCTATACCTGAAAAATTATCACCATCATTTATTCAAACATATATTGATTGTCCGAAGAAGTGGCATTTAAAATACGCTCAAGGTGTCGACCTCGATGTTTCTTCTTCTGCCTTTATTGATCGACGTTATATTGGGACAATTAATCACAGTGTGATTGAATCTTATCTTGAGCTTCATAATCAGTATGATCGTGGAATTCTAAAAGAGCTTATTGCAAATACCTTTAAGCGATTTATCGATGAGAAGTCTCTACTACCTGAAAAGATCGATATTGAAAGCCTGAAACTTTCAGTAGAATCCTACTGTAGTGGCATTATTTATAAACTTCTTGAAATTAAGAATGAATCAAGTGTTGAATTCTTTTTCGAAAGAGATATTTCAAAAGTTAATGAAAAATATAAAGGGTCTATCGACTTAATTATCAAAGATGGTGATGATTATTATATTTACGATTTTAAAACATCTGGCGGGGCCGTTCCTACTAAAACTGATATAAATGATTTTCGAAAAATTCAACTTCTTGCTTATTATGAAGCATGGGGTGTCGAGCATAATCTAAAAGGTGGTGGCTATCTTTGCCTTGAAAACTTGAAAGATTCAATCTTTGTTGGTGAAGAAAAGTTTTTTAATGAATTTCACTCTAGAACAAATAAAATAGAAAGTTATAAAAAAGAAGAGTTTAATGAGTTTATGAATGAAACGATGGTTTCAATGAGAAGTGCACAGTCGTGGCCGGCAGCACCACTAAACTCAGGAATATGTACCTTCTGTGTTGCAAATCCAATTTGTGCAAAGGGTGGGGATAAGTAATGGCCATTCAACTTAATTCAGAACAAGAAAAAGCAGTAATGCATAATGGTGGAGTCCTACTAAATGCTGGAGCTGGTTCAGGTAAGACTAGAGTTATCATTGAGCACTTAGCTTACTTAATCGAAAAAAAGTACGATGCTCTTTTTGAGTCTGCACATCCTGATATTCTAGGGCAATTAAAGTCATATCTTTCTAAAATTGTAGTAATGACATTTACGAAGGAAGCTGCTGGAGAGTTACAATCTCGTATGTTTGATCGCTTTTCAAAAGTCGAAGATGTTACAAAGAAGAAAATTATTGATGAGGCCCTTGAATCACTTGGTATTTCTACGATTCACAGTTTTTGCCTTAAGTTGATTAAACGAGGTTATATTTTTGGTGCTCCAGCGAACCTCGATATTGTTGATCGTTTCAAAATTAATGTGAAAATTGAAGAGTTAACAAAGCAATGGTTCTCTCGAAATCTGAATAATCAGAAAATAGAAATATTTTTAAAGAATATTGACGCTCTAATTAGCTCGATGCAATTTGTGTTTGCAAGTCCTGAGCTTAGGTTTGAGTGGTCAAGTATTGATGTTAATGACGTCTCTTTTGATGAAGGCGAATACTTCGATAATATATTGAGCTTACTTGGCTGTAATGAAGTCTTTAATAATCATTACTCTAGTAATACTTACTCCGATGAACATAGTAAAAAAGCATGGTGGAAGCACTTAAGCGCATCAGAGTCTTTTTTCTTATCAAAGAATTATAGTTGGAATAATATAAAACGTTTTTGTGAGATTTATAAATCAAATAAACCGCGAAAGGCCAAAGGAATCCCTTTGGAAGTTGGAGAGCTAATTGATCAATGTAACTCTCTACTAAAGTTTTATGATAAAGAATCTGAAAACTATGATGCCTTTTTTGAGAATGAAGGGATATATCTAGAATGGTTAACTTTATACAAAGAACTGTTTAATTATATAGAAGAGTATTACTACAATTATCCAGGAATCGACTTCTCTGATATTGAATACCTAACTCTAAAGTCGTTAGAAGAAAGTGAAGAATCACGTAGGCTTTGTCAGGAGAATTTCGATTATATTATTGTCGATGAATATCAAGATACTTCTCCTGGGCAGTATCAAATTATTAAGCATGTTATCGGTGAGAATTTCAATCGATTAATGTGCGTAGGTGATCGCAAGCAAGCTATCTATGGATTTAGAGGTGGTGAAATTGCGGTATTTAATCAAACTGAAAAGGTAATTCCTCAAAACCTTTACATGTCCAATAATTATCGCTCAGAGGAAGCTGTTGTAAATTTTAACAACCAATTCTTTGAAACAATATTTGGATTAGGCGAAAAATATCAAGGGCACGATCAGTATAGTGTAAAAGTTGATTACCAAAACTTTCCAGATGTTAAAGAATCCGGTCTTGGTATCGTTAAAGGTCATAAAGTTAATCTCGAAATCGAGTTAGAGAAAAAATCTTCAACAACTTATGACAATATCGAAGCAGGTGCTATTTGTGATCTAATTAAAAAGAAGCAAGATACAAATCCCGATGAAGAGATTTGTATTCTTTATCGAACACTTGCCCCTTCAAAGCAATTAATTTCAAACTTGATGGCAAGTTCTATTCCATTTGTTGCCCAAGTAAAGATTCCTTACGGGGAAGATCCTCTCGTTATTATATTTAAGGCCTTTGTTAACTTCTTAATTGAGGGAGTTAAGGAAGGGGCCGACGAAAAGAGACTTCATGCAATTGCTCGATACTACAACTTTATAATTGAAGGAGTATGTAGTCATTACTATGAATCATATCAAAGTGTTGATGTAACAAGTCTTATAAAAATGAAAGATACTTATATTAATAGTAATATTGAGTATGCCTTCTGGTCGTTTGTATTTGATTTAGGCTTATCAAGTTCTGCCTATAAGAATAATTCTGAAAAAATAAATGGAATTATTGGTGGTGCTAAAGGTGATATTGATCAAATTTATAAAATCCTAAAATCTTTAGAGAAGGACTCGTATAGTGCTAGCTTCTCTTATCTTTCACAACCAAAAGTTAGAATTATGACGACTCACGCTTCAAAGGGGCTTGAATTTGATACGATAATTCTTGGTGGTATTCATACTAACGGCCGTACAGTTGTGGATAAGTCTAAGTTTGGTGCGCTTCCAGGAGCTTTATCTTGGAGTGCAGATATAAATAGTAAAAAATTAAACTCATCTCCAAATCTAATTCTAGAGAAGCTAATAAAAAAACAAAAAGAATTCTCTGAGTCAAAGAGACTTTTCTATGTGGCCTGTACAAGGGCCGTGGAAAACATTGAATACTTTGATATAAGTATCAATGGCGAAGATGTAAAACATTCTGACAATAGCTGGATTGTGCCACTTCGAAATTATCAAATGAAGTCAGTAGAGATTGAAAGTTTTGATCTTAAATACGAATTGGAAGAAGCAATACGTCCACCTATATATTTTCTCGATCCATTAGGAGTTAAGAATATTGATAACTCTGTAGACATTGGTCTCATCTCTGAACTTTCAGTTACAAAACTATCTGAGTTGGCTTTATGTTCAAGAAAATTCTATTTAAACCAAGTCTTAAAACTTGAGGATGATTTAAAAGAATTCTCAAAAGAAAAAGAAATCGCATTGCCTCACGTTCAAGGTGTTTCTGATGTTGATCGTGGTAACCGTCTTCACTTTTTAGTTGAAAATCTTATTAAAGGTAGAGATTTAAAATTTAATAATACAGAAGAGGTTGAAATTGTCGGATGGGTAGGGGATACAATTAAAAAGTCTTCACATGACAAAATTTTAAGTGAGCATCAAATAAAATTCTCTTTTTTTGGTCAAATGATTACAGGGATTATAGATGGATTGCTTTATCAAAATGGTCAGGTAGTAGAAATTTGGGACTTCAAGTCAGGACTCATTGATGATGATAAGCTGCGCTCATATTTCTTTCAATTAAAAACCTATGCTTATGGTCTACTATTAGTTGGCGAACAAGTTACTGAAAAAATTAAGTTAAAGGTACTAGCTCTTGATCAAAAACGTGTCATTGAAGAAGAAATTTCAATGGCCGAGCTTGAAGCAAACCTATTTGAAACGTGGAGAACTCTTACTGATTTAGTCGGGAAAAGAATAACTCACTGTTCATCATGTACGTATGGAAATTTATGCCACCAATAAGCGACTTAAATTGTAGTTAACATCTTATGTTAAAATAATCTCTGTAAATCCAACTATTTGAAAGGCAGGACGCTAAAATGATTAGGATGATCTTTGTATTATTTTTAACTTTTATGACGATTAAGACTTTCGCCGCAGAAAGTGATCTCTACAATTTTTCATGGCTTGATAAAGATAAAGAAATTTATGTACTTCAAAACCGTAAGTTTAAAAAACAACAACGCTTTTATGTAAGTGGTGGCTTTGGTAAAACACTATCTGGTGCGTTTGTTGATTCAACTTCTATGCAGTTAAGAGGTGGTTATTTCTTTACTGAAGAACTTGGTGCTGAATTTATCTATGCTTCTAATTCAGGTGAAGAGAATGATACAGCAGCTTCTGTTAGAAACAGTAATGGTGGTGGAAGTGGTTCAATTCCATTTAGAAGAATTGTAAACGACTATATTGGTGTAATGGCAACATGGGCGCCTTTTTATTCGAAAATTAATACATTCAATTCAATTCTCTATGTTGACTGGATCTTTGGTCTAGGTTTAGCAAAACTTAATGAAACAAATAATGGCCCTGAAGTTAGAGCAGGTTCTCCAAACCCTGGTTTAACAATAGATGAGTCACACACTGGTCTTATGTGGGATGTTTCAACTAAATTTTATATTAATCAATCTTGGAGTATTAGAGCAGATATTAACGGAATTCTTTATCAAGCTGCACCAGCAAGAGAGTCTGGTTCTGAGAGTGATCAATTATATTCAAATATTGATCTAACTTTCTCTGTTCAGTTTGACTTATAAAGGAAGCTATTGTGTTTAAGAAAGCGCTTATAACATTTCTAATATTGAGTCAGGCATACGCACTTGAGTCAATTTGGACTGATTTAACAAAATCAAAAAATCGCATATCTCGCTATCCGAATATTATTAAAGAGCTTATAGATAAAGAGATGTACCATACGGCCGTTCCTTATGTGAAAGAGTATTTAGTTACGTATAAGGGAAGGACGAATAAGAATTTTGAATATCTATTTGAACAAGTTGTTTCAAAGGTAGGAGATAGACAATTTATTCTGTTGCCTGAAAATTATCTTCAAAATATTGATTCTCCAACTCTTAAATATTTACTCGCTAAAAAGCAGTTAAAGAGAAGAAAGTATAAAGAAGCTCTTCAAACCTTAAATGGAACTATTCCGGCATCACATCCTGTAAAGCCATTTGCACTTCACTTAGAAGGTGTTGCATTTACTATGCTTAGAAGTTTTAAGGCCGCAGTTGGATCATTTGAGAACTGTGTTGATCAGTCGACTAGTAGTAGTGACGAAGTTCGTGCAAGACAATTACAAATTAATCAGGACTACTGTCTTGCTGGTATTGCAAGAGTGAAGTATGAACAAAAGAAATTAGATGAGTCTGAACTTGCTTTTATTGATGTAGATAAAAGATCTTATATTTGGCCTGAGCTACTAATCGAAGAGGCTTGGAATAGTTACTACAAAGGTGACTATAATAGAACACTTGGGAAACTTGTGACATATAAGGCTCCAGTTCTAAATTATATAGTTAATCCAGAAGTTAATGTTCTAAAAGCACTTAGTTATTTTAAGCTATGTTTATATGATGATATGTCTAATATCATTGATGATCACTATAAAGAATTCGATAAATCAAAACAAGTAATCGATCAAATGCTTGCTAAGAAGCATTCTTTAGAATGGTATTTTAAATTCATTAATAGCTATGTTGATGGAAAAAAATACTATGATCCACTAACAAATAAGCTACTTGAGAATGTAAGAAAAGACCCAGCGTTTTTACAACTGTATCAAAGTTATAAAGATGGCCTTCGTGAAATTAAGACAATAAAAACAGTTAGAAATAGAAGATTAAGAAAGATTTTAGCTATTAACTTAAAAGACTCTTTATTTCTTCAACAAAAACTAATTGGATCTTATGTTAAGAAGGTTTTTAAGCTTAATTCTGCACAATTAGAAAAGTCATTTATTGGTTTAAGTTATTTAAGACTTGAAGCACTGAATGCAAGAAAAGCACGTTTATATAGTGGTATTACAGATACCGGAGCAAGAGGTGATATTAAGTACCTGAAAAGAAACTCGAAGCAATACTTTTGGTCATTCAATGGTGAGTTTTGGGCCGATGAGTTAGGTGACTATGTATTCGCTCTTCGATCGGAGTGTCAAAAATGATTAAGGTTTTATTATTTGCAACTCTTATAAGTTTTAACTCTTTTGGTATTAAGCTTAATACTAAAAGAGATCGTATTGTTTCAGTAATCGATATGGAGCTTAAAGAGCTTGTGCGTATGAAACGATACACAAAGAACGATACAATGCTTGATTTGCGTATGGCCGAGCTTAATTTAGAGAAAGGGCGAATCATTCGTGAACAAGAAAATGAAAATTTCTTTAACTTAGATATAAAAGACAAGAAGCGTATTGATCGAAAGAAGTTTTTTGCTGAATCTAGCGCATACTATGATAGAGCTCAAAAAATTGGATTGTCGATACTTAATAAGAAACCAAACGCTAAGGCACGCTCTCATATCTATTATATCCTTGCTTATAATGAATTAGAAAATGTTCAAATGGATAGAGCAAAGTCTCTTTTCGTAAAATCTGTAAAATCAGCGCCAAAAAATGATTTAATCGGAGTTAAGTCTCGTCTTGCACTAGGTGATATCTATTATCGAGAAGGTGACTTCAGTAAATCTAAGAGGTATTACGATACTGTAATTTTTAAGATTAAAGATGATAAGTGGTACACTAAGTATCTTTACAATCTTGCTTGGTCTAACTTTAGAGTTGGAAATAAGAATACTGCAATTAAGCAAATGAAGGAAGTTCATAGTCTGTCGAAAAGTCCTAAATATATCGACAAGAAGGATATGGCCGGACGTGATGTTGGTTACTTCTATGCTGATAAAGGCGATACTAAGAAGGCCCTACAATTCTACCAAAATGAAAAGGGAACACCTGAAAAGAATTTTTTCGATATGGGAATGTTTCTTCTTGATAAACAGAAGTATTCTCAAGCTGCGGGAATGTTCAGATCTGCATTTAATGGAAAGAGTGAAGAGTACAAAGCTAAGGCACTTGTTCAACTATTACAAATCTATGATAAGTACAACAATAATAAGAATTTTCTTGTTTATGCGCGAACAATTACTAAAACAAAGCTTAATCCAGAGCAAAAGAAAGAGGCGCTGTTTTATGTAACAAAACGTGCTGCACATCTTCAAAAAGAATTAGGATTGTCTCATAATAAGAAGCGTCCAAAAATTATGAAGTTTAAAGGACGTATTGCTGCTGAATTATACTTTATTTCACAAGAAGTTGATCCTAGCTTAGGAGAGAGAGCTCTGTTCTATGCTGGTGAGTCTTACTATGCAGCTTCTGAATATGATCAAGCACTCTTTATGTACGATAAGGTTATCTCTTCTGATAAAACTGATAATGTATACTTTAAGAGATCATTAGCAGGTATGATTGTCGTACTAAATGACAAAAGAACTTCAGCTGGAATTAGAAAAAAATATTTTGAGAAAGTATTCTCAACGTATATCAAGCATGAAGATTCAAAGCCTAAGAAGAATAAAGCTGTTGAGAAGCTATTCTCTTACTATGTCGATGAAGAGAAAGATGCTAAAAAAGCACAAAATCTGTTTTTTGTTTATGCTAAAGAGAATCCAAGAGCAATTTCAAAAAATGAGGCAATGATTGGACGTATTGTCGATCTTCATAAATCACAGAAGAATAAGTCTGAGTTAATGGGTTTTGTTGGCGAACTTAAGTCTACTGGAATACCGCTAAGAAGAGGGTTTATCACTCATTTGAATAAAATTATTCTTGTCGCTCAATTTTCGGATATTCAAAAGGCAAATCAAAAAGGTGATAAGGTTACGGCCTTGAAGGGTTACCTGTTCATCTATAAAGATAAAGAAAGTACGCCTGAAGCTAAAAGGAATGCAGCATACAATATTGCTGTTCTTTTCTATGAGTCAGGTAATATTGATTTAATGACTAAGTGGCTTGATCGTGCAATTGAAGAAATGCTAATTTCTGAAATTACGAAATTTTATGAATCGTTCAATAGTATTATTAGTGAGTTGTTCCTAAGACAAAGAGTCGATCATGGAATGGCCCTTACTCAAAAGCTACTGTCAAAAACTTGTTCTTTAAATGATAAGAGTAAAGAAGGTTTATTAAAGAACTATATAGTAATGGGGCTTGCAACCAATAAAGATAGTGCTGCAGTGAGCTTTGTGGATTCACAATCTAAGTGTCGTTTTAAAAATACAACACTATTATCTTCTTACGAACAAATATTTGATTACTATATCGACACTAAACTGCTCGATAAGGCGGATGCCATTTATCGTCAACGTCTAAGTGCCTACACGACAAACCTATACAAGAAGTCTGAGTACGTAGGGAAGCTTTCAAAGTTATCAAGAACGCAAAAGAACACTTCACGTTATGCAGGTGAGTTATCTTATATTTATAATAAAGTTAAAAAGAAGAAAGATCTTGCAATCGAAACTATTGATGAAGTTGCACTTATGGAAGTTGATAAACTTGAGAATGACGTGAATAACTTCAATTCAATTGGACTAAGCTTTCCTGAAAATACATTTAATAATACGATGAAGCTCAAGTTTAATCGTCTAGATCGTATTCAGGGAAAAGTTGCTCGTATCGTAGCGATGGGCTCAGGAGAGGCAATGGTTAAGAGTTATTCACTTTTAATTAATTCGTTTGATCGCTTCTCTACAGATGTCGGTTCATTCTCTCCTGAGGGTAAGTCTCCAGAATATATAAAGTCGTTTAAGGCGAGTATGGCCAATGTTTCGGCCAATCTTGCAACTAAATCAAGACAGCTTAAAAGAGAGCTAGATAATTTAATCAATAAGAATGACGTCTTAACAGTTAACTTTGGAACACTATCTAGACAAGGCTTAGGGCTACCTTCGATGTCTGGAGCCGTTCTAATGGATAAGAGGGGGAATCGTTAATGAAGTACTTAGCTATTCTTTCAATGCTATTTATGGTGTCTTGTGCATCTTCTAAAAAAGGTTCAACCCAACAGTTAGAAGATGGTGAGCAAATTGAAAATCTTACGAATGCAGACTTTAAACCAAAGAGTCAGATTCGTTATAATGCAGAAGCTGATTATCATCTCATTAATGATCTGGTTGATGACGTTCTAGAAGATGAGTCACTTGATAAGGTTGACTTAAATAAACTTGAAGAAATCGATTCAAAGAAGACTGGGCTTGTTGGCCTGTGCTACATGGGGAATACGAAGGAAGGTCTATCTCAGCTGGATGCAATGTACGAAAAGTATAAAGCCAATCCTTCATATTGGAATCAGCAGGGGATTTGCTCATACAAGTCTGGAAATAAGAGGCTTGCAAAAGTTTACTTTAACAAGGCCGTAGCACTTGATGATAAATATATACCAGCGATCAATAATATCGGTGTTGTCTATATTGATGAAGATAAAGATGCAAAGGCAATTGCGGCATTTAAGCAAGTACTTATTCTGAAGAAGAATAATAAAACAGCAATGTTTAATCTTGCAAATATCTATATCAGATATGGCCTATACTCAAAATCAACTTCACTGTTGAAGCGACTTTATTCTGTTAATAAGAATGATCGTGATGTTATTAACTCATTAGTTTATTCATATCTTTTTGATGCTAAGCCAAAATATGCTTATACAATTCTTAAAGAAATGAATTCTGATTATATTGATATCCCAAGTCTAAAGATCGCTCTTTACTATTCTTTAAAACAACTAAAGAGTGATCACGCTGTGACAATACAAAGTGACTTAGACACTACCGATATGAATGCTAAAGACAAGGCCTTCTATCAGCAAGTTAGGAAGATGTAATGATGAAAGTTTTATTATCAACGATGTTACTTTTATTTACGACACAAACATTTGCACAAAAGTCTGTAAAAGAAAAAGTAGTTTATAAGTATAAGAAGTTTGAACAGTTTAATCTTGAAGAGATTAGCGTTGACGGTGAGCTTGGGGCACCGGGAGAGATTACGGTCTCAAATCGTTATCTGCGTCAGTTCAAAAATAAATTACCTTCAAAACCAAACTTTCATTTAGAAATGATGAAAGGTTTGGATCGTATACGCTAGGAGTAGAAGTGGATCAAGGAAGATCATTTTATTTAAAGGGTAAAAAAGATATTCGCCTACCTCAAAAGAATCGTATCATCTTAGGAGCAAGTGACTCTTGTGATGTTCGTATGAGAGGTGCCGGTATTGATGATATCCATTGTCTTATCGAATTTTCTGACAAAGTCTCGATCTATAGTATGTCTTCTTCTAAGCCGGTATTAGTTAATGGCCAGGAAGTTGTTACGATGGAACTAAAGGGTGGTGAATCAATTACAATTGGTAATTACTCATTTACTTTTGATTCGTCATCAAAACTTCCTCCTCAACAACTAATTCACCCACAGGAAGTTGTTAAGAACTTACCAAAGCAACCTAAGTTTAATGATGAGCGCATACGTAAGGATGAAGAGTATCAGGTAAATTACCCTTTAAGTATTGATGATAACGTAAAGTTTTCAGAATATATCTTTGAAGAGCCAGATGAAATTTATCCAATCTTTAAATATAGTATTGATAAGGAAGCGGCCGAAGTTATTATCTTATTTAATGGAAAGATTGTTTCTCTTGATTATATTCCACATAAAGATGGAAAGTTTTATTTAGTTGGTGCTAACGCTCGTGGAAATGATATAGAGTTTCCATATCTCGGTAAGAAAGACAAGGTCGAACTTTTAGATATTAGAAAGAATGATGTCGTAGTTGGGAAAATTCCTGGTTTTGAACATCGTACTTTTCTAAATAATAAAAACGCGAAGAGCTCATTACGTCGTGATGATATTCACATTTTCGAAAAAGATAACTTAAAGGTTTTTATTAGGGGTACTGAAGCTCCTCCAATTGTTAAAACGGCACCTATATTTAGGCGTGATAAAGAACTTAGAAAGTATCTCATCTTCTGTTTATTATTCTTCATTGTTTTTGCAGCAGGAATGATGAACTTTAAAGTCGATAAAGAAATTGAAAAAGAGAAAGTTCCAGAACGTATTGCCAAGATTCTTTACCGTCCAAAACAGCTTCGTGTAACAAAGAAGAAGAATGTTGTTAAGAATGAAGTAAAAAAAGAAGTTGAAAAGAAGGCGCCAATTAAGGAAGCGGTTTCAAACGTTGAAAAACCACAAAAAGTAACGAAGAGTAAAGGTGATCCTAAGCAAAAGTCGACATCAACTCCAAAGAAAGGAACTCCTCGAAAAGGAAAACCAAATAATAAGGCAGTTGTAAGAGAGACTAAGAAGAAAGCTTCTAAGCCAGCTCGTACAACGAATAAGCAAACAACTGTTAAAAAACTTGCTACAAATAGAAAGAGTCGTGGAAAAGTAGATGTATATAAGTCGACATCATTTACTTCTTCAATGAACTCCCTAATGGCCAAAGGTGGTGCGCTAAATTCATTTAAGGCCGGTACTGGTTCAAGTGAAAGTTTTGCAGATGATAATTCAGCACTATCAACTGGAGACTCTGCACAAATTCAAAAAGCTGATGTAAAGGCCGAGGTTGGATCTTTAAGTAGTAAGACGAGTGGTAAACTTTCATCTTCATTTGGTACAGATGGACTTGTTCAAAAGAAACAAGTTTATATAGCAGGTGTTCCTTACCGTGAAGTTATTTTAGGTTCAATGGATCGTAATGACATTATGAGAATTCTGATGGAGAACGTTCCTCAGTTTAGATACTGTTACCAAAAAGAGCTTGATGTTCAACAAAAAGGTATCTCAGGTGTACTTGGTATGGAGTTTGTCATCGGTGCATCTGGTAACGTAACAAAAGCAAGTGTCGCTAAAGCAGATAAAGGTGTTCCTATAAGTGTTAAAAATTGTGTTGTTAATCATTTGAAAACAATACAATTCCCACGCCCAAAAGGTGGGGCCGAAGTTGGTGTTCACGTACCACTTAATTTAAATTCAAGCGCTTACTAAATTCATCTCAAATCACTAACGCCCCTTGTTGTAAAATAAGGGGCATAATTTCAATAATTTAATGAATCCATTGTCATTATCACCAGTAAATGTTCAATCATTGTGTTGTGAATGCTACTATCTGATGGGAAAACATACCGAAAAAACACGAGGTTTCTAATGAAGATTGTTAAACTTTTATTAATGTTATTAACACTTTCTGTATTTGCTAATGATAAAGGCCTAGAGATTGCCAAAAAAATGGATCAGGCAAACAAAGGCTATATTGGTGATACATCAACGATGGAGCTTGTTTTAGTTGATTCAAGTGGTGTTGAAATTGTCCGCGAAATGCTTGGTGCTTCTGGCGAATTCAATGGTGTTGATAAGAGCTTAATGGAATTTAAAAAACCATTAGATGTTAAAGGAACGAAACTACTTACTTGGACTTGGAAAGATGAAAGAGATGATGACCAATGGTTATACCTTCCATCTTTAAAAAGAGTTAAGAAGATTAACTCTCGATCTAAAGGTAGCTCTTTTATGGGTTCTGAATTCTCATTTGAAGATATCGGTGGTCAAACAATTGAAAAATACAATTACAAGTATCTTAAAGACGAAAAAGTTGGTGGTCAAAAGGTATGGGTTGTTGAAAGAGTGGCAAAGGCCAAAAGTTCTTATTCAAAAGTCGTACTTTACGTCTCTCAAAAGTACCTAGCTCCTGTTAAGTCGGAATACTATAACAAAAGAAATGAACATATTAAGACTTCTTCTATGGAAGATTTTAAATCTTACACTGTTGGTAAGAGAAAGATGTGGCGTGCAAATAAAATTGTTATGTTAAATCTGAACAACAAAAAACAGTCGATATTCAAATGGAAGAATAGAGTTATTGGTAAGGCCGTTAATGAAGGCGATCTTACTAAGAGGAAGTTAAAGTAAATTGAAAACGCTAATATACGGATTAATTACAGGTGCACTAACTCTATCAAGCTTACACACATTAGCTGATGGAAGAGGTGAAGTTTCGTTAAACTTTAGAGGCTATGTCGAAGATGCTACAACTCTTTTAGGAGAAGACCAGCCTAATGAATTGGCTTTCGTTAAAGTTGCCCTTGAAGACAGGGGTGATTGGAGTGGCTGGGAATATAATCTATCTCTAATTGGCCGTGCAGACGAAAAGTATCAAGATAATAGCTACGTTGATTTTAATGAGTTTAATATTGGACGTAGTTTTGGAAACTGGCAGGCTTCTGTTGGGCAGCATATGTTTATGTGGTCGCGACTTGAGGCATACCATGTTGTTGATGTCATCAACTCTCGTATTAATGATGGAAATATTGAGCGTTTTGAAAAGTTAGGTGAAACTTCTGTTGTATTAAGTCATTATACTAGTATTGGAACAATGAAGTTTATCTATATGCCTTATTTTAAGGAAGCATTCTATCCAGATTCTAAAATGCGAATCTTTGACGGGCTTAGTCCGCAAAAGCAAAATATTGTAAAAGGTAATACGATTACAAATTCCGATGAAGACAATCAATTTGATCAATTTGCTGTTTACTATGCTCATCAGTTTGGTGATTTAGATTTAACAGTATTCGCTATTGATCATATTGATCGTACAAGACCTATCTTTGCAGCAGCTTCTGTACCTGATCTTCTTGCTGGTAATATTAACGCTTACTATCTTGATGTCGTTGACTATGGTACTGCTGCTACTTACTTTTGGGGTGAGCAGACTTTTAAATTTGAGTATCTCTACTCTGATTTTAACGTCGATGATTCGGTTTCTATTCTTGATTATACTGGTGGGCAAAGAGAAATCTTTAATTATCAATTAGCATCTATTGGCCATGAGTATACATATAATTACGATAACAATTGGAGTTCTGGTTTTTATACTGAATATCAACGTGTTCTAGGTGTAGGAAAAGATAAGAGAAGCCAAGCTCAAATTTTCCAGAATGATCTTTTCATTGGTCATCGTCTTGCTCTTAACGACGCATACTCTAATGAATTTATGTTGGGTCTTTATATTGATCTTGAAAGAGCAGGGGAGACACTTTACTACCTAAGCTATGAGCGCCGTCTAAATAATGCATGGAAGATGAAGTTGAACTTTCGTGGTGTAACTATTGGTGATGATGCAAAAGCTGACAATCGTGGACTCTATGTTCTTGATGGGGATGACGAGTTCGGAGTTACGTTAACAAGATTTTTCTAGTTTGAATAAAAAAAGGCTCCGAATGGAGCTTTTTTTATTCTACTCTTGTCCTAAAACAACGAATTTATACTGTTGAAACCCTGCCTCAGCAGCAGTGTGCATAAGCTTCTTAACATAATTATACTTAAGAGATTTATCGATTACTAAATTAACAATACCAGAGAATTTCTTAGCATTTGGAGTTGATTTAGCAATATTTTCAATCTCTGTTCTCTTCGCAACTAGCTCGTTATATAGAGGAAGAATAAGTCGTCCGCCTTGTGAGTAGAGTTGCCCTTTATATGTCTCTGTATTATGAACTTCTTTGTCATCAACCCAAATGATTTTAGGAGATACCTGAACCACAACACCTTGCTCATTAATTGACTTTGATACCGAGTTCGGAATAGTAATATCTTTTGGGATATTTAAGATCACGCCAGTAGTGTCATAACTTCTAATTAAGAAAACTAGCAGGATAACAAGAATATCAAGAAGGGAAGTGATATCAATATCAAATGGTTCCTTCTTTCTTCTGATTCCTCTATTTCTAATTGAACGATTTCTCATAATAAACCTGATTCTTTATTTCTACGATTGTGTATCGCCAAAAATAATATTGTTAAATAGCTCAAGAACTTTTACATCCTGACCATCTCTCTTTGTCCAAACCTCTGGATCTGTTTTCTTGATATCACGAACAGCATCCATAATCTTAATGAGCTCTTCATAAGAGATATTTGCATTTGGAATAAAGATAACTTCTTTCTCATCCACATATTGCTTCTTAAGATCAATTAACTTTTCTCTTAACTTAAATAGGTCGTATTCACCATCAGCTGTTTTTCCTGCTGAGAATATTCTCCTCTCATTTGGTCCAGAGTGAAGGCTGATATTACTCGCATTGATTTTAAGCGTAAGATCAAGTCTTTCTTTTTGTTGTTTTGGTGGAGTAGAGTTTGAGATAATTGGAACATCAGATCCAATTTCATAAATTCTAACGAAGTTTGCTGACATTAAAAGAAAGAAGATAAAGATGAAGACCGAATCTAAAATTGGAATTAGATTCAGTCTCTCAACTTTCTTATTCTTATATTTTCGACTCGGTTTTCTATACATAACTACTTACTTTCTTCTGTATTTAAAATATCCATTAACTTAACTGAATACTCATCAATCTCATTGATGATCTTCTCTGACTTAGAACTTAAGAATGCATGAATGATCATAATCGTGATGGCCACAAGTAGACCTAGGAAAGTCGTGTTCATCGCTTGTGAAATACCTTTTGCAAGTAGTTCTGCTTTTTGAGTTGGATCAGCAGCAGCAACGGCAGCAAATGAAGCGATTAGACCTTGGATCGTACCTAGTAGACCAAATAGTGTTGAGATATTTGCAATTAGTTGTAGGTAGTTAAGTCTTAGTTCTACTTTTGGAATAATTTCAAGAGCAGTTGCATCGATTGCATTTTGAATTTGCTCTGGCTTAGCAGAAGCTCTTTCGAGACCACTTCTTAAAACCTTAGGTAGAGCAGCACTTGATCCAGAACATACACGTGAAGCACCTTCAACATCATTTGCCATAATATAGCGACGAAGTTCATTCATAAATGAAGCTCCATCAACATCAAATTTAAAGCTTAACTTAAAGAATCTTTCTAATCCAATAGCTAGACCTACTGCCCAGATAAAGAGAATGATCCACATGAAGATCCCACCGTTTTGAAAAAAAGCAGCGATCGTGTTTACCGATGATACAGCTGTGCCTTCCATTTATAGCTCCTTAAAATTATGTACTAACTTAAGAATATTTTAACTCATATTCGCGTCAAGCACTTGATTTTAAAGACTTGGAATAAACTGCCGATTCTTATTCGTAATTCTTTAGTAATTTTGAGGGAAAACTTGTCGCTCAATTCCCTCTATGAACGTATGAATAATTTTAATATGCATTTCTTGAATACGATCAGAAAGATCAGCTTCAATAACGATAGGGAAGTCCACAAGCTCCTTCATCTTTCCACCGCCTTTTCCAAGAAGACCGACTACTTTCATCCCTTTTTCATGAGCTGATTTTACGGCCTCAAGACAATTTGGTGAATTACCTGAAGTTGAGATGGCAAGAAGGACATCTCCTTTGTGTCCATGGGCCTCAACATATTTTGAAAAGATATATTCAAAACCGTAGTCATTGGCCACACATGTGATATGAGAAGAATCTGCGATAGCAATAGCTGGCATTGCTGGGCGGTCTTTACGAAAGCGACCTGTTAGTTCTTCTGCGAAGTGCATAGCATCGCACATTGAACCACCATTTCCACAGCTAATAACACGCCCTCCATTTTTTATGGCCACAACCATTTCATTGATCGCTTTCTCCATAGTGGTGAAGTTTTCTTCGTTCGCGATAAATTTTGTTAGAGTTTCTTGTGCGTGATTAAATGCGTGGGAAATGTAATTAGACATAAATTCCTTCTCAAAAAAGAAAAGCCTCTATCGTAGAGGCTTTTATTACATAAGTTCTTCTAAAGACTTCTTAATTTCTTCTTTTGTTTGAACACCAACTAGAGTCTTAGTTGCTTGACCGTCTTTAAAGAAGATCATTGTTGGGATCCCTCTAATTCCGTATTGTTGAGCAAGCTCTCCGTTGTCATCAACGTTTACTTTTAAGATTGTTGCAGTTTCACCAATTTCTGATGCTACTTCGTCAAGTACTGGTCCAAGTGTTTTACAAGGTCCACACCATTCTGCCCAGAAATCAACTAGAACAGGCTTAGCGCTTTTTAGTACATCAGATTCAAAATTTGTTACGTCAGTTTTACCAACAGTACTCATATAATTATCCTCCAGAGCGTATGTGCTCTCTTTAGTCTCAGTATAAAGTTATATATTAAAATCCTATTTTTGGCTATTAATCAAAGTCTATTGACCGATAGACAAATTAACCATTTCTTTACTTAATATCCATTGTTTGGACTAGGTGCAAAAAATGCCTTGTTTTCTAATAAAATTCATAGGATAAGATAGTTGTATGGATAGAAAGTACCTCTTAAAATCGGCCATTAAAGTCGCTCGTTATTCACGCATCCTTGCTAAGGCAATTGACCTTTTTATTGTCGTCGTCTTATCACTATTTTTGTATCCGATTGGTATCCTTTTATCGATAGTCTATTTAACATTTGCTGATTCAATTCAAAATGGACAGTCAGTAGGGAAGAAATTTATTGGCTTTAGAGTTATCTCTTTAGTTGATGGAACGCCTTGCTCTCTAAAACAAAGTTTCATTAGAAATCTACCTTTTATTATTCCACTCGTTTTTGCCATCATTCCTGTGGCCGGTTGGTTTATGGCAGTTATCGTTGGTCTACCTATTGTTGGGATTGAATTATACCTTCTTTACAAGCTTGATTCTGGACATAGGCTAGGTGATGTTATGGCAGATACAACTGTCATGGCCAATGACGACACAATGCTTGCTATCAAAAAGCGCAAAACTAATTGGTTTGAAGATCAAGGCACGCAGGCTTAAGCAAAGACAGTATTGATAATTTCTTCTAAATTACTTTTATCAACTTCGTCAAAGCTTGCAAGTGAATCACTATCAACATCAAGAACTGCAATTAACTTTTCATTTTCGAAAACTGGTACAACTATTTCGGACTGACTCTTTGGGTCACAAGTAATGTGGTTTGCAATAGAGTGAACATCTTCAACAATTTGTGTTTCCAGTGTATGGGCGGCCGTTCCGCAAACACCTTTACCAAAAGGGATTCGAAGACAGCCAAGAGTTCCTTGATATGGACCGACAACAAGTTCTTTTTCTTTAACAGGGTCAACCATATAGAACCCGCACCAGTAATAATGAGGGAATGCTTGTTTTAAAACACAAGAAATGGTGGCCATTTTGGCAATAGTGCTGCTTTCTCCTTCACAAATAGCAAAGATATCTCTTTTTACTCTTTGATAAGTTTCAGTTTTTTGCGCATTGTCCATAACCAATTCTCCACATTAATCATTAACAGATTCAACATAATTGGCTAGATTTATAGCATAAATTGGAGATTATATGTCAAAGAAAAGATTAATCGTCGTCGACGTCAGTAACTTTATATTCCGTGCATTTTTTGCAATTCGCTCAATGAACGCCCCAGACGGTACACCTGTAAACGCAACATATGGTGTACTTTCAATGTTATTAAAAATTATGGCAAATTATAGGCCAACACATATGCTTCTTGCTCGTGATACATCGGGCGGATCTTTTAGAAATGAACTTTACGATCAGTACAAGGCCAATCGTTCAGAACCACCTGAAGAACTTGTTCCACAATTTGCTCTTATTAAAGAACTTATCGATAAGATGGGGCTTTTAAATGTTGCGAATGAAACATATGAAGCCGATGACATTATCGGCTCAACTGTTGTTCAATGGAAAAATGACTTTGATGAAATCTTAATTGCTTCAGGTGATAAGGACCTTATGCAATTTGTCGGCGACAATATCAAGATGCTCGATACGATGAAAGACGTTATCTACGATGAGAAGGGTGTCTTTGAAAAGATGGGCGTTCGTCCAGATCAAATCGTTGATTACTTATCAATGGTTGGAGATACATCGGATAATATTCCTGGAATGCGTGGGATTGGTGCAAAGGGAGCAGCAAAACTACTTGCAGAGCACGGAACACTTGAGAAGTGTTTTGAAGTGTCAGATACGTTTAAAGGTAAAAAATTAATTACAGCTTTTACTGAGCACGTTGAAGATGCAAAGCTTTCAAAAGAGTTAATTAAAATCGTTACTGATATAGATTTAGAATGTAAATCAGAAGATTCTGAAGTTAAATTTTATCCATCAGAAGAACTACTAACTTTCCTAAAAGATCTTGGTATGAATTCAATGATCAAGAGAATGGAAGACCTTAAGTATCAACTTTCAATTGCTGATGGCGAGGCAGGGGAAGAAGAAATCGCATCTCCTTTCGAACATAAAGTGGTTACTCTTGATGAGTTAAAAGTACTTATAAAGGATCAAACTGCACTTGCTGTACAAACAGAATTTGATAGCGATGATATTCATGCACGAAACTTAATCGCAATAAGTGTTTCTTTCGATGATAACAACTCATATTTCTTAGAAGTAAATGAAGCTAATGAAAAAGAAGTTATCGAACTCATTTGGGGTGATGATAAAAGAGAAGTTTATAGCGAACATTCAAAGAGAGATTATTCACATATTCTACGTCGCGGCCTAGTGTATAAGGCCCACAACTTTGATATTACTCAGGCCCACTATAACGTAAGTCCTAGTATGAGACATAATATTGAAGTGATCGCTTCAAATGTAAACGTTAAAGTATCTGAGCTAGATAAGAAAACGCCATTTATTACTTCACTTGAAAATAATGAAGCTAAGGCTTCTTATACAGGACTTCGCTCAATTGCTATTTTTAGATTAGCTTCTCAGTTAAAAGAAGAGCTTAAAGAAAAAGAATTAGTAAGCGTTTACGAAGATATTGATAATAAACTTATCCCAATCTTAGCTGAAATGGAATTTGAGGGCGTGCACTTAAATAAAGAATATCTTTATGAAATGGCCGAAGAACTTCAAGTGTCATTAGAGAAGATTCAAAAGAAAGTTGATTCTTATTCAATGAATGACACAATCAATTTAAATTCACCAAAACAAGTTGGAGAGTTTTTATTTAATGAATTATCGTTTCCTGTTGTTAAGAAAACAAAGACAGGATATTCAACAGACTCTTCAGTACTAGAAGAACTTGATGCTAAAAATATCAATGAAGTCCCTGGACTTATCCTTCAGTATCGTGAGTTAGGAAAAATTCTTTCTACATATGTGAAGGCCCTTCCTGAAATTGTTAATAAGAAAACTGGAAAAGTTCACACTAGCTTTAACCAGCACGTTGCTCAAACGGGACGTCTTTCAAGTGTGAATCCAAACCTACAAAATATTCCAATTCGTTCAGAAACGGGACGTCTTGTTAGAAAGGCATTCATTGCTACACCTGGTAATTTACTACTTGCAGCCGACTATTCTCAAGTAGAACTTAGAATTCTTGCTCACTATAGTGAAGATCCAACAATGATTAAGGCCTTTAACGAAGACAAGGATATTCACGCGCAAACAGCAAGTGAAATTAACGGCGTTGCACTTTCTGATGTAACAAGTGATGAACGCTCAAAAGCTAAGGCCGTTAACTTTGGTCTAATGTATGGGCAGTCTTCATTTGGTTTAGCGTCGGCCCTCAAGATTTCTAGAAAGGATGCAAAAGCATATATTGAAAAATATTTTGAAAGATTCTCAAAAATTAAAGGCTTCTTAGATGGCCTAAAAGAAGACGCAGAGAAAACTGGTTATTCAATCACAATGTATGGCAGAAAGAGATTCCTTCCTGATATTCATTCTAATAATCGTACGATAAAAGCAAATGCTGAGAGAATGGCGATTAACTCACCAATTCAAGGGACAGCTGCTGATATCATTAAATGTGCAATGATTAATATCGATGCGGAAATGAAAAAACGTGGCCTAAAGTCAAAGATGATTCTCCAGGTACACGATGAGCTTATTTTTGACGTACTTGAATCTGAGCTTGAAGAGATGAAGACACTCGTAAAAGAAGGGATGGAGAATGTTGTAGAACTTAAGGTTCCACTAAAAGTTGACCCAGCCTTTGGCGTAAACTGGTACGATCTAAAGTAAGTTAAAATAATTGTGCAGTATATATTTCCTCTCCACAGTAGATAAGCTCTGGGGAGGAAAATGTATCTGCATATCCTCTTTTAAAAAATATAATGGCATCATGCTTATTCGGGCATAAATCTTTGTAAAGTAATTTTTTGATTTCAGTAGAACGACTTGAGACTAGATCGTAGGGAGAGTTGTAGTCGATAGTAATATATTCTTCTGTATAAAGATAAGTAATAAATTCATCGAGAGGTAATTTCTTATCTGCATGAAGATAAGTTGTTATATTGTTAAAAATAAATGTAGAATTCACGGAGTCTGAAAAACACTCATCGCAAATCTCTTCTCGAAGAATATCAGAGTTTTGGCCATCTAGACATCCGATAGAATCACATTCTAAGTGTAACTCCTTTATAAAATCCGAAGTCCATACAATGTTAATGTTTAAGGCATAAGTACTTAGGGTTGATACTAGAACTGATAATATTAATATTATTTTTCGCATGATGAAAATAACCTCGCAAAATTTTGCTCAACCCTAACGGTTAATTCATTTTTACATTCTCTAACTTTAAACTTGTAACCATTAACGACACGCTTTGAAGCAGTAATTGTGAAATTTTGGTCTAATACTTTTTCAACTGCCATTTTTTCATCCTGGTTACTTAAGCAATGATTACCATTTAGTAGACTTGATCGGCAGCTCTTAGGTATCTCACCAAAACGTTGATATGTAGTCTTTAGCTTATCTAAATCAAGCTCCCATCTACGAGGGATATTATCAAAGTCGGTCAGACCCTTGTATAAACTATATATTGCTCTTGCAACATAGAAGA
This sequence comes from Halobacteriovorax sp. RT-1-1, assembly GCF_047085455.1. Classification (NCBI taxonomy): domain Bacteria; kingdom Pseudomonadati; phylum Bdellovibrionota; class Bacteriovoracia; order Bacteriovoracales; family Halobacteriovoraceae; genus Halobacteriovorax; species Halobacteriovorax sp. RT-1-1. The sequence goes on from NZ_JBKIXZ010000002.1 coordinate 56,304, forward strand.
AAGGGCCAAGCTTTGAATTAAAATAAGTTAGTGTATTTGATATCCCTTCAAAATTGATTCGACAAGCAGCACATGCAGCTCGACGACTAGGATCTTTTGAAGAAATATCTGAACCACTGTTGGCGATAATATCTCCGCCACTTCGATCAAAACAGGCGCCTACAGATATTCCTCTGAAATGATATAGGTTAGTAGGACTCTTTGTACTACCTGTAATTGATATTGCACAAGGGACTCCGATAAGTGGGCCAAACTCAGTTATTAGTTCAACATTAACTTTTGTTTTTTCATAATCTTTATTAAATTCAATTTGCCCGTCTTTGATCATTTTATTAAATGAGGTTACATATCCTGGCGTTAAACTTACTCGCGTATACAGAACACCTGGAGTAAACCAACTCATAAGACCTTGGCCAATATCTGAAACAAATTGAGTCATAACTTGTTTCGTTTTAAAATATGGATCATATACCTTACACGAAACTCGATCAGCATAAGGGTTAAATAAATCTGCAGAAGCTTGAGAGAATTTTGCTTTCCAGAACAGATCTCCATAGTAACTAGCACGAGAAGTTTCAATAATATTGATAATTGATTTTCTTAAACAATGACTTATTGATCGACAGATAATATCGCCATTTTCATAAGTAATAAAATCTTGTGAAAGAGCATCACTTTCATAGTGCTTTTCAGGGAATGTCTCAAAAGTTTTTGCTGCACGTGTCTTGTCGATATACCACTGGTGAAAACCTTCATATTCTATATCAAATTCATTATTCCAAATATTTTTTTGATCAAGACTTTTGCAAAAGGCACGTGTTTCATCCATAAGGGACTTGTAATAATCGATAACTTCATCATAAGGTTTTTTTGAAAAGATAAGATCGAGATTGTCGATAAGATCTGTACCTTTAAGGCCTTCAATATGCTTCTTTGTGAAACTAAAGACATCATCTGAAATGACTGAGGCTTCTGCGCATAAGTAGTAAAGATCATTCTTGATCGTATTTCCATCGAGGTTACGAAAGTAAAATGCAAGTTGGTCTTGAACTTCTTCGGCCCTTAAACGATTCCTTACTAATGTGAAGAAAGTTAATGAGTCAATTAGTTTGTTTTTTACATAGTTCTTAGTTTGAGTTTGATTTTTAAATATATGCTCGATCCATTTGTCAGCATCGTCATATGATCCAATATCGAGAATATCTTTATTAACGCTAGCAAAAGGATCTTTGAGAAGATCGTTTTGTACTCCCTCTGAAATCGGGGCGAGGATATCGAGTTCAAGTGCATCTTTTTCAAAATTCTTACGAGAAAATTCTCTAAATGAGTTTTCTGCGAGTCTCTTATTATTACAAGCGGGAATCATATCACTCTTACATCCACTCGGTGAGAAGAGGATATAGTCTTGTGTATTTGAATTTCTGATGATTTGTTCGTATTTAGAATTCTCAACTTTCAAGTTCTTCATTGCCCATGCAAAATAGAGCTTCATTGAATTCCAGTAGTCAAAGCCAATATCTTTTTCCCAATATTTTTCTTTGATTCCTTTTATATCAAATTGATAGCCAGATACTTGAAGATTATCAATTTGATCGATATCCTCAAGGCGACAATCAGTTACCCTTTCGTCTATGTCTAGCAGCTCTTGTGCGATTCGATTTAAGTCTTGAACCGAGGGTTTTTGACCAAAGAGATTCGCCTGTAGAGGACCGAATTTCTTTATTCTAATACACTTAAAAGTTTCATCATCATTGATATATTTTTTCTGAATATAGTTATTATCTTCAAAACTGTCATAGAGACGATGTTTTAACTTATGCGAGTTTGTCCATAGTACGTCCATATAATTATTAAGTTTCGGACACTCTAGTTTTCCATAGCACTCTTTCAATATTCGTTGATACTTAACTGGGATGTTATTTTCACTATCTAAGTAGGGGAGTAGAGGGAGTTCTTGATGAATAAGTTTTTGATGGATTTCATAGATAAGTCGAGTGACTTTATTTCGATAGTCTCTAATAAGCTCTTTTACAACTACCGTCTTATCCTGTCCCGTTCGATTTGCAAGTCGATAAGCAGCTTTTGCAGGAATAGTATTATTTAAAAAGATAAATATTGAAGTTGTTGGTTTTTTTGAATCAATTGCACAAGAGGCACGGTTGTTTAAGTCTATTGTTGTTAACGGTGTGATTAAATTATTTAATTCTTGATGTTGCCAATCATGCCATTTAATTTTTGCATGGGCCGTAAACGTAATTAAAAATAGAAATAAAAAACCTCTCATCATAGAGAGGTTTTATAATTTTGAATTAATCTTAACAATTAAAGAAAAGCTTAAGTTTTTTAGCTTCCGCTATTTCCATTACAGTTGCTTGATTTACCAATGATTGTTGTATAGAAAAGAATCATTGCTTCATCAGCAGGAGTGAAGCCACGGCGTGTATTACCATCTGTGTCAAGTAGGCCATACATATAACGGTTAATAGCAATATAAACAGACTTAGGTACTTTAATACGTTGAGTACACTTACCGTTGTAGTATCTAACATTAACTCCCCAGTATTCTCCGTTAATTTGTCCACCGTATCCTCCAGTGTAGATATTAACTCCACTTCCAGCTTGTTGATTCATGCCTTCGCCAATATTGAATCCAACTTCAAAACCAGCAAATTTGTTTTCAGTAGAAAAAAGAGTACATTCTCCTTTTCGACACGAAACTTTAATGTCTTGTTCTATTCTTAGTAGGATTTCTTCATTTGAAAATTTCTCAAATTCAAATTGGTCCTCTCCACTCCCAAACATATCGTCAACATCATTTGCGAAAGTCGTGCTTGTAAACATTAATAATAAAATCATCAGTAATTTTCTCATTGTTTCCCCTTTGCTAAATATAGCGACTAAAAATCAATATCCCCAAAATCATCATCACTGTCATCGTCCGTTGGGTCCTTCCCTGGAGGAGTACAAGTAAAATATGGTGCTTTGTATTCGTTTGTTGTCTTGTTATCTTGAACATTACTTATTTTTTGGTATTCAAGGACTTCTGAAAGCAGCTCTCCAGTCTTTTCATCTTTCGTTATCTTGAATTTTAATTTCAGTCTTAGCTTGTGATCTTTCATTAAGACACATGATCCCTCGATACAGTAGTCTGAAAAGTATGGTGGCCAAACTGGGTCGTCGAATACACGGCTAATTGAATTAACAGTATTCATTACACCTAAGTGGCTATTCCCAGTAAATTTAATCGTATCAAATACTGGATAAGTCGGTAGTGTCTTTAAAACTTCAACTTTTGCAAATGGTGAAATTTCACCAATTGTTCGTCCTTCTCTATTAATAGAAGGTATTGTTGTCGGTCTCAAAGTTAGGCGTGATTTAATACGGCCCTTGAACATCATAAAATTATATTCTTGATCATCGAGGATTACTTCTAGTTCATAATTCTTTCCAATCTCAAAATAATTAGAAGTAATTTGCGTACCAATTCCGTTTATTAGGCCTGTCCAGTTTGCTGGTGCGATACCTCCATCAAACCAAGAAGTTACATAGTGTTTTTTACCATTGCCAGCTAGCTGAGTAAGAACAAATTCTGCGGCTACTGGTTGCGTATAATTACAAGGTGCCGTGCATAGCTTCCCTGGTTCGCACTTTTTCTCACATGTATTTCTTACAAATAACGGTACTCCGAAGTAGGCACTGTTTTTAGCATCTGCTGAAGTTGTTAAGTATAGTTGTCCCAGTTGAATATCGTTTACAGGCCACTTTGTTGGAAACTTTGGCTCTTCCGGTGTAACTGTTTTATTTACCGTTAATAATCCTTCTGGTGATTGATTTACTCTTAATTTAAAGTCATTAATATATTTTAGTTCAGTTGATCGTCCTGTTGCATCTCCTGAAACATAGACACCAATTGAAGCTAATATATCTTGAAGCTCAAATTCATTTTCTGTGTAAAAATCTTTTGTTAAACAAGCTTCGTTAATAATAGGTTTAATAATATAGGCAGAGTCAGTTTTTGGTTTGAAGAAACAGTAGTAACCTTGAAACCTAGCTGAGTTTTCATCAATTCTTGTTACTTTACAACCTGATTGTGATTTTGGGAAATCGATACCTGTTGCTGATACGTCATTCACTTCAAACTCTAAACAGCGATTCATAATTCGACGACGACCTAATAATCGTTGTTCTCTTTCATCTTTGGTTGTTCCATATGTATTTTCAAGATTTTCAATTCGGCAAAAATCTTTTGAACCATATGTAACACTATCGTTAATACTGTATGTTAGAAATTTATCTGTTAGAACGTAATTTTCTATACCAACTGTAATCATTGTATAGTGATTGTTTGTTGCCGCCGTCATACAGTTGGAAGCTAGTATGTTTGGCATATCATCTTTTTTTACCCCAGCCTCATCATAGATATACAGACCTTTACTGAGTGGAGAAATCGAAATGTTAATATTCTTTGGTGCCGATGCAATTAAGCAGGCAAGAGTATTAAATGTTAAAAATAATAGTATTAAGCCCCTGTAAATCATTTTTCCCCCGCACATCTCTTCACTTAGTAAAGGCAGGGTGGAAAACCACCCTGCAGTATTTAAAAATTGAGATTAGTATCCGTAGTCGTGATCGTGACCTTGGATGTTAGTGATAGCTGTATCAGTACAGATGTTTGCAGCTTGCATTTTCCATCTTCTGAATTTATCAACTGTTTTGTTTGCATATCTTGCATTCTCTTCGAATTCGTAACGAACAACACAACCTCTTAGGTCAGCTGCTGCATAACGCTTGAAGAATTCAACAACAGAGTTTGAAGATAGGTCGATTTGAGCAGAAGGGTTTCCTGATCCACCGTAAACTTGAACGAAGTCACCATCTTTGTCTTTACAGAAAATTCCTGATTTAACAGCAAGTTGAGCTGCTGATTGGTAACTTTCTTCTGACCAGATAACGTCATCTTCGTTTAGATCCCAGTCACCGTTAGTGTTAGAACCTGCGATGTCTGTTACTGTAACTTTTCTTTCGAATTTGTACAGTGGGTTGTCGATGCTACCAAATGACTCTGGCATACCTACTACATAGTCATCTCTGATTTCTTCAGGTACGATGAAATCAAATCTGTCTTCTGAAGACTCTGCTAGGTAGTCTGGTCTTTGACCGTAGTCAATTTGTGTTGCACGGAAACAGATATCAACAAAGTACTTCGCACCATACATTTCTGAACCTAGGTTGAATGATAGTTCTTTAAGTCTCTTGTTGAATTGCTCGTTGTAAGAAAGTAGGCTGTGGTAGTCATACTCACCAGCTGTTTTCTCAAGCGAGAAGCTGTGGTGAGAACGATCTCCGTGATCAGTCCATTTTGTGATTTTACCACGTACTGTATCTAGAGTATTTTCATTTCTTCCATCTAGATCACCAGCACATACGCAATCACAATTTGTTCCATCTGGTCCACAGTCTTGGCCACCGCCATTTGAGCCACCGTAACCGCCGTTACCACCTTCAGCGATAAGTCCTTCTAGGAAAGGATAACCACCATGGCCACCTCTTGATCCTGGATCACATGATCTTAAAGTTTTTGGGTTGTAGCAGAAAACACCTCTGTGCTTTTTGTGCTTTAAACCAGCGTTACATGGATAGATTGATGCTCCCGAAGAATAAACATCAAAGTCGAATTGAACTCTCGCCGCTTGCGTCGAGAAGGCTCCCATAAAAAGAGCCGAAGCTAGTAGTAATTTTTTCATTACCCTCTCCTTTTTAGTTAGGTTGTTAGACAAAAAATATTGATGACAAATTTGTAACAACCGATTTTTTGAAAGTCGAGAGGGGTCAAGGGTGGAAGGCCTGAATTTGTACTTAATTAACCGGCTTTTAAGAAAAGGTTAACTGATTTAATCATTTTCTTTCGATTCTGTGATTTGATAACCGAATTGTTTTACAATATCTTTCGGCGTAAGAATTCCAATGATTCTTTTTTCGTCAAGTCTCGAAACGACCGGTAGACGGGAGATTTGGAACCTTTTAAGTCTGTGAAGGGCAATGTATAAACTTTGATCTGGATATATTTTTATAATCTTTTTTTCGCAACAGTGCTCAATTTTTACATCACCGTTACCTTTAGCAAGTTGTACTTTAAGTTCTGAAGTCGACATCATTCCTAGAAGTCTTCCATTTTTTAAGACAGGAAAACCTTGAAGGTCTGGATTATATTTTTGAATATCTTTTAGTGTTTCACTTACTGTTAAAGTAGCACCGTATGTAACGATATCTTTTATCATTGCATCTTCTACATGTAACTGATCAAGCACTTCAAGGTCATCTCGTGTTGGTAAGTGTATTCCATCTTGTGCTGAGATTTGTTCGTAGATAGATTCATTTTGTGTCGGTTTTGAAGAGAGCATATAGGCAATAATATTTGCAATCATTAGTGGCAAAATAATATTGTAGTCTCTTGTTAATTCAAACACGATTAAGATAGAAGTAAACGGAGCGCGAATAACTGTAACAAAGAAAGCTCCCATTCCTACTAGTGCATATGCACCCGTGTTCGTTGTAATCTCTGGAAAGAAAACACTTGCTAGTGAACCAATTAAACTTCCTAATGTTGCTCCCATTAAAAGTGTTGGCATGAAAAGACCACCTGAAATTCCTGCCGAATAACAAAGGGAAGTCGCAAGAAACTTCAAACAAAACATTAGAAATAAAACTTTTGGATCGAGTATTAGTGAAAGCAATGTATCTTCTAAAGTTCCATGTCCACTTCCAATGACACTTGAATGTACCTGAGTCATTAGTGCAATAATGAGAAAAACAATCATCATATAAGTAAGCTTATGACTCTTCATATGTTTTCGATTGAATTCTCTAAATGCTAAAACCGACTTCATCCAAAGAGGGCCAATAAAAGCACAGCTAATTCCAATTAATAAATAGAAAAGTAGTTCACGATGGTCGTGCATCTTATAGTAAAGCTGCTCAAACATATGATGTTGGCCAGTTAGCATCTGTCCAGTGATTGAGGCTACAACTGAAGAAATAACAATTGAACCAAGAACTTTTGCGTTGAGGTCACCAACAACTTCTTCTAATGTAAAAACCACTGCTGATATCGGAGTTGCAAATGCTGCTGCAATACCACCAGCTGCACCAACTGCAACAAGGGCCTTCACTCTCTTTTTAGAGATATGAAATGAGTAGCCAAGCCATGAGGCAACACCTGAGGCGATAGTAACTGTTGGACCTTCTCTTCCTAGAGAGACACCAGAGCCTAGAGCAAGCAGAGTTGTTACTGCTTTTGCAAATGTATCTTTTAAACTGATTCTTCCGTGATCAACGACTAAGGCCGCACGAACTTTTGGGATTCCCGAACCTTCAGAGAATGGAAATCTACGAGTCGTTAGCCAACCAGAAATAAAAAGGGCGATTCCACCAAGAATTACGGATTGCCATGTAAATGTAGTATCTGTTTTGAGGATATGTTGAATCCAGTGAACACCTTTTTGAAGACCAACGGCGATAAGAGCTGATGAAACACCTGTAATGAGCGTAAGGACAAAAAATGTTCTCTCTTCTGCAGTCTCATTTTGCAGGAATTTACCTAAAAGTTTTTCATTAAACTTTAGTTTCATATGCTGTTTATCGGAGCGACTCCTTATAAAGATAAGTTAACTGACTAATTTTTCGCAATATCTCACAATTTTAACCTTACGGGAAGAGAAATTTTGCTTTGCGCCAATATAAATGTGAAAAAATATGATTTTTTCTAAGTGGCAGACCTTGACATGTATCCGTTCACTCCCAATTTATGTATAAACATACGTGAAATAAATAAAAAATGTATTTAACTGGAGGATTTATGCAAGTTAAACCATTACAAGATAGAGTTCTAATCAAAAGAATTGAAAACGAAACAAAGACAGCTGGTGGTATCTACATTCCAGATAACAACTCAGAAAAACCAAGTGAAGGTGAAGTTATTGCTGTTGGGCCAGGATACCGTCTAGACAATGGTTCTGTTGCAGAACTTGCTGTTAAAGAAGGTGATAAGGTTCTTTTTGGAAAATACGCTGGAAGTGAAGTAAAGCTTGATGGTGTTGAGTATCTAATCATGAAAGAATCAGATATTTTAGGAATTTTAGTTTAATCAAATTGATTAATATACAGGAGATAAAAAGATGGCAAAAGAATTAAAGTATTCAGAAGAAGCTAGAGGACTAATCCTTGAAGGTGTTAATCAACTTGCAAATGCAGTTAGAGTAACTCTTGGACCAAAGGGGAGAAACGTAGTAATCCAAAAATCATTTGGTGCTCCACACATCACAAAAGATGGTGTTTCTGTTGCAAAAGAAATCGAATTAGAAAATAACTTTCAAAATATGGGCGCTCAAATGGTTAAAGAAGTTGCTCAAAAGACTAACGAAGACGCAGGTGATGGTACAACTACTGCAACTGTTCTTGCTCAAGCAATCTATACGGAAGGTGCTAAGCTTGTAACTGCTGGTCACAATCCAATGGATCTTAAAAGAGGAATCGATACTGCTGTTGAGAAAATCGTTTCTGAATTAAGAGCTGTTGCAAAAGAAATCAAGACTAACGAAGAAATTGAACAAGTTGGTACAATCTCAGCTAACAATGACAATGAAATCGGAAAACTTCTAGCGGAAGCGATGGATAAAGTTGGTAAAGATGGTGTTATTACTATTGAAGAGTCAAAAACAGCTGAAACAACATTAGATGTTGTAGAAGGTATGCAATTTGACCGCGGTTACCTATCTCCATACTTTGTAACTAACTCAGAGAAAATGGAAGTTTCTTTTGATAATGCAAATATCCTAATCACTGATAAGAAAGTTTCTAACATGAAGGAACTTCTTCCAATCCTTGAAAAAGCTGTTCAGACTTCAAGACCACTTTTAATCATCGCTGAAGATGTTGAAGGTGAGGCAATTACAACTCTTGTTGTTAATAAGCTAAGAGGAACTCTGAATGTTGCAGCTGTAAAAGCTCCAGGATTCGGTGATAGAAGAAAAGAAATGCTTAAAGATATCGCAGCACTTACTGGTGGTACTGTAATTTCTGAAGAACTAGGAATGAGCCTTGAGACAGCTGCTCTTGAGCACTTAGGTTCGGCTAAGAAAATTTCAATTGATAAAGAAAATACAACTATCGTAGATGGTGCTGGTGATGTAGCTGCTGTTGAAGCACGTGTTAACCAAATTAAAGCACAAATTGCAGAAACAACTTCTGACTATGACAGAGAGAAACTACAAGAAAGACTTGCTAAGCTTTCTGGTGGTGTTGCAGTTGTTAACGTTGGTGCTCCAACTGAAACTGAAATGAAAGAAAAGAAAGACCGTGTTGAAGATGCACTAAACGCAACAAGAGCTGCTGTTGAAGAAGGTATTGTTGTTGGTGGTGGTTCTGCTCTTGTTAAAGCTGCTCAAGTTCTTGCAGATCTTAAAGCAAATAGAGAAGAAGAAATGCACGGAATTAAAATCGTTCAAAGAGCTGTTGAAGCTCCTCTTAGACAAATTGCTACAAACGCAGGACTTGAAGGTTCTGTTGTTGTTAACGAAGTTAAGAAGAACGAAGATGCAAAATATGGTTTCAACGCTCGTGATGAGAGATATGAAGACCTAATCGCTGCTGGTATTATTGATCCAGTTAAGGTTACTCGCTCAGCACTTCAAAATGCTGCTTCAGTTGCAGGACTTATGCTTACAACTGAAACAATGATTGCTGATATTCCTAAGGAAGACGGTCCAGCGATGCCTCCAATGGGTGGAATGGGCGGAATGCCTGGTATGATGTAACCCGCAGCATCTTAGCGAAGCTAAGATTTGATGCGGGGTAGGCGCCCATCTTTTGGAACGCCTATCTCACCGGTTTGCCCCAGCGCGAGGGGACTCACTTAAGTAAAAATAAGCCTGCTTTTATGCAGGCTTTTTTTTATATTACTACTTGCTTCTTTGAGAGTGACTAGTTAAAAGCCAACTCTTCAAGGCGCCTATTTTCAAACCCATCCTATTTAAGGACTCTAGTTTTCAATGCTTTACACCGCTTATCTTAAGTAAATAAAGAATTTTCATTGGATTCCGATATAATATTTATTACGAAAGAGTTCACTTTAAGGGGAAAGTTCATGGAGTATTCAAGTATAAAAGCACTTGTTGTTGATGATCTCGATTATATTAGAAAATCAGTTAAAAGTATTTTGAATGATATTGGAGTAGAGAATATTAATGAAGCTGTTGATGGTATTTCGGCACTTCGAAAAGTAATCGAAGCCCATGAAAGTGGCTCTCCCTATCAAATAGTTTTTTGTGATGTGCATATGCCAAACTGTGATGGACTTGATTTTCTCTTTCAACTTAGAGCTGATGAAAGGATGGCCGACTTGCCTGTCGTTATGGTTAGTTCTGAAAATTCTATTGCAATCATTAGAAGAACAATTGAATTAGGTGCAAATAATTACTTACTCAAACCTTTTTCCGCAACAGTATTAGAAGATAAAATGAAATCTGTTTTAAATATAGAAGCGGCCGTTTAGGCCGCTATGATTTATTCTTACTGATCTTGTTTTCTTAATTCGTAACTGATGTCACTAAAGTTGCGATTCACACAACTTACGAAAGAGTAGCTAACGCCTCTTCCAATATTCATACAGTGGCTCAGAAACATTCCTAATTCACTTTCAATTCTTCTGAAATTATTGTTTACACAACTTTCAAATGAGAAGCTTAAGTCATCACCAAAGTTGCTGCAATATTGTAAGAATAGATTTGGTACTTCGAATTCTGCTCGTCTAAAGTTTGAATTAATACAACTTGTGAATGAATAGCTTACTTTGTCTCCAAAATTAGAACAGTGTGATGGAAAATATGCTTCTTGTTCACTTGATGCACTAACATTTAGAATAGTAAAAAATAAAAATACAATCGTAACTAAAGCTGATTTCATAATTCCTCCCTAAGTTTTATGAATAATATTATTTTATGCAGCTTTTTAAAGGATGTGCAACCAAAGTGTCTAACGCAATTAGCCTTATACTTTTTAGGGACAACTCGTTATAATTTTTTAAGTTAATAAAGTGAGGAAATATGTTTAATAAAGCACAAGAAGTTGAGGAGCAGAAACCTGCTTTTCTTTCAGGTCAATGGTTTAAAGATGAAGCGCTATCATGGATTAAAATTATTTTAATCGTATTTGGTTTCAGATCTACTTTTGTTGACCACTACCACATTCCAACAGGATCACTACTTCCGACAAATGCTATCGGTGATTCAATTGTTGTTAATAAGATGTCTTACGGGTTTAAAGTTCCATTTACGGAGTTCTTTAATCCTATTTATATCGGTGGGCAATCGCTCCCTGAACGTGGTGATATTGTTGTTTTCGAATATCCAATTAATCCTTCTATCCTTTTTGTTAAAAGAACAATTGGCTTACCTGGGGATACGATTGAAGTATATGAAAATGAATTATTTATTAACGGTAAGAAAGTTGAAAAGACTGCGATCGAAGGTGAAAAAGATCAAGAGCTAAGAGGTCTTTACGATAAAGAGCCTTCTCTTAATCCTGAAGATATGAAGTTCTATTATCAACAAATTGGCGAGAAGAAGTTTACGGTTGGTGAAAACCCAACATTCTTTAGGCATCTAAATCAAGAAAAGGTTACTGTTCCAGATGGACACGTATTCGTCATGGGTGATAACAGAGATTATTCAAGTGACTCACGTGTTTGGGGATTTGTTCCTGTAAAGAATATTCGCGGTAAGGCATTCATGGTTTGGATGTCGCTAGTGTACCCTTGGTCAGATAAACCTTTCCACTTTAGACCAAGTCGAATCGGTACATCTCTTTAAATTTTCCTGACAATAAATTTGCTATGGGGCCACAAAGGAAAGTACTCTGGTACTAGTTCCTTTTTGGTCCTATGTTAAGTGCTTGTTTTTGTAGGACCATTGATTTCTCTATAGTGCGGCCTGTGGGGCATTTTGCACACTTCAATTGTAAAGTTTTTGTAAGTTATTGAATCTATTATTTGTCAATTTTGGCACGCTACCTGCTTATATATAAGTATCCAGAGGCCAGGGGGCCTCCCCAAGATTAGGACGATTTTGGGAATTAGCAATAGGACGTTGCTATGGAAACTGAGAGTTACACTTATGAATGTAAGGTCGCTTTCAGGAAAAATGGGCCTAGAGGAAAGGGCAACAGAATTGTAAAAAGCACGAAGCTTAATCAAACCACCTCTAGGCCCCTTTTAAAAGTTGTTGTTTATTTAGAGTGTCCACGGAAGGACACGAAGAAAACATGGAAGTTATAGATAAGCTTTGGAGACATCCCTCTCTCCCTATGATTTGACCCAAAGCTTATAGAGGCCGAGAGTAACGTGTGTGGTTTTAAGAAAGGAGTGCTCTCGGCCTTTCTACGTTTTAGGGCAATTTTTTCCACAATCTTATTCATCTTTAATTAACGTTTGCAATGAACCGATGGGCTCATTGTGAGAAAGTCAAACTATGTCATCTATTTACAATTTGAACGAGCCTTAGGAGAAGAGTTTCTTTATATGTCTCGTGTGTTTTCAGAATTTGGAATGAAACTAGTTCCAATGAAACTTGATGACTTTAAGTCGATTAGAATGAAGGAGCATCAATTTGTTATTTGTTGTATCCGAGATATTCGTGCACTTTTTAATTATAATAAATTATTAAAGAGATATATGAACTTCATGCTTAGACAGGGAAGTATCACACTATTTGAGTATAGTTCATTTGCTATAACTCATGATGATGCCATCTTAAAAACAAAAAAAGTTTTTCAAGAAAGACTACCTGTTAGTATGTTTCGTATGGCCGATCGTGCGGGACAAGAAATGTTCAGCAAACTTGTGACAAATTCTTCTCGCTGGCCAGGTGGAAGAAGAGCAAAGTTACCTGAGTATTAAAAGGGATTGAGAGAGAATGAGAGTTTCAAAGGAAGTAAGTCGCTTACTTATTATTCTTAGACAAGATGCTGCTAGACTTGCAGATAAAATCATTCACCGCGAAAGAGAGTATTTGCAAATCTTATCGATGAAGCGAACACGCGAACACTTCAATGCCATTTTTAGATCTAATTTTAAAACGATAACAGTTGCGCAGTTAATGCTTTTATCTGAAGAGCTGATTATCAATCTTGAAGATTTCTATAATACCGTGGATGACCTCCATTGGTACCTCGCGCATACAGAAGATATGCCCGCAACTATTGAAGATAAAGTCCATGCTATGGTAAAAATGGTGAAAAACAAGTATGAACAACTAAATCTTTATTTAAATGCGGAGCTTGAGACTCATGAAGAAAGCGCAATTGCTTAAATTCATTATTTTACTATCTTGTTTATTTCAAGACACCTTTGCACGCCAAAGCATATCTGGTTCTCGTTATGAGTTACTAACAGGTCAAAGAGTTCAAGATAAAGCCTCAAATATCTGGGATAAGAAGTTTGCTCAGCACGACTATATTTATGGGAAGTCTCCTGCAAATTTTTTAGCAAAAAATTATCAGCATATACCTCGAGGAGCTACTGTTCTAGATATTGGGATGGGTGAAGGAAGAAATGCGGTCTTTCTTGCTACAAAGGGATATAAAGTAACAGGTGTTGATATCAGCTCAGTGGCAATTGATAAATCACTAAGGCTTGCAAGACAAGCTGGTGTTCGTATCAAGACTATTCATAAATCTGTTGATGATTTAAAAATCGCCGCAGGATCTTTAGATGCGATAATTTGCTTCTATTATGTTGACCGTGAAGTATCTAATAAACTTAAAAAGTGGCTAAAGCCTGGTGGGGTTATTATTTATGAAGGGTATACAACTGCACATAAGAAGAAATATAAAGAGCAGAGTGTCGATTCATATTTCTTAAAACCTGCAGAACTATTAACGATGTTTAATGATTTTAAAATTCTAAAATATGAAGAGCCACAACAAAGCTCCGAGCTAACTCAATCAATAATTGCTAAAAAGCCTGAATAAAAGGCATCTCTTTCCCGCAACTATCTAAAATAATTAAATATGGCACAATGGAGAGAGTGAAGTACTTCATCTTAGTTGCCACATTCTTGAGTGGAATTGTTTGTTATGCAAATATTCTCGAATTCAATAAAGACCTAGGCTATTTTTCTGGGAGAGTCTCGCATATTGAACCAAGCGCAAGACTCGTACGCTTCAAAGTCGATTTTGATAATATCAAATATATTAATAAATTAGATGAACTCGATCTCTGGGGTCTTCATCAAGAATCCTCTAAGTGTAAGGCCATTGTGATGGGCCGAACTAGTCACTACTTGTTGGTACGAGTACCAAAATATGACGAGTGCAATCGTAACTCTGCCTTTTCGACGGGGCGTTATTATAATTTTTATTCACAGGATCTTGTTAATAATGTTGCGATGGGTAATGAGTTAATTGAAATTCTTGCGAAGAAAAAATTGGCCCTTGAGTCAAAAATTAGTCGCAATAAAAAAGACCTAATTACTTATACGCAAAGAGTCGAAACGATCAATGCTCGCTATGATTTATTGAGACAAAAACTTGAGAAAGAATGGCGTGATGAGCTGCGTCGACTCGAAGATGACCATCAACAGCTTGTTCGTAACACTGAAGGTATTCAAACACGATTGAATGAAGTCGATTATAAATTACAACAATATCGCATTGAGTCTAAAAATCTTAAAGAAGACCGCTGGTCTTTGGATCCGAGGAATTACATCACAAAATAATTATCTCTTTTGTAAATAATTTTAGCATCTAGACAGACGAACGCGTACATCCTAATGTGCATTCTAGCCATTTGGTGTAAAATTTTATATTGTGACTCGCTAAATATAAAAAGGATAAGTTTATGAAAAAAGGAATCTTTTTACTTCTTTTAAGTACACTTCTATTGTCAGTAGTAGGGTGTAATAAAAGTGGTGGAGCTAAAAAATCAAACAACACTTTTTACTACAATCTAAGTGGTACTCCTACAACACTGAACCCGTTATCATCAACTGATGCTTACTCGTCAAATGTTCAAGGTTATGTTTTAGAAGGTCTTCTTAACAAAAATATTGATACAAATGAGTGGGAACCAGGTCTTGCTGAATCATGGTCAATTGAAAATGATGGTTATGATTTTGTTTTCAAAATTAGAGAAGGTGTAAAGTGGCATGATGGAAAGCCATTTACTGTTGAAGATGTAAAATTCTCTTTTGATGCAGTAACTCATCCAGAAAACAAGTATAAGACAGCTCACATGAAGTCTTACTTTGCTAACTTTAAAGAAGCTGTAATTGAAGGTCCAAGAACAATTCGTTTTAAGGCCAACAAAAAGTACTTTGGTAACCTAATGTCTATTGCTAGTGGTGGATACCTTGCAATCGTTCCAAAGCATATTTATGAAAACCCAACTGAAGAAGAAGAAAAAGAACTTAATAAAACTCTTATTGGTACAGGTCCTTATATCTTCAAAGAGCTTAGAAGAGGTAAAGGTATCTCTCTAGTTCAAAATAAAGACTGGTGGGGATACAAGACAGATAATTATAAGAATGATTACTCATATGGTGAAATCTTCATGAGATTTATTAATGAGTCTTCTGTTGCTATTCAGAGACTTGAAAAAGGTGACTTAGACTTTAACTCACTTTCACCAGAAGAATACGAACAAAAAACTAATGGCCCAAGATGGGGTAAAGAAGTTTTAAAAGTAAAAACAGAAAACAAATCAGTTAAAGGTTACGGTTTTGTTGGTTGGAACTTTAAGAGCCCAATCTTTAAATCAAAAGAAGTTCGTAAAGCAATGAACTATCTTATGAACCGTGAAGAGATGAATAAGAAATTCCGTTTCGGATATTCTGTTCTTGCAACTGGTCCTCTATACGTTCAATCTGAATATGCAAACAAAGACGTTAAAGCGATTCCTTTTAATGTTGAAGAAGCAATTAAGATCCTAAAGAATGATGGATGGAAAGATTCAGACGGTGATGCTGTTCTTGATAAAACAATTGATGGTAAGAAGACTAAGCTTGCTTTTACAATCTTAAACCCATCTAAAACTTTCTCAAAATACTTAACTATGTATCAACAAGATGCAAAGAAAGCTGGTGTTGCGATTGAAGTAAAATACATTGAGTGGAACTCTTTCATTAAAGCTCTTGATGAGAGAAACTTTGATGCTGTAACTCTTGCGTGGTCTGGTGGATCACTAGATTGGGATCCAAAACAAATTTGGCACTCAGATTCAGCAGCTAACAATGGTTCTAACTTTATTTCTTACTCAAATAAAGAAGTTGATAAGCTAATTGATCAAGCTCAACTGACTCTTGATAAAGAAGCAAGAAAGACAATGCTTAAAAAAGTATACAAGCTAATTGCTGAAGACTACCCATATATCTTCCTATTTAACGACCGTTATACTTTCTACGGACATACTGAGCGTATGCAAAAAGAGAAAGATACTTATATTTACGGAGTTGGTTACGGAAGTAAGTGGTCGATTAAACCAGCTAAATAAGTAGGAGAGACGACTTGTTTAATTATATCCTTAGAAGATTAATGATTATGATCCCGACGTTGATCGGGGTCAGTATCCTTATGTTTGTGATGGTAAACCTTGCACCAGGTTCTCCAATCGAGCAGAAGCTTCAGCAAATGAGATTTGGTGGAGTTGGTCAAACGACAACTGATACTAGTTCAAATAATGGTGCTGTATCTCAAGAAGTTGTTGAGGCCCTTAAGAAACAATATGGTTTTGATAAGCCACTATACGTTCGTTATGGTATTTGGCTAAAGAATCTAGCTACTCTAGATTTTGGTGAGTCATTTACATACGAAGAGCCAGTAATGGACGTTGTAATGAGTAAGCTACCGGTTTCAATTCAGTTTGGATTGGTCTCATTCATACTATCGTATTTGGTGTGTATCCCGCTTGGAGTTCTAAAGGCAGTTAAAAGTGGATCTCGATTTGATGTCGTGTCTTCGTTTGTTTTATCTGGCCTTTATTCAATTCCATCTTTCATGCTAGGTATCTTACTTCTTGTTTACTTTGCAGGGGATACATTTGTTGACTGGTTCCCAATTGGAGACCTTGTTTCGGATTACTATGATGACTTAAGTATCTTTGGGCAAATCCAAGATAGAGTTTGGCACTTTGTACTTCCTCTTATCGCATATATGGTAGGACAGTTTACTGTACTAACTCTTCTTATGAGAAACTCGATGATTGATGTCATCTCACAAGATTATATCCGTACAGCAAGAGCGAAAGGTTTAGCGGATAGAAAAGTTTACTATAAGCACGCTTTAAGAAATGCTCTAATTCCAATTGTTACTGGATTCGGACACTTCCTATCTCTATTTTTTGCTGGATCTCTTCTTATTGAAAGAATCTTTAACCTAGATGGTATTGGTCTACTTGGTTACCAATCACTTCTAGAAAGAGATTATAACGTAATTATGGGACTGTTCTTTATTCAAACTGTCCTTATGTTCTTAGGTAACCTAATCAGTGACGTACTATACACTGTTGTTGATCCAAGGATTGATTTCTCATGATTGAAAAATTTATTGAAAATGAACTTACACTTAAAAGATGGAGACGTTTTAAGAAAAGAAAGTCTGCAGTAGTTTCTATTGTACTTCTTCTCTTCTCTGTACTTTTAACACTTTCGGCACCGTTGATTGCTAATAGTAAGCCAATCTATATGACGTACCAAGGAAAGTCTTACTTTCCTGTATTTAAAGACTATCATCCAAAGGAATTTGGAATTACGAACGTTTATGTTACGAATTACAGAACTTTAGATATGGATAGCGTTGTATGGCCGCTTGTACAGTGGGACCCATATGAATCAAATCGTGATGTATATGAATATCCAGCTGCACCTAGTGAGACAAATATCATGGGAACAGATGATAGAGGTCGTGATGTATTCACTCGACTACTATATGGATACAAGTACTCAATCGCTTATGCTTTCTTAGTATGGCTTCTTTCAACTATCATGGGTGTATTCTTTGGTGGTGTAATGGGCTACTTTGGTGGGAAAGTGGATTTCTTCGGTCAGCGTGTTGTTGAAATCTTTAGTACGGTTCCAGTATTCTTATTACTACTTACGATGATTTCGATCTTTAAGCCTACACTAACGCTTCTAATTTTCATCTCATCAATCTTTGGATGGATGGGAGTAAGTTACTATGCTCGTGGTGAGTTCTTAAAGAATAGAAAGCAAGAATTCGTAGAAGCTGCACGTGGTATGGGAGCATCAACTTCTCGTATTATCGTTAAGCATATTCTTCCAAACTCTCTAGGTCCGATTATTACTTTCGCACCTTTCTCAATTGCTGCAGGTATCTCTGGTCTTGCTTCACTTGATTACCTGGGGTTTGGTCTTGCAATTCCTACACCTTCTTGGGGAGAGCTTCTTAACCAAGCTCACCAGAACTTTAGAATTGCATGGTGGCTAGCTGTTTATCCTTCAGCTGCACTATTTACTAGTTTATTCTTACTCGTACTTATTGGAGACGGAGTAAGAGACGCACTAGATCCAAAAATGAAATAATGAGGTTGGCGTGAGAATATTCATCTTAGTATTCTCCGCCATTCTTTTCTTTAATTCTCACGCACAAAATTTTCGAGTCCTTTCAACTCTTCCAAGCTTTACTGAGTCAATGTTTTATCTAGATGCTGGAAAACTGTTAGTTGGAGTCTCTGACTATTGTAATTTTCCAGAAGAAGCCAAGCGTTTGCCACGCTATGGGTCTTCATTTGAAATTAATCTTGAGAAGGTTGTAGAAGACAAAATCACGTCTGTTCTGCTTGCTGAAGTTCAAGGCGGACGAGTCAAAAATAATTTAGAAAAATTAGGCGTTGATGTCATCATTACACCATATAAGAAACTTGATGATGCAGTAGGGATGCTTAAAGTTTTTAACGAAAAGTTTAAGCTTAACAAAGATAAGAAAATCGAAGCGTTTTCTAATGAACTGAAATCTCTTTTAAAACCTATATCTAAAGGTAAGAGAGTTCTGATGATTATCGATGAAAAGTTTAAGGATGGTAAACTACATGAGGTTAGGGCCATCGGTATTGATAATTATTATCATGAGATATTAACAAAACTAGGTGCAAAAAATATTGTAGCGGAATCAGGTTACCCTTTAAGGAGTCTTGAGAGCTTACTGACTTCTAATTTCGATTTAATTCTAAGAATATCAGATCGTAAAATAAAGTCAGAAGAAGATTGGAAGAATTCTTATTTTAAAGATAAAATTTATCTATACGAAAAAGATTATGCGGTTGTTTTGGGACCTAGGACATTATCGTTAGTTAAAGATTTAAGGGAGATTTTGAAGTGATTAATTGTGAAAAATTATCAATTCAAGATAGGCTATCAGTGAATAGCTTCTCATTTGAATCAGGCCATTGTGGAGTTATCGGCCCAAATGGTGCAGGGAAATCGAGCTTTCTAAAGGCAATTGCTAATCTTGTTGATTTCAATGGAAAATGTCTTGTTGAGGGGGATGTTGCGTATTGTGGTGATAGTGCTTCAATCCAAACTGATATGGATGCGCAAGAAGTTATGTCTTATGCTAGGGGTAGCAAGGCGCAAGACTTAGCTTATCTTAAAAAATTAATTAAACACTTTAACTTTGAAAATCTTCTAACTAGAAGAGTGTCAACATTAAGCGGTGGAGAAAGGCAAAGACTTAATCTGATTTGTGCCTTTTATTATGACTGTAAGTTTACTTTACTAGATGAGCCCACAAATTACTTAGATCCAATTTACGTTGAAAGGCTGAGTTGTTTTCTTCAAGAGTATAAAAAAAGCTGCTTTGTTGTTTCCCATGACTTTAACTTCATTATAAATATTTGTGATCGTCTTGTGGCGTTTGAAGACTCTCAAATGAGTTTTGATTCGACTGTAGATGAAGCCGTGTCGACAAAAATCTTTGATAAGATATTTCATAAGAATTTTAACTATCACGTGATTGATAATAAGAGGTATATTCTGTGAAAAAAACAATCCTCTTATATATTGCGGTTATTTTAGCGGTAACACTTACTCCTTTCATAGGCCGAGAAGGAATTATTGACTTAAACGAGCAGGGACTTTATATCCTAGAGAACTTGAGATTCCCTAGGGTTTACTTAGCATTTTTAGTTGGTGGAATACTTTCTGTAATAGGGAGTACAACACAGGTAATTTTTAGAAACCCACTTGCTACTCCATATACTCTTGGCTTTTCGAGTGTGGCCGCCCTTGGGCTTGCTATTGCGGAGCTTGGATTTAATTCTTTTTCTTTAGGGGCTTATATTGCTCTTTCATCAATCTTTCTTCTAATCTTATTATTTCTCTATTTGAATAAGTTCTCGTCTCAAAGAGTATTATTATTTGGAGTTTGTCTTTCTATCTTTTCATCAAGTGCTATAGTCTTTGTTCAAAGTATACTTGGAAATGAAAGCATTGCTAGGCTAATCCGCTGGATGATGGGAAGTCTTTCAATTGTAGGGTTTGAGGGTCTTTTATATACAGCACCATTATATATTTTAGGTTTAATTTTCTTTGTTATTCATAAGAGAAGTTTAACTCTAATTTCTATTGGAGAAGATTTTGCACAAACGAGGGGAGTGCCAACTCGTAAGGTAAATGCAACACTAATACTTGTTTCAAATATACTAATTGCAGTTGTCGTATGGCAATGTGGCCCGATTGGTTTTGTTGGCTTGATTATTCCACATATTACAAGGCGACTTGTAAGTGCTAACTATGAAAGAAGCTTAATGCCTACTTTTATCTTAGGGGGTGGCTTCTTAGTACTATGTGATTTTATTTCAAGAATAGTTTTGGCAAATAGTATTATACCAATTGGTGCAATTACGGCGTGTGTTGGAGCACCTGTTCTGGCACTCCAACTATTTAAACAAAGCGAATCTTAATTTCTTTTTATTTCTTCAAGTTTTACGATGGCCTTTTTAAGTGCAGAACCTCTTCTGTAAAGAACTTCTACGTTATCGCCAACTTTATATTCATAAAGAGTATTAAAGATATCATCGAAATCATTTATTTCTTTTCCATCAATCTTTAAAATAACATCTCCTAGAATAATACTTCTTGTACGTGGATCTTGTTCTAGACCTCTTAATCCCGCTTTTGCAGATGGCCCATCTGGTCGAACACTTTGAATCGGAAGTCCCTTTTCAACATCAATACCGTAGAAGTATGAGAGCTCTCTTTTTTCAGCAATGGCTATACCAAGACCTGGTCTTTTCACAATTCCGTATTTAATTATTTGTGGCACTACTTTACTTACAATATTTATAGGAATAGCAAAACCAACACCTGCCGATGAGCCAGAGTTTGAAAAGATCATTGTATTGACACCAATTACATTTCCTGAAGAATCAAATAGCGGTCCTCCTGAATTTCCAGGGTTAATTGAAGAATCTGTTTGTAACATTCCTCTAATTTCAACTCCACCAATGCCTTGAATTCCTCGATTTTTAGCCGAGATAATCCCTGTTGTTACCGTTGCATCAAGACCAAATGGCGAACCAATAGCAATGGCCTTTTGACCAACCCTAACTTTATCAGAGTCTCCTCGATTTAGTGGCTTAATATCTCTTGGGATTTCTAATAACTTCAAGACAGCAATATCTTTTGCTGGCTCTGTTCCAATTAGTTTTGCTTTATATTCTTTTTTATTGTTATTAAATCTTACTAAGAAGTTATCTCCACCTTCGACTACGTGAAAGTTTGTAATGATGTGCCCTTTATCATCCCAAACCCATCCTGAACCTTCACCTTTAACGACTTGTTTATTTGTCATCGAAAAGAAGAAGCCACTTCTTGCTCTCATACGACCTAGGGTCGAAATATTTACGACTGAATTCACTGAACGATCGAACACTGAAATAGTATTACGTTCACTTTCTAATATCGCCTTATTTTCATCAAACAAAGCCTTTGAATTTAGGGATGTTAGTAGAATAAGAATTAAAAAGAATGGCCTTAAATTGCTTTTCATAATATTCCTCATTATCTCTTTTTGACGCTCATCTCATTATACATATATAATCATAGTATAAAAAATTTTGTAACACAGAAATGTCAAATTTCTGTAAGAATTCTGAGGTCACTCGTGGATATTAATTATTTTAATCGTTATACAAATCAAATGGAAGTGGAGAAAGTTTACGGGGATACTGCTATTAATTTCCTCTATGGAAATCCTCTTGGAAAGCTAATCTCTGGTGCAATTACTTCATCAATTGTCTCGTGTATGTATGGCGAAATTCAAAATATGAACTTTACTAAGAATAAGGTTCCAAAATTTGTAAAAGATTATCAAATAAATATGGATGATTTCCTTCCAACTGAAGGACGTTCAAAAGATGACCCTTATGGCAGCTTCAATGAATTTTTTATTCGTAGGTTTAAAGAAGGAAAGAGGCCATTCTTAGATGAAGCTGATTCGATGTCTGCGTTTGCTGAAGCAAGATACTTTGGATATGAATCAATTAATAACCAAGTTAAGATACCGGTTAAGGGCAAATTTTTAAATTCAACGGAGTTATTACAGAATTCTAAGTGGGAAAGTGTTTTCGAAGATGGACCACTTCTTCTCGCTCGATTATGTCCTGTTGATTATCACCGTTTTCACTATCCTCTAGATGGTGAAGTGATTGATTACTACAAGATTGGTGGTGGATATCATTCAGTAAACCCACTTGCTCTACGTAAGAAAAATGATATTTTTTCTACAAATATCCGTGAAGTAACAGTTATGCAAACTAAAGAGTTTGGCAAAATTGCATACGTTGAAGTTGGTGCAACGATGGTTGGCCGTATTGTACAATCAAGTGATTTAACAACATTTAAAAGAGGCGATGAGAAAGGTTATTTCTTATTCGGTGGCTCTACTGTCATTGTTATTGGTGAGAAAGGTAAGTGGTCACCAACATCAGATATCCTAAATAATACAAAGAACGGAATTGAAACTTATATTCATTTAGCAGATAAAGTTGCACAAACTGGAAAGTGATCTGATGGGTAAATCCCCTCAGAGCTTTCTTTATGAAGGTGAATTTCTTCGCACTTTAAAGTATCTTTTGAGTGAAGAATCCAGTCAATTCGAGAACCATCTTCACGAAATCCTTTGAAGCTATGATGACTCTCACACTCTTCATGACCCAGGTCTAGCCATGGATCAGTAAGATTGAGGTCACTTTCATCTAGTACTTTCCTAACTTTTTCAAAAGGTGACTCATTAAAGTCTCCAGTTAAAATAATAGGATAGTCAGCTCTTACTTTTTCAATTTCACTAATTAGGACTTTAATTTGTTCCTTTCGTGTATCAGATTCAAGGTGATCTAAATGAGCATTCACAAAGAAGTAGTGTTTTCCATTTTCCTTGGCCTTAAGAATCGCCCATGTACAAAGTCTTGGAAATGCACTTCCAAATGATTTCGACGCAGCAATATAAGGTGTTTCAGAAAGCCAAATGTCTCCTGAATTTATTAATTCAAAGATATCTGGTCGATAATAAAGAGAAGGATACATTCTATCTTCAATCCACTCACGATTTGAATCAATGATCTCAAGTCCATCTAAGAGCTCTTGGAAATCTCTTAATTGGGGCTCCCAGCCTTCTTGGGTTCCAATAACATCTGGTCGATAGGCATTCAGTGCGTTTGCAAGGATAACACGTCTCCCATCCCATGAATGAACTCCATCGGCAGGGTTGTTAAATCGAATATTTGAAGAAATTACAGTGAAATTAAACATATTCCATTAATGAAAACATATTTTTCATCAATAGAAAAATAGAAAACTCCGCAATCGACACAAGTAGTTAAAAACTGACTTTTTTATTAAAAATGGGCCAGTTAAGGAGGTCTTATGGTTCAACAAGAGCAATTAATTAAAGAAATTAAAAAACGTTATCCAAAGCATACATACAAGCAGTTGGGAGAGATGTTTCAGATGCAAACGACACGTCTATTTAGATTAATGAATGGCGCAGAAATGAGAACTAGTGAGTATTTTAAGATAAAGGAAAAGCTAGAGATTAATTCTTCGGAACTCAGTTCATTAATTCAATTCTTAGAAAAGCATTCATTCAGCTTAAGTCGTAACGACTGTAATGAAATTGTGAGTAACTTAGAAGAAAAGTTTTTTATTAGAAAGTTAACAGGGTTATAGGGAGAGAATATGTCACGTTTATTAATGGTAGAAAGAGCAATTTTAGAAGTTTGTGGTAAGTCTCAAAAAACAATATTTCAAATCTCTAATGAAACAGGAATGAGTTTATCTTTAGTGGGGAGCTTGTGTGTTCGCTTAAATAAGAAGGGCATACTAAAGAGGCAAGATAGTACATATTCGCTTAATAAAGATGCCCAAGGTTTAATGATTGCAAATGCAGTAGAGAATGTCAGAAAAGAAGTAAATGAAGTGGCCAGTTCAATTGTAGAAAATTATTTTAGTCAGAAAGAAAATCGATCATTAAAACTTCAAAAAGTTTATGTAAACAAAACAGAAGAGCTTATTCTTAATTCAATGCTTGATCAGTTAAATAGTTTTGTTGAGGAGCTTCAGCGTAATTACAAAAAAAGTTCAAATAATATTGTGAAAAAACAAAAGGTTTTACTTTGGGGACATGGTAATTATTCAGACATAATTAATAGCTCTTTAAACTTAGCGAAGTAATATTAATAATGTCTAAAATTAGCCAACGTAGCCAAAATCATTAAGCATTTTGGCCACAAGTTCTTTTAATTGATATTTTAAAATCTTATTTTCAGGAGACAGTGTAGAACATTCGATATAGCCAATCATTGTTTTAAAATCTGTCTCTCTTTCATTTTCCTTTAGCCATGAATCAAATGTGAGGATGGCCTCAATCCAAGCACGAACAGAGTATTGAGTTTTATCAATAAGACTAAATAAGAGTTCACCATTTTCTTTCTGACTTGGTGAAGATTTCAGATGCTTTTGTAGGTAACTAAAGATTATTTTTATCTCATCTTCAGAATGTATATTCTCTAACAGAAGATTAAGCCTTTCATCAGAAAGGAAGGCCACTGGATATTGTGCTCTGAGTCTTCTAAAATACTTTTCAATCATAGTGCCTAACATGGTGTGCAAACGAGTTATTTTGTTCTAAACTAGCAAAGTTAATTATATCTAATTTAGCAAGGGTTTTTCATGTTTGAAACTATTAAAAATATATGGCCACTAATCCATCGCCATCGCGCCAGAGTTATCGGAAGTATGATCTTCGGTATTGGTATGGCCTTAATTAAGGGTGGTCAAATGGCGCTAATTAATCCTCTTTTCACAAAGGGGCTTTCGCCAGAATCAACACTTGAGGAGATTCTTGGAATTGTAGGATTAGCTTGTTTACTTGCACTTATTAATTTACCTGTTCGCTTCTTTCATTTCTATTGGATGCAATTTGCAATGAACGATGCTGTATGTGAAATCAGAACAAAGATTTATTCAAAGATTCAAGATATTCCAATTTCATTTTATACGACGACTAAGCAAGGTGACGTTATTTCAACAATCTTAAATGATACGATGATTTACTCGCAGGGGATAAGTGGTCTTCTTACATTATTAAGAGAGCCGATCACATTATTTGTTTTATTAGGATATGCCTTCTATCTTGATTGGCAACTAACACTTGTTACATTTGCACTTCTTCCTATTATGCTTTTAATTTTCGGTTTCTTTGGAAAGAGAGTAAAGGCACACCAATCAGATGTTCAATCGAGACTTTCTGATATGACTCATGTCATTGGCGAAGGTGTTGGTGGACAAAAAATTATCAAGGCTTTTAATCTTCAAGATTATACGAGGGATTTCTTTAAAGGATATCAGAATAGCTTTTTTGAATTTCAAATGAAATCAGAAGTAATGAGACAAATTTCACACCCTTTAGTTGAATTTATGACAACTCTAATCCTTTCTTCAGTTATCGTTTTTGCTCAGGTGAAGATTACTGGAAATGCAATGACAACAGGTGAGTTCATTACTTTTATTGCAATTATGGCAATGATCCAAGATCCGATTAGAAAGACAAATGAAGCAAATTTAAAAATTAGCCAGGCGCAAGCTGCGGAAAAGCGTATTTTTAAATTTTTAAAAGTTGAAAATGAAAAAGATGACGGTAAAAATGAGCACTCTGAATTAAGTGATAAAATTTCTTTTGCAAATTTAGACTTCTCTTACGGTGATCATCAGGTCATTAATAATTTGAGCTTTGATATAAATAAAGGTGAAAAGGTTGCTTTAGTTGGGCTTTCAGGCTCTGGTAAGTCGACTCTTATTAATGTTCTTCTTGGACTTTATCCTGTTAAAAAAGGAAGTTATAAAATCGATGGTATTGATTCAAGTGATTTCAAATTAAAATCACTACGCCATTATTTCGGCTTAGTTTCGCAAGATATCTTCCTGTTTAATACAACGATAAGAGAAAATTTAACTCTAGGTAAGGAAGTCAATGAAGCTCAAATTCAAGAAGCATTAAAAGTGGCCCATGCGATAGAGTATATTAAAGAGCTTCCAGAAGGGCTAGAAACTGTTATCGGTGATCGTGGGGTAAGACTATCTGGTGGACAAGCACAACGTTTAACAATCGCTCGTGCTTATCTTCAGGATAATGATGTCTTCTTATTTGATGAAGCGACTTCTGCTCTTGATAATGAATCAGAGAAAGTAGTTCAACAGTCGTTAAATGAGCTTGCAAAAAATAAGACAGTTATTGCTGTTGCACACAGGCTTTCAACTATTCAAAACTATGACAAAATCATTGTATTAAAAGATGGAAGGATGATTGAGCAAGGCCGTCATGATGAACTAATGAACCTTGATGGCGAATATAAAAAGTTATATGAACTGAGTATGAAGTCTTAACTTCATACTCAGTAGGTATTGATTAGAATGGTAGTCGTTTTCCGGCCCTAAATGGATAAATCCATTCTGGTTCTTCTTCATTTAAATGTTGTCCATTTAAAACAATCTTATACTTTTCAACAAAGTCCTTTGTGAACCTTTCAATTGAATAGTTTTCGATTACATGATTTCTAATAAAGTCTCGATCGAATTCTTCTGCACCATTTTTAAAGTATTGAATAATCTCTTCATGGCTATAAAAAGTTCTTCCAGTTCCTTTTACGATTAGATCAGGAAGTGAACCGAAGCTAGAACCAAATACAGGTATACCTTGAGTCATTGCTTCAATAATGGCAATTCCAAAAGGCTCATGCCATCTAACTGGAAATAGTAAGGCGTCGCATTTTTGCATGATCGACAACTTATTATCACCCCCAACCATACCATGGTTGTGGATAAGAGGATGAATTCCAAGTATTGAGTTTCCACCACAGATGTGTAGATGCTTATTTGTTTTTAGAGCTATTTTTAAGGATTGCTTTAAATTTTTTACTCGCCATGATGCTTTTGCAAGAAAGAGAAGGTGTTCTATTTCTGTTATCTTATTACTTGTGTAATTGATAGGGTATTCTCTCATGTCGACAGCGTTATTTACATAAGATGTACTATTATGATTTCTTGCATGTGACTTCGAGCAAAATACCGTATTACGATCATGCTTTTCACCAGGGAAGCCATTCCCTTGGACATTTAATACGTATGGTACATCGATTCTAATTTTCTCCGGAAATGAGACGTGTACAATATCGATATTATCGGGAACAAGTTTTTGCCAATCTTCGCCTTTGTTCCATACAATATGCTTGATTCCGTGCTTTGTTACTTCACTCTCTTTTGGTCCAATAAACGTTACTTGATGTCCTTGTCTAACTAGTTCAAGCATGTGCCAAAAAACGGCCCTTTCAATTCCACCATATTTCTTTACTGGAAGAACTTTATGGTGATGGATACATACATGCATTTCTGCTCCTTATAGTATTGGCCTAAGCCATTTTTTAGTTATTTCTAGGTCCTGAGCTTTTACTTTTGAGTAATGCTCAATTTGGTCCTGGGCAATGTTTAGAATATTAAAATATTTAGCACAAGGGTTAAAGAAGATGTAGCCAGAAACTGAACTAGCAGGATACATGGCAAAGTTCTCTGTTAAGTATGCGCCAGTATTTTCTTGTACATTCATAAAATCCCACAGCTTCGCTTTTTCTGTATGGTCAGGGCATGCAGGGTAGCCAGCTGCTGGTCGAATACCAATATATTTTTCTTTAATAAGTTCATCTAAAGAAAATTCACGCTCTTCTTCGATTCCACACATCTGACGTGCTCTTTCGTGAATTAACTCTGCATATGCTTCAGCAAGACGATCTCCTACGGCCTTAACCATAATTGAAGTATAATCATCACCACTTTCTTCAAAAGTTTTAGCATACTTCTCAACTTGATCTCCCATTGTGACAACAAATGATCCAATATAATCCTGCTTTTCACCCTTTGGTAGGATGTAGTCGGCCAGAGATAGATAAGGGCGATCTTTTTGTGTCTTTTCTTTTTGTTGCCTTAGGAAGTTGAAGGTACCAAATTCATTCATATTTTCATCGAGTAGGATAACATCTTCATCTTTTGAATAAGCTGGCCAAAATCCTAGGACTGCTTTTGGAGAAAAGCGATTGTTCTCAATAATATCGTCTAAGATATTTTGAGCTTCGTTATAGAGTTTTTTGGCTTCTTCTCCATAATCTTTATGCGATAAGATATGAGGGTAGAGACCTTTTAGTTCCCATGTCCAAAAGAAAGGTGACCAGTCGATATACTTTGCAATTTCAGCAACACTAATATCGTCAAACTTCTTAGCGCCAATGAATGGAGGTGTGAATTCGACAAATGTTTGTCTTGGGTCAACTCTTAAGTGATCACGGGCCGCTTCTAATGAAACCGTCGCTTGGCCACTATCTTTCTTATTTTCAAAATATTCTTTTGTTCTTTTTTGTGACTCTTTAAGATCTTTTAAAAAATCATCTCTTAGATTAGTACTTAAAAGGCTATTACAAATTCCAACTGTTTGAGAGGCATCCCCAACGTGAACGACAGGACTTGTACACTCAGGTGCAATTTTTACTGCAGTATGAGTTTTAGAAGTGGTAGCACCGCCTATTAAAACAGGTACTTCAAGACCTTGACGATTGAACTCTGCTACGTTGTGAATCATCTCATCAAGTGAAGGCGTGATAAGGCCACTTAGTCCAATGAATTTGGCTTCGTGTTCTTTGGCAGCTTTAATAATTTCTTCACAGCTAACCATAACCCCAAGATCAACAACGTTATAGCCATTGCAAGCGAGAACAACACCAACAATATTCTTTCCGATATCGTGAACATCACCTTTAACTGTTGCAATAACAAATGTATTCTTTTTACTTTTCCCGTCAGCATCCTTTTCCATAAATGGTTCAAGGTATGCAACAGCCTGTTTCATAACACGTGCACTTTTAACAACCTGTGGAAGAAACATTTTACCTGCACCAAACAGATCACCTACAACTCTCATCCCATCCATTAGAGGGCCTTCGATGACATTTATGGGAGCACCTAGCTCTTGTCTTGCTTGTTCGACATCTTCTTCAATGAATTTACCGATACCTTTTACAAGTGCGTGGGTGATACGCTCTCCAAGATTTCCTTCACGCCAAGTTAAATCGTCTTCTTTTGCCTTTGATTTTACACCTTTAAATTTTTCAGCATATTCGATTAAGTCATCAGTTGCACTTTCAGAACGGTTGAAAAGGACATCTTCAATTTTCTTCATTAGCTCAGGTTCAACGTTCTCGTAAACTTCGAGCATTCCCGCGTTTACAATTCCCATATCTAGGCCTGCTTTAATCGCATGGTAGAGGAATGAGCTATGCATAGCCTCGCGTACAATATTATTTCCACGGAATGAGAAAGATATATTTGAAATACCACCACTAGTTAAAGCGCCTGGACATTTTTCTTTTATTTCTCTTACCGCTTCGATGAAGTTTATCGCGTAGTCATTATGTTCTTCAATTCCTGTTCCAACTGTTAGTACATTTGGGTCAAAGATAATATCTGTGGCCGGGAATCCTACTTCTTCAGTTAGAATTTTAAAGGCGCGTTGGCATATCGAAACTTTTTCTTCTTTAGATGCAGCTTGTCCCTTTTCATCAAATGCCATGACAACAACGGCCGCTCCATATTGAAGGATCTTTTTCGCATGTTCTTTAAAAACTTCTTCACCTTCTTTCAATGAGATTGAGTTAACAATCCCTTTTCCTTGAATGCACTTAAGCCCTTCTTCGATGACCTCCCACTTAGATGAGTCGATCATAATAGGAACCTTACAAATATCTGGCTCAGATGCAATTAGGTTTAAAAATTTAACCATACAAGCTTTAGAGTCGAGGAGACCTTCGTCAAAATTCACATCGATGATATTTGCTCCATTCTCAACCTGCTGTCGGGCAATATCTAAAGCTGCTTCAAAGTTTTCTTCACGAATAAGGCGTGCAAATCTTGGTGAGCCTGTCACGTTTGTACGTTCTCCAACCATGATGAATGGACGCTCTCCTGTATAATCAAGATTTAACGGTTCAAGTCCTGAAAGTCTTTGCGTTTTAGGGAGATCGTGTTTTTCGCGAGGATTGATATCTTTTAGATGATTGTAAATAGCGTTGATATGATCAGGAGTTGTTCCACAACAACCTCCAACAATATTAACGAGCCCCGATTCTGCAAACTCTTCAAGAAGAGCAGCTGTCTCATTTGGCTTTTCATCATAACCTGTATCACTTAACGGATTAGGAAGTCCTGCATTAGGGTAACAAGATATCAAGCAGTCTGAAACTCTTGATAACTCTTCAATATATGGGCGCATCTCTTGTGCTCCAAGTGCACAATTGATACCAACACTAAATGGCCTAGCATGTTCAACTGAGTTCCAAAAAGCTTCAACAGTTTGACCTGATAGAGTTCTTCCTGATGCATCTGTAATAGTTACAGAGAGCATAATTGGAGTATCAAGGTTGTTATCATCTAAATACTTTTTCATTGCAAAAATTGCAGCTTTTAAATTTAGTGTATCAAATGAAGTTTCAGCTAAAAGTAGATCGGCACCGCCGTCAATTAGTCCTTTTGTTTGCTCGTAATAATTATCAACTAACTCATCAAATGTAATACCTCGAAAAGCAGGGTTATTAACATCAGGTGAAATTGAAGCTGTTTTATTTGTTGGCCCTAGAGCTCCAGCAACGTAGCATTTACGCTCCGGATTTTCTTTCATGAATTCAAGACAAGCCGCTTTGGCAATCTTGGCCGCTTCCACATTTAGTTCATATGCAATTTCACTTAAGTGATAATCGTCTTGAGCTATTCTCGTTGCCGAGAAAGTATTTGTTTCAATAATATCTGAACCAGCAGCAAGGTATTTTGTATGAATCTCTTTAATAACTTCTGGTTTAGTAAGATTTAATAAGTCGTTATTTCCTTTCAAGTCTATCTTAGTATCTTGAAAGCGATTTCCTCGAAAATCTTCTTCTGTTAGATGGTATTGTTGGACCATTGTTCCCATAGCACCATCTAGAAAAAGAATTCTATTCTTTAGTGTTGATTCTAATTCACTACGAATATCTTTCATTAATATATACCTTTTAAAACTTCTGAAACATTTGCACTATCATTCATTACATAGAAGTGAACTGAAGGAACATTTGCATTTAGTAATTCTTCCGTTTGTTTTCTTGCCCATTTAATTCCGATTTCTTTAATATGTTCTGAATTTTCTGTCGCTTCATTTACGAACTCATCTGGGAAGTCTACATAGAAGTGCCTCGGTACATTTGAAAGCTGTCCCATGCTCTTAATGACTTTAATTCCTGGAACAATTGGACACGTGATTCCAGCTTCACGACATTTATCAACAAATTCAAAATACTTCGTATTATCAAAGAACATCTGTGTAACGATATAATCAGCACCAGCATCAACTTTCTCTTTTAGGTACTTTATGTCTGTCGCTAGATTTGGAGCCTCAAAGTGTTTTTCTGGATAGCCTGCAACACCAACAGAAAAGTCTAGAGGTAAGCTATTTGAAATATCATCAAGATAGATACCTTTTTTTACGTTATCAATTTGCTCCACAAGGTCTTTTGCATAGAAATTTCTTTGGCGAGAAAGATCGTATTTTTTATTATAGTTAAGGGCGTCTCCACGTAAGGCCAAAACATTATGAATACCGAGGTAGTTAAGTTCGATTAGAGCATCCTCAGTCTCCTCTTTGGTAAAACCTTGAGTTAAAAGGTGAGTAACTGTATCGATTTTAAATCGATTTTGAATAACTCCACAGATCCCAACTGTTCCCGGACGTTTCTTGTAGATCTTTCTCTCAACTGAGCCATCATTTTTTTCGTTATAATATGCTCCTGCTGAGTGTGCTGTTACGTCAATCCATGACGGATTAAATGGCAAGAGCTCCTTAACGATATCCGTTACAGCTGAAATATTTTTTCCTCTTGGTGGAGGTACAATTTCAAAACTAAAAAGTGGGCTCGTCGCCTTGTCGATGTGCTCGATAACTTTCATTCGTGTATTTCCCTATGTGTAAATTAGACACCTTATTTTAATCATTTATGAGCAATAAGAAAAGGCGAGGGCCCCTTTTTCTGGGGCCTTAGGTTAATTCGAATGAATCAGGTAAATGGAATATTTAGATAACTTTAGAGGTTAAATGGGGGGAGCTAGAAAGCATCATGTTTGCTTCTAACTTGAAGGATTTTTAACCTATGGCCGAATATATTTGGACTTTTTTCACAAATGAAATGAGTGATCTATTCCACAATGAAATATATTGCCTAAATTCAGGTGCTTATGAGTTTCACGATGGGCCAAAAACTGTTATCATATTTATTAGAGGATGATTTGATGAATCAGGATCAGATTTACCATTTAGAAAGTGAGTTTATTAGAGTTTCAGTTACGAAGCAGGGAGCTGGGCTATTATCAATATTTGATCTTGAATCATATGTTGAATATCTATGGCAAGGTCATCCAACTCTAAACCCTTGGAAGCCACAAATAATTTTTCCAATTGTAGGAAAACTTAAGGATGATCAGTATTGGTTAGGTCGAAAATACTATCACATGCAAAAGGATGGCTTTCTTAAAGACTTCCAATTCGAAGTCAAAAATCATCGTAAAGATCGAATTACCTTCGTTCATACGAATAGCCCCGATACAGAGCTTATATTTCCATTTCGCTACAGTATTGAAGTTACTTATATGGTTTATGGGCCAAAACTTACAGTTTCTTTTGTTATTAAAAACCTTGATAAAAAAGAAATGTTCTTCTCTTTAGGCTTTGCTCCAACTTTCAATGTTCCTTTAGGACCAGAAGGGCATGATGATTGCTTTATTGAGTTTTCAACTCAAGAAGAGCGTGGAGCGTATTTTCTTGAAAATGATTTAGTTAACTTTCATGATGCGGATAATAAAAAAGTTGTTCAAGATTGTCGTGTTTTCTTCACTCAAGAAAATTTTAGAGGTGGAGAAATGGTATTTAAGGATATTAAGTCAAAGAGTATCGCTCTTAAGAATATTTTAAATGAGAAGTCGGTTAATATAGATCTAGGGAATATTCCATATTTATCAATTTGGACATATCCAGGTGCGAACTTTGTTAGGATTGCGCCAGCCTTTGGAGTTACTGATGCTCTAGATTCAAATAATGACTTTTATACGAAAGAGGGACTAATCGATTTAGAGCAAGAAAAGACCTTTAAGCACGAGTTCGTCTTTCACATAAGATAGTCATATCCACTAGGACCAAGAATGTATCGAAATGAATTAGAAGAAATAAAGAGCAGTATTCATACTAAACTCGACACAATGGTGTGGGGTGATATGTCTATTGAAAGAAAGGCCGATAAGAGTATTGTAACTGAATTTGATATTTTTGTGTCTGATCAAGTGAAAAAGGTTTTTCATGAATCAAATTTTGATTTTAATTTCTTTTCAGAAGAGGACCAAGAGAGCTTTGAGTTTCCTGTCATTGTTCTAGACCCAATTGATGGTACTCGAGAATTTGCCAAGGGGTACGGTGAATGTGCTGTATCTTTAGCTATTTTATATTCTGCTGATATTCACGATGATCGAAACTTTGGTTGGATTTATAATCCTTTTACTGGATTTGAGATTACAAGTGA
The DNA here is from genome assembly GCF_047085455.1 of Halobacteriovorax sp. RT-1-1. Lineage (NCBI taxonomy): Bacteria > Pseudomonadati > Bdellovibrionota > Bacteriovoracia > Bacteriovoracales > Halobacteriovoraceae > Halobacteriovorax > Halobacteriovorax sp. RT-1-1. Next base: position 90,496 of record NZ_JBKIXZ010000002.1, read on the forward strand.
TGTGAAATATCCACTTGGAAGTCGCCATGCTCATGCTGAGGCGGTAAATATTATGATCTCCCGTTCAGAGTGGGAGAAGGGTGCTAATAAATTAGATTTTAAGCATAACTTCAGGATAACTCCACTAGGTTCAATTGCATTTAAATTAGGTCTTCTCGCAGCAGGTGCAGCAGAATGTGTAATCTCATTTCGAGATAAGAATATTTGGGATATTGCTGCTGGAGTAATTATTTGTCACTCTAGAGGAATCTACTCAGATGAGATTGATGATCTTTCAACAAAGAAGTTAAAAGGACCATTCATCTTCTGTCGAGATGAGTTAAAAGAAGCTGTTCATAAAGAAGTGAATCGTTTAAAAAATTCTTAGTTAAATAACTCTTCAAAATCTTTCATTGTGAGTTTTCCGCTGAATAGTTCTTCATCATCTTCAGGAAGAAGTTCTTTGAATAGCTCACGTTTGATATCTTGTAATTTTAAGACTTTCTCTTCAACTGAACCTTTTATAATAGGTCTAAATACGTTTAGAGTATTTTTCTGACCAATACGATAAGCTCTGTCGATTGCTTGAGATTCAACAGCTGGGTTCCACCAAGGATCCATAATGAAGACATAGCTTGCTGCTGTTAAGTTAAGACCAACACCCCCGGCCTTTAGAGAAATAAGGAAAAGCTTTGTTTTCCCACTTTGGAATTCATCTACTGCTGCTTGTCGCTTCTTAACATTCAGAGAACCATCAATTCGAGAATACTTCCAACATTGGCCATCAAAAGCAGAACCAATGATATCAAGATAAGTCGTAAATTGTGAGAAGACGATAACTTGGTGACCTTCTTCAACGATTTGTTCTAAACTTTCAATTAGGTAGTCAACTTTTGTTGAAGTAAGACTTCTAATATCCTTTGTCGTTTTATTGCTATGATTTTGCCACAGGCAACTTTGACGTAATTCAAGAAGCCCTTTGAGAATTTCTCCATACTTCTTGTTCTTAGGAGCATTATTAATATTATCTTTAATTGATTGTAATTTGTTTTTGTAAAACTCGTCTTCGCCTTCATCAAAACTAAGGAGAACATTATTCTCTATTTTAGGAGGAAGGTCTGTGAGAACTTGATTCTTCGTACGCCTAAGGATAAATGGGGCGGCAGTTTTTCTCGCGTATACTCTTGATTTAGGAGTAGAGCTAGATCTTAAGAATCTTAGATCTCCCCAGATACCAGGTATACTAAGATCAATAATATTAAAGAATTCAGCAAGATCGTTTTCAACAGGTGTACCCGTTAGGCAGATTCTAAAGTCTGCATTGATTTTTCTTGCAGATGACGCTCCAAGAGAGCGCATATTTTTAAGGTGCTGAACTTCATCCAGAACGAGTACATCATAATGTGATTCTTCAAATTCAGCTTCAAGTTCTCTTTTTAAGATTCCATATGAAGTTAGGATTACTTTCGCTTTACTATCTTCAGGTAATTCTCTGTCTGCACCGTGGAAGATATGAACATCGATATCCGAGAATTTTTTAAATTCATTTTCCCAGTTAAGTAGTAGGGAAACTGGACAAACAATTAAAACTTTATCGATCTTATCGTAGATACTCTCAATAAAGGCGATTGTTTGAATTGTCTTACCAAGACCCATGTCATCTGCAAGACAGGCCCCAAGCTTATTTTCATGTAGAAATTTAAGCCAATTGTAACCAGTCTTTTGGTATGCCCTAAGAGTTGAACCTAGATGTTCAGAGATAGGGTAGTCTGGAATACCTTCTAGATTTTGAAGTCTTTGACAAAGCGCAATTTCTTCTTCTGTAAGCGCGCCCTCTAGACCAATTTTCTTAAGTTCAAATAATTCAAAAATTCTGGCACGAGAAAAAGGTAAGATGAATTTTTTAAATTTTCCATCTTGTATCTCTTCTTTTGCTTCAAATTTTGTATATTTTTGTACAAATTTTAAAAGATCTTTTTGCTCATTGTTTAGTAAGATGACACCATCTTTAGTAATGGCAATACTATTGTCCAAATCGACGTTCTTGAGGACTTCTTGGTCGACGTCATTTATTTCTAGTTCTAAATCAAACCAACCTGAGCGCCCAATTTGCTTTCTTTCAAAGCGTATTCGCGAGTTCCAGTTTTTGATTTCATTATTATTATAGAAAATTTCAACACCGTAAGGTTTTGTTACCGTAAATAACTTAGAAAGACCTTGGGTAATTTGTGACATTGATACCTGAAAGATAACTTCGTTAGTATCTCTGTAAAGGTAAGAGTAGCGGAAAAAGTGATCTCCAAACTCTGTTACCATAACTTTAAATAAAAGGCGTTGAAGCTTATTATCATATTTATAAAGCTTATGATTTTCGTGATCAAAGCTCAGCGTGTAGTCTTTACTAACAACTTCTGAAATAAGGCGAATCCACGAAGACTTTTTCGATTTTCCTGATAGTGACTTTTTATAACTATCAACACCTGTTTCAAAGTAGTGTTGAACTTCTCTTAGGAAGTGATAGGCTTCAATCTTCTTTCTAAAAAGATCAAGATAGCCACCTTCAAAAGTGAGAGAGGCCATAAATTGTGGAGGCCTAGTCCTCTTATCTTCCTTATTGAAAAATTCAATTGAGAAGTTGTTGTAACCCTTTCTTTGAGAGTTGTTTATATAAATTCTTAAGTCAGGAGACTCAATACTTGAAATATCAAATTGGTTTCCTTCAACTTCAAATGCGATATATTTTTCTAGCCTTTCTGAATAAGCCAGATTTAAGGCATCATCGATTTTATATGATGTTAAGTTTGATCTTAGAGTCGAAAAGAACTCTTTTAGTTCACTTGGTAGCGAATATAAATGACCAGTATCCCAATTAAATAAATATATACTTTCAAAAATACTAATATTTCGATGAGTTTTTCCCTCATCATCGAGTAAGGCAAAACGAATACTCGATTTTAAGTCATCCTGAAAATCTACACGTTGCTCTTTATTTGGAGCAATATTGAAAACAAGTTTCCCAGAAAGATTTTCAGGGATAGGGAATTCAATAGTTTTCTTAGATGTTAAAGAATAGTTTAGTGTAGAGTATGTCGGGCCATGAGGTGCATTTTCTAGCTCGTGTGGTCCACTAAGAATTGTTCCATACTCAAGAGGGTAAACACCATATCCTCCAATTGGTGGAAGGTGAGTACTTGTATCTGACTGATCGTTTGTTGTCGCAATATAGTACATAAAGAGCGCAGCTGTATGGTGACAGTGCTTTTCTTTTGTCCACTCTAAACAGTCACATGAAGTTGAGAGTGGAGACTCGTCAGTTCCCTCAAGTCTTTTCTTGTAAACAACTTTAGACTCATAAGGACGGTCTTCTTTGATAATACCTGTTGTAATTAGGTAACCATCAAGACTTCCTTTCTTAAATGAAAGAGAGACCTTCCCAAGGCTGAGAACTTTTCGGGCCTTTGAAATTGCCAGAGTTGAAAAATATTTTTTTGCTAGGTCGAGTCCAGGTTCTTGTGTCATATATTACTTTTATGTCTAAAAGCCTTATTATAACGCAAAATTAAGGAATGTAATAGTTTTAGTTAGCTCAAGTAATAAGGCCCCTTAATAGGGGCCTGAATTACTTAGTTATTTTCGATATATGACTTAAGAAGTTTTGCTCGAGAAGGATGTCTTAGCTTGCGAAGTGCTTTTGCTTCGATCTGTCTAATACGTTCACGAGTTACGAAGAAGTCTTGTCCAACCTCTTCTAGAGTGTGGTCAGATTTCTCACCAATACCAAATCTCATTCTTAGAACTTTTTCTTCTCTTGGAGTAAGAGTTGAAAGTACTGAACGAGTTTGCTCAGATAATGTAATGCTCATTACAGCATCTGCAGGTGAAATAATTTTCTTATCTTCAATGAAGTCTCCTAGAGAAGAATCTTCTTCCTCACCAATTGGTGTTTCAAGAGAGATTGGCTCTTTAGAGATCTTTTGAACTTTCTTAACCTTATCAACAGGCATTTCCATCTTCTCAGCAATTTCTTCTGGAGTTGGCTCACGCCCAAGTTCTTGGATAAGTTGTCTTTGAGTTCTAACCATCTTGTTGATTGTTTCAATCATGTGAACTGGGATACGGATTGTTCTTGCTTGGTCAGCAATGGCACGAGTAATGGCCTGACGAATCCACCAAGTTGCATAAGTTGAGAACTTATAACCACGACGGTACTCAAATTTATCAACAGCTTTCATAAGACCGATGTTACCTTCCTGAATTAGATCAAGGAATTGTAGACCACGGTTTGTATATTTCTTAGCAATAGAAACAACAAGTCTTAAGTTTGCTTCAACTAGTTGAGCCTTCGCGCGGTCAGCTCTTTCTTCACCATTAGTGATAATCTTGTAAACAGTCTCGATATCGTCAAAGCTCATTCCAGCTTCTTGTGATAGTCTTCTTAGTTTTCTTAGAATATCTTCTTGGTTACGAACTAGTTGCTCTACCTTTGCATCAGTTGTGTAAAGCTCTTTAGCGAATGCACGTTTGAATGCATCGTCTTCCATAATCTTTTCATGAAGATCACGGTAAGCTTCAATTGTTTCGACTTCTAGGAATTTAAAGATACGATCTTGTTGCTCGTAAAGATCTTTAAATTGTAGGTAGTACTTCTTAACTGGTTCAACGAAGCTATTGATGATCTTTCTGTTGAAAGTAAGATCCGCAAGCTCTGTTGCAATAGAGTCCATTTTTGTTTTTTCAGTTTTTGAAAATTTATCAAGAGTTCCATCATCTTCGTTTAGTGAAGAGTCATAGATTTCTTTAAGCTCATCACATACATTGATGATTGTTTTCTTAACCTTATCAATGTCTTTTTGTGTTGATTCATCATCAAGACCACGTACAAGCTCTCTTACGAACTCAGTTGGGTTTTCTAGTTCAGTGATACGATCTTTTAGGTTAATGATTTCTGCAATCGCGTGAGACGATTTAAGTGAAGAAAGAATAATTTCTCTTTCACCTTCTTCGATTTCTTTTGCAATTACAACTTCGCCTTCTCTTGTAAGAAGGGCAACAGAACCCATTCTCTTTAAATATAATTTTACAGGATCAGTTGAGGCACTTCTAAGTTCAGCTCTCTCTTCTTTTGAAAGCGTCTCTTCAATAATTTCTGTACCGTCAAGCTTGATTCCTTCATCTTCCTCTTCAACTTCATGATCAGTTACTTCAATCTCTGATTCGCTGATAGCTAGCATAATGAGGTCAAGTTCTTCAGGAGCAATTAAACTTGCTGGAATAGCATCGTTAATTTCTTCTGGAGTTAGAGAGTCTTGATCCTTACCGCGAGCGATAAGTTTTTCGAAACCCTTTGATTTTAAAAATTGTGCAGCACTTGACATGTTTGGTTTCTCCAGTCTTTTACTTTTTTAAAGCGTGAAGCTTTCTTCGGATTTTAAAAATCTTTTCATTCAACTTAGTTTCTTCTTCTTGAGTTGTAATATTACTTCTCTCAGAATCTAAGCGACCAATTTCTTCTTCTAGACTAACTCTTTCAAGTTTTGTTTTAAGGTCTTTAATAATTTTAAACGCTCCCTCTTTTTCTAGTTTGATTCCTTTGTATTTCTTTATGCCCTCATCGATTATTTCATGTAGGCCGAATTTGGAAGAACTCGAAAGCGCAAAGTTTTTAAATTCCCTCTCATCTATTTCAAAGATTAAATTTTTCAGATTTAAAATATATTCTTTTACCCTATCTGAGTGCATAAAATCAAGCAGATCGGTCATTTCATCATACTCAAGACAATCCGGATGTTCAACGATAGCAAGCAGTAAAGTCTTCTCCGTTTTTGAGATTGGAGCTTCAACTTCATCCATTATTGGCATCACACTTGCATCACTTTCGATGAAACTTGCCATATAGTCTTCGTCAAACTCAGCTGGAACCATTTCCATTGGTGGATTCTCTTCAATGGCCGGCTTAAAGGCTGGAGATTTCTCATTTTTTAAGAAATCTTCATAATTCTCGATAATACTGTCTTTACTTGATTCAAGATTAAGTTTTTTTGCCCAACTAACAAGTCTTTCGATAGCGTTCAGGTCTTTACCTAGTGGAGATACAAGATCAAATGCCTGTTTTAGAAGAGCTAGCTTTTCATCCAGAATTTCAATCTTACGATCTGGTAGTAATTTTGAAAATTCATAGTCAATAAATGGAACAGCGTTATCAATTCTGTCTTGATAGGCAATGATGCCTTCCTTTTCAAGGAAGTCGTCCGGATCTTTATGGGGATTTAGATCGACAAACTTAGGGATAATACCTGTTTCAAGAAATTGGCGATTGGCCCTCTGTGAAGCCTTAAAACCAGCTTCATCATTATCAAGCGAAAGATAAATATTCTTTGTCATGGACTTAAGCGTACGAAGAGAGTTGTCGCCAAGGGCCGTCCCCATGATTGCGACACTATTTTCAAAACCCTTCTTGTAGTTTGCAATTTGGTCCATATTTCCTTCAACTATAATCACGCTATCGCGCTTTCTAATGAATGATTTTGCAAGATGGAGGCCATAGAGAAGGTTTCTCTTGTTAAAGATGAACGACTCTATAGAATTCATGTACTTAGCGTGTTGATATTCATGAATTCGTCGGCTAGTGAAGCCGATAACTTTACCGTAATGGTCCCAAATCGGAAACATTATGCGTTCACGAAAAGTATCATAATGGGACTTGTTGTCGGCATTATATTTAACGATACCAATTTTCAGGGCCGTCTGTAGAATCTCTCCACGGTCTTTGGCCGGAAGGGAACATATATAGTCGTAGATGCTATTTTTTTTAGGAGCAAATCCTAGTTGATAGAGATCTGCAATTTCATTGCTTAAATGACGATTCTTTAAAAAGTCTAAATACTGTTCAGGTTTGAGGTTTCGCCCTGACTGAAAGTAGATAGTTGATGCAACTTTAAGAATTTTTTCAGCATAAATGAACTCTTTCGACTTTTCTTTAGTATTTGTATAAGAGTCGAAATCGATACCAAACTTATCGCAGATATCTTTCATGGCCTCGATGAATTCGAGGTTTTGAAGATTCATAACGAAGTCGAAGTGACTGTGACCTGCTCCACATGAGAAGCATTTATAGATCTTCTTGTCGTTAACAACAGACATCGAAGGATTTGTGTCGTCGTGAAATGGACAGACCCCATAAAGGTTGTTGCCCTTGCGAACTAAGTGCACACCATAGCGCTCGATTAAATCAGAAATCGGGATCTCATTGACGATCTTTTCGCGCAGTCTTTGTAATGACATGTGTGTGCTAACCTAGCTTATTAATTTGCTTTTTTGGATTTTAGAACAAAAGCCTTAATATTTACACCTTGCTCGATAAATATTTTCTCAAACTTTGTTTTAAATTGGCAAAGTAGGTGATCTGGAGCGTCGTTCCATAGATCTTTTGTCTCGAGTTCAAGCTCAAATAGGTCCTGTTTCTCGATAACTTCCTTCATCCACTCCGCATAACCATCGTGATCAGTCTTCACAAAGAAATATCCACCTGGCTTAATAACTTTGTATGCTCTCTCAAGGAAAGGAAGCTGAAATAGCCTCTTCTTGTGATGACGCGCCTTTGGCCATGGATCAGGGAAGAAGTAGAATACTTTATCTAATTCATTCTCTGCAAAAAGGTGTTCGATTCTTTCACCCTTAGCTCTTAAGTATTTAAAATTACGATATGGAAGTGACTTTAACTTCTTAGCTAAGGCGTAGCTTCTTTTAAAACGATAATCTAAACCAACAAAGTTTTGGTCTCTATAAGCATCACAGTATTGAAGCATAAAGTGGCCGTATCCAGTTCCGATCTCAAGGCATAACTCGCCATCTTGCGTGAACACTTCTTTGTTCCAATTACCACGGTGAACTTCAGCTTCTTCATCTCTTAGAACAAATTCACTAAATTCCTCTAACTTATCATGGTAAGGGTTGCGGTGCTTGTACTGAAAGTCCTTAGCAAATGACTTGTCTTGGTCTTGTTTGTACGCAAATGGATCGTTTGTCGCTTCTTGAGCGTCTGATTTTACTGGCAACTTATACTCCTAAATGATTATTGCACCTAGTTATCAAATTGAAGGCGCTCAGGCAAGGCTTTAAAACCTTTCTACAAGGTTTTGAAGAGGTATTCATAAATAAATATTAGGGATAATTAAGTATTAATTAACTCAAAAGCTATGGAAACTGTAGTATGAAGTTTATTTTGCAACTTTTTCTAATTTTTCATCTCTCTCAAGTGGCCCATGCCTTCGATGCAATGAGCAGAGGGCCAGCTTCTATTGATCCTACTCCCACATACAAGGAGCATGAAGTTAGTATTATTCAAGGACATTATCGACATCAGTATTTTCGCTATTTTCTAGAGGAGATATTAACACTTTCTCGAAGTGACTTCGGTGATTTTAAAGTTAAGAGCCTTGAGTGCGGAAATGAGAAAGAATGTGTGGAGTCGGGAGCTTATAAGAAAGGTGATATTATTTATTCTCCTTCTGAAAATTGGGATTTAGCAGATTTTAAAAAAATAGAGGCCCCGATCTTATCTGGCTTGATGGGACTTCGCTTGCCGGTTTATGAGTATAAAGATCGCATGAAATTTGAAGCGATAAAATCCCCTGAAGAGTATAAGAAAAAGCGTGTATCATTTAATAAGAATTGGCGCGATTATAAAATATTAGAAAAATCAAAGTTTAAACTAATTGCAGTTGAGACATTTGATGACATCTACGGTGCACTAACTGATAGTCGAGCAGACTATACTCTTAGGGGAGTTTCTGAAGCATTTATTGAAGTGCTCAACCAAAAAGAGAATCTTCTCATTGATACAAAAAACTTTATCTATTATCGTTATCCAGTTTATCTCTATGTGAGAAAAACTAATAAGAGACTCTATCGAGCTTTGATTTTAGGAATGAAAAAAATGGAAAGCCAATCCTATAATAACTTTACTAGAAGTTTTGTCGGACAAAACCTTGTCTTGGACGAAAGAGAGAGTTGTAAGATCTATAATGTGAATACAGAAGTCGTCCAGGTTTTAAAGCAATGTGAGCTAAAGGGTCTAATTGAAGCTGTTGCCAACTTCAATCGAAATTAACCTTTTAACATTTGCTCAATAAGACGAGCTGCTTTCTTTGCTTCTTGTGGATTTTCTAAACGCTTTTGAATGAGCTTTTGAAGTTGTTCAACTTCTTGCTTCATCTTCTTATTGCCTTGAGGGGCAGTAGGTGCTGAGTTTTCACGTGAGTCAGCACCCTTAAATAAGTGAGTATATTTTTTAACACCCATGAGAATTCCTAAGCAACTGCTTCAGCTGCACCTTTTTTCATTGTAGAAACTCTTTTCATGTGTTCCTCAATTACTTCATATAACTCTAGTTTTGTTGAATACGGATCCATACCATCAGGCATTGTCGAATAAATTACTTCGTTGTTGATTTCTGCAAAGATAAACCAGTTGTTACCTAGTTTTTGAAAAAGAACTTCTGTACCTTTGTGTTGAATTGTCATAAATCATCCTCCTGAAATAGTTTTTGCAATCCTTGCTAAAACAATGACACTAACTTTATCGTCGCTTTAATTTTTTCTTTTAAAAAAAAGTGAGTACTATTTATGAACGGAATTTTTTGCCGATGGTCTCTAGAGAAATGCCAAAAGGCTAGTAACGATAGGTGAATCCGACATTGTAACCAAATGTTCCTTCAAGGTCTGTCGAGATTTTATTATCTGGCCATAATTGAGAATTTGTAAATTGACCATCTGACTCAAGTGTTGATGGAAGTCGAATGTCGATAACAGGGCCATGATAAAGATAAAATGTGGAAGAATCGAAGATTCTTTTATGGGATAAATTTATTGAAAGTCTTGCATTAAAAAATAAGCCACTAAATAGTTTCTCTTCTGTAATTCCATTTGTTTCATCATCTTGATTAACAAATCGTCTTTGGTAATTGAGTCCAACTTGTAGCATTGATTCGATTTCAAAATACTGTCTCTTGTGAAACGTATATGAAACAACTGGCCCAAACGAGTAGTGAATATTACTCTCTGTTGTGAAGATATCGCCATTAAGTCGATACTCCGCTTGCCCTGTCGTAACACCTCCGAAAAAGCCGTAGTAGAGGCGGTTCCCATCATCAAATGTTGCTGGGCTTAGATACTTCACATTTAAGCTTCCTTCAAAACCTGTACTTTCTTGCTGAACTTCAGAGTTGTAGGCATAACGAGAAGAGACACCTTTTTTAAAGATGAGATCAAATTGGGCGCGATGAAGAGGGCGCCCCTTTAATGGATATTCATCAGGAAGAGGTTCTGCAATAACATAATCAGTTGGATCATTTTTAACATAAATAGTGTTGCCGAGATCTTCTGATTCATTATTTAAAATCAGCTTAATAAAGTCCTTTCTAATATAGGCTTTTCTTCCATCTCTCGTAAGAGTTACGTAGTAGTCCTCTTCGTTCAAGTAGTTTGGATGCAAGTAAACTTTGGTACCTTTTCTCAATTTCATTAGGATGTGGCCATCTTCATTTGGCTTGCTGACAACAGGGGCTTCATGGACGCGAATGATTCCATTTGTTGCAAAGACAGAAGTTGTCAAAAGTATAATGAAGACTAGCTTTTTGATCATATTGAAACCTCAAATTCCTTGCCAATATTAAAGCTAATAGCTGTCGCAGAATTATCATTAGTAAGGTTTGCAGCTGGTAAAACGACACTTGAATCAAATGCATAATTTTGCATTTTAAGGTCTAAGCTTACAAAGTATTTTGCATAATTGTAATTTACATTGATACCAAATGAATCGATTGTGTAATCTACTTTAGAATTATCAATTGTTGCTGAAGTGTAGAGTGATCGTTGGGCACTAAGGCCGGCGGCAATAAACGACTTTTCATTTATGTGATAACGATATTCTGTGCGTAGTCCTATTGAAAAAGATGTGAGTTGGACTTCTTGGCCACTATTTTGTGCTAGGTATTCAGCAATAAGAAAGACAGGGATATTTGTAAACGTTTCAACTCCAGCTTCTAAAGCAAGAGTGGTGCTTGATAGTGAAATATTATCAAGAAAGAAGTTCGGTGTTGAGCTCCCTAATCCTGCTCTTATCTGTGTATAAGTATGTATTTGCTTCTTATCGTATTCGATTGCTTTGAATTTATCTTGTTTAAAAGGAGTAAATTTCTCATTGTTGAAAGTTAAAATTGTTTCTAAATGATCTAGGTTCGTACTTAAGGTAACGTACTTCACATTATCTTCATTTCCATCACTTGGAAGGATAAAGAAATAGCGTGAACCCGGTGATACTTCTTTAGTTCTAATGATTGTATTCTCTTTTATGCGATAGTAACTTTTTCCATCAAGTGACTCAATTAATGAATTTGCCAAAATAACACTTCGAAAAGTCTTCGCCTTTAAATTATTCTTTATGTATTTAAAGCGTGGTTTCGCCTTTGTTTTAACAGCTTCCTCTTTTAGATTAATTCTTCGTAAGTCTTCAAACAGCTTGTCAGAAGAGCTTTGGGCCACACATGTTTGTTGAATAAGCAGACAAGTGATGATGAATTTAATTAGTCGAGACATTCAAGTGCCTTTTGAAATGCAATGAAGTTACTTTCGTACTTAAAATCCTTCTTTGTTATTTGATCAAATGAAACCCATTTGTAGCCTTGATGTTCTTGTGGGGAAATGATGACTTCTTTCTGATTGGTTTTTGCAAGAAAGCAATACTCCGTCACATCCTTGTTCCAGCGATCATGAAATTCAAATTTTTGATCTAGTTGAATTATTTCTGCAGCACTAATTGAAGTCTCTTCAAGTAGCTCACGTTTGGCAGCTGTAAAAATATCTTCTTCAGGCTCAACAGATCCTGTTACATTTTGCCAACCAAAGCCACGATCTTCCTTCATCTCAAGTAGAAGAATGGCCTTTAAATCATTGTGCACAGTGACAACCTGAACCTTTTTATGACGCGTATTCATAGGTTTATTATAGCAAAAAAATTTAATTTCAATGCCTTGGGCAAATTTGGAGGTTAATTTCTTTAATTTGTCTTACATTCCGTTCATTTTGCGGCGCAAATTTTTGTCGATTCCCGTGGTTTTTGGTAGATTATTGCGATGGATTTAATGCGAATTATCAATACATTGACTTTGGCCCTTCCGGGCTTTCTATTAGCGATCTCTTTTCACGAGTTTGGACATGGTTGGATGGCCAAGAGATATGGTGATGATACGGCCGAAAGAATTGGGCGCTTAACTTTAAATCCTATTCCACATGTGGACTTAGTTGGAACAGTAATTTTCCCAATGGTAGGAATTATGCTTGGCGGAGTTCCATTCGGTTGGGCCAAGCCAGTACCTGTGGATGTTCGTCGATTTAAAAATATGAAATCAGGGATCTTCTGGGTAAGCTTTGCAGGCCCTGGAGCGAACTTAATACTTATGGTTTTATCTGCGCTATTCTTTGGAATGGTTTACGCTTATGTTCCAGCGACTTTCTCATTAAAGACGCAATTTATGGATATGCTTCAGTACTCGGTATTTATTAATATCTTACTGGCGGTCTTTAACTTAATTCCATTTCCTCCACTTGATGGATCGAAAATGGTTGCAGCTTACTTAGATTACAACTCAGCACGAAAATATGAAGAACTTCAAAGATTTAGTTTTATTTTTATTCTAATTCTTTGGTTTACACCTATCTTTGGTTACATGATCAGACCGGTTATGCAGCTAGGGATGGTATTAATGAATACTTTTGCGGGTATTCTCTCTTAATTAAGTTAATTGAGGGATTTGAGGGAATTAACACATGTTAGACACAACGATTAAGGTTAAAACGGATACATTTGATGGTCCACTTTCACTGCTTTTGCTTCTTATTCAAAAAGAGCAAATGTCGATTAAAGAGCTAGACCTTACTAGAATTACTAAGCAGTACTTAGATTATCTAGCAAATATGAAAGAGCTTAACTTTGATATTGCAGGAGATTATTTATTCTTAGCTGCAACGTTAGTCCTTCTTAAATCAAAGAATGCAGTTACTGAAGAGGAGCAGGCTAAACTTCAAAGTCAGCTTGGTTCGGAGAGCTCGTTAAATATCACTTCTCATGCGGAGCTTGTTCGTCGTCTTGAAGAGCTTGCCCTTTACCAAAAGATGGGTCAAAAGCTTCTTGATCTTCCTCAAACGGGAAAAGATATTTTCGTAAAGCCAAAGGTAAATCGTAAGGAGATTGTTAACTCAATTCTTACTCCAATGGAGCTTGAGAAGCTAACTGATACGATGATTGATTTCATTTTCCGTCAAAATCGTAAGTATACAGTTATTAAGCGTGACCGTTTATCGATTAAAGAAAAATTAGAATTCTTAAAGACATATCTACAAGTGGGACAAAAAACAAATCTAGATGAACTACTTGAAAATGATAGCAATAGCCGAATGGCAACGACGACTGGTGAAGATACTGCAAAAATGTCTGCAGACGGTAAGAACACAATTGATAACGTTGTAATTACATTCATCTCACTATTAGAACTTGCTAGACTTAAGCGTGTACAGGTTTTCCAAAATGAAAGCTTTGGGCAAGTTTACGTTGATGTTGTGAAGACTCTTGATGACTTCGATGTTACTCAAGCCGATGGGTTTGATGATGAGAATGAGTCAAAAGATAAGATTGAAACACAAGAATTAGAAAATATGGAACAAGTAGCGCAATAAGCGCTATTAGAGAGAGCACACAAATGGAAGAGAACACAACAGTTACTGAAGCAAATCTAGAGTTTCTATCAACAGAAGAAGAGATGGTTGAAGAGTTAGAAATGGCCCTAATGCCATCAGATGAAGACCTAGAGTTTCCAGAAGAATACTTAAAGCTAGAGTCTGACTTTGCTGATGAAAAACTTCAAGAAGATAAGCTTTGGAAAGCCAGAACAGGACTTAATGAAGAAACAATTTGTGGTGCAATTGAAACAATTGTATTCATGAGCGATAAGCCGGTTCCATTAATGAAAATCAAATCACTTATTGATGAAGATATTCCTCTACGTGTTGTTCACGAAGCAATTACTCGTCTTCAAGATGAATATGAGTTAAAGCACCACGGAATTCGTCTGCAAGAAGTTGCAAATGGATACCAATTTAGAACAAAGGCAACTTTCTCTAAGTATGTGCAAGACCTATTTAAAATCAATGAATTAGTACTTTCTCCAACAGCTCTTGAAGTACTAGCAATCATTGCCTATAAGCAGCCAGTTTCAAAAATTGAAGTTGAAAAAATCCGCGGTGTTGATAGTTCACACATTGTACGTGGTTTAATGGATAAGAGACTCGTTCGCGTAACTGGACGTTCTGAAGAAGTTGGACGCCCTGTTCTTTACGGGACAACTTCTGAATTTTTAGAGGTATTCAACTTAGCAAATATTGATCAACTACCACCAGAACATGAGCTTGCTGAAATTGCTACTCAAGGTGTTGGTAAAATCGAAGATATTAAAACACTTGTTAACGCCGACCTTGCGTCACGATTTGATCAAGATGAAATTGAAGAACTTGATAATATCGCAATGTCGATTAAGGCAATTGATTCAGAAACAGCATTTACAAAGTCTCTTAAGGTTCAAGAGAGAAGACGTAAGTCAGGTAGAACTGAAGAAGGTGAAGAAGCTGCACCAATTCTTACTGCATTTGATCTTCTTGAGCAGCACCTTGATAACTCACTTGTTACAGGAGCAAATAAGGAATCGGCTGAATCGGAAGTATTTACGGCCATTACTTGTCCAGAAGTTATCGCAGACTTAACTAAAGGCCCATTCAATATCCCTGAAGAAGAGGAAGATGACTTTGAAATGATCGATCTTGATTCAGGTGAAGTTATTAAAGATATCTCTGTTGAAGAAGCGCTAGAAGAAGTTGCTGAAGCAATTTTATCTTCTGGAAGTGAAGAAGGTCTTGATGAAGAAGATCTTATTAATGATGAAGCCGATATTGAAGTAGCGGCCGAGCAGGTTGAAGAAATTGCTATTATTGATGAAACAAAAACGGATGAAGAAGCCGATCAATTAGCACAAGCTCTTGATGATGCGTTTGCAAAGTTATTTGGTGGTGACTCTGCTGTGCCACAAGATGAGATGGAAGTTGATCTGGATGATAGTATCAATGAAACAACTCAAAATTTAATTAATGGAGCAAAGGATCTTGATCTTGATCTCGATTTTTTAAATAACAAGGACTTAGGGGATTCTGAGTCATATATTGATTAAGAAATAATTACTTAAATACTTGTAAAAGCTTACGTTTAGTTCTATTTAGACGTAAGCTTTTTCTTTTAGCTTTTAACCGCCGAGATGGCAGATAGGAGAGTCAAAATGTCTAAATTAGTACGTTTACAAAAATTTATTGCAGATTGTGGAATCACTTCACGTCGTAAGGCCGAAGACCTAATCGTTCAAGGACGTGTAAAGGTTAATGGTATTGCTATTCGTGAACTTGGTTCTAAGGTTGATCCAACGATTGACGCTGTTGAAGTAGATGGTAAAGCAGCAGATCTTGGTTCTGTTGAAAAAATCTATATGATTATGAATAAACCTCGTGGGGTTATGACTACAGTTAATGATCCTGAAGGAAGAGAAACTGTTGTTGATCTATGTAAAGAAATCAGTGAAAGAATCTATCCTGTAGGTCGTCTAGATTACCTTTCAGAAGGTCTTCTATTAATGACTAATGATGGTGACTTTGCAAATCTTGTTATTCACCCAAGTTCAGAAATTACTAAGGTATACGAAGTAAAAGTATTTGGTGCAATCAATGAATTCCTACTTAAAAAGCTAAGAGCGGGGGTTTATATTGATGGTGTAATGACAAAGCCACAAGCTGTTCGCGTAATTAAGCAACTAGAAACAAAAACATGGCTTGAGTTTAGAATCAATGAAGGTAAAAACCGTGAAATTCGTCGTATGTGTGAAGGTGCAGGTCTAACTGTTGATAAACTAAAGCGTGTTGCTATTGGTGGCTTAACTGTAGAGGGGATTGCTCCTGGTTCATACCGTCTAGTAAATAGAAGAAACTTATTGAATGCTATTGGTATTGATATGGCAGGAAATAAAATGCAAGATGCTGTTGAGTATATTTCAAGCAAGAAGTCTGTAAACTTAAAGAAGAAAGGTCATCAAGGTTGTACAGCGGCCGATGATAAAGCTTTTGTTAAGTTTAGAAGAGAGACTTACTTTAAATCAATTAAAGAGATTGCTGAAACTAAGAAAGCAAAAGAAAAAGAGATTAGAAGACAAGCTTGGGAAGAAAAAGAAGCAGCTTTCAAGAAGAGACAAGATAGGAAGAAAGCTCGTGTCGCTAAAAAAGAAAATGAACAGAAACATGTTCACGTAGAATTTGTTAAATAGAAAAAGCCGCTTTAAGCGGCTTTTTTTTTATCTTTTTAGTCGGTAAATTAGTCTAACTCTTGGATATCTTCGATTCGATCAATTCGATCATCAATTCTTAAGTCCTCATCTGTTCCTCTAATATAGCGGTTCAGGTACTCAAGTTGATTATAGATTTCTTGGTAATTATTAGTTCCGATTCTTAGGTCGACTAGAGTCTCAGAATCATCAGCAATATAAACATCAAGATAAAGATATTTTTCAATATTATCAACAGGTAGAAGCTCTACTAGAAGTTGCATAATATATTGCTCGTTATTTATATTTCTAAGTTTTGAAGTGAATTTATCGACCTTTTCATTGTAAGGCATATCACTATGGATGATATCGTAGAAGAACTTAGCAAGTTTCTTTGTTTTTCTTTGGTATTCATCTTCCGGTACTTCATATGGACGCATTCTAGAGTCTTTGTCATGGCCTGATGTGCGAATAACTCTTTTGCCTCTTAAGTGTTCAGCTAAGCGGTAGTGAAAATCTTCAAAGGAGATCTTGTTAAGATAAGAGAAGGCATCCTTCTTTAAAATCATTGTAAGTTTCGAATTAAAATTTACGTAACGCTTCTCTTTAGGGATTCGTGCGATGACGTCATCTCTTACTATCTCAGGAAGTATTCCACTAAGAATTCTTAAGTATCTTTTTTGCTCTAATCTTCTAAACTCGTTATCAACTCGATTAAAGTTCATTCCTACGTTTAAGAATTTATGATCACTATGAGATGAAGTTAGTCCAAAATATGAAAGGATTTCTTTCTCTTTTGTATCAAAAATTTCAATAGAGATTTTTGATTCTTTCGTCTTTGTGTAGTTAGGGTAGTAGAAGGCGACAGTTGAGCCATCAAGTTTTTCGAAATTAAAACGGTTATTAACGTAGTGGCTCTTTGCTCCAAGCTTTAGAATATCTAAGTTAAGCTGAATCCCTGAGGATTTAGATTTGTATCTATTGTGTCCTTTAAAAACACGCTCTACTCTTGGAGAGTTCTGACCATTATCAATCTTAGCAATTCGATCAACATCCTCTAGGTTAACAACGTAGTACTTATCTAAAAGATCAGAGTTAAGTGATTCAGCAAGAAGCTTGGCTTCTTTAAATTTAAAGACATTGTTGAATAATTTATCATAAACCTTTCTAACTTCTTCATCTTTAAGGTTAAAAACATAGTCCGCAAGAATAATATTACCCTTAGTGCGAGAAGCATCTAGTTTAAACCAATCAAGCTTATACTTGTAATCGACATCTTGACCCAAAATTTCAAAGCTAATAAGTTCTATCCCAAAACGGCTTCTAAAGCTTATTCCAGAAGTTTTCTTCTTTTGAGCAATGATTTTTACACGAACTTTCTTATCATCAAGCTTGTATACCTGAATTAAGAAGTCTCCTGCCATCGTATAAAACCCAGTAAGACCTGTGTTCATAAGTGGGATTGCATTGTTGTAACTAAAGCCTGTCGTAATGGCCATTGAAGCAGGGATTGAAATAAAGTCACCTGGATTTAATTCATCAACATATTTAGAGCGAATTGGGATCTTAGCGACATTAAATGGAAGGGCCTTCATTGCATCTGTTTTCTTTGCAAATTGTCTTGAAATGATTACTTCATTATTTCGATCGGCCTTTAAGAAAAATGGCGTTTGAAGCTCTGGGAAGAAGGCATTCTTTGTATCGTGCTGAATTCTAAAATTAAATTGATCACGGCGAGTATAGTTTCCTTGAATATAGGATTTTTCTACTTCGTATTCGTACTTTCCTCTTAGAGAAAGGCCATCTGCGATATTGATTTTAAAAATATCAACATCAAAGCTGACTTTTAAACTGTTAAAAGCATCGATTAGCTTTCTATTGATATTTTCTTTCGACAGGTGATCTCTTAGAAAGTACTTGAACTTCAAATAAGTACTTGGAGTACTATCTTGAGTTGTGGTTTCTACCACATTCTTGTCGTTAATAGGCGCCTGCTCGGCCGCAAAGCTGAGTGACGTAATCAGGATAATTATCAGTGTTTTGAACCTATTCATGTCTATGATTAATATCATAATAAATAGTTGGAAAATCGTTGAATGTAATAGTTATAAGTGTGAACAAAGTCTAAGCATATTTTATCGACTGATAGCTCATTATAAGGAGAAAGTTAATTCAGTTAACTTTTAAGTGACTAAATTGGCAAACACAGGAAATTATAGGCATTTTCTACAATAAATTCCCTTTGGGGAAATAATAAACTTTGACACAAATTGGCATAAATTTAAATTAGTAAAAGCCGATAACTAACTAGATATATTAAGTTTAAATAAGAGATCAAAACTTTTTTTATTTGCTGGGAAAAATAAGGTCGCTATTTGCGCTATTTACCTGGTGATATATTAGTTGAAGATTATTGAGTAGGAGAATGAGTATATGGAAGATCTTAAGAAGTTTTCTTTTTTAATTGTAGATGACATGAGCACAATGAGAAAGATCGTAAAAAAGCTATTACGTGATTTAGGGGCCGATCGTTTTGTTGAGGCAGTTGATGGAAAAGATGCTCTTAAAAAAATTGTAGAGAATAAAGGTGGACCAAATGAGATATCTTTTATCATCTCTGACTGGAGTATGCCGAATGCTACTGGACTGGATCTGCTAAAAACAATTAGAGGCAGTGAGAACTTCAAAGAGATGCCATTCGTAATGGTTACAGCAGAGCAAGACGTTGCACAAATTCAAGAGGCAATTGCTAGTGATGTAGATGGTTATGTTATTAAACCATTCGATCAAGCATCATTTAAAAAGAGGTTGGCCCTGGCCATGAAGAAAAGGTTTCCACAAGGTTAATAGGAGGCTTTCATGGGTATGGTAGAGAGAATTACTAAATCTCACTTCTCTGTTTTGGCCTTCTCAGGTGATATCGATCTAGATTGCGTAAAGTCTTTATCGATGATCTTTGATGCGATTCTAGAGGACGAGAAGGATAAGCTAATTATTCTAGATTTTAAGAGTGTCGAATTTGTATCACCAAAAATTTATAATGAAATATTTAGGCTTTTTAAATCTGCAGAAGATAAATCAATTCTGATTTATACAATTAATGCGCGATCAAAATTAATTAGAGAACTTAAAAGTGATTATGCAGATGAACGTTTTAATTTCACAGATTCGATATCGAAAAGACTACAAGAGCTAAATCTTAAAAAAAAGAGAATTGAGCTTGATGTAAACTTTGTTAACCCATTTATTCAAGCAGCAATTGATACATTTGGGGTTCAGGCAAATTTAAAAGTATTACCGGGAAAAGTATCAAAAGCAAAAGATTTTGAAAGTTATGAGATTGGTTTAATTGGATCAATTGATGTTCAAAATGAGCAGTTTAATGGCAGGCTTTTAATTTGTTTTCCAGATATTGTTTTTATCAATATTTATAATCAAATATTCGGAGAAGATTACACTGAGCTTAATGAAGATGTGAAAGATGCAATTGCAGAATTTACAAATATTACATTAGGGCAGGCAAAGGCTACTTTAAATCAAAATAGAGGGATTGTTATTGACCGTGCAATTCCATCAGTTTTACTAAGAGAGAACTTTTCAGAAATTGAGCTAGGCAAATATGAGTCATTAATGATTCCACTAGCAACGAAACTGGGCTCTTTTTATATCTACATCCTATTGGGGGCAAACGAATAATTAGGTAGTTGGAAAAAACTGAACATGATCTTTGTCATGTAATTAAGATTGTTTATAGAAATTTATAGTAAGCCACTAAAAACACTAATTAAATAAAAATTTTGTCCGAATAATGAAGAGATATTAACACAAAAGACAAGATGTGATTATGGATGAGTTTGAATTAGAATTAAAGATGGATTTCCTTGAAGAGGCTGTTCAGCTTCTTGAAGATTGTGAAGAGTCTTTCCTAGAGCTAGAATCGGGTGTCGATAATACAGATGAGCATATTGATAAAATCTTTCGCCTTGCTCACAACCTTAAAGGTACATCAAGAGCGGTAGAGTTCAGTGACGTCGCAGAATTTACACATGAGATGGAAGAGCTGATCTTAAAGGTTAAGAAAGGTGAAGTCGACATCTGTGCTGATGTTATCGATGTATTCTTAAAATGTTCTGATCATTTAAATAATATGATCTCAACTCTAAGAGATGATATTGAAGCCAAGTTTAATTCTGATGAGATTATTCAACTTATTAAAGATGTTTCAAGTGCTGACGTTGAACATAATGACCTGAGAATTTCAAATATTCCTGATGAAGCTGAATTTGAAGCGAGCGCGCAAGAAGAAGATGAAGATACTTATCATCAAGAAGTAGAAGAGGACTTTGAAGACGAAGAACTACAAGGAATTCTTGATAACGAGGAACCTGTAAGCTTTGATGAAGAAGTTGTTGCGGATGCACGTCCGAGTCAATCAGATATGAGTGACCTCGATCGTCTATTATATGGTGAATCTTTTGATACAACAGAAGAAGTAAAGCCTGTTGAAGCACCTGTTTCAAGTACACCAAATGATCTCGATACTTTAATGAGCGAAACAGCTCCTAAAGATCCTGTCGTTGATAATGTTGTAAGTCTAGATTCTGCAGCAAAGAAGGAAGAGAAGAAAACTGCTTCAACTCCTGTTGCAAAAACACAAGCAGCAGCTCCTAAAAAAGCAGCTAAGCCGGAAGAGACAATTCGTATTGGTATCAGCCGTGTAGAAAAGCTTAATAACTATGTCGGTGAGCTTGTAATTCTACAAACTGTTCTAAGTGAGTGTAATGATCTAGTTGCGGACGAACACGTAAGAAAGAGTGTTAGTCACTTATCAAAAATTACAAAAGAAATTCAAGATATTTCAATGAAAATGAGAATGGTACCACTTAAAACAACATTCTCTAAATTACAACGTATTGTAAGAGATACATCAAAGGCATTAGGTAAGAAGGTTAACCTTACTATTGTTGGTGAAGAGACGGAAGTTGATAAGAATATTCTAGAGCAACTTTCAGATCCATTAGTTCACATCGTTAGAAATGCAGTCGACCACGGGCTTGAAAAGAGTGTTGAAGATAGAAAAGCCGTTGGTAAGTCTGATGCTGGTGAAATTCAAATCAAAGCTTATCATGAAGGTAATAGTCTTGTGATTGAAGTTGTTGATGATGGAAAAGGGATTGACCCAGAGATTATTAAAAGTAAAGCAATTGAGAAAGGCGTTATTAAAAATGCAGATAAGCTAAGTGATCAAGATGCGATTAACTTAATTTTTGCACCAGGTTTTTCAACTAAAGAAGCTGTAAGTGAAATTTCTGGACGTGGTGTAGGGATGGATGTTGTTAAAAAGAATATCCAAGATATCTCGGGGGCCGTTGAAGTTAAGTCTGAGGTCGGATCTGGTTCTGCCTTTAGAATTAAGCTTCCATTAACAATGGCTATTATTGAAGGGATGGTTACACGAGTTAGTGAAGAAAACTATGTTGTTCCATTGAACTTAATTCATGAGACTGTCTCTGTTACAGAAGAAAACTATAAGAAAGTTAATAATGTTGGAGGATGTATTGTGCTTAGAGGACAAGTACTGCCAGCATTTAGACTTAGTACACTTCTGAAACATAATGTGAAAGAGCCTTCAGTAAATGAGATTGCACTAGTTGTAAGAACTGAAGATATGGATTTTGCAATTGTTGTTGATGATGTTTTAAGACGTCAGCAAGTCGTTATTAAGAGTCTTGGAAATGATATCAAGAATACACAAGGTTTTATGGGAAGCTCTATTCTTGGTAATGGGCGTCCTGCTTTAATCTTAGACTTGAAAGAACTTGTTGTGAATAAAGTAAGTAAAACAAAAGGTCAGAGACCAGTAAGTAACGCAGCTTAATATTATAACTTGAAGTGTGGGGAAAATATGGAAAATGAAACAACTGATGTAACAAAAAGGTACTTAGAATTTAAACTTGGGGATGAACACTATGCAATCCCACTTCTACAAGTAAGAGAACTTATCTCTGTTCCTGAAACAACAAATGTACCATTTAGTCCTAGTTACTATGTCGGAATTATGAACTTACGTGGACAAGTAATTTCAATTATTGATCTACGCACGAGGCTAGGTGTTAAGCCTGCTGAATCTAATGAAGAGGCCGTGATTATTGTTGAGTTTGGTCAGCTATGCTTAGGTATTGTTGTTGATAATATTTGCAAGGTTCTATCTGTAGATGAAGAGCAGATTCAAGAAGTTGCTTCTGTAGAAACAAAGAAACGTGACCGCTTAAACAAGGTATATCGTCATAACGAATCTTTAATTCAATTAGTTGATCTTGAATCAATTTTGAATATCGATGAAATTAATGGCCTAGCTAAGAAAGCTGCATAATTGGGGATGGTGTAGATACACCGGGAGAAAGTAATGAAACAAACAAAACTGTCAATGAACAAAAAAACGATTCTGAGTTTTCTTGGTATCTTTGCAATGTTTGGAATTGGATTAGCTATCTCAATTTATTCTTACTATGGACTCGTTGAAAGCTTAAAGAATACTGTTCAAAATGACTTGAAAATGAAAGATTCGATGAGAACTTTTGCAGCAAATCTTGGAGAACAAATTTCACACGAGAAAGAGTTTATAATTTCACAAGATCCCGCTGGAGTTAAGCGTTTTCTTGAGCTAGCTAAAATAAACGAAGAAACTTTTACCAATATGAAAAAAATAGATGTTGATTATTCTAATGAAATCATTTGGGATGAGCTTTATAAAGAGTTTAAAGAACACTCTAAGAATTTTGGTAATACTCGCAGTACTTTAAAGATTGAAGGTGACTCAAAGAGTGGTCTTAGAGGTGAGCTTAGAAGTTACGCTCATGATATTGAAAAAAAGATTAAGAAATACGATTTAAATCCAAGTTTCATGATTTCTCTACTTAATCTTCGTCGCCACGAGAAAGATTTCCTTTTAAGAAGAACAAAGAGTTATGTAGATAAAGCGAAATCAGAAGGTGAGAAAATTAAGAAGGAGCTAATTGCTCGAAAGTATAAACAATATGTTTATAGTGATGTGAGTAAGTCTGTTAATGACTACATTCGTACATTTGATAAATTATATTCAAATCAACTACTTTTAGAGAAATATAGTGCTACCGCAGTAAAAGGGACAAAGAATATTTTCGAAATTATCCAAAAAAATATTGAGTTAATTGATAGAAAAACTAAAGAAAGAATTGAAGAAAGTACTGTATTAGAGGATAAAATTAGCTTTTTTATTCCAATTCTTTTTGCTGTGATTGCAGCCTTTGCATATGGATTTCAGTATAACTTCTCAAAATCAATTAAGAAAATTATTGTACTTAGTGAGAGACTACGTGACTCGTCACAAGTTACTGAAAAGTCTTCAACTAATATGAGTATGGCATCAGCAAAAGTTTCTTCTTCAGTAACTCAACAAGCAAGTGCTATTCAAGAGACCGTTGCTACTCTTAATGAGATTACGGCCATGGTTAACAAAAGTGTTGAGAATGCAAAAGTTTCAAGCCAAAAGGCTGATGAATCACAACGTGTTGCTCTAGAAGGTAAGAAGGCCGTTAATGATATGGTTGAAGCTATTGGACAAATTAACGGTAATAACGAAGATATTATGAAAGAGATGAATCGTAATAATGAAGAGATTGTAAAGATCGTCGATGTTATTAATGAGATCTCTGAAAAAACAAAAGTAATCAACGATATCGTATTCCAGACAAAGCTATTATCTTTTAACGCTTCTGTAGAGGCAGCTCGAGCAGGCGAGCATGGGAAAGGTTTTGCTGTTGTCGCTGAAGAAGTTGGAAATCTTGCTCAGATGAGTGGTAACGCTGCTCTTGAAATTGAAGAACTACTTGGTGGCTCAATTAAGAAAGTACAATCAATTGTTGATGAAACTCAAGTGAACGTTAAAAGACTTATTTCAGAAGCTCAAACAAGTATTACTAAAGGTGTTGATGTTTCTGAAAATTGTGGAAAAATTCTAGATAGTGTTGTTGATAATGTTGATGCCGTTACAAAAATGATGACGGAGATTTCAACAGCATCTCAAGAGCAAGCTGAGGGGATCAATAATATCTCAGATGCGATGAATGAACTTGATGAAGTAACTCATACTAACTCAAGTATTGCACAGGAAACTTCTGGTTTTGCAGAAAGCTTGTCTGAACAAACTTCAATTCTAAATGGAATTGTTGAAGAGTTAGAAAGTGAAGTATTAGGAAAAATTCAAAATTTATCGGCAGATAGAGATAGACTTGTAGACTCAATTTCAAGCGCGCCAGTAGAAACTTATTCTGCACCAGAGCACAAAGTGGTTGAAGATTTTCCTGTCTTCGACTCGACTCCAGCACCACAAGTTGTTAAGGATAAGCCAGCAAAGTTCGTTGCAAAGAGTACACCAGTCGTCGAGGATATGGGGTTTGATGACCCTGTTTTAGAAGTAGACTCTGATGAGTATCCAAGCGAAGACGACGCAAGATTTGATAAAGCAGTATAAGATCAATAAGGAAATTGGGAAGAGATTGAATGAGTAATCTTGCTAGAAGTTATATTGAAATAGCGCAAATGATGTCACAAGAGACAGGGACTCACTTTACATCACAAAATGATGCAATGGTGAAATCTCGCATTGACAAAAGAATTGTAGAGCTTCGTTTAAATAATGCTGAAGAGTATCTCTCTCTTATTAAGACTCCTGGTAGTCAAGAGAAGAGTGAGCTAGTTTCACTACTAACGACACACTACACATTCTTTATGCGTGAAAAGAATCAATTCGAATTCATTGTAAAATCTCTTCCTAAGATAGTTGAGCGCATCAAAAATAGTGGCCGAAATAGCCTTAAAATCTGGTGTGCAGCCTGTAGCAAAGGTGATGAAGTATATAGCCTTGCAATGATTTTAAAAAAGCATTTAAGAGAAATAGATCCAAGTTTTAAATTTGAAATTTTGGCCACAGACATTTGCGAAAAATCAGTGAAGCATGCACAAAAAGGTGTTTATTACTGGAAAGAGCTACAAAAAGTTCCTAAAGAGTACTTGGAAGGAAATTGGTATCGCGGTAGTGGTGATATTGCTCCCTTTGTAAAAGTAAGTGATGAGCTTAAAAAATTTTGCAAATTTAAGGTTCATAATTTAATAGATGAAAATAGCGCGGAGTATCGCGATAAGTATGACATTATTCTATGTCGAAATGTCTTTATTTATTTCAATGAGAACCAAATCGATAAAGTTATAAAGAAATTTTCTAATTGTGTGACAAATAAGGGATATCTTTTTATTGGTATCTCTGAAACACTTAGGAAGCACGAGGGATTCCAAAGTCTTGGGCAGTCAATTTATTTCAAAACAAATCATGAAACTAAAAGAAGTGTTCGAGTTAGGCAAGAGCAAGTTAAAAAAATTCTAATTGTAGATGATTCTAGTACGGTTAGGAAGCTAATTAGAAAGTGTCTAACAGGTGTTCCTGGCTACGAAGTTGTTGGTGAAGCAGTTGATGGTGCAGATGGTTTAGAGAAAATTAAAGAGCTTAAACCAAATGTTATTACTCTTGATATCAATATGCCAAAAATGAGTGGTCATGATGTTTTAAAGAACCTTCCAAAAGATCAGTCGCTTCAGGCAATTATGATTAGTTCTGTAAGTAAGAGTGATGGGGATATCGTTATGCGCTGTCTAGAAGATGGTGCCTTTGATTATCTTAAAAAGCCTTCATTTGATGATATCTTTAAGTTTAAAAAGGCTCTTTTAGAAAAAATTGATCTTGCTTATAGCAGTATTGTTAAATCTAAAAGTCAAAAGTTAACTAGCTGGGTAGGAACTAATAATTTTGATTTCTCAGGTAGTCAGTTGATCACAATTGGTGCTTCAACTGGGGGAACTGAGGCGATCAAGCAGTTGCTTATGCGTTTCCCTAAGGAATTTCCACCTGTCTTAATTGTACAGCATATTCCACCAGTCTTTTCTACGGCATTTGCAAATCGTTTAAATGAGCTTTGTCCATTTGACGTTGTTGAGGCTACTGATGGTGAAGAAGTTAAAAATAACACCGTCTACATCGCTCCTGGTGGAATTCATATGGGAGTTGTTGGTAAAAGTAAATTAATGATCAAGTTAGATAGTGAAACACCGATATATTCTGGACACCGTCCGAGCGTTGATTATTTGTTCGAAAACTTAGCTAAGCTAAAAGGACATAAAGTTACAGCTGCTCTTTTAACCGGAATGGGAGCTGACGGTGCGAAAGGTTTACTGAAATTGAAAGAGTGCGATACTTTTACAATTACACAAGACGAGGAAACTTCAGTTGTATATGGAATGCCTAAGAAAGCATTTGATTTAGGTGCTTCTTGTATTTCCTTACCACTGGATAAAATTACTGAGCAAATTCTGACAAGGGTTGCGAAGAATTAAAATAGAATTTTGGGGAGAGATTGAGGGGTTATGAAAGGACAATGGACAATTAAGAAACAACTTATTGCACTATCAGCTACTATGCTTGCCATACAGCTAGTTATTGCATTTGTGGGATATCAATCATTAACATCAGTGAAGTCACATCTTTATACAGTATTTTCTAAGAGACTTCCTAGTATTAACAGTCTAGTGCAAGCCGACCGTGACTTTCAGCAGATGTTGGTTGCGGAAAGAACGCTACTTCTAGAGGGACTAACTGAAAAACAGAAGAAAGCATTAGCTGATGACTACTTTACTAATAAGCAGCAAGTTGTTGATCGCTTCAAAAAGTATACTGCTCTAGGTGATTCACCTAAGGAAATTGAAATTTCGAAAAAATTTAACGAGGGACTAGAAGCATTTGAAAGAACTGCAGCAGAAAAGTTTCCTCTTAATAAAGATGGTGAGTTTAAGAGATTTAATAAGTCACAATTGATTTCTAATTCTCTTGGGCCAGTTAACTCTAAATTTGAGAATGCAAGAGATAGTTTAGATCAATTACAAGAGCTTATTTTAGGAATGGGAGATGCTGAATTTAAGGACGCAGATGAGACTTATTCTAATTCGATCTTCTTAATGTCTATTATCTCAGTTATTAGCTTATTCGGCTCTGTTGGTATTTGTATTTTTATGGCAAGAAGAATCGATGGACGTATCAATAATATCGTTGAGTCAATTTCTCATGAGGGACAAAATTTAGAGAAAGTATCTAATACTTTTAAAAATAAGTCAGTTGCACTTAGCTCTATTTCTGAGCAACTTTCAGCAGCAGCAACAGAGACATCGAGCTCTTTACATGAGATTTCTCAAATGATTAAGAGCAATACTGATGGATCTAATAATGTAGCTTCTCTGATTCAAAAAAGTCAGGAGCTTGTTACTGATGGTGTAAAGTCTCTAGGAGATTTAGGACGTGGTGTTAAGGATGTTGATAGTAGTACGACTGCACTAGCAAATACTGTTGAAAAGAGTAATAGCGAATTAAATGAAATTATCTCTGTATTTGAAGAAATTAACGCTAAAACACAAGTGATTAACGATATTGTCTTTCAAACAAAGCTACTTTCTTTCAATGCGTCTGTTGAAGCAGCAAGAGCAGGAGAGAACGGTAAAGGTTTTTCTGTTGTAGCAGAAGAAGTAGGGAATCTTGCTAAAATGAGTGGTGACTCTGCTGATGAAATTTCTAAACTACTTGTTAATAGCTTAAAAAGAGTAACTGAGATTGTTGATGATTCAAGTAAGCATGTAAATGAATCATTAAATATGAGTCGAGACAAAATTAACAAAAGTGTTGAGATTAGTAATCAATGTCAGGAAGTATTTACTCAAGTACTAAGAAATTTTGATGAGGTTTCAGCTAACTCTAATGAAGTGGCAAATGCTTCAAAAGAGCAGTTAATTGGGGTCGAAGAAGTTAGTAGAGCAATGCAGGAAATTTCAAGTTCTGCAAGTTTAACAAATCAGTCGGCACATGATCTTAAGGCTGCATCGACAGAATTAAGCCAAGCTGTTATCCACATTGGTGAAGATATTACTGATTTAAGAGGATTAATTGTTGCTCAAATCAGGTCAGCAGCAAGAGCAGTTAATAATGTTGTAAACTTTCATAAAAAATCAGAAAATTCTGAGACAAAGAAAGCTGCATAATAACTGTCATTCATATCAAATAAAATAAAGGGCACTTTCACAGTGCCCTTTTTTTTACTATATTTTATCTAGGTTTTATGAACTCCCTAATTTATAATTCTTTTAAAGAAGGGATGTTTATATGTTGTTTTTTAGAAAGTATATCTTAGCATTTACTGGTTTATTCTTGTGCTTATTTCTTATTGTTCATCTCGGTGGAAACTTAATTTTACTATTGCCTAAATTTCACGCTCAATCTCTTTATAATTTGTATTCACATACATTGGCAGAAAATCTTCTTATCAAAGTCGTCTCAATTTTTCTCTATTTGGCTATTTTGATTCATACATATATGGCGGTACGAGTAACGATAAAAAATTCACGCTCACAAGGAGTCGATTACGCCTTTAAAGATAATAGTGAAGTGACGACTTGGACTTCCCAAAATATGGGGCTTCTTGGATTCATCATATTAATATTTATTGTTGTTCACATGGGAAATTTTTGGGCTCGAGTGAAGTTAGGCTTTGGACAGAGCATTCCGATAGATTCTAGTGGCCATAAAGATATCTATTTAATTACAACTCAATTATTTAAGAATCCATTCTATGTTATTTTTTATTCTCTACTTATGATTCCTCTTGGCGCCCATATAAATCATGGCCTATCGAGTGCGTTCAAAACACTAGGATTCTATCGATTAAAGCATATACAAGTTCTAGATAAGTGTAGTCGATTTTTTTCATTAATTATCACTTTCGGCTTCGCAATTATTCCTATTGTTATTTTTATTAGGGAGAAACTGTAATGTTAGATGCAAAAATTCCTAATGGAGAATTAAAATCAAAATGGTCTACTTATCAAGCAGAAAGTAAGTTACTTAATCCTGCAAATCGAAAGAAAGTTTCAATTATTGTTGTTGGATCTGGTCTTGCAGGTGCTGGTGCGGCAGCTACGCTTGGTGAGCTTGGCTACAATGTAGATTGCTTTTGTTATCAAGATTCTGCACGTCGTGCTCACTCTGTTGCTGCCCAAGGTGGAGTTAATGCAGCTAAAAATTATCAGCATGATGGTGATAGTGTTTGGCGAATGTTTTATGATACTTTAAAAGGTGGTGATTTTCGCTCACGTGAAGCAAATGTATATCGTCTTGCAGAGCTTTCGGCTCCTCTTATTGATCATTTTACACAGCAAGGTGTTCCATTTGCTAGAGAATACGGTGGTGTACTAACTAATCGAAGCTTTGGAGGTGTACAAGTTCAACGCACTTTCTATGCAAGAGGACAGACTGGTCAGCAACTACTTCTTGCTGCTTATTCTCAACTTTCAAAAATGGTAAAGCAAGGTAATGTTAAGATGCATCCTCGTACTGAAATGCTTGATCTCGTTATTATCGATGGAAAAGCAAAGGGTGTTATCACACGTAATTTAGAAACTGGAGAACTAAAGAAATTCATGGCAAATGCTGTCGTATTAGCAACTGGTGGTTATTCTCGCGTTTTCAGATTATCTACTTTGGCAATTGGTTGTAATGGTTCTGCCATTTGGGCGGCCCATAAGAAAGGTGCTTTTTTTGCAGCACCTAGCTTTACACAGATTCACCCAACTGCACTTCCTCAATCGAGCGAATTACAGTCAAAACTTACTCTTATGTCTGAGTCATTGAGAAATGATGGGAGAATTTGGGTTCCTAAGAAAGCTGGAGATAGTCGAAAGGCCAATGAGATCCCTGAGGAGGATAGAGACTATTATCTTGAGAGAAAATATCCTAGTTTTGGAAACTTGGCCCCTCGTGATATTTCTTCTCGTTCAGCAAAAGAGCAAATCGATTCAGGTCATGGTGTCGGTGTACTTAAGAATGCTGTCTATTTAGATTTTAAACATGCAATTGAAAGGTTGGGAATTGAGGTGATAAAAGACCGCTATGGGAACCTTTTTCAAATGTATGAAAAGATAACTGGAATTAATGCTTATCAAGAACCAATGATGATTTCACCTGCTGCCCACTTCTCAATGGGAGGGCTTTGGGTTGATTATGAATTGATGACAACGGTACCGGGCCTTTATGCAATAGGTGAATGTAATTATTCAGATCATGGTGCTAATCGCTTAGGTGCAAATTCTCTTTTACAGGCAAGTATTGATGGTTATTTCATTTTACCAAATACAATTAATAACTATCTTGCCGATGAAATGAAATATGACCAACCAGATATATCTCATGACGAATTTTCTAAATGTCTTGAAGAAGTTGAAGCACGTATAAAGATGCTTCTTAAAATCGATGGTTTGAAAACAGTTGATCATTACCATCGAGAACTCGGAAAAATTATGTGGCAAGAGTGTGCTATGAGTCGCAATAAGGCCGGTCTTGAAAAAGCAATTTCTGAAATAAAAGAATTAAAATCTGAATTTTGGAAAAATGTTAAAGTTACTGGTTCTAATAATGAGTTAAATCCCGAATTAGAAAAGGCGCTTCGTTTAGCTGACTTTATTGAGCTAGGTGAACTTATGTGTCTTGATGCTCTTCAAAGAGAAGAGTCGTGTGGTGCTCACTTTCGAGAAGAGTACCAGAGTACTGAAGGTGAAGCAGTTCGTAATGATGATGAGTACAGTTATGTGTCTGCTTGGGAGTACTCTAGCGGTGAGTATCAATTACATCGCGAAGAACTCAATTTTGAATATATTAAACCAACAATCAGATCATACAAGTAGGTAGCAATGAGAGTAACTTTTAAGATTTGGCGACAAGATAATTCAAAAGTTGATGGTCAATTTGTCGAATACGAACTTGAAAATATTAGTAGAGATATGTCCTTTCTCGAAGCACTTGATATGCTTAATGAAAGTCTCGTTTTAAAAGGCGAGAAGGTCATTGCTTATGATTATGATTGTCGAGAAGGCATATGTGGCCAATGTGGTGTTTTTATCAATGGAAGAGCTCATGGGCCACATGCTAATACAACAACATGTCAGCTTCATATGAGAAGCTTTAGTGATAATCAAGTAATAACTGTCGAGCCTTGGCGTGCGAAATCATTCCCAATAATTAAAGATCTTGTTGTTGACAGAAGTGCTCTAGATCGAATTGTTGAGAGTGGAGGGTATATAACAGCTAAGACAGGAACAGCTCCTGAGGCTAACTCAATACTTATTGGAAAAGAGGTTGCTGATTTATCAATGGATTCTGCTGCATGTATCGGGTGTGGTGCATGTATTGCAACTTGTAAAAATGCTTCGGCAGCTTTATTTACGTCTGCAAAATTGACCCACTTAAATCTTTTACCGCAAGGAAAAGTTGAAGAAGGAAGAAGAACTTTGTCCATGACAAAACAGATGGAGTTAGAGGATTTTGGTCATTGCTCATTTACTGGGGCATGTGAGATAGAATGTCCTGAAGGGATTTCTATTTCTAATATTGCCAGAATGAATTTCAGTTTATTAAAAGCAAAGCTTTTAAAATAATCCCAGAAACTTCCACCATGCTCCTCCTATAATCAACCATATCAGAATGTTTACAATTGATATGAGAAATCCCATTTTCCACCAGTCTGATAAATCAACATAACCTGAACCAAAGAATACTGGGGCCGGCCCTGAGCCATAGTGAGTTAATGAACCAAAGAGGTTTGAAAAAAAGCCAAGAGTGATGGCCATGAGATATGGTGGGACTCCAACCTGTACGCCCACTCCTATGAATACTGCTGCCATTGCTGTTACATGTGCTGTAGCAGATGCAAAGAAGTAATGAGAGTAAAAATAGATGCCTGCTAGAATTGGAAATGCAATTGTCCATGCAAGAGTTGAGACTTCGTTTGCAACATACTTACTAAACCATGGGACAAAGCCAAACTTATTTAAAAAATCTGCCATCATAACTAGAACGCCAAACCATATAAGTGTGTCCCATGCTCCTTTTTCTGACTTAATATCATCCCACGTTAAAACACCTGTAATAAGAAGAATAGATAGTCCTCCAAAAGCAGTTGTTGTAGCGTTTATATTTAAGGTACTTCCAAAAATCCAAAAGACGATAAGAAAGATGAAAGTTGCAATCATTGTCCACTCTTGTACTTTCATCTTACCCATTTCTTCAAGTTTCATTTTGGCAATTTCTTGTGCACCAGGTGTTTCTTTAATTGAAGGAGGGTAAACTTTATAGATGACATAAGGGACAGCGATTAAAGATATTATGCCGGGTAAAATAGCAGCCAACGCCCATCCTCCCCATGTGATTTTAACGCCATTATCTGCAGCAAATTGTTGTATTAATGGATTGGCCGCCATTGAAGTAATAAACATTGCTGAAGTAACCATACATACTTGAAAGCAGCTCAAGGTAAGAAAGTGACCAATCTTTCTATTTGTTGGATCGTTAGGTTTTGAGTCATAGCTGAGGCTTAAAGACTTCATAATAGGAAAAATAATACCTCCACCGCGTGCGGTGTTTGAGGGAGTTGCTGGAGCGAGAATGAGATCACTTATTGCAAGTCCATAAGCAAGTCCAAGTGTTCTTCTTCCAAGTAAGAAGACAAAGTAATAAGCGATACGTGCGCCAAGTCCTGTTTTTACGAACCCATTTGCAATGAAGAAGGCGATAACAATTAGCCATATTGTACTATTAGAAAATCCAGATAAGGCTTCAGCTTTAATTTTCAATGTTTGAGTAAAAAGACTTATAGCAAGTCCTACCATACACATTGAGCCCATTGGCATTGCCTTAATAATAATACCTAAGATGGTGCTTAAAAAGATAGCAAAGAGATACCACGCTTTAGGCTCTAATCCATCTGGGATTTGTTGATGCCAAATAAATACTCCTAACGCAAGAACACAGATAAGTCTGATTAATCGAACTTCAGATTTCATATTATTTATCCCTTTTAAATAAATTGATTTTAATATTGTTGAAGGAGAAGTTGCAATTTAAGAAAAAATTTAAGAAGATGCGTACATGGAAATTACATCATATCATGCACACTTATATTACGATGAATCAACTTACGAGAAGGCCCTAGAGGTTATCGAGCAGGTTAAGAAATTAAGTTATGTTGAAGTAGGAAGAGCACATCAAAAAGAAGTAGGGCCTCACCCTCGCTGGAGTTGTCAGTTCTTATTTTCTCCAGAAAAGTTAAATGACATGATTCCTTGGTTACTTGAAAATAGAAGTGGGCTTACCGTTTTTACTCATGCAAATACTGGAGATGATTATCTAGATCATACTCAAAATACACTATGGATGGGTGAGATCTTAGATCTGAAACTATCTATGTTTAAACCAATAAAATAAAATTGTTTTTGAAATTCAATTTATCGAAATTTCGATTAATTTTATCGTTAGTGTCAAAGATTAATAGAACACACACAAGTATTTCCCCTAATTAGGATATAATTGTTTAGCATTTAAACCATCGCAAGGGGGAGAGAATGACCGATGTACTGTTGGGAGAGGTCGATGGCCTCGTGGAAGAACATCAAAAAGTGAGTAGGGCCTTTAAGGAATTAATTGTCCTGTCTCAAGAAGTCGATAGAGTTTGTAAAAACCATATCGATGTGCCAAAGGATATCACCAACTTTCTGATTAAATTCTGGGTAACTCTCGAGGCCCTTACTCAAAAAGAGGAAAAATATATCTTTCCTTCATTAATAAAAGACATTGATAGACGAGCTTATGAAAAGGCGAATGAAGCATTGAGAACTCACTCTAAATTAAAGAGTGAACTGAAAGTTCTGGTGGATTATGTTTTACAATACAAAGTTAATGAGAATTCATGTGAGCTTTGGAAAGAGCTTGTTAATCGTACTACCGAAGTTGTTACAACACTTGAGGAGCATTTAAATTACGAAGGTGAGATATTTGCACTGATGATAAATTCTTACCAAATTTATGATGGGCATAGTGTTGATATAGTTTCTCCATCAGATTTAAAGCTTAAAATTAGCTAAATAGTAGAAGTTGATTTAGGTCATAAAACAACAAAGCTGACGTAGATCATATTGCGCCATGCGTAGGTTGCTATACTTATTTGAAGTATAGATATTACTGCAGGGGTAAAATAAGTGAGTAAAGTTTCAAATTTTAAAGATCAGGTGGCCAAGCTTGTTTCTTTTCATCAACAAATTCGTACAGAGTTTAAAAGTCTAATTATTTTATCTCAGGCTGTAGGAGAATCATCAAAAGGTAAGCATGGGGCCCCAAGCGGTATCTCTGAATTTCTTTTGAGATTTTGGATTACACTTGAAGCGGATATGCAAAATGAAGAGCGATATATTTTTCCTTTAATACTTAGGGAAAATTGTAGCGATGCATATGAGTATATTAAAGAAATGACTAATGAGCATTTGGAACAAGAAGAAGAACTTAGAGGTCTAATTCAAATGGTGCAAAATTATGAACTACAAGAAGAGAGTTGCCCAGAATGGGAGAATCTTTATCTAAAAGTAAGACAGGCCGTTGATAATCTATGCCGACATATGAACTATGAAAATGAAGTTATGTATTCATTTGTTTCGCAATATGAAAATAGAAATGGAGCTGCAGTTTAAAAAAGTACAACACCAAATTCTTGAAGGATCAATTTCACTGTCGGTGAAATTGATTTCTTTGATGGCATAACGGCCCAAATCGGAATCGACTGATCCGTGTACTCACTAAGCAAAGGCAATAACGTCTTATTTCTAATATGATCTAAAACATAAACACCAGGTAGTTTACAAATACCAAGACCTTGAAGAGCTGCGTTCATTTGTGCTCGTCCATTGGAGCTCTTAAAATTTCCTCTTACTTTAATACTTTCTTTTTGATCTTCATTATAGAATTGCCAGGTATCATTATTTCCAATGAGACAATTGTGAGAGCTAAGGTCTTTTGGTTTTTTGGGATGTCCAAACTTATTTAGATAATTTGGTGATGCGCAGACAAATTCTTTACGATCAGCAATTTGAATAGCAAAACCTTTCTTTGGCTTTTTAGCTGTTACACGAATAGCAAGATCAAACTCATGAGAAGTTATATCAATTAGCTCAGTAGAGAACTCAAGTTCTGCTTCGATTCCCGGATGTTTCATCATGATATTTGAAATCATTGGAGCAATGATATCTTCTCCATATGCTCCGGCCAAAGAGATTCTTATTTTATCTTTAGTGGATTCATAGCTCTCTTTAGATTGCTTAGTAAATCTTTCTATTTCTTGGATATGAATTGCACATATTTCAAAGTAGTTTTTACCGAAGTCTGTGAAGTCAATGAAGCGCGTATTTCTTTTTAGTAGTGGTTGCCCAAGTTTGTCTTCTAGCTCCTTCACTGCTTTACTTAAATGTGAACGAGAGACATTAAGGGCATCTGCTGCTTTCGTAAATGATCGAAATTGTGCAACTTTTATAAAACTATAAATGTGACTTAAATCCTTAATTGTTTCCATATATAAACAATGTGTCGAATGATGTCACAATTGTCAACAATTTGGTTTCAATATATAATGATGCATCAAGATAAAAGAATATTTTTCTGGAGGTATATATGAAAGTAAAAGCTGCTGTTGCTTGGGGCCCAAATGAGCCACTTAAAATTGAAGAAGTTGATTTAGAAGGACCAAAAAAGGGAGAGGTTCTTGTAAAAATGCATGCTACAGGTGTTTGTCATACTGATGCATTCACTCTTTCGGGAGCAGATCCAGAAGGTCTATTTCCTGTAATTCTTGGTCACGAAGGTGGTGGAGTTGTTGTTGAAGTAGGTGAAGGTGTAACTAGTGTTGAAGTTGGTGATCACGTTATTCCTCTATACACTGCTGAGTGTGGTGTTTGTAAAATGTGTAAATCAGGAAAAACAAATCTTTGTTCTTCTGTTCGTGAGACACAAGGTAGAGGTCTTATGCCAGATGGAACAAGCCGTTTTTCTAAAGATGGAAAAATGATTCATCACTATATGGGAACTTCTACTTTTGCTGAATACACAGTTGTTGCTGAAGTATCTCTTGCAAAAGTTAGTAAAGAAGCTCCTCTAGATAAAATCTGCCTTCTTGGTTGTGGTGTAACAACTGGAATCGGTGCAGTTTTCAATACTGCTAAAGTTGAAGAAGGTGCAACAATTGCAGTATTCGGACTTGGTGGAATTGGTCTATCGGTACTACAAGGTGCAAAGATGGCAAAAGCTGGAAGAATTATTGCTATTGATATTAATGATGATAAGAAAGAAATGGCAATGAAGTTTGGTGCAACTGACTTTGTTAACCCTAAAAATTATGACAAGCCAATTCAAGACGTTATTGTTGAACTTACTGACGGTGGTGTTGATTACTCGTTTGAGTGTGTTGGTAACGTTAATTTAATGAGAGCAGCTCTAGAGTGTTGTCACAAAGGTTGGGGGGAATCAATTATTATTGGTGTCGCAGGTGCAGGTCAAGAAATCAGTACTCGTCCATTCCAACTAGTAACTGGACGTGTTTGGCGTGGTAGTGCTTTTGGTGGTGTAAAGGGGAGAACAGAACTTCCAGGTTATGTTGATCGTTATATGTCGGGCGAAATTAATCTTGATGATCTTGTAACTTTCAAATTACCATTAGAAAAAATCAATGAAGCTTTCGATCTAATGCACGAAGGTAAGGCAATTAGAACTGTTATTGATTTTAATGCTGAAGGTTAATTCATGAGCTTTGAAAAATTAAAAAGTCATAAATCATTTGAAGGGGAGACAGCATTCTGTCTCCACTCTTCAAAAGTTACAAAGACAGATATGAAGTTTTCATACTTCAAGCCTGATACTGATAAAATTGAAAATATAATCATTTGGTTGTCTGGCCTTACATGTACGGAAGAGAATTTCATAACAAAAGCAGGTGCTCAATTTCACCTTGCTAAGACAAATACAATGATCGTTTGTCCTGATACTTCTCCAAGAGGACTTGAGCTTCCTGGTGAGCATGATAGTTATGATTTTGGTTCAGGTGCTGGATTTTACTTAAATGCGACTACAGATGGTTATAAAGACCATTATAAGATGTATGATTATATCGTTAATGAGTTTGTTCCATTACTAAAGGATGCCTTTGGAAATGCAAAGCTTTCGATTACTGGTCACTCAATGGGTGGGCACGGAGCACTTGTTATCGGCTTAAAAAATCCAGAATTATTTCATGCTATCTCTGCGTTCTCTCCAATCGTAAATCCAACGCAAGTACCTTGGGGGCAAAAAGCCTTTACTGGGTATTTAGGCAATGATGAGAATTTATGGAAGCAGTACGATGCTTGTGAGCTGATCAAGAGTGGCAGGACTCATGCAAAGAAAATATTGATTGAGCAAGGACTTGCTGATGAATTCTTTGAAGAACAATTAAAGACAAAGAATTTTGAAGATATTTGTGCAGAGTTTAATCAAGAGCTAACGGTAAATTATCGCCAAGGATATGATCATAGCTACTATTTCATCGCCTCATTTATCGAGGATCATCTCAAACACTTAATTTCTTAATTTATAATTAAAGACAAGGGCCTCACGGGCCCTTTTTTATTTACTTTAGTTATGAATTTGATGGAATTGTCGATATAATTAATGCCATGGAAAAAATGAAACTCACATTTTATGGCGCTACATCAACGGTAACTGGATCAAAAACTTTTCTACATATAAATGGTAAGAATATTCTCATCGATAGTGGAATGTTTCAGGGAGGAAAAGATTTAAGTGATTTAAATCAAAAACTTCCAGATTTTGATATTTCAAAAATTGATGCAATCTTTCTTACTCACGCTCACTATGACCACTCTGGCTACTTACCTGTATTAGTTAAGAATGGCTTTAAGGGTAAAATATATTGTACTGAAGTAACAAAGAAGATTGTCGAAATAATCTTAAGAGATTCTGCAAATATTCAAGAGTACGATTTTAAAGAAAGGAAAATTAAAGAAGTTCTCTATGGCCTTGATGATGTAGATGAAACAATGACATATTTTAAAGTTGTAGAACAAGGTCAATGGTACGGAGACGACTTTCGTTATATTTTTGAAGAAGCAGGTCATATTTTAGGTGCTTCTAGTATTATCTTTGATAATGGAGAGTCCAAAATCTGTTTTTCAGGAGACGTTGGCCGTAAGGATGATCTTATTCACATGGCACCTCATAAAGAAACAGAATCAGACTATCTTGTGATTGAATCAACTTATGGAGATCGCCTTCATAAGAAAGAAGATACTCAATTAGTACTTAAAAAACATATTAAGAGAATAATATCTACTCAAGGTGTACTTCTTATTCCTGCTTTTGCGGTTGCACGAACTCAAGTTATTATCTACTCACTATTTGAACTTTTCGAGAAGTATCCGGATATAGATATTCCAATTTATCTGGATACTCCAATGGGAGTTCGTGTAACAAGGCTATATATGCAAATGGCCGAAAAGTTAAAAGTTGATTCTGAGCGATTTATCTCTGCAATGAAAAAAGTACGATTTGTTGAATATAGTAGTGATACAAAGAAACTAGCTCGCGCTAAGAAGCCATTTATTCTAATAAGTTCCTCAGGAATGATAAGTGGTGGGAAGATTCTTAAGTATATGGATATGTATGCAAAACATGAGAATAATACAGTTCTAATAACTGGCTTTCAAGGTGAGGGGACGATCGGTCGAAAGTTAGTTGATAATGAAAAAGAAATCTATCTTCTTGGGCATACGATGAATGTCAGGGCCCATGTCGAAAAATTAGAGTCAATGTCGGCCCATGCTGATCGTGATGAATTGATTGATTATATTAAAAAATCAGGTTCAAACTTAAAAAAGGTTTTCGTTAATCACGGAGAAGAGCCAGTCGTCATTAACTTTGTAAAGACGATAAAAGAGAGCTTGGGTGTAGAGGCGATCAATGTTGAAGATGGCATTGATTATATTTTGGGGGAATAATGAAAATTGTTGTTACTGGTGGACCAGGTGGTGGAAAAACTACTGCACTTGATCTTTTCAAAAGAGAACTTGTGGAAGATATCGTGATTGTTCCTGAAGCTGCTACTTCTGTTTTTCAAAGTGGTGTTGCTAGAGATAAGAGACCTGAAGTTGTAAAAGATATTCAAAAAATGATTTATGATTATCAAGTGAACTTAGAGTCGATTTATGAAAAACAGAACCCTGGAAAAATACTTCTGTGTGACC
This sequence comes from Halobacteriovorax sp. RT-1-1, assembly GCF_047085455.1. NCBI lineage: Bacteria > Pseudomonadati > Bdellovibrionota > Bacteriovoracia > Bacteriovoracales > Halobacteriovoraceae > Halobacteriovorax > Halobacteriovorax sp. RT-1-1. The sequence goes on from NZ_JBKIXZ010000002.1 coordinate 130,112, forward strand.
GTGGAACATTAGATGGAATGGCGTATTGGCCGGATGAGTGTGGTTCTTTTTTTGATAAAATTAATTCCACTTATGACCATGAGTTGAATCGCTATGATGCAGTCATATTTTTTGAAACTGGTGCCAACTCCGGAGGTGATATTACGAGTAATAATATCTACCGAAGTGAGACAAACAGACAGGCAATTGAATTAGATCGTAAGTTAAAAGAGATATGGTCAGTTCATCCTAATTTTTACTTTGTTGATAGTAAGAAATCATTTATGGATAAAATTATCAGTGGTGTAGAAATCTTAAAAACAGTAGTTAAATAATGAAAAGCAGCAAGAAGAGTAAGAAAACAAAAAAGCTTAAATATATTATTCAAAAAGTTAATAAGACTTTTGAAGAATTTGATAAGAAAAAATTTAAGAGAAGTTTAGAAGCTGCTGGGATTTCTGAAAAAGCAAGCCAAGAGATTGTTAAAGAAATTGCTGAAGAACTTGATCCATTTTCAACTTCAACTGCAATTCATCAAAAGACCTACCGTGCCCTGAAGAGAAGATCTAAACTCGATGCTGCAAATTATAATATTAAGAGGGCCATCTATAAATTAGGCCCAACTGGATATCCATTTGAAATTCTTTGTGCTGAAATGTTAAGAGCCAAGGGGTATAAAACTCAAGTTTCAGTAGTTAAGAAAGGAAAATTTGTTAAGCATGAAGTTGATGTCGTTGCTTCAAGGGCCGATGGAGATATATACTGTGAGTGTAAGTTTCATAATCGAAAGTATTATAAAAATGATGTGAAAATACCTCTTTATGTTTATGCTCGTTATCTCGATATTAAAGAAGCTAATCCACACTTAAATTTTCAATATGCTTTAATTTCAAATACACAGTTTTCAGAAGATGCAATCAAGTACGCCAAGGGTGTCGACTTAATGTTATTTTCGATGAATTATCCAAAAAAGAATACATTCTGTGATTTGATTCAACGCTATCGAATCTATCCAATTACAGTTTTATCGACTCTAAGAGCGAGAGAGAAAAAGAAGCTTCTTGATAAAGGTATTGTGGTTATCAAGCATGTAAATAGAGCTTGCTTAAAAGCACTTGATCTTAGCGATAGTGAAGTTCGAAAAGTTTTAAATGAAATAAAAGTCTTGATGAGCAAGAGCTAACTACCTTATTTATGTTAGTTAACGGATGCGTTTGGACGTGATTTCAGTGTGTTACCTTAAGTAATTATTACAGCAAAACCCATATTTTCTAATTATCGTTCATAAAAATGGCATAATCTTGCTATGCGTAATTTTGGAGGAAGATAATTATGAAAAGAGTAATGTCTACAGTTCTGTCGTCTCTTTTATTGGCCACTTCGGTAACTGCCACAGCTGGTGATTTTGAGAATTATGTTAAAACCCTAAAGTATAGCAAGCTTGATTCAAAGCTTGGTGGCAATATTAAAGAGGTTGTTACTCGCAATAAGCTTCCGCTTACACGTCCTGAATTTTGTCCATTAAATAATACGCGCTCTTATGAAGAAGCATTAAGTAGTTTAAAGGCCATTGTAACAGTTTTCAAAGATGACTGCTTTGATGGTAATGAATCATTAATCGAACAAGTCCTTAACAGTTCAAATGAACTTGAAGAGGAATTAAATAAGTTAAAAGAAGAGCAGGGAAAAGAAACAGTTGATGTTATTCCTTCTGCAGATGAAGTAGATATTAATGGTATTCCTTTAATGCAGGTTATGAATGGAGTAAACACGCTCTTTTCAAATAATAAGTGTTCAAGTCTTGATAGAACTCCATTTCTTCAGCGCTCGGCAGATGTTATCCAAACATTTTCGCAATTTGGTTTATACTCACCATCTGGTGTAACAGTTGCCTATGGTGGATTAGCTGTTGCTTCAATTTTACGATTTATTAACAATATTTTTAATGACCGTTTTCAATTTGAAAATGAAGAAGATATCAATACTTTTGTAAAGCTTAACTGTGCATACTACGACGTAAGAAACCAAGTAAAGGCCCTTGAGGTTTTCGATATCGATACGGACAGACATTATACTGATAAAGAGATATCTAAAGCATTAGTTGCACAGGTAAAGAAAGAGTTAGAATCTCTTACGAAGGCAAAAGAAAGTGTCGAAGCTGAGTTTGAGAAAATTAAAGAAGCTGAAGTTGCAAAAGTTGATGCTGATGTTGAAAAACTAATAGTCGGTCTTTATGAGAAAATGAAAACACCTCTTTCTGATAAGCCTGGTAAATCTGCAACATACCAACAAGCTGAGATCCTAGGAGAATTAGCTTACTCAAAACCGTTGCTAGAAGAGTACTTAAATGAATATATTGCAGAATCACAAGGAGCGGATCGTTTCTTAAATATGCTTTTCAAACAAAAACTAAGCAAACTTGATAATGCAATGGAGCTTATGGAGATGAGTGTTAAGGATTTTAATCAGCTATTCCTTGCAGATATGGCCAGCTCATTCAATAGAGTTCTAAATAATATTCAAGCTAAGAGAAAGAAGGCCCGTGACAACTTTGATGACACATATTTAATCTCACTAGGTGAAGAGAGTATCTCTGTAAAAGAATATAAAGAGCTTCTTAAAAGTGATGATCTAAAAAAGAGAGAGAAGGCGATTGCCGATGCTTATGGTGCTATTTCTGAAGTTGATAATCGCCTAGCTGCCATTATTGCAAAGAAAGAGTATTCTTCTGTAGATTCAAAAGATGGTGATTTAAGAGAAATTATTAAGTCTCTTGATATCGTTCGTAACCATGTTTATGGAAAGTATGGACGCGAGTTCTTAGATAAAATGAGAAGCCTTTCTGAAGAGCAAAATAAAAACTTTAATCAAAAGTATAAAGATCTTGAAAAGAATTATGAGATCACTAAGTCTGGTAATTCAGCAAAACTTGGCGAAGATGCTCAACTTAACGCATGTGTTGATGTACAAACGACAAGAGAGATTTGGGTATATGCTCAAAAACTTTCAGAGCTAGGTTATGATTTCATCGCAACTAATAATGATATCTTTGGTGATGCAGACAATGCTGATAGAAAGAGAATTAAATCTCATAATGATTCAGCGATCCTTGCTCGTCGTATTATCACAGCAAGAAATTATCTAAAGAAGATCGCAATGCAAAGAGAGCTTGGACGTGAAGATGTTGAAGTTGAAGGTCAGAAGTATTCTCTTGCAGAAGCCGAAGGTGTTGTTCGTAATATTGAATTTTATGGAAAAAAGCTTTCGCTAGAAGAAGCACAAGATTACCTTGATAATAAATTTGGTCAAAAAGGTTTACGAGGCGATCGTCTTGGACAGATTATGATGGAAATCATCAATAATCGAGATAAAACGGTTGGACTTCAAAAATTCTATAAAGTTAACAAGTGCTCAAATCTTTCAACAATTTCTAGATAATTAAAAGCCAGCTTAAAGCTGGCTTTTTTAATGTGTATTTTATTTATGTTCTCTTGTTTAAGTGTTCACGCATGCTATAAGTCACAAGTATTTTTAAAACTTAAATCAGGAGATAATTGATGAAAACAATGATCATAGCTCTAATTTCACTAGTATCACTAAATGTTATGGCAAAGACTGTAACAAAGAATCTAACTAATGAAGAAACTCAAGTTGCAGTTAAACTTGCTAATCAATATAAAGTTGAGCTTCAAGTAAGTGGACCTTGTACTAAAGTTGAATTTAATATTATCGATAGTATTAAAGGATACAATCCGGCCGTATGGAGCCTAAATGCAGGTCATATGACTTACCTTTTAGAAGATAGTGAAGCGACTAGCTTAGTGTATCTTTTTGATCGTGTCGAAGTTCCTTCGGTAATGATCAACTCATTTACGCAAGTTTCAAAAGCGACAATTACTGGTTCATCTTGTGGGTTTAATCCATACAAGTGGACTATTTCATTTGATGATTTAGACTAGAAGCCTGTTTTTAAGTTGGCGAGACTTGGCCAACTTCGGCTTATAAACAGGATGTTTTGTAGCA
>NZ_JBKIXZ010000002.1:134206-1094683 GCF_047085455.1 Halobacteriovorax sp. RT-1-1
TGTATGCAACCATGAGCAGGAGCGATTGGTTGCCCTGCCTTCGTTGGCATACGTCGCATCCTGCTCCTAAACTCGAATCGAATTATGTTTTAAATGAAGGATTTAGTTTTTATGCTAGCGAGACTTGGCCAACTTCGGCTTATAAACAGGATGTTTTGTATGCAACCATGAGCAGGAGCGATTGGTTGCCCTGCCTTCGTTGGCATACGTCGCATCCTGCTCCTAAACTCGAATCAAATTCAAGTTCTATACCCAAGCAACAATAATAAAAAAGCCCAGGATAAACCTGGGCTTTTTTATTATGGTGGCCCGGGCGAGACTTGAACTCGCACAGTATTGCTACCGGCGGATTTTGAATCCGCTGTGTCTACCATTCCACCACCGGGCCATTGAGAATAGATTAAGTCTATTCATTTCATAGAAATCAGTCAATTGTTAATAATTATCAATAAATATGACGCGCAGTTTATTCTTTTTTGTATTTAAACTTATAAACTATTTCTATTAATGAGGACATATATGGAAGTGCAGTCTTTGACCTATCTCTTTATTGTTACAGTTATTCTCTTTCTACTTTTTACGAAGAAAGTAATGACTAATTCTACTTGGACAGCAACCATGACTCCTTTGGCTTCCATTATTGGCAGTGGCTTTCTTATTTCAGCACCACTTTTAAATGAGTTAAGCGGTGTCTATGCTCCTGTCTTAATGGCCGTTCTCTGCCTTGCCTCGTTTGGAATAGGGGAAGTCATTCGCTGGAATATTAATGATGTCGAGCCAGTACTATTAACGAGTGATCTTAATAATCATATTCACGATAAAGTTAGATTTAATGAAAGAATAAGTGAGTGGGTACTGGCGTTTGCTTATATTTTATCTATTACTTACTATCTCTATTTATTTTCATCATTCTTTCTAAGGATGACTGGTGATCATAGCGCTGTTGTTGAAAAAGGTGTTGTTACTGTTGTTATCATGGCCATCGCATTCTTTGGACACCAGCATGGGTTATCATCACTAGAAAAACTGGAGAGTGTTTCTGTTAATGTAAAGCTTTCTATTATTGTGACATTTTTGATGGGACTCGTTGCTTATCAATTCGGTAGTCATCCGATTGAGTCAAAAGATATTGGCAACTTTAACTATCATTCTCTAGCTGTAAGTCTAGGACTTCTCATTATGGTGCAAGGATTTGAAACAAGTCGATACCTTTCTGAGAAGTATAATCGAGAATTGAGAGTAAAAAGCATGAGGTACGCTCAATTGCTTAGTAGTGCAATATATATGCTACTTATTGCCTTATTTATTCCTGTTTTTAAGTCACACCCTTTAAGCGGAGTGATTTCAGAAACATCTGTCATTGATATTGGTCAATTTGTATTTGTACTAGCTCCTACATTCTTATTTGCAGCTGCAATGGCAAGTCAGTTAAGTGCTGCCATTGCGGATATGGGAGGAGGTGGAGGTCTTTTTGCAGAGATCTCAAGTGGAAAGATTAAATCGAAAAATGCATACCTTTTCATAGCCTGTATCGGAACAATTCTTGTCTGGCTATTCGATATTTTCAAAATCATTTCTTTTGCTTCAAAGGCCTTTGCTCTTTATTACCTATTTCAATGTATAAGTAGCTGTTTAATTAACTACCGATTGAATAAGAAAAAATTTACTTTCTCATTATTAATGGCCGTCCTTTGCCTTGTTATTGTTATTCTTGGTCAACCATTCGAGTAAACTTCATTTTACTTTTGTTAACTGAACTTAGGTACTTCTTTCTTTGTTATATGTCGAAAGACTCTTTGAAGAAACTCTACAAAGGAAGAATATATGAAAGTTGGATTTCTCGTTTTAATTTTATGTGTTATCTCATTTTTTGTAGGAAGAGGCACATCTTTTATGGGAAGCGCTCTTAGTACTAATACACTACTCCATGATAATCCAATGATGAAGTCGAAGGATAAGAAGTTATCAAAGCTTGATAATGGTGCACTTGTGTCTAAGGAAACTTTCGATTATTGGAAATTACCGCAGGAAAGTTCAAAGCGTGGTTCATATGATAAATTAACTACTTTAAACTTAGGACGCGGTCTCTATACAATTGGAAGCGATAGTATTGTAAACTCACATTTTATCATTGGTAACGATGGCGTAATCGTCTACGATACAGCCGATAACGAACACGATGCAAGCATCTTTTATAAAGAGTTAAGAAAAGTTACTAAGTATCCTGTTAGAGCAATCATATACTCACATGAACATTATAGTCTTGGTGCAAGGTACTTTGTTGAAGAAGAAAAACGTAGAGGTAATAGAAATATTAAGATAATTGGTCATCCAAATACAAATAAAGTTATGGCGATGACTGGAGGAGTTGAAGCTCTACACTCTGAAGTTAGTGGTGTTTTAATGGCCAGAACAGTTGAGCAATTTAATCTATACCTTCCAGATAAAGGTGATGATGCTCGTTTTAAAAATACTGTAATACCTAATAATGATGGGTTTGTTCCTGTAAATACTCCTGTTCGTAATGGACAACGTCTAACAATTGCTGGTGTTGATATGACTTTCTATACTAAAGATATCGGTACAGATACCTCGAATCAAGTTCTCGTCCATATTCCATCTAAAAAGGCGGTACTGAATAATATTATGTGGGGCTGGTTTCCGAATATTTATAGTCTAAGAGGAGGTAAGTATCGTAACCCAGAAGATTGGAAAAGGTCAGTTGAGTTTATAAAAAAACTTAAACCAGAAATCCTTATGAGTACTCATTCTACTAGTCTAAGGGGACGAGAAAAAATAGCACAACGACTTCAAAGTTATCAAGATGGCCTCTCGTTTGTGTTAGATCAAACCTTAAAAGGTATCTCTCTTGGAATGGGTCCTGATGAACTAAGGTACTTTGTGAAGATTCCTGATTATTTAAAAAGTGAACCTACATTGATTGAAAATTATGGAACAATTTCATCAATGCCTCCTCGTATTTATACAGCTATTTTTGGACATTTTGATCGTGATGCAACAAATCTTTATAAACTACATCCTGATGATGAAGCGAAGCGAATTGTTCTTGCGATGGGGGGGGAGACACGAGTTAAGTCGCTAGCTGATTATGCATATCGAGACGGAGATTATCAGTGGTCATGTCAGTTAGCTAATTATCTTGTTCGAATTAATAATAGTAATGATAATAATCAAATCAAAGCAAATTGTTTAAAACAAATTGGCTATCGAAGCCTTGCTACAACTGCTCGTAGTTGGGCCTTGAGTCAAGCAAGAAAAGCAGAAGGTAAGGTTGCCATTATTAAAAACGCACCAGCAACATTTGTGCAAGTAAGAAATAATGCAAGTGCGTTTGTTAATAATTATCGCATTAGAATTAATCCCGGACGATCTCAAGGGACTGATAAGTTCATTGCAGTGAATCTCGGTTATGATGAAAAGTATGGCCTACATATAAGAAATGCCGTTGTTGATTTTGTTACAGATAGGAAGATTATTGAGAAGATGAAGGATATTGAAGTGCACATGAACAAAGATACGTTTACTAAGATATATAACAACTTGGGAACAATTGATGATTTTATCGTTAGTGCAGATATTGGAATTGAAAAAGGAACGAGAGAAGAAGTTATCGAAGCCTTTTCAAATTTCGATATTATCTATGATTGGGAAAATGATCCGGCCCTGAATGTGCTAAAAGAACGTACGCTGGCCAGTGAAGAAGAATGATTATTAAAAAACTAACCCTTTCGTATTAACGAGAGGGTTTTTCTACAATTATATTGGTAAATATCTTCCGGAATATATTGATGTATTTTCGTGTTATCAATAATACATGAATACATAACGAAATCGATGAAATAACTCGGGAACGGCCAGATCTTTCTGATCGCTTTTGAAAGAACTTCTAATGTGAAAACTGGAAATGGAATATCCCTTGTACCTGTAATCTTCTTTGCCTCTTGGAGTGATATCGTTTCACTTGGAGCAACATTGTAGACACCTGTTGGAATTTTATCTAATGCTTGAAATAAAATATTTGCCATATCGTATTCATGGATAAATTGCATCATAGGATTAAAATCAATTGGCACAGGAGTCATATTAGAAGTTAGGTACCTTGAAATCGTATTATCAATTTGAGGTCCTATAATATTACAAGGACGTAGAACAACTGTTTCGATATTTTCTCTATTTTTCCACATCCAGTTAGTACATAGAGCGTCTATCTCTGTCACATCACGTAGCTCAGGGTGCTTAATACTAACTTTTAGTGGATAGTCTTCATTTATAAATACAGGATTGTCTGGTTGTGCCCCGTAAACGTGATAGGTAGAAAGCATGATAAACTTTTTAATCAAATACTTTTCCGCGAGCTCCAATACTTTACTGGTATTAACAAGACTGAAACTTAGGCGTTCCTCGGCACTTCCTCCGGGAGGAGTAATCCTTCCTATTTGATAGATCGATTCAAATCTATTTTCACGAAAGAGCTTTTCAAAATTTCGTCGTGTATATCGCATACGATGAAATGTATAATTATCGAAATCAACTTCGTTTTTCATCTTTCGAGAATCAATTCCAATGATTCTTGCATCAGGCATACGCTTTGCTAGAATTCCACATAGAATATTTGCTAGCCCTCCTGAAGCACCAATGATTAAGATAGAGCGTTTATTATTCATCGCCGTTATCCTCATTCATTTTTTTAGAAAATGCCCAAGGTCTACGTGTCTTCCTACCTTCAGTAAGCATTGATTGAATGACTCTTTCTATTTCTCGAATATGTGGATTAATTAAGCTATCCTCACTATCTGCATCAATATCTTCTGGTAATTCTATTGGTTTACCTACATGAATATCAATAGGTGATGGGAGTGGGAAGTAATTTGCACTTATAGGCAGTGCTGGAAGCTTCAAGATTTTAGCAACTGCGCTTGCTTGGTAAACATAAGGAAATATCTCTTCGGCTCCAACAACTGCAACGGGGAGTATTTTTACACCACTCTTTAGTGCCATTCTAAAAAATCCCGGCGTGAACTCTTGAACTTTATAATAGTTAGTTGTGCTCTTAGAGACGCCTCTTACACCTTCTGGAAAGATAAGAAGAGATTCACCTCTTTTCAGAAGATTGAGGCAATTATCACGATCACCTAAAACGGCACCACATTCAGAAGACCATTTGTTAATAAACGGAAGAGCTGTAAAAAAGCGTTCAACCATTGGCCTTAAAACTCTAGGTGGTTCATTTTCAAAAGCGAAGGCACAGCCAATCATGAGGCCATCAATGGCGATTTGACCTGAGTGATTGGATATAACCATGTACTGTTCATTTTTGATATTCTCTTTACCAAATAAACGCACCTTAAAGTAGTGGCGATAAATTGTATAAAGAATTTCAAAACTCTTCTTGGCTTTTGGAACACTTAGGCCCCAAGGGTCTTCTGTCTCCCCATAAATCTTTAAAAGACTTTGATAAGTACTTTCGAGAGTGCTCTTTTCTTCACTGGTTAGTAAGTCCTTATAACTTGAAAATTTACTTTCAAGAACCTGTTCAAAAGAGTTGAATTTTTTTGCTAAAAAATCTAATGAAATCATACTTATCTTTTTGTAAAATAGGGGACGATCTATTATTTATTCTATCTGAAAGAGTGAATTATGCAAAAAGAGGAATGGAAAACCAAGCTTAAGAAAATAGTTGATGAGTGCTCTCAAGAACTATCCAAGGCAACTGTTATTGGTAAGAAGATGCTTACTGCGTCTCATACAAATACTCTGTTAAATGAGAAGTATCAGGAGTTGGGACAACTAGCTGCAAAGCATCTAAGTTCGGGAATACTTGAGTGGGAAAACCCTAAAGTTGATGAACTCTTAAAAGAAATTAAAGATTATGAAAATCAACTTCATTTGATGGAAAAAGACGTATCAAATATTAAATCAAAATGTTCTAAAGAGTAGCTTAGTCTCTTTGGTTATTCTCTAGCTCATTTTGTAATAAAAGGTAATTGATAATGGCATTTTCTAATTGCGGAACCCCTTGTCCTTTTAGGGCCGAAATAAAGTGAATTTGAGTTACCCACTTATGTTCTTTAAAGATAGCAGGCTTTAGTTTGTTAAGTGCGGCTCTTTCTTTTTGAGTCTTAAGCTTATCAAGTTTATTAAATAGTAGAAATGCTTCATGACCGAATGGGCTTAGGTAATCTCTAAAGACTAAGTCAGCTTTTTGATTTGGGTGACGAGCATCTTGAAGATTAAGCATAAGGTTTTGTTCACCACAGTTCTTAAAAAATTCATCCATTAGATTTGCCCAATGAGCATGAATTTCTTTTGAAACCTTAGCATGTCCGTAACCAGGAAGGTCAAATAGATAGAAAGGTGGAAGATTATCGACAACTTTACCTTCTTTCTCTAATTGAAATGAGAAGATATTTACTTGGCGTGTACGTCCTGGTGTCTTTGAAGTAACAGCAGTACTTTTTCCAAATAAAGAGTTAATTGTTGAAGATTTACCCGCATTTGAGCGGCCAATGAAACTTACACCAATCGGTTTTTCTGCATTTAACCATTCAATTAGTTGGTTCACATCTGTCATTCCGTATTTGAATTGAGTTGTACCTTTGGCGATTCTATATTCCATTTTTCTTCACTTCCGTTTATCTACGATTTTGCTTAAATTCTAAGGAGTTATATATGCTAGAAGTACCAAAGTTAGATAAACTTGTAAAAGACACATTTTGTGTTCATGGAAATTCTATAGAAATTACACCTTTATTTGGCTCAAAACGTCGAATTTTATTGAATCGAACATCCTATCATATTGAATTAACAGGAAAGGAGTTTATTGTTGATTCTCTAGAAATCTCACTACCTATTATTTCGATAGAGGATGAAGCTGGCTTTAAGCTATCAATTGTGAAAACAAATGTAGGTGATACCTTTTGTTTGTCAGGAATTAATGGAGCAACCTTTAGAATTAACGGCTCATTTTCATCTCACGCTTATCTGAGAAAGGGCGATGAAATTATCCTTGGGCGAAATCGAATTCGCTGCTTAAGAGAGGAGCGCAAAGAGAAGCTCCGTTTTGATTATCAAATCCATCCAAAGCTTAATGTCTTAATTGAAGGAGAGACTGGAACTGGAAAGAGCTATTTAGCAAAAAAGATACATGAGCAAAGTGGCGTGCTTGGTAATTTTGTTCATCTTAACTTAAGTTCTTACTCTCATAATATTTTGGAGTCAGAATTATTCGGTCATAAGAAAGGATCTTTTACAGGTGCCTTAAGTGATAAGGATGGTGCTCTAAAAATGGCCAATGGTGGAACATTATTCTTAGATGAAATCGATTCTATTTCAAAAGAAGTTCAAGCAAAGCTTTTGCTCTTTCTCGATGATGGACTTTTCTATCCAGTTGGATCAAATCAAGCGCAATATATAAAAACTAGAGTTATCGTGGCCTCAGGTCGCTCCCTCTTAAAGCTAGTAGAGGAAGGGAAAATGCGCTCTGATTTTTATTTTCGTATATCATCTGAAGAAGTGATAAAATTAGATTCTTTGCGTGAGAATGATCAACGTTTAAATGAGTTACTTTGTTCTTATGAAAATCGATATGGCATTACCATTCACCCTAAACTTAAGAAGTTTTATCATTGTTACTCATGGCCTGGAAATATTAGGCAATTAAATGCACATTTAAAAAAGAAGCACCTAAAGGGGAAGTCAAATCTTCTAACTTATTGTGAAATGGATGATAATCTTATGGATCACAATCAGATAATAGATCGTTCTATTGAAAATAATGAATTCTATTCATATCGAGATATGAAGCATCGTTACTTTTTAAAAGTTTTTAATCATTGTGACCAAAATGTTGCAACTACTGCAAGTTTACTTGGAGTTTCAAATCAAACAGTGAGAACGGTCTTATCCATTTAAAATTGAGTCGATATAGACCTTTTCAACGTGACCGTCGATTTTTAGATCTTCAATTAGTTTATTAACTTCATAACGAACTTTTTCTTTGATAATTTTCTTCCCTTCTGGCTCAAGAGGAAAGTTAGGCACAACAGCTTGAAGTGATTCATTGAGGCGGTCGCGTATTAAAATCTCATTTTCTGGTTTATAGAAATACTGGGCCGTGTATCGATTATTTGTTTCTAATAGCACATCGATAAGAAGAGACTTCATGCCATTTCTATTTTTTATGTAAATTGGAATATCAACATTTCTTAAAAAGATCGTTCTTTTATTGGCCAGACGATAACGAGATCGACCCCATTTAGCTTTTTCTAGATCTTCTTCACTAGCAATTTTTCTTTCTTGTTTTGGAGAAGTCTTATCTGAAATCTCCTGGATATTTTGATAAACAGAAATACCAGTTAGTGAAAAAACAGTTAGGGTACATGTTATTCCCACGGCCTTGGCCGGAGAGACTGCTGCAAGTTTTAGGGCAACATTCTTTGACCAAAAACTTTTCGCTGCGTTGTAGGCCATGAGAGGAATATCACCAGACATTTTAAAATTCTTAAAAGCAGCTCCAACACTTGCTAAACTTTGCTTTTTGGCCAGCATGAATGTGACTAATGCAGCTAGCTTAATTCTAAGCCATTTTTTTGCCGGCCCAGTAAGGAACTCTGGCAAGGCAATGATCTTCTGGATGAGTCCAGCGATTGTCTTTAGAAAGTTGTGATAAGAATTCTTAATCTTATTTGGAGTAATTCCAGTAAAGAAGTTGGCAAGATTTGTTAGCAAACCATTTAAATATTTTTCAATTTTTAGCCATTTATTCATCATTACAGAATATCCCCAAATCTATCTCTATAGCACTTATCGGCAAGTCCCTAAAATACCTGAGTGGCAACAGTTAATTCTTGAGTAAATTAATATGCTAGGAAGTTTTTTCTGGATGTGGGGGAAGCTGAATGGATTCTTAAGAAATCTCAATAATTACGCCGTAGAGAAGAGGTGATGGGGAGAATATTTTAAGGAGAAGACATGCTTAGAGCATTAACATTATTTTCACTTTTGACCATTGTTTCATGCGGACCGATCTCAATGGATCGACAATTTCTTGATGTTATGGGAGAGGAAGATGAAGGATTCTCACTATTTAGCCCAGGTAAGGCGTTTGATACTGTTGGGGGAGACCCTAGCTATGTGCAGTACTCTAAAGATGAAATGATGAAAAGAACACCATCAAGTGAAGAAGATTACCCTTCATGGTCTCAAGAAAAACGATTGAAAATGGAGCTACAGGGGAAGCTCGATAGTATGCGTCCAGAGGATCGTGAAGCATTCCGTCGAAAAGAGAGGATGTTTGATAATGACTCTCAAAAACTATACTACCTAACATTAACAAGAGCAGAGCAGCAAGAATATGGAAGAACCCTCGTTCGATATGAGAAGCAGAGGAAATTTGAGGCCAGAAAGCCTGCATCAATTTTTCGCTATTCTCCAAGAGCTCAGGCTCATCGCGAAATTGCAATGGGGATGGACAAGAAGAATGTAATTGATCGCTGGGGAAACCCACATCGTGTTGACACAGCAGGTAACCCACAGCTTGAAAATGAGCGTTGGACCTTCTTTGAAAACGGTGAGCGTAAATTTGTCTACTTTAGCCAAGGAAAGGTTGAAGGCTGGTCTCTCGAGTAGGGAAAGCAATCTTCAGGGGAGTATAATAAATAATTAATATTATTACTTCTAGCGGTTGATATCGCTGTATATTTGAGTTAAAAAAGTCATTCATTGGGAGAGGAAATGGCCAAAAATATATATTCAATGACTGGCTTTGGTAAGGCCGAAGCGGGAAGTGAAAGCCTTCAAGTTACAGTTGAAATCAAGACAGTAAATCATCGCTTTAAAGATATTCGATTTAAGATGTCATCACTTTTTAATAGTGTTGAACTTGAAATGAGAAATCTCATTGCGCAAAATTTTAAACGCGGAAGCTTTGATATAAACGTAAGCTATAAAAGGCTTGAAGCGAAATCTCGTTTTGATGATATTGATACTGAAAAAGTGAACGCATTTATAACTTCGATGAAACATCTAGCAGACAAGAATGATGTTCAACTCGATATAAAACCAACTGATTTTTTACGTAATGAATTTATGAAAGAAGTCGATGAGTCTTCTATTGATGAGATGAATGTTTTTGCCATCGATGCCCTTAAGGGAGCGATTGAGAACTTAAAAGAATCACGTAAGATTGAAGGTCAAAAAATGGTCGATGTTATTAAAAAACATCAGCAATCTTATGAAGAGTTTTTTAAAGTAGTTAATGATAAGTCAGATGATTTTCAAGCGGCCGTAAAGGAAAGACTTGAGAAGAGATTTGAAGAATATAAAACGGCGATGCCTGTTGATGAACCTCGCTTTATGCAAGAAGTAATCTTCTACTTAGAGAAAATGGATATTCACGAAGAAATTAATCGTATTAATGCCCACCTATCTAAGTTAAATGACCTGCTAACAAAAGGCGGGGAAGTTGGACGCCAAATTGATTTTCTTATTCAAGAGCTTAACCGCGAAACTAATACAACGGGATCGAAGTCAACACTACAAGAGATCTCTGAAGCCGTTGTTCAAATGAAGGTTCAGCTAGAAAAGATTCGAGAGCAAGGTTTAAACCTCGAGTAGTATTATGAGTGAAGGTAAAATTATAGTTATTGTTGCACCATCTGGATCAGGAAAATCAACTCTGATTAAGAGGATTAAAAATGAATTCCATGATCTCCTGGAGTCGGTTTCTTTTACGACAAGAAAGGCCCGTGAAGGTGAGGAGCATGGTAAGCACTATAACTTTATATCAGAAGAAGAGTTTCTTGCTATGAAGAAGCAAGATGCATTTTTAGAATGGGCAAAAGTTCATGGTAATTACTATGGAACTTCTAAAGACTTTGTCGAGAACGAAATAGCTCAAGGGCATAATCTTCTTTTTGATCTAGATGTTCAAGGAACTGACTCATTCAAAGAATATTTTGGTGATCGTGCACGTGTGATATTTATTGCTCCACCAAGTGTTGAAGCATTGGAGCAGAGACTTCGTGGCCGTGGCACGGAGACAGATGAAAGTTTAAATATTCGTCTTGATAATGCAAAACGCGAATTACTTAGAAAGAATGATTACGATTATCTTGTGGTTAATGATGACCTTGAGACTGCATATATTGAATTAAAAGATATTTTTGAAGGAATCTTAAGAAAGTAATGTACCAGCAACTCGATTTCGCCCATGAGCGCGAATTAAATATTGATGAACTTTGTCGACGTGTCGAAACTTATTATCCAGACGCGAATTTCACTCTTTTAAGAAAAGCTTATCTCTTTGCAGAAAAGTCCCATGAGGGACAGATGCGAAGTTCTGGAGAGAAGTATATCATTCACCCGCTGAATGTTGCTGCTACTCTTGTTAAGCTTCATATGGATCTTGATACGATTATCGCAGGCCTTCTTCATGATGTTGTTGAAGACTGTAGTGTTACTCCTGAAGAGATTGAAAAAGAATTTACGACTGAGATCGCGCAAATTGTTGTAGGTCTAACTAAGATCTCTAAAATGAAATTTAAGTCAAAGGAACAATCGCAAGCGGAGAACTTCCGTAAGATGGTTGTTGCCATGGCACAAGACCTGCGAGTCATTATTGTTAAGCTTGCAGATCGTATGCACAATATGAAAACGCTTCAGTATGTTCGTGAAGAAAAACAAAAGCGAATTGCCGAAGAAACTCTTGATATCTACGTACCACTAGCTTCTAGGCTCGGTATCAATTCGGTAAAGATTGAACTAGAAGACATCTGTCTTCGCTACCTTCACCCTGATGTTTATTATCGTTTGGCCGAAAAAGTTGCGATGAAGAAGAGTGATCGCGAAACTTATATTGGTGACACAATTGGTGTCGTAACAGAGAAGCTTTTTGAATACTCAGTAAAAGCCGATATTACAGGACGCTCAAAACACTTCTATTCAATTTATAAAAAGATGGTTTCACGCGGTGTGGATTTTGAACAAATTCACGATATCTTAGCATTTAGAATCATCGTTAATAATATTACTGAATGTTATAAGGCCCTTGGGGTTATTCACTCGGCATTTACACCGATCCCAGGACGCTTCAAAGATTATATTGCAATTCCAAAGGTTAACAACTACCAGTCTCTTCACACGACGGTCGTTGGACCTAAGGCAGAGAGAATTGAAATTCAAATTCGTACTCAAGAGATGCATGAAGTTGCGGAACGAGGGATTGCTGCTCACTGGAAGTATAAAGAAGGGATGTCATCAGGTAAGACTAAACTTGATTGGGTACAAGAACTTCTTGAATATAATAAGGACACAGATAATAGTTCTGAATTCATGTCTCATGTTAAGAATGATCTTGATGTAGGCGGTGTCTTTGTTTTCACACCAAATGGTGATGTATTTGAACTTCAAGATAATTCGACTCCATTAGATTTTGCATACCGTGTCCACACTGATATTGGACACCGTTGTGTGGGAGCGAAAGTTAATGGAAGAATGGTACCATTAAAGTACGTTCTTCGTTCAGGTGATACAATTGAGATTCTTACATCAAAGACTCAAACTCCTAATAAAGATTGGTTAAATATTGTTAAGTCTTCTAAGGCAAAGGCAAAGATTAAGTCTTGGCTGCTTAAGGCCGAAAGAGAGCGCAATATTGAAGTTGGTAAGGAAACTCTTGATAAGGCATTCAAGGTTCTTGGTACGACTCTAAAAGCAGTTTTAAAGCGTAATGATCTTGATTATGCGAAAGAAAATCTGACTAACGTTAAAACTTATAGTGAAATCTACAATAACGTCGGCGCTGGGAAATTACATGTTGATAAAGTTATCGAATGTATTCCAGGTCTAAAAGATGAAAAAGTTGATGATGCAAAGAAGAAAGAAATCTCTTCACTTACTTCAACTATTTCTCGTACTGCTAAAAAGCGTGCTCACAAAGATAATGCCGTTATCGTTGATGGAATGGACGACCTCATGGTTCGTATGGCCCGTTGTTGTAACCCTATTCCAGGGGACCCAATTATTGGATATATCACTCGAGGACGTGGAATTACGATTCACCGTTCAGACTGTACACGTTACGATGTAGGTGATGTCGGGAGACAAATTGCCGTTGAATGGAATGAGAACTTCACGTTTAAGCATCCAGTAAATATTCATGTTCTAACACATGATAGGCCAGGTATTCTTTCAATGATTTCTAAGGAAATTGGAAACCTTGGCGTAAATATTCGCTCGGCCATGGCCAAGTCAACTCAAGATAGAAAAGGTAGTCTTATTTTTGAAGTAGAGGTTAAGGATTATTCTGAACTACTTAAAACAATTTCGGGACTTGAAGCACTAGACTCCGTGATCTCTGTTACAAGAGGTTAAGCATAAAAAAAGGCAGGTCTTACGACCTGCTTTTTTATTTCTTATTTAAAGTATCCAATTAGAGTCTCGACTCCTTGGCCAGATCCACCTTCTTGAACAAGTGAAGGTCTAAATCCACTCGTCCATCCAAAGATATCAAAGTGTGCCCACTTAGTGTCACCAATAAATTTTTCTAGGAAGAGAGCTGCTCCAATAGATCCACCTTGAACAGTCGACATATTGTTCATGTCTGCAAAGTGCGACTTAAAACCTTTATAGTAAGGTCTATAAAGAGGCATACGCCAAGAAAGGTCTCCATTGTTTTGAGAAGCCTTTAGTAGTTTATCAGCTAGTTCATCATCGTTTGCAAACATACTCGTTACATGATCACCCATTGATACTTTTGCGGCCCCAGTTAAAGTTGCAAAATCAATTAGTACTTCTGGCTTTTCCTTTTGAGTAATCGCAATATCCATTGCATCGGCAAGAGCAAGTCTTCCTTCCGCATCAGTATTACCAATTTCGACCTTTAGGCCATTTCGAGAAGTATAGATATCTCCTGGACGAGTAGCATTTTCATTAATCGAGTTCTCTGCAAGTGCAAGATAAAGGTCTACTTTTTTCTTCACACCTGAGTTCTCTAGCCACGTAGCAAATCCCATAACCGTTGCAGAACCACCCATGTCTTTTTTCATTTTACCCATACCTGCGCCACCTTTTAGATTTAGGCCACCGCAGTCAAATGTGATTCCTTTTCCAACGATTGCTGTAGGCTTGCCTTTTGCTCCCGCTGGACGGTATTGCATATGAACAATTCTTGGTGGAGTCGCAGAAGCTTGTCCAACGCTTAAGATTAGTCCGCATTTTTCTTTCTCTAATTTCTTCTCATCATAAATCGTAACTTTCATCGTTTTTGATTTTGCAAAGTGCTTCTTAACCGCGTCTGCGTAAGTTACTGGGTTTAACATATTTGCAGGAAGATTAACTAAGTGCCTTGCTGTATTAATCGATTGCGCCATTGAAAGGGCCGTATCTACTGTAGACTTCGCTACTTTCTTTGCGTCATCAAAGAATGAAATAGCACCAAGGTTTAGTTCTTCTTTAAAACGGTAAAGCGCAAGTTCAAGTCCAACGATTGCACCAGTAATCATATCTTTATCAAGTCCGTAGAAATTGATTTCAACTTTCTTAGAGCGCTCTTTAGTAATCTGACCAACAAGAGAGCCTAGTGCTTCTCTTGCAATAGAGTAGTTACTATCTGTAATAAGGTTATAGTGTTGCTCACCCTCTTTAGCTTCTTCGATAACTTTGAAGATAATAGGTCCTTCACTACCAAGGATACTAACTTCTTTTTCTTCGCCAATTCTTCCGATAATCCACTCCGGGATATGCTCAGAATGCGTAATATTGCTTTCTTCTAGTGCACTTGCAGTTAGTAAGTAAACTCTCGTTACAGTTGAACGAAGTGATTTTGGGCCACTTTTCTTAGTTGCCATGATTGATGGAACGATATTCATTATTCCTCCTATTTAAATTTTAATCCTCACTGGCCAGGGCCAAGTAAGTAAGTGTTCTGAAGTATTTAAATACTTCTTTGTAGATAATTTTGAGACTTCTAAGTGAATCAAGTGGTGACTTGACTCCCCAGAAATAGAACTTGTATTGATCACTATCGCGACGACGATATTCGATAATCGATTTGATTCTTAGAATATGGTAATCATGTGAAACAATCAGAACAGTATCAATATTGCTCTTCTTGCGAAGAGCTTGTAGAGTTTCTAAAACATTCTCATAAGTATTCTTTGCATTGTAATCGATATCAAGAAAATCGTGATTAATCTCATCTGTAATTTGATGACTTTGAATTAAAGTACTAACACTATTTTTTGTGTGCACTCCTGAAATTAGAATATTTTCTTGATTGTATTCTTTTGCTAAGCGAATCGCTTCTTGAATACGACCTCTATCCCCAGTAAAGACAACGATGATATCTGGTCTTTTCTTATAGAAAGTTTCTTTTGTTTTAAGGTTTTCGTTTTGAGAGTAGAGGATGAGGATGTAAGAGAGAAGTGAGTAACCTAAGATAAAAATAATAAACTTGGAGAAAAGCTCGAGGGCCTTTCTCCAAGATCTAGTTTGTTTTGTCTCAAATACATACTTCTTATCAAACATAAAAAAGTGTTAATTATCCTTTAGCTGCAATAACTTCAATTTCAACAACAGCTCCCTTTGGAAGTGCTGGAACTTGAACGCAGCTTCTTGCTGGATATGGAGCTGTAAAATAAGCTTCATATGCAGCATTGACCTCACCAAAGTTAGCAAGGTCAGTAACGAAAATTGAAGTTTTAATAATGTGCTCACGAGTTAAGTTTTGTGACTCAAGTAGCCCATCAATATTCTTCATGATCTGATTTAGTTGAGGAACAAATCCTTCTTTTAGTTCACTAGTCGCTGGATCAATTCCGATTTGACCAGAAAAGAAGTATGTCCCGTTATATTCAACACCTTGTGAGTAAGTTCCTACTGCACTTGGCGCTTTATCAGTTGAAATAATATTCTTTTGAAATGTCATCTTTAACTCCTCTTAAATATCGTTTCTGTTAACTTTTTCTTCTAGAGCTCTTAATGCCGTTAGACGACAAGAATCTACGATCTCTTTAATAGAAGCAGTTCTTTGAATGATATTAACTGTCTTATTCATTGGTACAAGGATTGGTCCAATAGCAGATGCTTCTGTTAATTGAGCAAGAAGCTTGTACGAAATGTTTGCAGAGTTTAGTTCAGGGAAGATTAAAATATCTGCAGACTTATCAAGTTCACTGAAGTTGAAAAGATTTTTCATAATACCGTGGTTAACTGCAACGTCTGCTTGCATTTCACCTTCGATCTTTAGTTCTGGATATTTTTCTTTTGCCATTTTTGTAGCAAGTTTCATCTTCTTAGCATCCGGAAGCTTTGAGTCTCCAAAGTTAGAGTAGCTTAAGAAAGCAATTCTTGGATCTCTCTTCATTAGTGACTTGTAAAGCTCAGCAGTTGAGTTTGCAATCTCTACTAAATCTTCTGCAGTTGGGTCCGGTTGAACTGTTGTATCTGCTAGGAAAAGAACACGGTCTTTAAATACTAGGATGAAAACACCTGCCGCTTTTGTTCCTGGCTTTGATCCAATAACTTTTAGAATTGGAGAAAGACAGTCGCTATAGTTTAGAGATGGACCAGCGATAAATGTATCGGCAAGACCTTTTTTAACCATCATTGAACCGTAGAAGTTTTCTTGAATCATTAAGTCTTCAGCAGCATTAAGTGAAACACCTTCTCTTTGCTTAGCTTCACAGTATTCTTTGTAGAATTCTTTAAAGTTATCAGCTTTTCTTGGACGGATGATTTCAACTTTTCCATCTAAGAACTCTTCAAGACCAAGAGACTTAATTTTTGCTTTGATATCATCTGGGTGACCAAGAAGAATTGGCTCAATAGCATTTCCATCAAGAAGTGTTTTTACTACGTTAAGGATACGAGTATTAATACCTTCAGCAAATACCATTCTAACTTTTTCACCAGTGCGCTTAATATGAGCTGCTAGACGATCACGAACAGTTTTCATGAAAGCACCACTTGCCGAAAGACGGCTAGCTAGGTGTTCAGAGTACTCGTGAAGATCAGCAATCTCTCTTCTTGCAACACCTGTATCCATTGCAGCTTTAGCAACAGCTGGAGCAACTCTCGTAAGTACACGAGTATCAAATGGCTTAGGGATAATATAATTTTTTCCGTATTTGAAATCTTCACCTTGGTAAGCAAGTTTAACTTCATCAGGAACATCTTCTTTTGCAAGTTCTGCAAGAGCGTAAACTGCTGCAAGCTTCATTTCTTCATTAATCTTACGAGCACGTACATCTAGTGCTCCTCTAAAGATTGAAGGGAAACCAAGAACGTTATTAACTTGGTTAGGGAAGTCAGAGCGTCCTGTTGCCATAATTGCATCATCGCGAACTTCTTCAACTTCACTTGGAAGAATTTCTGGATCAGGATTTGCCATTGCAAAGATGATTGGACTTTTTGCCATTGTTTTAACCATTTCTTTCGTTAAAACACCTTTTGCTGAACAACCAATGAAGACATCGGCATCAACCATTGCATCCCCTAGAGTTCTTGCATCAGTTTCATTTGCAAATTCTTCCTTGTATTCGTTCATTCCACTTTCACGGCCTTTATAAATTACACCGCGAGAGTCTGTCATAAGTAGGTTTTCTGGCTTAACACCAAGGTGAAAGAAAAGCTTTGCACATGCCATTGATGCAGCACCAGCTCCAGAGAATACTACTTTTACTTTATCAATTTTTTTCTTAGATAATTCTAGCGCGTTGATAAAACCAGCTGCTGCGATAATTGCAGTACCGTGTTGATCATCGTGAAATACTGGAATATCCATTTTTTCGATTAGTTGTTTTTCAATTTCAAAACACTCTGGTGCTTTGATATCTTCAAGGTTAACACCACCAAAAGTAGGCTCAAGTGCCTTAACAACATTTACCATTCCTTCAACAGTTGATTCTTCAACTTCAATATCGAAAACATCGATATCAGCGAAACGCTTGAAAAGGATACCTTTACCTTCCATTACTGGCTTACCAGCAGCGGCACCGATATTTCCTAGACCAAGAACTGCTGTTCCGTTTGATACAACAGCAACTAGGTTTCCTTTTGCTGTGTACTTGTAAACATCATCAGGGTTCTTAGCAATTTCAAGACATGGATGAGCAACACCTGGAGAGTATGCTTTTGTTAAATCAGATGCTGTTAAACATGGTTTTGTTGCAACAACTTCGATTTTTCCAGGGCGACCCATTGAGTGGTAATTAAGTGCTTTTTCAATTTTTTGAGCGTCAGCGTTTGACTTATCCGTGACTTTTTTATTGTCAGTCATATGTAATCCTTTGAACTTAAAATCCTACGATATTAAGCACAAAGGATACACTTTTTGGCCCTTATCCGACTAGCTTTTTATCCCTAATTAGGTGATAAATGAGCAGAGTTAGACTAGTTGCAATAATACCAATATAAAGCTCATCAATATTAGAATAAAAGCCTGGCTTTGGTATATGACGCCACGTGCCCGTTGTTACGACACCTATCAAGCAAGCCGTTACAAACTGGTTATCACTAATTTGCTTAGGAAATAGGTAGCCATATATGACCGGCAGCAGTAGACATGATGCAGAAAAAGATCCCAAGGTCTTCCAAACAGATTTTATATTACCTTGAAAGTATTCAGACATAATCACTGTTAAAACGGCAACAAAAATAACACCAAAGTGGTGAACCCAAACACGCCCCTTGTACTTCTTTGGAGCGAGGTCATAAGCTAGGTTTGTTCCTGCAATGAATAGATATGAATCAAGTGTTGATAATATTGTTGCAAGAATTCCTGCTAGCATAAATCCTTTTAATCCATCTGGAAGAATTTGAATTGCATAAGTTAGGTAAGCATGTGAGCTCTGTGCATCCGGAATGGCGGCTTTTGCATACATCGCTCCAAACGTCGTACAAATATCAAAACAAAACCAAATGACAGTAGAGATCAAGATTCCTTTTTTTGAAACTTCACCACTAGTGGCCGAAAAACATCGCTGATAAAAGTTTGGATCAACTAAAGTTGATAGAGCAATAAAACCCCAGACAAAAGTTGTCGCAAGTGAGTTCTTTCCAGTTAGTGACCAATAAGATTCAGGAAGATTTGCTTTTAGGTAAGGGAGTCCCCCAAATTCAAAAAATGAAAAACCAAGTACAAAAGCTACTGCAAGGCACATGACAAAGAACTGAATTAAGTCAGAGAAGACAACTGATCTCAATCCTCCCCACATCGAGTAGAGAACAACAAAACCAACTCCTAGGGAAGTGTTTAGTAATAGAGTTCCACCAAAGATTAGTTGAAGAAAAATCCCTAAACTTATTCCATAAGCAATTGGGAGTACATTAAAGAAATTAAAGATTGCTGTGAGCTTTGCAGAGCGTGGCCCAAACATCTTTCCAACTAAATCTGGTAAAGTAACAGCACGGTAAGGCTCAATTTTCTTGATTAGAAAAAATGCAAAAATAATATAGGCTACATACCAGAAAACACCCTGAGTGATGAAATTGTAGATACCTTGATTAAAGGCGATTTCAGTAACACCAAAAATTCCTCCATACCAAGTTGCAACAAGTGTTGCGACAAAAAGTGGCAAAGTAAGTCTTCTTCCCATAATTAGTAAATCAAGAAAGGTCTCTTTTTCGGTGGATTTTTTCATGCGATATTGGCCGTAAATCACACTCGCTAATGTTAAACCTAAAATGGCAAAAAATATAAATAAGTCTAAAGATGATAGACTTTGAAATAAATCAATACTGCTCTTCATATAGTCTCCGATTATGAAGTATGATATAGTATAGAAATTATAAATCAACCTTCAGGAACTCTTGTTATGACAATAACTCAACTGGAATATGTATTAGCAGTCGATAAACACCGTCACTTCAGAAAAGCATCTGAAGAGTGTCATGTTTCTCAACCAACATTGAGTATGCAAATTCAAAAGTTAGAAGATAGCTTGGGCTTTGTTATTTTTGATCGCTCTAAGAATCCTATTGTTCCAACAATTGAAGGTGAAACTTTTATTGCACAAGCAAGAGTTGTTAATAAAGAATTTAAAAAATTAAAAGATATTGCAAGTGATCCAATCGTAGGTATAGAAGGTGAATTCAAGCTTGGAGTTATTCCAACTCTCGCACCGTACCTCGTACCACTTTTCTTAAGTCGCTTTGTTAAAGAATTTCCAAAAGTCGACCTTATTATTGAAGAGAGAACAACTGAAGAGATCATCGAAAAACTTGATCGCGATGAATTGGATGCAGGACTTCTTGTCACTCCACTTCACAATAATCAGCTAATTGAAAGAGTGTTATTCTATGAACCACTCTATGGATTTATAGCAAAAGATCACGAGTTATTTCATAAGAACCAGCTCGAATTCTCAGATCTCGACAAAGATGGCCTATGGCTTTTACAAGAAGGGCACTGTCTTCGTGGCCAGGTCCTAAATCTTTGTCAGAAAGTAAAAGGCTTTCAACACTTTGAAAGTGGTTCTCTTGAAACAATTAAGAACCTTGTGGCCAAAGATAGCGGTTATACAATCATTCCACACCTGGATATGTTAGATCTAACTGGGACTCGTAAGAAAATGATCCGCTCATTCACTCCACCTGTTCCAACTCGCGAAGTTTCAATAGTTTATGGCCGTATTTTCTACAAAGAGAAGGTTATTGATGCACT
Source organism: Halobacteriovorax sp. RT-1-1 (assembly GCF_047085455.1). Classification (NCBI taxonomy): domain Bacteria; kingdom Pseudomonadati; phylum Bdellovibrionota; class Bacteriovoracia; order Bacteriovoracales; family Halobacteriovoraceae; genus Halobacteriovorax; species Halobacteriovorax sp. RT-1-1. Next base: position 154,890 of record NZ_JBKIXZ010000002.1, read on the forward strand.
TGAAGGACTAATCCTAAAAGTTATTCCTAAAGAGCTAAAAAGCTATAAGAATGCAGATGTTTCAATAATTCCTATTGATTAGGTGACATTTTAGCACCGCTATTTCTTGTCATTTTTAATTCATTTCTTACATTTGCTTAACTTTAAGCATTATTGACCTATAAAAAAGACACCTAGGTTCTTAAATCATGTTTATTTTCTTATAAATTACTCAATCAACAAGTTCACAAAAGGACTTGAAGAATTCCATAAGGAAGATTGGAGGAGAGGGTAATGTCAGTAAGAAGTTCCATGTTTTTATTAGTAGTTGTTTCCACATTCTTAACAGTTTCATGTGGCCAAGGTGTTCCTGCTTCATCTAACGCAGATGTTTCGACAGGTTCAATCATCGTTGGTGATGTTAACTGGCAAGAAGTAATTGCTTTTGATGAATCATCAGAAGTTAGAAAGAATTCAAAAGCGGTAGCTGACATTCAATTTTCAAATACTGGCCGTTGTACTGGTTTCTTAATCTCAGACAATATTTTAATGACAAACCATCACTGCATCACTAGTGCTGCTGATGTTGTAGGAATGAAAGTTTTTATGAAACACGAAAAAGGTGTTTCAAAGTCTAACCAAGGTGAAATCAAATGTAGTGAATTTATCGGTAATGATGAGGAACTAGATTTTGCACTTGTTAAGTGTGAGGGAACTCCTGGACAGACATATGGTAAGGTTGAATTAGATACAACTGAGCCAGTAGAAGGTGATAGTGTTTATGTTATCCACCAAAATTGTGATTACTACACAGACTATGATTGTGACTGGACGAAGAAGGTTTCTGAAGGGAAAGTTGTTGGCCTAAGAGGAGATGTTCTATACGATGCGGATACATTGGGAGGATCTTCAGGTTCACCAGTATTTAGCGCAGACTCTGACAAGGTATATGCAATCCACCACGCTGGTTACGGCGGATGGGGAGGACGCGGAGTTTACAATGGTGCAGTATCAATGAGTCGAATTGTTCCTTTCATCTTAGAAAACTTCCCAAGTGTTTTAGCACAAGATCAAGATGATAGTGATTCTTCAGATACACCAAGCTCTGATAATAATACTGCTGAAACGGCAACAGAGTTAGGATCAAGTTTCTCTCAAAATGTTGAAATCGATAGCGAAGAAGATGTTGATTTTTACAAAGCAGAAATGAAGGCCGGTGAAGTATTAGACTTTAAAATCTTTTTCTCTCATAGTGAAGGTGATCTAGACTTTGAAGTTTTAAAGAAAATGGGATCAAGTTATAAAGTTGTATCTCGTAAAGAATCTTCAAGTGACAATGAAGCAGTAAGGCTAAAAGTTAACTCTTCAAATACTTACTATATCAAAGTTTACGGTTATAAAGGGGCCAAGGCTCAATACAAAGTAGAATTTAAAAAATAAATAATAAGGCCTCCAATCGGAGGCCTTTCTTATAGCTTCATTTTCAAAAAATCTAAAATACGATGTTCATACCAATAATATTTTTCAGAGGGAGATTTTATAAACCCTACGTGACCACCATTTTTTGGTACTTCGAGGTATAAATTACTTTTCCTTTGGGCCAATTCATATGGATAACTTTCTTCCGATAAGAATGGGTCATCATAGGCGTTAAGAATATAAAATGGGACACGAATTTTTTCCAAGTGACTAATTGGTGAAGCTTCTTCTCTATAGTGATTACCGTCACGATAGCCATAGATAGGCGCCGTAACATACTCATCAAAATCATCAATATGTTTAATACTTTTCACCTTATCTAGATCAACAGGAAGTTCCATAACCTTGGCCTTCTCGATCACTTTCTTTCTCATGGAATAAACAAAAACATGACGATAGATATGACGTGAAATTTCAGTTTTTAATTTCACTGAGCAACCATTTAAGTCCATTGGTGAAGAAAGAATAAAGCCGCGATAAATCTTATGATTAACAACCTCGGGGTGTCTTCCTAGATAATTTGCAGTAATTGCACCACCTAGACTAATTCCCATTAAAGAGACATGCTCATATTCGTCAGAAACATTATCGACGAGAAATTTTAAGTCGTGATAGTCTTGAGCATTGTAAAACTTTTTAGTTCGATTTAGTGCTCCACCGCACGAGCGCATATCCCAGGAAATGACATCATAACCTTGAGAATTGAATTTTTTCATCATGTCCACAATATAGCGGTCTCGACCATTTCCTTCTAAACCGTGGGAGATGATGATGAGATGTTTGTTTTCAAGTGGAGAATTTGTTGTTGATCTATAGTAGCGTAGAAAGTCTCCATCTGGAGTTGTCAGTGTTCGCTTCTCAAATTTATGTCTAGGGGTTCTTCTTATAAAGAATGGGATGATCGTTTGTAAATGACCATTTTGTAGAGACTGATGACAAGTGTATCTTGATTCGATGACAGGCATTACGCTTCCTCCATCTCAATATTATAACGCAAAAAGTGGAAATAAAAAAAGGAGGTCAATGACCTCCTTTCTTATGAATTTATCTAAAAATTAGTTTAGAAAATTAATTAAAGTAGTTCTTTAGGAACACCTTTCGGAATAGCGCTTAGAAGCTTCTTTGTATACTCATCTTGTGGGTTACGATAAACCTCGTGTGCTGGTCCGTACTCAACAATCTTACCTTTGTTCATAACACCGATTTCATCCGAGATGTACTTAACTACAGATAAGTCGTGTGAAATGAAGATATAAGTTAGACCTAGTTCATCTTGAAGATCTTGAAGTAGGTTAAGTACTTGCGCTTGAACCGATACATCTAGTGCAGATACTGACTCGTCACAGATGATAAACTCTGGCTTAAGAGATAGGGCACGTGCAATACAGATACGTTGACGTTGACCACCAGAGAACTCATGTGGGTAACGATTAAGGTGATCACCTTTAAGTCCTACTTTTTCAAGAAGATCAGCTGCTACAGCATATCTTTCTTTCTTTGATCCACCAATTCCGTGAATTACCATTGGTTCTGTTACGATATCACCAATAGTCATACGTGGGTTTAGAGAAGAGTATGGATCTTGGAAAATGATTTGCATTCTCTCACGCATCTCTCTCATTTCTTTTTTATTTAAATTAGTAACGTTGATTCCGTCATAAATAACTTCACCAGCAGTTGGCTCAAGTAGTCTTAGGATTGTACGACCAAGAGTTGTCTTACCACATCCAGATTCACCAACTAGACCAAGAGTACGACCTTTTCTAACTTGAATCGTTACATCGTCAACAGCCTTAAACCAGTCAACAGTACGACCAAAAATACCACCTTTAATAGGGAAGTGCTTGTTGAAGTTTTTAACTTCTAGAAGAACTGGATTATCTGTTTCGTTAATTGCTCTTGGTTTTTTCATTTCAAGGCTTGAAACATCAATATCTTCTTTTGCATTTAAGAAGTCATCAACAGTTAAAAGTCTAACTGGGTTTTCATCTAGACTTGGACGACAAGCTAGAAGTCCTTTTGTATATGGGTGTTGTGGATTTTCAAAAAGTGCTTTTGTTGTATTTTGCTCAACTAGGTCACCTCTAAACATAACCGCAACTTCATCAGCGATATCAGCAATTACTGCTAAATCGTGCGTGATGAATAGCATACTCATGTTGTGTCTTCTTTGAAGATCAAACATTAGTTCAAGAACTTGCTTTTGGATTGTAACGTCAAGAGCAGTTGTCGGCTCGTCACAAATTAGAAGTTCAGGCTCACATGCCATTGCCATCGCAATCATTACACGCTGCTTTTGACCACCTGACATTTGGTGTGGATATTTATCTACTGATTCTTTAGGAGAAGGAATACCTACTTCTTCATATAATTCGATTGTTCTCTTACGAGCTTCCTCTTTAGTCATTCCTTGGTGAAGCATAAGAACTTCATCAATTTGATTACCTGTTGTGAATACAGGGTTTAGAGAAGTCATTGGCTCTTGGAAGATCATTGCAATCTTATTACCACGAAGTTGTCTCATTCTTTCATTAGAAGCCTTAGTTAAGTCTTCACCATTAAAAAGAATTTCACCTTCACTGATTCTTCCTGGAGGGTTAGGAATAAGTCCCATAATTGCTAAAGATGTTACTGACTTACCTGAACCAGATTCACCAACAAGCCCAACAGTTTTTCCTCTTGGAATACTTAGGTTTAAGCTTTTTACGGCCTTAACTCTTTCATCTTCTGTTTGAAATTCAACTGTAAGGTTTTTAATTTCCAGCATATTCTCTGCCATAGCATCTCACTTTTTAAACAATATTGATCAATTCTTGATTATAATAAAATCTTTTTGAAATCTTAATAGTAACTTAAATTTGTACCACTAACGACACATTATTTCACGACTTAATTCATCAAAAAATCTCGACAATTTACATGATTTCAATAGCTTAGTATTCTACATACTTACGAATTTGCTCTGTAAGACCTTGTTGCGTTGTGACAATCTGCTCGCTATAAGCTTTTAAATCATCATTATTTAGACTTTCTACTTGAAAAGGCTGACCGTAAGCGACGTAGATACGTCCAAAAGGTTTAGGAATTTTTGTTTTATCCCAGCTCTTACTGATGCAAAAGCGGCGAGTGGAAATAGATTGAATGCAAAGTACAGGTGTTTCACATTCATGACTTACAACGAGGATGCCTTTTTTTGGGACATAGCTTGGCCCGCGCGGTCCATCGACTGTAATAGCAGAATTAAGTCTGCTCTCATTTATTTGTTCGATCATTGATTGTAGTGCTTTTGCTCCTCCACGTGATGAACTTCCACGAGTTGGACTAAATCCTAATTTTGCAATTGTGTCTGCAGCTAGGCTTCCATCTTTTGATTGAGATGCCATTGTAATTAGTCCCGTATCAAGTTCTGTTAAAACTGAAGTCGGGTAATGCTCATGCCATACGGCCAGGGCGTAATTTCCATGATTTCCCATTTGTTTTGCCAGATCTAAGTTCTCAGGATTTAAAACAACAATTTTTGATGTGAACTTAACAAATCTTAGGTACCAAGAAACTAATGTAGGAACTAATTTTAATAATATAGACATTTAATCATTATCTCAAAATTAAGATTCTTCGTAAATTAAGCAATTTAAAAAAAATCGGTGTTTATAAATTAGTCAATAATCTCTCAAAAAGTACATATAATGGGCAATGATGAAGATCAGTTGACTAAATTTTTACCTACGAATTACCATCTTTTAACTTAATTAAGATGAGCGTCATCCATGAATCGACTATGATCAAATTAGAAAGAGTTCTCGACCAATTAGCTCGGGAGCTACTTGTTCTACGCTGACCATGAAGGAGGTGTTATGGCAGGTTTACGAGAAATCAAGAAACAGAGAACGAGAGAAATGATTCTAAAAAACTCAATGGAATTATTTACTCAAAAAGGGGTCGATGAAGTAGGAATGCGAGAATTGGCCCAAGTGTGTGGATTGGGGATTGGAACTTACTATAATTACTTTAAGTCGAAAGAGGATGTCATCTTCAGTCTATTTAGAGAAAATTTGAATTCTGCAATTACGAACAAGCCTTTCCGCGTTGAAGAGAATGAATCAAACGCTGATAATCTTGCAAATAATTACAAGGCGATTTTTCAAGAATTAATGATTCACAAAAATATCGCTGATGAATTTTTATCTCTTGCGTACAATACAAAGAATATGGCCGATAATGACTCAGTCGCCGCTAGGTTGACCCCACAGATTGTTGATCTTTATTGGGGATGGGTACAACCGTTGTTTAGAAGTGCTGGAATTATTATTCGCACAGAAGAGGAAGAAGGCTTTAGAAGAATGCTTTGGCATCACTTCTTATCTAGCTTTCACGCCTACACATCTTCATTTGGAGCTGAAGAGAGTATTGATTACATTCGCTTCACTTCTCGCCATCTATTAGGTGGCCTAAATTCAAATTAATAGTAAGGGAGCTACGGCTCCCTTTTTTACTTTAATTAAGTCTCCTCGTCCTAGAAGCTCTCCGAAAAGTAGGATATGCCCTTTAAAAAAATATTCTCAATCATATTCTTTATCATTCTCTTACTGTCATGCCTTGATGAGGGAGTGGATTCTCCGCTAAGAGCTCCGGCAAGTATCTATCAGTATAAGGTTATCTCCTATACTTCTAGTGCAATTGAGTGTCGTGGCCATACCGATGAGAGGGATATTGAAGGAACACTCTTAGAGACAGTTCCTCTCGGTCCACAAGGTCAGGCACCTACAAATATTTGTGGAGAAGAGTTAGGCTCTTTAAATAGTGATAAGATACGCCTTTACTAGATTTCTATGAACCAATTCTAAATTGGCACCCCTATTGCAACATAATATTTCAAATAAAAGAAATTGAACGGAGTTTCAGCCTTCTACTGACTTTATTGCTGAACAAACTTTGTACAACTGTTTAAGGAATATTATGCGAGACCTAATCTTTAAGAGTTTACTGACTACTTTATTAACAGGGGTGACTTTTGCTTATAGTGGGCAAATCCTAAAGCTTAATAAAGACAGCGTTCCAAAAGAATTTACAAAAACTCTTGAAGTATTTATCGCACAAGTTGATGAAAAGATTCCTACATCAGTAAGAGAAGCTATTGGTGAGAAAATTGAAATTACTTTCTCTGATTTTAAAGAGAATAAAAATATTAGAAGTTTTCCAAAGGATCGTTGTAACGAATCAGTTCCAGTAAAATACGGAAGTGTAAGCTACTTTGATCGCGATGAAATCAATATCTCTTCACTCTTTATAAAAGAGATTATTAACGGTGACGAGAGTGTTGAGCAGTTTAACTGTGGTCATAAGAATTATGTAAGAAAAGCACAAGCTACAATCTTGCATGAATTGGCCCACCTTTATGATCTTAAAAAAGTTAGAACAAAAGAACATAAGAAAAAAGCAAAAATTTGTCGTGATGAAAAAGAAGATCGTAATCATGTAAGTGATGAGTGTCGAGCAATTCTATCCCAAGATACGAATAGAAACTCTATTAGTGGCCTATTTTCATTTTACAAACTTGCAAACTGGAAAAAAGGATTCTTTTCTAAGAAAACGAAAAACTTATCGTCTAAAAGATCTGTCGACGCTTATGAATTTGAAAATTTAAAAGAGCATAACGCTGTAAATTTTGAATTTTTCCTAATGGATAAAGAGTACAAGTGTAGAAGACCGTCTTATTACAAGTTCTATAGTGAGCTATTAAATCATATTCCGTTTCCTAATTACGATTGCAAGATCTTTTCTGAAATCGTTTTAGATGACTTAAAAGTTACTAGAGATATCGATCCAAGTCGTGTTTACCGAATCGATTATTTACTTGCTTCAAAAGGTGACTCAATGATCTCAGGATTTGGTCACTCAATGTATCGTATTGTTCTTTGTGCACCTTTTAGAAAGAAGGTTGATGAGAAGTGTTTAAAAGACAAGCTTTATCATGTTGTTCTTTCTTACCGTGCCAATGTTACAGATATCAAAAGTGACATGTTAAAAGGTGTTCTTGGTGGATACGACTCAGTTCTATTCATGCTTTCTTTCCCTGAGGTTATTAATGAGTATAACGGAGGAGAGTTAAGGGATCTTATTAGCCAACCAATCTATTTATCTGAAGAACAAAAAACAGACTTCATCAATAAAGTGTTAGAGGTTTATTGGGAATATGAAGGTGACTATAAGTTTATCACTAATAACTGTGCTTCAGAGTCTAATGAGCTTTTTCAATCAGCTCTACCAAATAATGAATTTGCCTATGAGAGAGTAATCCTTCCTTATTCTCTGCTAGATAAATTTACTGAAAGTGAATTCTCTAAGGAAGAGGATTTAGAAGATACACAAAAAGCCCAAAAGCAAGGAATGTTCTTCCCAAGTGATATTGAACTTTTAAAAGAAGTAAAAACATCTTTATTTGGAGTTGAAGAATCAGACTACACTGTTAGAAGACGTCGTGTAGGTGGTGGCCGTGATCATAAATACAAAGAAGTAAAAAGAGAAAAATTTATTAAAGATATTTTAGAAGAATTTGATGTTGATCGTCTGTTTTCTAAATTTGAAGAATTAAATGAACTTAGCGAAACAGTTGATGTGGAAAGAAAACTTAATGATCTTTCAATCCTAACAGGTGCAATCTTTAAAATTAAACAATCTTCAATTGATGAAGAGGTTGGGAACTTCCTGGATAAGAATATGGAAGAAGAAACACCGCTTGGTCTAAGAATTAAAGAGTGGAATGAAATGAGAAAGTCTAGCCGTGTAAAGGCCAATGACTCAAGCTACGGAATTCCATTAGTCTTAAGAGACTCTGACTTTGATAGACATAATGTGAAAAGCGCAGAGCTAGAGAAGATCGAAAATCAGCTACTAGAAGACGTAAAAAGTAACTATGAAAAAGAAGTTCAAGATTTAGCAAGATTACTAGATCTAATTAGAAATATTCGTGATCAAGCAAGAATTATTTCAATGAAAGCATATAAATAACAAACAAAAACAAAAAACAAAAAACAACGAAAGAGGAGAAAATTATGAAAAAACTTACTACAGCGACACTTATGACACTTATGGCACTTCAAGCAAATGCTATTGAGGTAAGAGATGCATCTCTTGGAGCATCTTCAAAGGTTTCTGAAGCTATTTATGATGCAGGAAAAAGCGCTACAGATAAAACGGTTGAAGTGGCTGACTTTACTGGTGAGCACCTAAAGGCATTTATTTCTAAGAACTTAGAGTCATCTTATAAAGCTTCTGAAAAACTAGCTAAAGAAATCGTAAAGCTATCTGAAGTATCTAAGCCAGCTTTTCGTTTTACAGCTGATGGCCTAGCAATGGTATTTGAAATCTCTGGTAAAGGGACAAAGCAAACTTTAAAAGTGTCTAAGAAAATCTATATCTTCCTTGAGCCAACTCTTGAAGCAACAGGTGAATTTTTAACTGAACTTCTAGAGCTTGCATTTGAAGGAACATCAGAAGCATCAGAGCTAATTACTGACATTAATGAATTCCTTTCAAGAGTTCTTGAGAAGCCAATTGATATCACTAAGATGACTCTTGAAGAGATCTTTGAGCTAATCGGAAAAGCAAGTGAAAAGTCTACTCAAGCATCAGAGTTCCTTTTAGGTGCAGAAAACTTTGAAAAAGGTATTGAGTACTCTGGAAAAGGAATTTCTTTAACTTCAAATGGTATTGGAGCTGCGTTCTATCTTGTATCACAGGCAACTACTGGAATTTCTCAGCTATTTGACTTCAATAGAAAAGAAAGAGAGCAAATTGAGCAAATGGTAGAAAGAGGTGACGTTGAAGGTCTTGCTGGGCTACGTGATCTAATTAGACACAATATCAATGAAGAAATTGTAAACGGTGAGGATCTTAATAAGCTTCTTGATGATAATGCGATCGATACTTATATCAAGCTTAGACTAACAGTTCCTAATCTTGAGAATAAGCTAGAGGAAATCTACGGACGTCAAATTGTAAAATAATAACTTTTTTAAAAAGGATTAATAATGAAAAGAACAACTTCAGCTATTTTACTTACTCTATTATCACTTAATACAGTAGGTGCCGATATTAGAGATGCTGCATTTGATGCCTCTTCAAAGGTTTCAGAAGCAATCTATGATGCGGGCAAGAGTTCAACGAGACAAACGGTAAAAGTCGCAGACTTTACTCGAGAGAAGCTGGAAGCTCTAATTTCAAAAGGGCTCCAATCTTCGTACCGTGCTTCAGAAAAAGTAGCTGAAGAAATTATTAATCTTTCAGAATTTTCTAAGCCAGCGTTCCGTCTTACTGCGGACGGAATTGCTATGGTTTTTGAAGTATCTGGTAAAGCGACTAAGTCTTCAATTGAGGTAACAAGAAAGATCTATGTTTATTTAGAGCCAAGTTCTGATAAAACTGAAGAATTCTTAACTAAGATCATTGATCTTGCATTTGAGGGAACATCAGAAGCATCTGAATTGTTAACTGATATTAATGAGTTCTTATCAAGAGTTCTGGAAAAACCTCTTGATATTTCAACGATGGCAACTGAAGAAATTGTAGATCTTCTTTCAAAGGCCACAAGAATGACTCATCTTGAAAAATTAATTGAGTTAGCTCTAGATGGAACAACTAAAGGTAGTGAGTTATTGACAGATATTAATGATTTTCTATCAAGAGTTCTAGAGAAGCCTATCGATATTTCTGTTATGACTTTAGAAGAAGTATTTAAGCTAATTGAGAAGGCAAGTGTTGAGTCGTCAAAGTTAACTGAACTTCTAATTGGCGCTGATAATCTTGAGAAAGGTACTGAGTACACAGGAAAGGGAATCACTTTAACATCAGAGGGTGTTGGAGCTGCATTCTATCTTGTTTCTCAAGCAACAACTGGAATCTCTCATCTTTTTGACTTTAATAGAAAAGAGAGAGCTCAAGTTGAAGCGATGATGGAGAGAGGTGATATTGAAGGGATTGAGGGATTACGAGATCTAATTCGCTACAATATCAATCAACAGCTAGAAAATGGAGAGGACTTAAACCGTCTTCTAAATGATAACTTAATAGATACTTATATTAAGATGAAATTAACAGTACCAGAGCTAGATCAAAAGCTAGAGTCATTATACGGATTAAAATAAGAAAAAAGCCTAGGATTTCCTAGGCTTTTTTATAGTTTAAATTCTCTGTGAAAGTATTTGAAAGTTAGTCCGTCGTATTGATTGAAACAACCATAGACCTTACCATCTACAATAGCAGGAGTCGATGCTAGATCATCTCCAGCAAAGTCATAAAGCCTTCTTTTTGGCCACAGTGACTTTATCTTATTAAGTTCACTTATTTCATAAAAGTAGAGGTTTTGAATATTTTTTGAAATTAAAAAACCATTATGAATAACTGCTTTAGGCATATGAAGAGCTTCTCTGTTTTGACGAATTGAAAGAACATTATCTTGATTCATATTTTCGTCTAGAATAACAAGACCCTCAAAAGCTCTCTTCTTTGTCGAAAAGTTATAAGTCACATTATCAAGCATAACAAAGATTCGTTTGCCGTCATTATCAATACCAGTGGCAGTCGAAACTTGGCTCGAATCGTGGGGTAGGTCGAAGTTGTGAGCTGATTCTACATTATATGAAGATAGGTCGATCTTCATTAGTCCAAGAGAGCCATGAGCGATAAAAAGTTTATCATTCATTATTGTCATATCTTGTGCTGATTGATGTTTTTGTATAATTGGTAAGTGGGTTGAAGGGAAGCTTGTTACAAATTCGTAATTATTGAGATTATGTACAAATATATAATCTGGTGTCAGGATATAAAGCTTACCTTTATATTCCTTTACTGAACGAATTTCATACTTTGAAAAAATCAATCTAATTTGTTCTTCTTCAAATTTATAGAGAAATGGCCCTTTGAAAATGTAATAATTTGATCCTGATTTATAGTGGCCAGTATCACCTTTTTTAGATGCACAGAATGAATCAAGATTTCCCTCCGATGCAAATGCAATCAAAGATATAATTACGACTAGTAGTACTTGTTTCATCTTTCCCCCTAAATTTATTTAATATAATAATTATCGAGTTGTATTTCTTGTTCGTCAAAAAAACCTGACAAATCTTGATGAAGCGTGTTAGAAAGTCTCATGCTAGATAGAATCTTCATTGAAATTTCAAATATTTGCAACTTGCAGTGCACGTTCTGTCCTGTTGTAGAAAGAGATAAGAAGGTCATGACGCCAGAAGATTTTGAAAAAGTCTTAATCCAGGCAAAGCCTCTTGCAAAGCAAGTGTGTCTGCATCTAATGGGAGAGCCACTGGCACATCCTAACTTCGTGAAGATTATGGAGATATGTGAGCGTAATGAGGTCCCAGTTCAAATTACAACTAATGGGGTGGTCATTGCATCTCGAAAAGAAATTCTTCTTAAAAGCAAAGTTTTAAGACAGATTAATTTTTCGATTCAAAGTTATAAAGACAATTTCCCAAATCGCGACTTCAATACTTACCTAAGACCAATTTTAGATTTTTCAAAAGAGTTAAATGAAACTTCACCTGAAACATATGTAAATTATCGTCTTTGGAACCTAGGCCGTAATGAACAAATTATGAAAGAAAATGAAGAGGTGTTTCAGACTCTAGAGAGGTTCTACGATATTGAAATTAATCGTCGTACTCAAGTTGAGTCGATTAAGAGTAAAAGAATTTGGAATAAGGTTTATCTTCACTTTGACTCACATTTTGATTGGCCTGATTGGAATCTTCCAAACCAAGGAACACAAGGGCGCTGTCATGCCCTAAAAACACATATTGGAATTCATGCAGATGGAACTGTTGTTCCTTGCTGTCTGGATAAAGAAAGTCAAATTCCATTAGGAAATGCAATTGATCAAGACTTAAAAGCAATCCTTAGTTCTCCACGAGCAGTCGCAATGAGGCAGGGGTTTGATAATAATAAGCGTGTTGAAGAGTTCTGTCAGCACTGTACATATATCAATCGATTTCAAAAATAATTAATTAATAATACTTTTCAATTTTTGTAAGTTAGAAACCATCGCTTTACGGTTTTTAATTGGAAAGTTCTTTAGTTTAAGAGAGATCTTTTCTTGAACTTCACTCCACACATCACTGTAAAGTTGTTGGCCCTTAGGGCTTAAGCTTAGAATTGTTTGTCTGGCATCTTCACTAGACTTACTTTTTATTACGAGTTCTTCATCCACTAAAATATTAATAGTTTTAGTCATTGCAGGCTGGCTTATTCCGTGGTGATCAGCTAGTTCTCCAACTGTACTTAGTCCTCGGCCAATATTGGAGAGCGCCCTAAATTGAGGATAGGAAATATGTGGGGATGCCGCTTCTCTGAGTTCACTTCTAATAGAGCGAATAATAAATGGCATGACATCTAAAAGTATTCTTGAAAATTCTAAGTCTTTCACGTCTTTAGTATAAACCAAGGATGTACCGATCGTAAATTAATGCAGCAGCTGGAGAGCTGCTGCGGAAGGTTTTTTAATTATTGCTCAACTTCCAGATCAGAATCGTCTGAAAGCTCAGTATCTAAAGTAGTATCTGTAGTAGCTGAAGCATCTACACAATCACCAGTTGCAGCACAATCTGTTGCTGGTGCTGATTCTTCAATAACTGCTGCTTCATCAGAAGCAACTGAATCTGACCAATCTTCATTTGCGTAAGAAACAAAAGCTGATGATAGTAGAACTAGAAGTAGTAATTTTTTCATAATTAATCCTCATATGGTTTTAGTTATATAACTTGGTTATATATATTTGTTATATATTATTCCTTTCCAAAATTCCGTACAATAAAAAAATACAGTTTTTGTGTAAAACTTTTGTCGTTATAATAAAATCTGTCAGTTAAGATCAGATATAGGGGGGAAGTAATATGTGGAAACCACCAAAAATTGAAACAAAAAGGCTTGTGCTTAGAGAAATTAGGTTAAGCGATAAGGATTCTATTTTTGAATATGGAAAGAAGCCTCATATTTCGAAGTATACCCTATGGGAACCTCATGAGTCAGTTGAAGATAGTGTCGACTTTATTGAAAAGTACGCATTTTCAAACTATGAGCAGGGGATACCAGAACCATTTGCTATTACTTTAAAAGAGAATGACAAGCTTATCGGTTGCGTCGGTTGCTTTTGGGTCTCGACAAAGAATAAATGTATGGAATTGGCCTATGTTTTAAACGATGACTTTTGGGGGAAGGGGATTATCGTTGAAGCCGCCCAGGAAGTGATAAATTATTGTTTTGAGAACTTTGATATTGAACGCATTCAGTGTCGTTGTAAGGCCGAAAATCTTCAAAGTGAAAGAGTCATGCAAAAGCTTGGGCTTAAGTATGAAGGACTACTTAGAAATGAAATTTATCATCGTGGTAAGCATTGGGATATGAAGTATTATTCAATTTTGCGATCAGAAATAGAATGATGTTTCTAGAGTTGCAAAAGTGTGATTAGTGGCACCTTTAAACTGAGGGCCATGCCAGTTCGCTTTCAATGTCACTCTCATACTTCTAAAAAATAGATTAAAACCAGCATCTGCTTTGTAGTAAATATCTTCCATGTCTTCATCTGAAATAACGTAGACTGATTCAACCTTTTTTGAACCTTGTAGAACAGCATCGAAAAAGTTTGCGACATAAGAGCCGTTAGCAAATAATTCAAAGAAACCAAGCCTCATTCCAAATTTAAGACCAATTTCGACATCTCGCTTAAGCCCACCGTAATGCCCTTGCAGCCAAGGAGATAATTCAAATATTGGACCTCGATTGATCTTAATAATTTTAAATTCTCCATTAAAAAAGTATTGATTACTTATTTGATTCTGCCAGCCATTAACTTGCGAAGAAGGTGTCATTTTATGAAATATATTTTGTAAAATACCTGCTTTAGCAGATGGGCCTTGTTGTCCTGTCCATAGATCCGCACGAAGATAGTAATCGCTATTAACGTGAGAGATTCCAAGAATTCCGTAGAGTAGGCCAGTATAAGGATGGTCTCCTTCTACTACAGTGGTACTTAAAGTTGCTTCTGGTGTATAGATTTTATGAGCAACTCCAAAGCGCAACTTTGTTAATGAACCTTGAGAGTAGAGCCTACGCTGATACATCAGTTCAAGACCATTAGAGTAATACCTATCAGTTTCAAATGGAGCATCATTATCGATTTTTATTGAAAATTCGTTAAGAGGCCTACTTTGCGCGAAAGCTGATAAGGTAAGAGTGAATAGGGTGACTATGAAGAACCACTTCATTAAACGATTGTATCATTTTAGGAAAAATCCACATCGAGATGGCCAACTTTGCTTGTTTAATTAAGTTAAATACTATTATTTCAGTTAGTTATGAAGATAATGGTGATTAAAGGTATTCTTGTATAGTTTACAATAAATAAGATTGTCGACTTTTATGGTGCTATAAGCATTTCACTATGAATAGAATCGATTTGAAAGACAAAGTCATTGTTATTACAGGCTCTACTGGAGGCCTAGGTGCAGCTCTAAGTGTTGAACTAGCTGAACGTGGCGCAAAGCTTGCGTTGATGGATATTGATAGTGAAAAACTTAGAAAGCAGGCTAGTGAACTAGGAGGCTTAGCTCTAAGTATCGATGTAACTAGTTATGAATCTCTTGAACTGGCCATGGCAAAGGTCTTTGATTGTTTTGGAAAAATAGATATCGTCGTAGCAAATGCTGGTATCACAAAAATGGCGCCAATGATCTCTTCAAGCGAAAAAGACTTTTCACAGGTGATTGATATTAATCTAAATGGTCCATGGCGCACATTCAAAGCAGCTCTTCCATATATTACACAAAGCAAGGGTTATATGGCCGCAATCTGTTCGATGGCCTCTTTCGTTCATTGTCCTTTACAAGCATCTTATGCTGCAAGCAAGGCAGGACTTCATGCTGTTTGCAATAGTGTTCGCATGGAAGTTCGACATCTTGGTGTCGATATTGGAAGCTTTCATCCGACATTCTTTCCATCGCCATTAATGGATGGTGTGACAAGTGACCCTGTCGGAAATAAGCTTTGGGGTGGCAATAAAGAAGGTCCTTGGAAGATGATCTCCCTTGAAGAGGTCGTCTCTGAAATTATCTCTGGAATTGAACAAAGGGCCGAGCAAGTCGTAATTCCAAAACGTAAAACTCTTGTTGCTAAGGCCAGTGGTTTCTTTAGACGCTATATCGAACGTCGTGGCTTTAAAGGGAATGAGATTGAAGAAGCAATTTCTCTTTCTCAAAATAAATAATTCTATAAACTCTTAGTGAGAATTCGGGGCCATCTGATATTCATCGCCATTATTTAATAAGTGGACTACTTCAGTAAAGTCGTGTGCAGACGCAATTACTTCTTCCGTGTCATTGGCAAGTTCATGGTCATAAAGGTAGTGATCAATACTATCTTGAAGCTTTTGATATAACGGTAATAACTTCGTTTCAATCTCAACAGCAAATCTTGATGATGTTTCATGTTTAACAAGTTCCTTTATACTTTTGTATATTGATTCTTGTTTATGAAAGAAGCCAAGAACTACTCTTGAAAAATAGATTACAAATGACATGAATAAGATACAGTTAACAATATCATTAACGACTAGTGAAAGTAGGCATGCAGATATTGTAAGGCTGTAGATATATTTAATTCTTGTATTTGCTGCAAGAACGATTGTGAATAGGTAACTACTTAGTAGTAGTGGAAGCGCCGTAGCCGAACTTGAGTTTAGATAATACTTCAGTGTAAATAGTAGTTGAGCATTAAAGAGATAAATATAGCTTATCTTTTGAATCGAGAAGTGATTTTTCGTCTTATAAAGGTGAAAGGCAAAAATCAAAAAGTTAATAACAATGGCCAAGCCAGAATAAGAAATATTTGCAACTGGATTAAAAAGATCTACAGCAAAGAATGCGTAGAAGGCAGTCATTGATAGAATGACGATAATCGATGATCTTTTAAAGTTGTTAAAAATTGGAATATTAAAAATATCTACTTGATGATCGAGTAAGTGATCAACATCATCGAACTCCTTCATTAAGAAGTCTTCAATACGATTACTATTTTTTCTCAAACTATTCTTAATCTTATCTTTATCGTCTAAGCCTGAAGAAATCATCGCAAGCATATTATTGATTGGATTGAGTAAGTTGTGAGTGAAGTAACTCTTTAGATTTAATATATTCTTATGAAGTTCTTTTTTATGCCAAATCTGATTCGCATTATTCTTAAAAGTAATCGATTGAATAGAGCTTACTGTCGTAATGAAAAGATGTAAGAATGTGACGAGAACAAGGCTTTGATCTTTAAGGAAGTAATTATTCGAGGCCATGATAATAAAGTGTAGAAGACAGTACTTAATATTTGTATGTTGTAAGTGAAACGCTAAAACAATAATTCCTGCAATATAACAAAGTGAACTTGTGGCAGAATAATCTGCAAGGCGAGGGTAAATTGACCAAATGAGACTTTCCACTACAACTGAGAAAAATATCACAAATGAAATATTTTTTTTAAAGAGTTTCTTATAGAAAACGATCGCCATAATTGAATCAAAGACAATCATATAATTCATCGTCGTTAGAAGATGCGGTTCAATATTATAGAAATAAAAGATTACGTATAAGACAATCATCAGAAGAACTGCAAGAAAGTGCATCTCGAAGAATTCTCGATATTTTTGATCTAAATGGTAGTAATCATTCACCAAAACTTTGTCCTGTGCAATCATAATTAACTAATTAGCTTTTATAACCTCTTAAAAGTATATTCATTATACAATACTTTATATTTGAAAAAAGTACATATTTAGTCCAGTATTGGTTAACGAGATTTTAGCTATTTATAGAATTAATGTGATTTTATTGTCTTAAGTAGGCAAAAAAAAAGCCGCTTATTGAAGCGGCCATCATTTTATTTCATAACTTTTAGGAACTCGATCATAAACTCCTTATAGACGGAGTTACTGGCCTTTAGTGCCGCTTGATACGCTTTCTTAGCGTCAACTTTTTGAAGCATGTGTAAGTGGGCCTCTAGTTCTTCTTTTGATAAGCTTTCGTATGACATATCGAGGGCCAGTTTTATATTTCTTCCCTGTGCATCCAAAATTGCATCAGTTTGCTTTTGAGCGTTAGCAACGACTTCGTTTATATTCATTGTAGGATTTCTTTCTTGTTCAGTATGTACCATCATTGCCTGAATTAAACTCTTAGACGAAGCTGTTGATTGCTCTAGAAGTGCAGCTTCTTCAATAATACTGTTCACAATCTCTCTTTTATCCTCAGGAAGTGAGTATTCCTTACCATTTGTTATAAGATCTACAATCTTGTCCTGTGTTTGCTGAGCATTTTCTTGTAATTTTTTAGAGGTCTCACTATCTTGAATCTCAGCAATTGCCTCAAGTTCATCTAGGTCTAAGTTTTCATATGACTTTTCAAGCTTCTCTTGAAATGGAAAGTTTCTTACTAGCTCAAGAAGCTTCTCTTTTTTCTGTGGAGATTTCTCATTAAATTTTTTATTTTTAAAAGCATTTTCAAATGTTTCATTTAACTTTGCTTTAGATAGATCTTTTAAAATTTTTTTGATGACTATTTTCTTTTCATTCAAAAGCTCTGGACTATCATCTATCTTCTTCGCGGACCCACTCTCTGCTAGAGGACTACTGGCCAAGTTCGTCGACTTTTGCTGTTTTTCTTTTTCGACTTTTTGAGTAGAAGTTTTTACTGCTACATCGTCTTGTGTTTTATCAGAACTTGCGACAAAAAAATAAATCGCTATAACTAGTACCGGTAAAATCCAAATAAGTTTCTTCATATATCCCCAATAATTAAAATCAGAACTCATATCATTTGTTCTATTATGCTAATAGGTTTGCTAATTATTTTGCGAGACTATTTTTATTTAGGCGTATTGTAAACGAAGTGTGTAAAAACTAAGATAAATCCCACCTTATAGTGTAGTAGATGGTTAAGTGAAATGGTTGAAAGTGTTTGAGAAAAGAAAGGCGTAGAAAATAAAAAAGCCAGACTAGGTCTGGCTTCTTTATAAAACTGGTACTCCCAAGGGGTGTGTAAATAAGATTATTAATATTAAGCTGTTATCAATACATTTTTCTAATTTCTTCTTGTTGAAGTATAATATTTTAATTTATTACATGATTTTAGAATATAGAACACTGCCAATATACGAAATAATAGATAATGGAAAAGTTATAAGGAGAGCTTTATTTATCTTAGTTCTCCACCAGTATCTCGTCTTATTATTCTTTATTGCTACATATGATTCTTTTGGTGAGAATAGGAATAAAATTGAGATTAGTAAGGCTGATAAATAAAAAGTAATACCAAGACCAGTACTTTCTTTAGGTATTTCCTTAACTAAAGATTCACCAGATCCTATTCTTAACAACAACTTCATCATTTCTTTTGAGGAGAGGTTACCTTCATTTACTGCGACTTGAATTTGGTTGCTTAAATCCGATGGTACTTCTATTGTCCCTGTCGAAGTCTTATAGATAATGTATGCATAGAAAATCCAAAAAAACCAGAAACCATACTGAGAAATATATTTCCATATTACTATGTGTTTAGGAGGTTTCTGTTTATCTAGCCAGTTGAGTAGTAGTTCATAATATTCTCTGTAGTTAGATAGCTGTTGATCAACGGAAATAGAAAGATCTTTGTAATATGATTTATTTTTAAAATCTATGCTAATTAAATCTCCATAACCAGAACCTTCTGTAATTCTTATTTTAACTTGAATTGAGATTGGTGCCTTAGCACTATCAAGTGAGTTGATAATATCTTCTACCTTCTTATATTCGGCTGTAAAGCCATCATACTCAGCTGAAATTTGTTTTATGTATTTTATATTTTCATTTCTATAGCTTTCTTCTGAGGGGAGATTTTTCTTAATATCTGTTAAAGTTAACTTTATTTTATCTTCCAGTTTTTCTAATGTTTCATCTAAATCTATCAATGATTTTTCAGTTAGATAAACAGGTGAGTCTATTCTTTTTGATGTATTATATATTAATTGAGACATTTAATACCCTCCATGTATTTTATATTAAACGAATACTTAAGTAAGAAGCTAGGTAAATTAATATTTATAGAGAATATATAATTATTCGTTTATTAAAATTCTAACTAAATGTTAGATTGTAATTTTAGCTATTTAATATCTATACTTTGAATCATCTAAAGATGATTTTTAGTTGCATAATTTCAATGTGCTTATAGACCCTGATATCAGAATTCTTTAACCTATTGAATTTACATTATGTTGTGCTCTCGACAAAAGCTGAGTTTTTTAGTATACTAAAACGTTAATTTCCCAATATTTTTATAATTGATAGAGGTTTATACTAACTCAAAGAAGACCGTTGAGTTTATAAGTGGTAACAAATGGCAAATGACTATAACTTGAAATTGATAAGATACATAGTCGCTACAGCAAATCGTTGTGGATGCCGTTTTGTGTGGACTATTCAAATAATTAAATATCTATATCTACTAGACCTTTATAATGCGAGGTCAGAGCAGAAAACGCTTACTGGTTTAGATTGGATTTTTTGGGATTTTGGGCCCTGGACAGTTGAATCATATAAGCAGATTAATGAAGCAGCAATAAATGGCTATATTTGTACAAATATAAAAACAAGAATTTCTCCTGACAACATAAATGAAGCAAATACTTATACAGCTTTTTATGTTGGAGTTGATGATTTAACTGATAATGAGTACGAAAAATTAGCTCAAGAAGTAGTGCCAAATATACAGACAAGAATGGCTATACAGGGGTCTATTAAAAAATATGCCTCAGATACTAAGAAGTTACTACATTTTGTATACTCAGGTACAGAGCCTATGATTGGAGTTGTTAAAGGTGATATCTTAAACTTTGAAAATTTAAAATGGATAGATAATCGTCCTGCTGAAAAAGTTGATATAAGTAAGAGAAAAATTAAAAAAGCAAAAGAGATTTTATCTAGAATAAAAAATAGAAAGAAGCCTGCATATAACCCACCTAGTGGAAAGTATGATGAGATTTATTTTGAATGCGTATCCTCTATGGATAGAGAGGATGATTGCGACTTGAATGATATCCCTAATATATTAGCTTGCGTGAAAGATGTAGTTCTTTAAAAGAGTAAATAGAAATGGGAATTACGCAATTAATAACTAATCCATATGAAAAAGTTCACCCTTATAGCTCTGGGAAACCTTATAGTATGGTTCCCGGGCAAATTGCTTGGGTTCCGACTGTTTTTATAGATAAAAACATGACCGTAATTTATGCTGAAAGGGCAAGTGCAGATGTTCACGATACTGCAAAACTTAAATTTGAAAGATTAAACTCAAATCATTTTAAATCGTCCTCAATTCTTAATAGGGTTCCAATTCCAAATTTAAAATTACAAGAAACAGAAGAATTAATGGCGTTTAAAGCAAAAAAGAGGCCTTGTATATATATTGGTAAGGCTGATATATTGCCACCACCACTAGATGAAACAAAAAAAGATAAAGGTGCAAGACATCAGTATGCAGATGATTTTGTTTTTATACCTATGTATTCTACTCATCAGAGTGATCCAATGAAAGGTTTTCGCGCAGAGTTTGTTAAAAGAATAAAACATTTGCATTATACACATTTTGTGTTCCTTAAAGACTGTAGGTTGACTGGTTTAGAAACAGATTTTGTACCCAATGAGGGGATTGCCAGATTAGATAGACTATTTATTACAAATCCTGTTGTTCCAAACGTTACTCCCACAGATATTAAGTTAACTGATGAGTACTTTAACATCTTATTGATGCATGTAAGAGAATATTTACTAAAAGAAACGGATGAAGACTTGTCAGAATTAAGGGACTGTATAAATCTATCAGAAGATGAATAAGTTATTTTTTTACTCAAACTCCAATCTCTAAACAATGTTTTGAAGAGATTTTATTATCTAGCGAAATAGCAATATACCTTTGTGTTTGATTTATAGACTCATGTCCCATTATTCGCTGTATAACACTAATTGGTGTATCAATATTAAAATGATTTGTTGCAAAGTAAACTCTGAACATATGAGGCGTCAGGTATTCATTTATATCTTTAGCGCGCTTTTTTATGATCCTGCCTATGCTATCGGATGTAAGAGGTTTGTTTCGATTATTATTACTAATTGATTGAAAAAGTTCCTCCTCGATACCTAGCTTGTAATAAGCTATATATATTGAAGCTTGTTTCTTGAGCTTTTTACTTATAGAAATTGATCGCTTTCTTTGACCTTTACCTTCGATTAAAACATGATCTAGCTTAATATCTTTGACTTTTAGTTTTTTTAATTCCTCTCTTCTCATCCCTGTATTTAAGAAAAATAGAATAATGAGTTTATCTCTGTGATTTGTTTGTGAGTTATCAGGTATCGAATTCAGTAACTTGTTTATAACGCTAGAGTCAGGACATTGGGTTTTACATTGCCTTCTATCAATTTTACATGAGCGGACAAGGCATAAAGTGTTATTTTTTATTAGTTTAGTTTTCTCTAGAATATTGAAAAAGCTTTTAATTGGTGAAATATTTGCATTTATAGAGTTAGGCTTTTTTCCTGTTGCTAACATATAAGCGATATATTCCTCAAGTATATTGTGGTTTACTTGTGTAATATCGTTATACTCATTTAGACTGCACCATTTCAAAAAATATTTAATTCTTTGTTTGTAAGCTTTCTGTGTGTGCTTGGGTCTTCTTGTTAAAAATATATTTAAAGCTTGTATATATTCATATCTATCATTTCTGTGTATTTGTAGCGTCATGTTTCATACTATAAATTAAGTATCCTCACTACAATAGGCCATTGTAATTAATACTGAGATTTCTTTCGTGGTATACGCCCCAAGCTACGTTTAAATATATATTTCTGTAATTTTAAAATTCGCTTTTCAATACGATATGGTGTTGAGTTAATTCATCTATTTAATGTCGGATAATATCCATTATACGACGTTGAGGGCTGTCTTTCGGTATTGCGGGGGGGCAGTACTTCATTTTATATCCATGAATGTCCACACCATCATAAACACATTTTTATTGTGCGTGTTGTCTTTGTATTATCCGATTGAATGGCCGAAGTCTTTGTAATTATTCTTGAATTGAATTTTTCAATAATTACTGCTTTACCCCTACATATTATCCGAATTGTCATGACTACATAGAAATAAGAGTAACTCTTTTTTTGTAAGCGCTTACAACTAAAATTAACAAATTAAACAAAGGATAAAACTTGGAAAGAATCAACAAAGTAATTGAAAAATTTAAAAATGAACATTTGAGTGGTGAAGTTGTGATTCATTTTAGTGGCGGTAGTTTAATAAAGTTGAATAGCTC
The DNA here is from genome assembly GCF_047085455.1 of Halobacteriovorax sp. RT-1-1. Taxonomy (NCBI): domain Bacteria; kingdom Pseudomonadati; phylum Bdellovibrionota; class Bacteriovoracia; order Bacteriovoracales; family Halobacteriovoraceae; genus Halobacteriovorax; species Halobacteriovorax sp. RT-1-1. The sequence goes on from NZ_JBKIXZ010000002.1 coordinate 177,747, forward strand.
CATAAACGAAATCATTGCATTCGATCTAGAAAGAAAAATGAAGGACTTTAAAGACAATTTTGAATGGGCACATGATTATGAGTAATCGTTTTATTAACTTGATTGAACTTACTGAGCCGGGGAAGTACCCGGCTCCTCCTTGGCTTGTTCAAGGATTAATTAATCGGAAAGAGCTGATTTTAATGTCTGCGGCGGCTAAGGTAGGAAAGACTTTTTTCTGTCTTGTTTTGGCAATTGCACTAGCAAAAGCACAAAGATTCCTGAATCGGTTTAATACTCAAAAAGGCAAGGTGCTAGTTGTTCAGACAGAAGTCTCGGTTCCCATGCTTGCAAATCGTTTAAGAAGTCTTGTTGGTGATGAGGATGTTTCTGAATATGGTGAGTCGATTATTTTTTATAATGAAAGAATCAAAATAGATACAAATGAAGGTAAGAGTCTATTAACTAATATCTTAAGTGAGGTGAAACCAGACTTGTTAATTCTAGATCCTTTGTACACTCTTCACAATAAGAATGAAGACCTATCAAGTGATATGGCACCTTTACTGACTGATTTGAAGTCTATTGTTTCCTCTTTTGATATTGCTTGCGTCTTAATACATCACCAAGGGAAGCGAAGTGAAAAATCAAATGGTAGTCAACCGGGACATAAGCATAGAGGATCAAGCGCCCTTGCTGACGTACCTGATGCATCATGGAGCTTGGAAAAAACAAAAGAGAAGGACTTGTTAAAGCTTTCGTTTGAGATGAGGAATCACGAACCACTAGATACTTTAAAGATTAAAAGAGGAAAAAATATGACCCTTGAAGCGATCGACGAGTATGTCAGGGAGATTAATGATGTAACTAGTGATGACATTTCAAAGATAGTTGAAAGAGTCGGAGCTGTTACCTCAGGAGATCTTGTAGACTTGATAGTAGATAGTTATCCAATAAAAGAAAGAAAGGCACGTGATGAAATCAAGAATGCATTTGAGCTAGGAAAGGTCAAAAAGAAAAGTATAGGGAAGAATTCCTTTTATTACACAAGTGAAGAACAACTGCACAGCTGCGTAACCCTATAGGTGATACATACGTGCAAACGTAAATGGAGAAAGTTATGAATAAGAATATTAATGAAAATTATATAAAAGCAAAGCAAGCTTTTGAAAATTGGACAAATGGGGTAATTCCTAAATGTGAGCAAAGTGTAAGGAGGCAGATGCACTTCGAGGATGACCTAGAGAAGTTTGGACTTACACCATTAGATATTATGAATTTAAAGAAAGATGAGTTTGAGTTTAGACATATTCCTTTAAGTAATAAGAAGGAAGTAAGGAAGGCGAAAGAATTTATTAAAAAGTATGAGTACCTTAGAAAGTTGGCTCAAAGGAATACTCATTATTTTGCAAGTTATTTCAAAGGTGAAATGGTAGGTGTACAAGTTTTAAGTACTCCTAATATGTTTTCAAAAATACTTGGTGAAGATACGGCAAAGCTTGAGAAAGTTCTTAGTCGTGGCGCATGTAGCTCAATTGCACCACCTTTTCTTAATTCGTGGCAAATATCTAAGACTATAGACTGGATGTCAAAGAATTCTGAGTCGAGACTTTTCTATGGTTACAGTGATGTTTATGGTGCAGGTGAAAGAGGGATTATCTATAAGGCTTCTAACTTTATGTATCTTGGTGATAATTACGGCGGTAAGAAGGCATTGTTTGATCACTCTAATCCAGATAAGGGAATATTCTCTGATCGAGAGGCGAGGAAACTCGCTGCGTATAGGCGATATGCAAACGCCCTTGGTGTAAGTTGGGATATTTCGTGGAGTGAGTCTGGGCGGGTTAACTGGGAGAATATACCTGATAACGTTGAAATTGATCTTAGGTCATCTAGTCGTAATTATGTTGCTAGCTGTGAGAAGATTGTTACACCGCCAAAGCGTAAATGGTTATGTATTAAAGGTGCAGATAGGAGAGAGACAAAGTCACTACTTAAAAGGTTTTATGAGCTTAACCCTGCGTTTTCACCTTCATTAATCAATGGAATAGGTGGTTTACCTTATCCTAACGATCTAGTTGGAGCATAGGCATGAAGGGGGATTTCAGAGTGGCCTTCTCAAAGCCAAATACATGTGTAATAAGTAGCGATGCTGAAAGTATTGAAGAGCTAATGTCTGTAAATGATGTAGCAAGCTTTCTAAATGTATCTAAGGGATACGTGTATCAGTTATGTCAAAAGGGTCTTATTCCTAATTATAAACGCTTAGGAAAGCTCTATTTTTTAAGAAATGAATTAGTAAGGTGGGTTAGGTATGGAGAAGTTTGAAGTAGTAAATATCGAGACTTTCGGTGATCTTTGGCAGGTGTATATTACTAACCAACTATCTAGCTTACAGCCGCAAACACAACGGAACAGAATTGAGCTAGCAAAATTTTTTGATGGGATCACTGCGATCCCGTTAAAGGATTTTACAGCAGAATTAATGTCACAATATTTAACTTTCAAGAAACAGCGATGTGCTAAGAATAAGAACCACAAAAGAAAGTCTTTTGATAATGAGCTAAAGTTATTGAGAGCCGTGTTTAATTGGTATCGTGAGCACTTTGATTATCGCTTTGTTGTACCTATTACTAAGGCACATTGGAAGCTGAGTCGTATTACATCTGAGAAGAAGACGATTAACAAGATGACAGAGCATGAATTAATTAAATTCTTAAATGCAATTGATAGTGAGGTGTACCGTGATCTTGCTATCTTTCAATTCTTGCTGGCATTAAGAGTTCAAGAGGCTGCCGGAGTAAGATTTGAGAGTGTTGATCTTGATAAGGCAACTGTGCTGATTAAGGATGTAATTGTTTGGGGTAGAAATAAACGATTTGAAAGTCTTAAGGAAGTGCCGAAGAATGGTGAGATTCGTTGCTGCCACTTAAGTAATGAGTTGCTTGATATCGTAAAGAGACGTTTTCAGTACTTTGATAAAGAGCATGGGCTTATGTTTCATGATAGAGGGCACCCATTAAGCTATAGGGCGATTCAGTATCATTACAATAAGGCTCTAAAGAAAGTGGGCTTATATGGTAAGTTCTCGTCAACTCACTTCATTCGGCACTCTATGGCAACACTAACTAGGATACACTGTGGGAGTTTAGAAGTTGTTCAAGCTGTTACAGGCCATAAAGATCAAAAGCTTGTACAGCATTATGCTAAATTTGCACCTAGTGATCATCAAAAGATGGCCGTTAATTTATTATCTGAGAAACTTGGCGCTTTAAGTTCCCTGTAGTTATCAGAGGTAAGTAGTTGTAATTAATTGCAATAAAAATAGTTGATGATTTTCTTGTTGAGTACCGATAAGGGCTTTGAGGGGGAAGTATGAAACGAAATTTTATTGCATTAATTACATTACTGGGAATTATGAGCTGTGCAAGCGTTACAACAGAGGAAGGTAGCAAGGTTGTAGAAATACACCACACTAATCCATTAACTGCTATGTGTACTGTTGTTAAGGACGAAACGTATAATAGTAATGGGTGGTTTTCTGGTGAAGATAAATTTGTAAACCACTTTAAAAATCAAGCAGCAAAGCTGGGCGCAAACACAATTTTTAGTCCTCTTGAAAATAAAGGGCATAACGTATACAGAACGATTATGCTTGATTGCCCTAGAAGTGTTCATCTCGGTGACATTTCGTATATTAAGAAACAATGCCTAAAGCATGATAATCAAAATGCCTGTACGGCAGCGCAAACTTACTATCATACTAAAAGAAACATTCGTGAAGCTGCGGAAGTATCGAAGTATGCCTGTAATAAGCTGGGTGATGAATACCAATGTTCTTTAACTAGAGACTTTTATACGAAGTATGAGCAGTGCTATGAGCAGAATAGTGCAAAGTCATGTATGGATATCTCGATGAGAGCATATGAGTTAAAAATGATAGAGTTTGCTATTGGGTACGCTGTACAAGGCTGTCGAATTTCATCAAAGACTTGTAAAGTGGTTGAAATGCTAAGGGAGGTCAAAGAGTCTCAGGACAGGGATGCATACAGGCGCCAATTAGCCTCACAACAGCAAATACATATGATGAATCAGCAAAACCTTATGAATGAGCAACAACAGTTTTATCAGAATATGAATAGGGAATATAACAATAAGATTATGAAAGAGTTCCTGAAGAATGTTGGCGGTGGATACTAGCTATTTTTACGGCCTTGTTTGATAGGTAACTTAGTGGTAGATTTAGTGGATCAATAAAGCTGGATTCAAATTGGCACACCCGAATTTCATATGCGCCGTAGGTAGAAAATAAAAAAGCCAGACTAGGTCTGGCTTCTTTATAAAACTGGTACTCCCAAGGGGATTCGAACCCCTGTTACCGCCGTGAAAAGGCGGTGTCCTAGACCGGGCTAGACGATGGGAGCGCTAACTTAATTCCCGGATTTGGAAACCAAAAAACATTAAAATGGTGATCTCTCTGCGACTCGAACGCAGGACCCTCTCCTTAAAAGGGAGATGCTCTAACCAACTGAGCTAAGAGACCATCTGTGTTTTGGTGAGATTGAATATAAGTAATCTTGGTTCAGAAGTCAACAGGGAATTTAAAAAAAATAAAAAAAAAGTGTAATTTTTTTAAGAAGTTAATTTTATTTACCCTTAGTATTTTTTATCGCCCACCTTGTCATCAAAGGCCTTATGAGCTAATTTAGCCCACTATTACTAGTGTTTTAAGAGGTAGGCTTCAGTGACAACAGAAGTAGATTCAACAAATAATGAATTAGAAAATTTTGATGGAAAAAAAGTAGCGTTTCATACTTTGGGCTGTCGTTTAAATTTTTCTGAGACAGGAACAATTTCTCAAGGCTTTGTTGAGCGTGGGTATAAGGTTGTTGAGTTTGGTGAGCAAGCTGATGTTACTTTTATTAACACATGTACTGTAACAGATAGTGCAGATTCAACTTGTCGAAACTTAATTCGTAAGGCACACCGTTCTTCTCCAGATGGAAAGATTGTTGTGGCAGGCTGTTACGCTCAAATGGATGCGCCAAGAATTGCAAAGATGACTGGTGTTGATCTCGTTTTAGGAACAAGTGAAAAATATAAAGTCTTTGATTACTTAAACGAAGATGAAACAGATACAATCCACATCGATAAGTCCAAAGACTTCTTTGGTGCTGCAACTTCTAAAGAAGAAGGACACACTAGAGCTTTCTTAAAGATACAAGATGGATGTAATTACGTTTGTTCATTCTGTATTATTCCTTTTGCTCGAGGACGTTCAAAAGCGGTTTCAATTGCACAAGCAATGGAAGAGGCGAGAGCTGTTGTTGCTCAAGGTTTTAAAGAGATCGTTCTTACTGGTGTAAATATTGGTGAGTACGAAACTACTTCAGGTGAAAAACTTTTAGATCTATTAAAAGAGTTAAATGCTCTGGAGGGTTTAGAGAGAATTCGACTTGGTAGTGTTGAGCCGAATACGATTACAGATGAGCTTCTTGATTATATGCACGCTAATCCAAAGTTTCTTGATCACTTCCACGTACCTATGCAAAGTGGGAATGATGAAATTCTTTCGGGAATGAAGCGTAAGTATACTGTAGAAGAATATAAGACGATCATTAATAAAATTATCACGCGTTTTCCAAACGCTGGAATTGGAGCAGATGTAATCTGTGGTTTCCCTGGAGAAACTGATGAGCAATTCCAAGATACTTTTAACCTTTTAAAAGAGTTACCAATCACTCACTTCCATGTGTTTCCATATTCTAAAAGAAAGAATACAGTTGCTGCACGTATGGAAGACCATATTCAGCACCCAGTAAAAAAGAGTCGTGTAAAGACTCTTATGATGCTTGGAGATGCTAAGCTAAATATGTTCTCTGAAGACTATATCGGAGAGACATCTCAAGTTCTTTTTGAAAAGAAAGACAAACAAGGCCTATGGGAAGGTTACACTTCAAACTTTATTCGCGTTAAGGTTGCACATGATGGTGATTTAAAGAATCAAATCCATCAAGTTCGCTTAATTGAGTTTAAAGAGAATAAGGTTTTTGCTGAGTTATGCTAGATGCTGCGGCGCTCACGATCTTTTTGACAATTAATTAACAATTAAAAACGTTTTCCTAACACAACTTGAACACTCAGGTGGATGAATTTTTATATTCTAGTTTTGTCAGTAGGAAACAAGGTTGGCAAGCCTTAGAATTTTTTGTTCTGCTTTTAAAAAACTCCACTTGCCGATTTTAATTTCTCAAGTCCCTCTCTGAATCTGAAGAAGTGTCTTACTGGCGAAAATCTTTGTGCTACTGCGTACATCTCTCTCTCCCGCTGTAGCACAAGGGCTTTATAAATTATAAATCCATCGCGCTTATTAGAAGATGCGATTGAGCATATACCACACACAATCTATGAGTAGCTTTGAATTAGGCACTCGCCTCAATGATGGTTTTCTGCGACGGCCATCTCAAAAAAAACCGACACAAGATGGATATAGGCCCCGAGGTAACTCAGGGCCGAAGTTCTAACTTAAATTTAGAAGTATTCTTTTAGAAATTTGATTTCAGATCTTTCTGGACCAAAAGCAATGATCCCTACAGGGATTTGAATCGCTTCTTCGATAAGAGCAATATAGTCTTTAACTTCTTGTGATAGCTCACCTTTGAAGTCATCGTTAAAGCCGGGTACTTCTTTTAGGATTGGCTTAACCTTTGCAAGATCAATTCCCGGATAAGCACAATCGATCGTACGACCTTCGTACTCATATCCTGTACAAACTTTTAGAGGTCCCATCTCACTTAGAACATCTAATTTTGTTAAAGCGATAGAAGTTAGGTTAGAGCATTTAACAGAGTATTTTAGAAGAGGGAGGTCAAGCCATCCACATCTTCTCTTACGACCTGTTGTCGCTCCAAACTCGCCACCTTTAGTTTGAATATCATCTCCCATTTGATCAAAAAGCTCAGTAGGGAATGGGCCTTCTCCAACTCTTGTTGTGTAGGCTTTTGTAATTCCTAGTACTTCTTCGACTGTTCCACCAGGAAGTCCTGCTCCTGAGTAAATACCTGCATAAGCAGTAGAAGAAGATGTTACGAATGGGTATGAACCAAAGTCGATATCAAGTAGAACACCTTGTGCACCTTCAAAAAGAATTTTCTTTCCAGCGCGTTTTGCCTCATCAAGGAAGCTGAAAGTGTCACAAACAAATGGTTCAATTTCTTTTGCAAGAGTCATTAGTCTTTCAACTTCTTCCTCTACACTTGGAAATTCACATTCATATAATTTAGTGAATAATGTTTCTTTTTCTAAAAGGTTTGCTTTCAATTTCTCTGTAAGGACTTCTTTGTTAAAAAGATCTTTTACTTTGATACCCTTGCGTGAAATTTTATCTTCGTATGCAGGACCAATTCCTTTTCCTGTCGTTCCAATTTTGACAGGGCCCTTTGCTTCACGTTGACCGTCAAGAAGGCGGTTGTAGTAAGTGATAACAGAAGTGTTAGAAGATATCTTTAGTTTTTCAGGAGAAACAGTTAGACCAGAATTTTTTACATTTTCTATTTCTTTAGAAAATGCTTCTGGATCAAGTACAACACCGTGACCAATAACTGATACACAGTGATCGTGTAAAATACCTGAAGGGATTAGGTGAAGAACAACTTTTTTTGTTCCAACGATGATCGTATGACCTGCGTTGTTTCCTCCTTGGTAGCGAACAACAACATCGCATTTTAGTCCAAGTAGGTCAGTGATTTTTCCTTTACCTTCGTCTCCCCATTGAGAACCAATAATCGCAAGTGATTTCATAATTAAGCTTTAACCTCGTGTAGTAAATTATCGTTTAAAAAGAATTCTTTCAGTTGATTTACGGCCATCTCTCCAACTCTTAATTGAGCTTCATCAGTTGAAGCTCCTAGGTGTGGAGTTAGAACAAGATTAGGAATCTTACGAAGAGGTGAGTCTTCTTCAAGTGGCTCAGTTGCGAAAACATCAAAGCCTGCTGCTTTAAATTTCTTTTCCATAAGAGCAACAGCTAAGTCTTGCTCATTAACAATTCCACCACGAGATGCATTTACTAGAATTGCATGTGGTTTCATTTTATTAAATAGATCCTTGTTTACCATTCCTCTTGTTGCATCCATTAAAGGAGTGTGAAGTGTAATAATGTCACAAGTCTCAAAAATTTCTTCGACAGTATTTGCTTTAGTAACATAATCAAGATCACTCGATTCACAGAATGGATCAAAGAACTTAACTTGTGGCTCAAATCCTTGAAGACGTTTTGCAACGATCTTTCCAATTTGACCAAAACCAACGATACCAACTTTCTTATTTGCTAGTTCATTACCTGTGTACTTAGACTTGTCCCATCCGCCGTTTTTCATTGTTGCGTCTGCGGCAGCTGTATGTCTTAGAACTGTCATCATAAGTGCGATAGCATGTTCAGCTGCTGAGTTATTATTAGCGCCTGGAGTGTTTGAAACTTTAACTCCACGCTCACCACATTTAACTTTATCGATATTATCTGTTCCCGCACCTGCACGGATTACATATTTAAGATTTGGAGCAAGTTCAAGATATTCTTCTCCAATCGTAGTTGATGATCTAATAACAAGAGCACTTGCTTTTGGTAGTAGTTCTTTGATCTCGTCTTGAGATAATTTTGGTTTTGGGTGAACTTCTAATTCGCTGATAGCTTGTAGAGATGCAAAAACTTCTGCATCCATTCCATCACAAACGACGATAAATGGTTTCACTCAGGCCTCCATGGATTTTTTAAGTTTTTCTTGTATTGCGATTATAGAACGCAACTTGCTACATGTAACCCTTAATATTAGAAACTTTTTGTAAGTTGCTATTTAGTTTTTCGTTAACCATAATTATCATGATGCAAAAATTTAAAAAATTATTAGTATTACTTATATTCACGCAATTGTTTGTATCAGCATCTCTTGCTTCCTATATTCCTGAGGGCTACTTCGTTGGTCATGAGGATATGATTAGGAATTATCAGATAACTCAGGAATATTCTAAGGGTGATTTTGAGGCGTATATCATGGCCCAAAATCCTAGTGCTTCTGAGCAAGAAGCCACTCTCATTACTGATCGAGTCATTGAGGTCGCAGAGCTATTTGGGGTTGATGCAAAGCTATTTCTGGCATTGATCCGTATGGAGTCTAATTTTGTACGAGATGCTATTTCTCCAACAGGAGCAGTAGGGTTAACACAGTTTACATCCATTGGAGCGCAAGAAGTTTCCGATCAACTTGGTCAAAGAGGCCCTGATTACGCAAATCTACAAAATACACTTTATTTAAATAATACTCTTTCTGACGAAATTCCTGAATGGACACACTTGTGGCTTCGAGAGAGAACATGGGCAGAGCAGAAGCTCCTATTTTTACATGATCTTGATCTATCCCTAGTTTATGGCGCTATCCTTTTAAAGGTTTATTTGGCCAAGAATTACCAAGATGATCTCATGACAAATTATTATGAGGCGTTGGTTGATTACAATGGTGAGCCTGGAGAGAGAAAATTTTGGTATGCCCGCACAATCTTAAAGTTTTACGATGAAATCTAAACTTATTCGTGCTAAAAATTCTTTATGAAAAATATTCAAGTAATTAAAGCCGATATTACAACTTTAGATGTTGATGCCATTGTTAACGCAGCCAATAGTGAATTAAAAGCTGGTGGTGGAGTTGATGGTGCAATCCATGCAGCCTGTGGTCAGGAATTAGCTGATGAACTTAAGGAAGTGGGGGGTTGCCCTGTCGGAGAAGCAAGACTGACTAAGGCATATAATATCCCAGCTGAATTTATCATTCACGCCGTTGGCCCAAAATGGGAAGGTGGAGGAAATGGTGAATCTGATTTACTTGAGAAGTGCTATATCTACGCACTTTCACTTGCTCTAGAAAACGAATGTAAGTCTGTTGCCTTTCCATGTATCTCAACGGGAATCTTTGGCTATCCAAAAATTGAAGCTGCCATTACTGCAACTTCGGCCGTAAAAAGTTTTGATGCTATTGAAGAATTTGATGATGTAATCTTCTGCTGCTTCGACGATGAAAGCTACGAGATCTATAAAACAATTCTGTAGCCTCTACAAAAGAGTGATCTCTTAATAATACTTGAGTTTATTTACTCTTCTTCATTTTAGAATTTCTGTGAACGACTGATATGATACTTATCAAGAGGCACAATCATGAAGAAACGAAAAGTGTTCACTTATTTATTCCCACTATTGGCCATTGTTATTCTTGTGGCCTGTCTAGGTCGAGGCCACAATCTTAGAAAAATAAGAAGTGAGATGATTTCAGATCAATCTTTAAATGTAGGTACAAGGGCGCCGGCCAGTACATTTGTTGAAGGTGAGGAGGAAGTTGTTATTGGAAACTTCTTTGATATCACTCAAAAAAATTCTCTCGATGATACAGTCGGATTTATTCAAGAAGGGAATTGGTTTCAGGACACCCTAAAAGGATATCAGGGAAGTATAAGTCGCTACACCAATGATCCTGGCGCTAGGGCCATCTATGTCACAGATCTTTTGGGCGATTCGACCTATTGTATTTGGTACTACAGAGTGCCATCAATGAATGCTACAGATAATGCAATTATAGATATCTTTGATGGTGTTGAAGAAATTGGATTGGCCAACTTTAGTCTAAGACTTCAAAGTAGTGAAAAGGGACTTTATCCATTGGGTGAGTTCTCGTTTACTTCAGGACAGGAGAGTCGTGTGATTCTTTCAAAAGGTGCTGAGGATCCACTACTTCTAAGGGCCGATGAAGTAGTTTTCAAAAAGCTTGGTGATTATGAAGACTGTCAGGGAATAATTTATAAAGACCTCGATGAGAGTGCAACGATAATGGCCAAGGCTGTTGATCAGAAAACTTTTAAAGGAACAGATGGCTACCGTGAATACGGCGATTGGGTAAATAGTATGCTTAAAGGTGCTGATGGAAATATTGTTCGAATGAGTGAAGATGAATATGCTTATTCAACTTATAACTTCATGCCTAGTAGAACAAATTATTGCTTACAAGTTTATCGACCTACGATTGTAGGGGCCCTATCAAATGTTAAAGTGAGTATCTTTCAAGAAGATGTGGAAATCTTTTCGACTTTTGTTAGTTATAATATGCAAAGTAGCAAGAGTGGTTGGGTAAACCTAGGAAAGCACGAGGTTGAGGCAGATAAAGTTGTTACGGTAATTTTTGAAAGAGACCCTCTCGACATCGGCTTATTACTAAGTGATGCCGTGAGGTTTATTCAATTATCTAAAGATCAAAGTTGTGATTAAACAAGTAAGTGGTAAGTAATAAAAGCACCACCATAAGCAAGAACTGTCATATACCCAAACATTAGGAAGACATGTCCCCAACCATCTGTTTCTCTTCGAACAATCCCAAGTGTTGAGATACATTGCATTGCAAAGGCAAAGAAGATTAGAAGAGACCAGGCCACGGCCGTATTAAATACTGGCTTATTTGTTTCTGGGTCAATCTCAGCTCTTAGTCTTTCTCTTAGAGTTGTTGATTCTTCATCGACATCACCTAGAGCATAAATTGTTCCAAGTGTTGATACGAATAGCTCACGTGCACCCATGGCAACAGTGATTCCAACTCCCATCTTCCAGTTGTATCCAAGTGGCTTAATAACTGGTTCAATTAATTTTCCAAATTGGCCAATAGTTGAGTACTCTAGAGAAATTGCAGCGGACTCTGCCTCTGACTTTCCAATAAGCAGCTCTTCAGCTGGTTTTGGGAAAGTCGAAAGAAACCAAATTACCATTGAAAGACCTAAGATGATTGTTCCGGCCTTCTTTAAAAATACTCTTCCTTTGAAGATCATCGCCTTAAAAGCGGGCTTAAGAGTAGGCATCTGATAAAGAGGTAATTCAATAATAAATGAAGTCGTACTTCCCTTATAAAGAGTTAGCCTAAAGATTTTTGCAATAATAAGTGCAACAATACTTCCTAGGAAATAAAGGAAGAAAAATGCTAGGGCTTGAGAATTGAAAATTCCAAATACAGTTTTTTCAGGAACAAAAGTTCCAATAAGAAGAATATAAACTGGCAGTCTTGCCGAGCATGTAATGAGTGGAATCGTCATTAATGTTGCAAGTCTTTCTTTTTTATCTGAAATCGTTCTTGTTGCCATAATCGCTGGAACAGAACAAGCAAACCCCGAAAGATATGGTAGGAACGCTTTTCCATTTAAGCCAAAATATGACATGGCCTTATCTGTAATGATTGAAGCACGTGAAATATATCCACTTTGCTCAAGAAGGCTTAAAAGGAAGAAGAGAATCATAATTTGTGGAAGGAAGATTACAACTCCACCAACACCTGCAATGATTCCGTCAACAATAAAACTATTTAGCATGCCTTGCGGAAGCATAGCTGCAACGTATTCTCCGAATGCACCAACACCACCATCAATGAGATCCATTGCCGGACCTGCCCAAGTATAAATTGAATGGAAGATTAAGTAGAAAATTGCCAAGAAGATAACACCACCTAAGAAAGGGTGAAGAACAAAGTGGTCAATTTTATTTGAAAGTTGAATCAGGCTCTTATTTTTTCCAATCGCATATGATGCTTTTAGGTCTCTTGCTTTTCTTTGATACTTTTCAATTTGAGAAAGAGCAGAAACTTCATTTTGAAGCTCAACAAATTGATCTTCTTCAAAGCTCACATTAAATGGATTGTATTCCGTTGATTCATTTGAAAGTTTTATTTTATTAGTTGGAAGGAGAATTTCACTTGAAGAGTTTTCTCTTAAGAAGTTTTCAAGTGTTGCTCCACTGTCTCTCATTGTAGAGAACTTAATATAAGGAACACCAATGTGTTCGCCAATTTTATCAAAATCGTAATTCTTTGTTACATCAAGATCATACTTATTGAAGATGATTTTAATCTTGCCTCCAAAGAGTTCTTTAACAGCAAGTGCAAGAGATAGAGAAGAGTCCAGGCGAGCACAATCAACAACACAAACAATATCGTGAAATTCTGTAACCTGATTATTTCTTCCGATTAAAGTGGAAACTGTTACTGCTTCATCAATTGAAGATGGAACAAGTGAATAAATCCCAGGAAGGTCAACTACTGCTAACTTTTCTTCATGACGAGCATTAGAAATAAGACCCGCTGTGGCCGTATCAACAGTAATTCCATTGTAGTTTGCAACCTTACGATTCGCTCCAGAAAGGATATTGAAAATCGCCGACTTCCCTGAGTTTGCAGGGCCAATAAGTAAAATTTTTCTCATTAATTTAATTCCTCAACATTGATGAGACTAGCTTCGCTTAAACGAAGGGCAACTGTTTCACCATCTGTTAATCTAAGAGTAAGAGGAGAGCCTAAGAATGAAGGAGCGACAACTTGAATAGCATCACCTGGAAGAATCCCAAGTCCTGTCATAATTGTCTTATGTTTAAGTCCTTTATCAAATGATAGGATCTTAACATTTACGCCTTTTTTAACCTTCGATAAAACCATATTTAACTCCATTCGTCTCAATGGGCTTACTATAGTTTTATTAGTCAAACTTGTCTAGGAACACTTTACTGATATGAACCATGTTTACACAGTGAGTTAGTCGCGATAGAAGGCGTCGGTAAAGTGTGCAATGAGTGAATCGAGAACGTGCTCACCAAGAGTAAGCTGTCGATACTTCACTCCAGTGAGGTCGAAGATGCGACGAGAGATACGATTTGACTCAGTACCTGAATGTTTATCTTGTAAGTATACGATTTCTTTAATCTTTGAAGAAGCAAGAAGCTTGGCACACTCATGACAAGGAAATAGTGTCACGTAACATCTAGCGCCATATAATTTGTGATTTGAGTGAAGAATTGCATTGGCCTCGGCGTGAACAACGTATCCATACTTTTGTTGCTCGAGAGGGAGAGTTCTCTCTTTTCCCCAAGGAAGTTTTGTTTCATCAATTCCCGCAACAAAGCCGTTGTAACCAAAAGTTATTTGATGGTTATTATCATCAACAAAAACACATCCTACTTTTGTGGCCGGATCCTTACTCTTGAAACTTGCCATAATAGCCTGAAGCATAAAGTATTCGTCCCAATTTACGGCACTCTTTGTATTGATGTGATTAATCGACTTTTCCAACTCTGTTTTCATGGCAGCAAGATTAGTTAATTATCCTTCACTTGGCAACTACTGGAAGCTTGTTAAGTCAGATAGGGTGGTGCAAAATATTGGAATGACAAGAGAACACAGGAAGAATTTTTTACTATCCTCTATTAAGATGGCCGTTGCAACTTTATCAAGTCGTGTATTGGGTTTTGCTAGAGAAATTTTAATGGCCAAACTTTTTGGTGCTTCGGGGCTTACTGATGCCTATCAAATTGCTTTTCGTATTCCGAATATGTTGCGTGACTTATTTGCAGAAGGTTCTTTCTCATCTGCCTTTGTCCCAATATTTACTTCGGCCAAAAAAGATGGCGATGAACACGCTCGCAAGCTTCTATGGTCAATGGCCATTGTCTTACTAGCTATCACTTCGATTGTTTGTTTACTGATTTTTATCTTTGCTCCACAAATCATTCAAGTATTAACAAATGAGCTTTTTACTTCTGATGTAAATCGATTTGAATTATCTGTATTGTTAACAAGAATGATGTCACCTTTCTTAGCATTCGTTTCTGTGGCCGCACTTTTTATGGGAGTTCTTAACACTTATAAAATGTTCTTTGCTCCTGCGATGGCACCAGCTGTTTTTAATATCATTATGATCATTGCGATGGTGACATTACCAAAGTACTTAGAAGCAAAGAATCTTCATCCGATTATTTCTTTAGGAATAGGGGTTCTTGTTGGTGGATTTTTTCAGATGCTTATTCAAGTACCGATGCTATTTTCAAAAGGACTTGTAAAGGTTGATGGTATTGATCTTTTTTCAAGTGATGTAAAAGAAATTTTAAAACGAATGAGTATTGGAACAATAGGTGTTGCTGCAACTCAGATCAATCTTTTGGTTTCAACTTTCTTAGCTACAGGTACAGTTGTTGGAGCTGTTTCTTGGCTACAATATGCTTTTCGATTATTTCAATTCCCTGTAGGAATTTTAGGTGTTTCGATTGGAAATTCCAATCTCGTTTACTTCTCTGAACTTTGGAGGGGAGGCAAGGAAGAAGAAGCAAAGGCAGCACTTCAAACAAGTTATATAACAAGTCTTTTTGTTCTTATGCCAGCAATGGCCTTAATGTTTGCACTTGCCCAAGACTGCGTTGCAATTTCTTTTCAGCGTGGAGCCTTCGGTCTTGATGATACTAAGATGGTAACAGAAGCACTTTATGCTTATTTATTTGGACTTCCATTTTATGGACTCTATAAGGTGTTTTCTCCGAGTTTTTACACATTAGATAAACCAAAGATTCCTGTAATTATCTCTTCGATTGCTGTCGGAATTAATATTGTCTTCTGTTTTTCACTTGTTGGTACATACGGTTTTAAAATTCTTGCTATGGGGACATCTGTATCGATGATTTTTATCATCCTTATTCAGTCGATTCTATTATTTAAATTACTAGATCTAAGGCTTAATTTCTTCTTCCCGCTAAGATTTTTTAAAATTGGTTTAAGCTCACTATTGGCCTTTTATGCTACACAATATGTACGTGGCCACTTCCCAAATAATATTTTTTCGACTCTTGATAATCTCGCGGCCTTCGTTACTGCAGCGTGTGCAGGTGCTATTGCTTATGTTATTGTGCTGAGTGTCTTAGGGGATTATGTTTTAATTCAGCGCTTCTTAAATAAGATAATCCGCCGAAATTAGAATGGAAGTAATCATAAATTCTCTTGCTTGATGAGAGGCAAGTCGTTAAACTTAAAGAGATTACACATTTGGAGCAGTAAATGAGAACTAGTTTTGAAACACTCGAAAATTTAGCGAGTCATACAATTAATACACTTAAGGAAAAGGGTGTTATTGAATTCGATATTGCAAATCGTGAGAAGCTTATTGAATCAATGGCCACTGAATTTGGTGTATGTCTAGCAACTGATGAAGATATTCGCGATCAGGCTATCGAAGAAGTTGAAGAGAAGATGGGTGTAGATAATATGCCTGAAGACGTAACAGAGTCTGAAATGTTCAACCATGCTCGTAAAGAAATTATTAAGTCATTTAGTGGTGAAAATATTGGTGGTCTTTACTTAGTAGAGTCACTACATAATATTGCAAATCGTATGACTGCATTTTTAATTGATTGTGAATTCATTGATGATGTTTTTGGAACTGATGAAGAAATTCACAACTTCCTAGTACAGAATATTAGAACATTTAAGACTAGATAATAAAAAAGCTCCTTAAGGAGCTTTTTTTATTTCTTTTTAATATTGTGTAGCGACTGTTCGAAAAACGGACCTTCAAGCAAACCATTTAGAACCGAACTCTCACTTTCTAAAATGACAATACCATCATCAGTTTTTAGTAGAGCAGCATCGTAGTAGACACGAAGCTCATGTCCCTTTGTGGCCGTTCCTTCAACTCTTAGAGTTTCTATTCCTTGCTCATATAATTTCTCGAAAGATTTAGGCTCGTGGATAATTGTTGTATCTTTATCAAAGACGAGTTCATTATTAATAGCGAGCTCTTCAAATGCCGATTGTAAATCTGAATAGTTTTTATTAGTGAAGCTAAAGCGCGATTGCCACTCGTAGCGAGTATCAGTTCTTTCAAATATTTTTAATTCAGATTCATCTGTCGTTAGAGTCCACCAAGGGGGAATTGGAATTTCAAGCCCGTGAAAAGGGAAGCTGATAGCATTCTTTAAGGCGACTTTTTTTTCACCTTTAATAACAAATGCTGCATAAGTAGCAAAAATTAAAATGCAAATGAGGATGATCCACCAAAAAATATTACTCATAATCCGCAATTTATCCCTAATTTTTGGCTTCGTAAACGTAATATTAATCAGTTAAATCAATACTTTATAGAAAAAGTCGATAGTTTACTCAAGTTTCATTCATAAAGTGTCGTTAAGTAGTTGAGGATTGTTAAAGTTTTTATGGAGAAAACTATGAAGTTAAGACTTATTGGCACGAAAAGCATCTTATTGGCGATGATGATGCTAAATACATATGCTGAGATCGACATCAGTGATTGTATCTATTTAAGAGACAATGGCTATGAAGATGATGCTCAGGCATGTGTGACAAGAGCATCTCGTGGAAGCTCTGGAAGTAATGACTTCTGTGTCGATTGTTTACCTAAACTTCCTGAAAGAAATGAGTGGGCCGAAGTTGCAAAAGTTGCAATTCCTTCACTTGCAGCAATGGGGAGTGTTTTTTTCGCCACTAAACACCAAGCTGATTCTCAAGAGTCATGGGCAAATGCTTATGAAAATGGAATTAAATCATGCCACGGTCAAATCGATGGCTATTTAGATTATAACCTTGAAAGGGGTGCAAACCCAATTCTTCCAAAAGAGCAAACTTCAATGCTTAATTCTTGTAACGGTTATGGCTACGGTATGTACGCTGGTGGACTTGGTCTTACTGGTGGAACTTTTGGTGGAGTTGGTAACGGTTGGCTAGGTCAAGGTTACACTTCAGGATTCCTAGGTGGAATGGGTGGACCAAACTTTGGTGGAAATATCTATGGCAATGCCGGTTGGGGCATGGGTAACGGCATGGGTAATGGAATGGGGATGGGCAATGGCTTTGGTGGAAACTACCAAGCGAATGTTTATATGAACCCATTAGGTTCTCTTGCAGGTTCGGCACTTGCTGGACTTCTAACAGGTGGTAATGCTGGATTTGGTGTAAATATCAACGGCGGAATGGGCATGGGTGGACACCCAGGAATGTACCCAGGAAATATCTATGGTGGAATGTACCCTGGATTCGGAATGAACACGGGATTCGGAATGGGCATGGGTCAATACCCATATGGAACAGGTTTTGGAACTGGCTTTGGTGCTAATTTTGGCATGGGAATGGGCAATGGTTTTGGAATGGGGAATGGTTTCGGAATGGGCAACGGTTTCGGACTTAATACTGGTTTAAATTTTGGACTAAATATTGGTAACACTGGTGCGTTCCCAGGAATGAATACTGGCGCAGGTTGGGGGATGTACCCTGGATCTGGCTGGGGAATGTATCCTGGAACAGGTATTAATGCTGGTTTCAACCTTGGTTGGGGTGTTAATGGCGTAGGTAATGGTAACTGGGGTAATGGTGGAGTTTATCCAACATATCCAGGTCCTGGAAACGGTGGAGTTATCTCTGGCGGTTGGGGCGTCAATGGCGGTGGAAACGGCAATTGGGGTGTTAACGGCGGTTGGGCCAATGGCGGCGGAAACCCTGCATGTATGTGTATTTCAGCACCATGTGCTTGTGGAAATACTTTTCCTGGTGGAAATGGAAATATTAATGGCGGATGGGGAGTCAACGGAGGTTGGGGAACTGGCGCTAATAATGGTTGGGGTGTTAACGGAAACGCTGGTTGGGGAGTCAACGGTGGAAACGGTTGGGGCCTAAATGGTAATGCTAACGGAGGTTGGGGTGCCAACGGAAACTGGGGAGCAAATGGAAACTATAATAATGGTTATCAAGCACAACAGTTCCAGAGCTACATCAACGGACTTCAAGGACAAGCTGTTGCTCAAGGTAATTATCAAAACCAAGCGAACGTAATGTATGCTAACCAAGCTCTGTATCAGAACTTACAAAATGCTCAACAAAATATTTATGCAAATTCATATAATGGTTATTACAACTCTGGTACTAACTTTGGATCAATGGCCGGAGGGGCCCTTAATGGTCAATTTAGTGTCGGAATTGGTGGAAGTGCGGGAATGAATTGGAATTAAAAAATAATTTCAAGAGAGATGAGAGATAAAAAGAAAGCCTCCTGTATGGGAGGCTTTTTTATAAAAAAAAATAGCGCCAGTGGCGAACCGAGAAACCTAAAGGTTTCTCTCTCGAATACTATGTGCACCGAATAGGGGCGCACAAATAAAAAAAGAGGCTATCAGCCTCTTTGTATTGCGTTTGTTGCGAACCGAAAGACCTAAAGGTCTTTCTCTCGTGTACGTCTTCATTCCAAATGAAGGACGCACAAATAAAAAAAGAGGCTATCAGCCTCTTTTGTTATTTGTTATGCATAAGTATTTTAATTGAACCTCTGAAGAGGACTTCGATTTTATTAGCATCGAGACTCTTTTCAACAAGCCCTGGCCCAAAAGTTGGGTGAGCAAGTATGTCACCAACTTCAAATTTGTGACGAATATTATATGCAATAGGTTCACCTTCTAATTTTTGAAGCGCGTTTTCCCAAACATTAATAATTTTATCTTCAGTTGAAATTCTTTTTTTCGCAGGAGCTTTGCGACGAGTAGCACTTGGAGATGCTACCTTTTTTGGCTTGTATGCATGAGTTGCTTTACAAGTATTACACAGAACTTTGTATGGAGTATCTGCGTCTTTCATTGCTACAATTAAATGAGCAAGATCTAACTTACATTTGCTACAATATGTTACAATTTCCTTACCAACACCTAGTTTTGACATATTCTCTCTTCCTTTTGCTTAATTAGGTCAATTTAATGGCGAATAGGATTAAAGTAAAGAGAATAAAAGGTAATATGTAGATAATTATAATGAAGAAAAATACTTTAGCACTGCTGGAAAAAGCAAAACATTTACCGACAAAATCTGGATGCTATTTAATGAAGCGAAAGCGCGCTGGCATCGAAGAAATTCTTTATATTGGAAAGGCGAAAAACCTTCGTAGTCGAGTGTCTAGCTATTTTAATAGTTCTGAAAAATCACCAAAGACTCAAATTCTTGTCTCTCATATTCAAGACTTCGACTTTATAATGACTAAGACAGATGCAGAAGCATATATCTTAGAAAATAACCTTATTAAAAAGCATATTCCTAAGTATAACATCCAACTTAAAGACGATAAAAGTTATCCTTATATTCAAGTCGATATGAATGAAAAATTTCCACGACTTGTTTATACGAGAAGACCAAAGAGAAAGAAGAAGATTAAATTATTCGGCCCTTTTACAACGGGAAGTAACATCTTAAAAATTTCTAGAATTCTAACAAAGTCTTTTACTTTACGAGACTGTTCGATTGAAGAAATGAGAAAGAGGAAGCGCCCGTGTCTAATTTATCAAATGAAGCAATGTTCTGCTCCTTGTGTGGATTATATTTCTGAAAAAGATTATTTTAATGATCTTAACTACGTTATCAATTTCTTTGAAGGCCAAAGTCGTAATGTCTTAAAAATTTTAGAAGAGAGGATGTTTGAAGCTGCTGAAAGTGAGCACTTTGAAAGGGCCGCTGAAATACGAGATAGTATCGAAGAGTTAAAACAATTCTCATTAAGTTATGAAAAGCAAAATGTTGAACTTACGACTGAAAAAGACTTTGATATTGTTGCCTACCATGTTGGTGAATTAGAAATTGATATTTCAATTTATATGATGAGATCTGGAATCCTTCTTGGTCATAAAAACTATCACTTTGGAAAAGGTGATAGTGAGAATGAAAATCACGAGCTTTTTCAAACCTTCTTATTTCAATACTATTCAAATACAAAAGAGAAGCTACCAAGTCGTATTTATATTGATGAGAAAAAAGCTGATCTTTCAATGATTAGTGAAGCATTTAACGAAGTACTCGATCAAGAAGTCGAAGTCCAAAAGCCAATTGGGAAGATGAAAACTCTTTATGAGTTAACTCTTGATCATGCAAGAGAGCATCAACGCTTTAGAGTTAAAAATCTTGATGGACCATGGATTGGTTTAAATAAATTAAAAGAACTTTTAAATCTAAAAGAAACTCCTAAAATTCTTGAGTGTTTCGACGTTGCCATTTGGCAAGGAAAGTCACCAACAGCATCGCAAATTGTTTTTCGTGATGGAAAACCGGATAAGACTCAATATCGCTATTATCACTTAGAAGAAAGGCCAGAGGGCAATAACGATTTTGCCATGATGAGGGAAGTTTTAGCGAGAAGACTTAAGAAAGGAAAGCTTCCTGATGTCTTCATTGTTGATGGTGGGAAGGGACAAGTTTCAAGTTTTCTTGCAGTTCTTGAAGATTTCGAACTTGATATTCCTGTCGTGGGAATTGCTAAAATTAAAACGAGCAAACAAGACTCTTTTAGAGATAAGGAAGTTTCAAGTTCAGACGAACGTCTTATTATTCCTAATCGAATTAATCCTTATATCTTAAAAAAGACACCGTCTCTAATGAGAATTGTTGTGCAAATGAGGGATGAGGCCCACAGGTTTTCGAGAAAGCTTCATCATAAGAAGGAGAGAGATCGTATTTTTTCTTCGTGGTTTGATGATATTGAAGGAGTTGGTGAAAAGACTCTTAAAACAATTCATGAAAATATGGATTTAAATCTTAAAGAACTTTCGCAATTAAGTGTGATTGAAATAAGTCACAAGTTAGATATAAAAGAAGGGCTTGCTGAGAGAATCCATGCCAAGCTTATGGCCGAATTCCCTCAGAAATAACTGTCTAGTTAAGGTGGTGGATTTTTTTACGATTGCCGTGCCCGCAATCAGTACATCTCGAATTCTCGTGTATGTACAAGTTTTTATAATCCGATAGGTGTGTGTGAACCATTTTAGAGCCACAAACAGGACAATCATTTAAAACCTTATGTACTTGATCGGCATCACCAAATAACTCTTCAAAGTTTTCAAATTGGAAATCTGGATCGAATGACATTGTAGCAACTCCTTTAAATATTAATTACCACTGGGGATTTGAGATTGTGCAGAGTGTCCCAAGCAGTGGATGTAGTTGATTTATCGGCGGCTTAACAATGTTCTGAAATTTATGCTTTTTTTTTTAAAGACTTAGGGATATTTTACCCATAGGAAATAAAGTAATGGCGCAATTTTTAACCAAATTAACTAAAGATTTTAATAATATTTTAAAAGTCTCACGTGATGAGAAGCCGAATTACTGTGCCAAGTTATTTGAAAACACTCTTTGGTATCCTAAGTTAAAAGAGAGCAAACTTACTGCTAGCAAGGCTTCTTCGGATGAGCCTAGGGCCACACAAGTTGATTCTAAGCCGATTGTGGCCGCAGCTCAGCAAGAAGTTGCCAGAGCTGAAGAAACAGTCACAGCTCCAAAAATAGAAGTTCCTGTGGCACCTCAAAAGAGAAAGATTGATATTGCTGCCGCTTCAAATCCTAGTGAATCGACTCACACTCTGAAAGTTAATGATGATATAAATAAATTCCTTTCACAATATAATACATCTTGGAATCTTGAAACAATTCCTGGCTATCAGGATTATCAAGGCGAGGTAGATATTATCTTTTTTGGCCTTGATGAAATTGAAGAAGGGGAGCTCCCTGATTTTCTACCTTTATCAATGATTGAATCAGATCAAGATATTATGGGACGTATGATTAAGGCCATGAAGATCTCAAGTGGCCGCTTTATTCGTGTACCATTTATTAAAAAAGATGCCCGCGAGTTCCTCTTTACATGTTGTGCTCACTTTAAACCAAGATTACTCATTAGCCTTGGGGCTGCCGCAACAAATCTATGTTTAAATAAACGTGTTCGTCTTGCAAATGTTCACGGAGACTTCCATTCAGTTCAAATAGAAGTTGATGGAAATGCTCGGTTAATTGATGTCATGCCTTTATTTCATCCTAAATTACTAGAGGTAAATGAGTCCATGAAGAAAACGGCGTGGACAGATATGCAAAAAGCGATAAAATTTCTCTCAAGTTGAGTAGCTTAGTAAAATCATATATCATTTTATTAGATAAGTTGCTGGGCAAGGATGCCGCACAAATCAGGACGATCTTCGTTGAGAAATTTATTTATCTCTTTCATTATACTTTCTTCATTGAATTCTCTGGCGAGAATTAGCCCATTAGATAATTTACGATCAGGACACACGATAAAAGTTAGAGTAGCAAAAGACCTTGATAACGTTATGCTTGAAGGTGTTGATCTGACACGAAAAGTTGTTGCAACAAGGAATCGTAAAAGTTTTAAGGGCTTTAAGAAAATAAAAGTAAATTGCCAAAATTTACAATCTGCCAAGTCTGTTAAACCTCAGTACTTGGCCTCTCTTACATCGCAAACAGGACTAATTAGTTTTGATCGCAAGCAATTCATGGGGCAGATGCATATTGTAACGAGTGCCGATGGAAATTCTTGTGACGTTGTTAATGAGATGGATCTTGATGACTATATTGCAACACTTCTTGCTAAAGAGATGAACGCTTCTTGGCCAATTGAGGCCCTTAAAGCTCAAGCAGTTGCTGCTCGTACATACGCTCTTCATCACATGATGATTTCTGGACTTAAAAATGACACTCTTTATGATTTAGAGAACTCTGAAAAGCATCAGGTTAATGGAACATTTAATGATGTGACAGCAAGTACACTTGAAGCTGCAAAAGATACAGCAGGTCTTGTTTTAACAAATGGTGAAGGTAACCTTGTTCCTGCTTTTTTTCATGCAAGTTGTGGGGGAACAACATTAATCCCTTCTGATGTTTGGAGAAATGATGTTCACGGTTATTCAACTGTGAAGTGTGATTACTGTCAGAAAAAGAAGAATTGGGATTCTAAAATTACAAAGCTTCGATTTAAAAAATTTTTAAACTGGGCAATGAAAAAAAATTACATTGAACAACAAAGTTTAAAAAAGAAATTATTCTTGTATCCAGATAAAAGAGATGAAAAAAATCTTTACGTACAAAATGGTGTAAAGAAGATCAAAATCAAAAAGAGCTTATTCCGTCGCTACTTTGGCCGTGTTGAATTTCCTTCAAATCATTTCTATATGGTAGATGTTGGTGGAGCTGGTCTTCACTTTGTTGGAAAGGGCAATGGTCACGGTGTTGGTTTATGTCAGGTTGGTTCTTTAGGGCTTGCTCAAAAAGGAAAGGGCCA
Source organism: Halobacteriovorax sp. RT-1-1 (assembly GCF_047085455.1). Taxonomy (NCBI): domain Bacteria; kingdom Pseudomonadati; phylum Bdellovibrionota; class Bacteriovoracia; order Bacteriovoracales; family Halobacteriovoraceae; genus Halobacteriovorax; species Halobacteriovorax sp. RT-1-1. The sequence goes on from NZ_JBKIXZ010000002.1 coordinate 201,662, forward strand.
TCGTGAAATTCTGGCCCATTATTTTCCGAAATTAAATATCTTAAAACTTTATTAGTTTTTAAATCATTAAGGACATGGTGTTGAGAAAGTCACATTCATCATAACAGGTCCTAGTGTTCCTTGCATTGGCTGAGAGTACTGGAAAGGTGCTGCCGTAATTTGAAAGTGAGCAGCATCTATTGTTGCCGCTGGACAATTCGCTCCTGTTCCTAAACTCATTCCTGTACTTAGCTGTATTCCTTGAAGTCCACGATCATCACCAATGATTGGGAACCTATAATTCTGATATGTAAAGTAACGTGAGCAAAGTGAGAGGCGAACATTGTATCCTACAACAGAGTTTCCATTAAGAACCTTTGTCATAATAAGAATATCACCGAAGCTATTTACTCCAACGTGATGTTGGTTTGATTCATTAGGAAGCATTCCTTCTTGTAAAGGACCATAAACAGAGTCATTATTATAAGAATATCCAGATTGAATATTAGCTACAATCGTTGCGCGTCTTTGACCAATCTTAAGGTAGTTTCCATAGCTATCCATGTTGAATCGATCATTACCATATTGCTGACAACTAAAAGCTTGAGCATTTACGAGACTATCGAATAAAGCCTGTCCTTGTGAGTCCATTCCTGTTGAGCCTGTATTTGAACCACTTCCACCTGTACCCCAGCCAGAGTAGTAGCCACCACTACCCTTAGAGTCTTGTCCACAGCTTGTTACAAGCATCGAAGCAATTGTCACAACCATTAATAACTTAAACTTTTTCATAATATCCTCAAATATTAGTTTTCACGCTATTTCTTGTATCGGTGAAAATTTAGGATTTCTTTAGAGATTGATAAAATTAATTAAGAATTTTTTTAAATTACCCGAAATAGTAAGTAATTATGACAGCTTATGAACAAGTAAAAGAATCAACATTTAAGATTATTACAGGCTCCTTTAAAGACTTTAAAAAGGATGATCAGGCGAAGTTTCGTTTAAAGATGGGACTAATTTTTGCAGTCATACCTTTTATCTCAATTTTTGTGGGATTCATTCTTAATTGGATTCTTTTAAAATCAACAATCATTTATATTACAGCTTATCGAAAGGATATTGATTATATCATCGATTCTCTTATTTATGACTATCTACAAATTGGATTAATGGAAGCCTTACCATGGATGATTATTTCAATTGCCTTCTTATTGGTAGCAGGAATTGTTCTTGCTCAACTGATGCTGAGACCATTTGATGAGATTGCACAATACTGTTTGGACTTTCTTGGAGCTGAAGAAAAAGTTACGAATTTCGATGGAGAGTTTAAATCTGAGTTAAGATTGTTATCAAGTTTTAGTGATTGGTTCTTTACCACCACTTCGACGCTGCGAATGAGTGGAAAATTAACTCAAATTGAAGTTCCTTCTAAATACAAGAGGATACACAAACCGGTCTTTGAAACCATGTTTTTTGTCCATAAGAGTATTTATGTGGCCATTACTTGTATTTTGACTGGGATGATTATTTTAATTATCAATTACGCTCTCTTTGATGCTGTGATTTCTGTAGTTAACGAAATCTTTACCAATGGTAAATTTGCTAAAGATTACTTTAGTAACATGGCCTTAATTCAGGACGACATTGTTGGTATTACAATAATTATTAATATTGTTTCTTATGGCTTTTTCATGGCCTATCTTTATAACAAAGTTGCAACGCCAGCATTTGGTATTTTTGCGACGATGCGATCATTCATTAGTGGACGATATACATCAAGAGTTCACCTTATCGGATACAAGTACGTTCGTCATCAGACGCGTGCCATCAACAAGTATTTGGACTATATGGAAAAAGAGTACTCAGTAAAAGATGATTGAGTATTTAACTTTGTTCAAGTAAAATCATAATAATAATTTGATGTGAAATTTGTTCATAATAACAAAAGGGATAGTAATGAAAAAAGCATTAGGCATTGTAATGTCATTAGTTTTACTTACGAGTTGTGTAGGTAAAGATGAAATCAAAAAAGCATTAAAAGATGATCCAACGATTTTAGCAGAAGCAATTAAAGCTAACCCTGCTGAAGTTATGGAAGCTCTTCAAGTTGCAGCTCAAAACGCAAAAGAAGCAATGGCGAAGAAAAGAGAAGAAGAGGAAAACAAAAAACTTCACGAGTTTATTGAAAACCCTCTTAAGCCAGAAATTAGATCAGATGAATCAGTTAGAGGTACTAAAGGTGGAATCATTACTCTAGTTGAATACTCTGACTTTCAGTGTCCTTACTGTACAAGAGGCTTTGATAATGTTGTTAAGCCAATGCTTGATAAGTACAAAGGTAAGGTTCAATTTGTTTACAAACACCTTCCACTTTCTTTCCACTCAGAAGCTAGAATTGCAGCGGCTTATTATGAAGCTGTAAGACTTCAATCAGAAGAGAAAGCATTTAAATTTCACGACATTCTTTTTACTCAAGAAGGTCAACAAAAACTTAGAAACCTAAAAGAAAAATACCTAAAGAAAACAGCGAAAGACTTAGGTGTTAATATGACTAAACTTGCTAAGGATGTTAAGTCAGATGCAGTTGAAAAAAGAATTGCTCAAGACGAAGCTGAAGCTAGAAAGTTTGATATTCAAGGGACTCCAGGTTTCGTAATTAATGGTGTACCAGTAAAAGGTGCTTACCCATTATCACACTTCGAAATGATTCTAGGTCTACTAAAAGAAAAAGGTAAACTAGATATCTAATCAGTGATCAAATTCAATTAAAATATGAAGGCCCACCATCGAGTGGGCCTTTTTATTTTTCCATGTTATAATATGATCATTGGAGGTTATTATGGTGAACTTCTTTGATCATAATCAGGTAAAAGTTAATAAAGAATTCTTTCGTGAAACGGCAAGACAAATTGATTATTCAATTGAAGATTTTCTTCATGATGATGTACCTCATTCTTTAGTTGAACAAAATGTTTTAAATACTGCATATATAAATCATCTAACATCTTTGTTAAAAATTAATTCAATTTTTGATTTGGCCCAAGAAGTTTTAGAGCTTGAAAGAAGCTTAGAGAAGCTTTCTCATCGTCTTCCTATTGATATAAAGATTCCAACAATGGAAACTTTTTATCATCAACTCGGACCTGTTTTTATACAACTTTTTGTCGAAGTAAGAGACCTTGAAGATCATAAAGAACTTGAAGGAGAGTGGCTAAAAGCAGTGAGAATCGCACTAGAGGAAGAGATAGTAGTTTGGCAAGAAAAAAACTTAAAATAAGTGTAAAAATAAAAAAAATCTTTAAAAGTTAAAAAAAACGCTAAAAAGCCTTGTCAAAGCGTGTTTCAAACTTCATCCTACTTTTACAACAACTAAATAACTAACTATTTGGAGTTAAAATGAACAGAAAAGAACTTGTAGAAGCAATCTTAAAAAACAAAGAATTAAGCCACCTAACTAAGAAAGATGCAGATGCATTCGTATCAACTACTCTTGAAACAATCAAGAAAGCAGTTAAGAAAGGTGACGATGTTTCACTAATCGGTTTTGGTACTTTCACAAAAGTAAGAAGAGCAGCTAGAACTGGTATCAACCCAGCTACTGGTGAAAAAATCAAAATCAAAGCTAAGACACTTCCAAAATTCAAGCCAGGTAAAGCTTGGAAGGAAATGTTCTAATTTTTGTTTGAAATTAGTTTCATAATAAGAAGCCTCCCTTAGGGAGGCTTTCTTATTTCTAGAGGCATATTTTGCCTATCACACCCTGTCAGCGTCAAAAAAACGTCGACATTTTGACACCACCACTTTTTTACATTTCTCATAAAGTCTTAAAATTGCAAAATTAATGGGCAGAATCTTCCGGAACATACTTTACTATCTTGTAGAAAATGGCCGCTAGATGTATAATTTTTGACGAGGCACAGTTTTTAAAGGAATTTTTTTCTGTGTGAAGTAAAGGATTTATAGATTATGGCAGATGGAAGTGCTGACAATTCATATCAAGGAAGTGGAAAGAACCCTCTACTAACAGTAGCTCTACTACTGAATATCGTATTAATGGGTGTTATCGCTTACTTTCAATACCAAACTCATTTAAAGATTTCACAGCAATCGTCTGTGGAAGATATTGTTAAGGCCCAAATGGCCGAACAATCTCAAGATAAAGATGTTGTAACTACTGGTGAAGCACAAGAAGAGGAAGGAAAGTTATTTCCACTTGATAGCTTTACGGCCAACCTTGCACAAGGCGATGGGCCACAACGATACATTAGATTAAATGCTGTTCTTAAACTATCGCTTAATGCGAAAGAAGAGGAATACAAAGCAAGAAAGCCTCAAATTAGAGATTCAATCATTAGTATTTTGAACTCTAAGAGGCCAAATGATCTTCTTAAAGTACAAGGTAAGGAATACCTTAAAGAAGAGATCAAATCAGCTATTAACTCTTATTTAGTTGATGGAAAAGTTTTAGATGTTTACTACGTTGGTTTCCAGATCAACTAGTTAATATAAAGTTTTAAGTTTAATTTTTGGCAGGATGCCAAGATCATCAAATCCTAGGAGGGGAACGATGGCACAGGTTTTAAGTCAAGACGAAGTCGACGCTCTATTAAACGCTGTTAACGATGGTGACGCAGATGATTTTCTAGGTGAAGGTGGAGATTTCGATGATGAAGCTGAAGACGAAAATATTCAGCCCTATGACTTAACTAATCAAGACCGAGTCATTCGTGGGCGAATGCCTATTCTTGAAATCATCTACGAAAGATTCATTCGTTCATTTCGTGTATCACTTTCAAACTCTCTAAGAAAGATCTCGACTATTTCGATGATCTCAACAGATCTTTTAAAGTTTGGTGAGTTTGTAAACACACTTCCGATTCCTTCGTGTATGTGTATCATGAAATTTAACGAGCTAAGAGGTCCGGCACTATTAGTATTCGAATCAAAGCTTGCTTATGCAATCATCGATTCTTACTTTGGTGGAACAGATCGTCCTTTCACAAAAATTGAAGGAAAAGAATTTACAGCGATTGAACTATCTTTCATGAGAAAGGTTATGGATATGGCCATTGCTGACCTTGAGGAAGCATGGGCACAAGTTCACCGTATTGATGCACAATACGTAAGAACTGAAATTAACCCACAATTCGTTGGTGTTGTTCCTCCATCAGATGTAATCATCGCAACAACTTTAGAAGTTGAATTCGAATCTGCTTCAGGAACAATTATGATCGTGGTTCCATACTCAACTATTGAGCCGATCAAGCAAAAACTTTCTTCAAATTACCAAACTGATAATGATATGGCCGATAGTATTTGGACAAGTGCTATGAATGAGCACATCAAAGATACTAAAGCCGAAATCGTTGTAAAACTTGGTGAAGCAGAGATGACTGTAGGAGACCTGCTTACTCTTCAAACTGGAGATATTATCCCTTTAAATCAAGAAGCTTCAAGTGAAGTAAAGGGAGCAATACAAGGTGTTGAGAAGTTAAGGTGTTTAATTGGTACATATAAAGGAAACAGAGCGGTGCAAGTTACACATGTTGATAAGACACCTAAAGTTTCTATGGATATTGATGTCGAATAATTAAGGGAGATATAGATGAGTGATCAAACAGAACTAAATAACCAAACACAAGGGCTTGAAAATTTCAATACTATGGAAGTTGAAAAACTTGCAGATGAAATCAGAGCTGGTGATGATGCAATCAATAAACTTAAGGTTCAAAACCTAGATTTTATCTTAGATATTCCTCTAAAGGTAACAGTTGAACTAGGTAGAACAGAAGTAATTATTAAAGACCTTCTTCAACTAGGACAAGGTTCGGTACTAGAACTTGATAAATTAGCTGGTGAGCCTCTAGAAATCCTAGTTAATGGAAAGTTAGTAGCAAAAGGTGAAGTTGTTGTTGTAAACGAAAAATTTGGTATTCGTTTAACAGATATCATTTCACCAATCGAGAGAATTGAAAATCTAAAGTAGTAGAAAAACGTAGGAACTAATTATGGCCAGACAACTTAAATTATTATTTTTAGCACTTTCACTTATTACGACGAATGCATTTGCTAGAGTTGAAGTAGGGAAGGTTAAGTTAACTAAAAATGGTTCAACAGGAGTTGTTACTGTTGGATTAAAAGGGAAGTTTGATACTACTCCTGAGTTAACAATTAAGGATGATATTATTCAAATTGCTCTTCAAGATGCAATCGTATGGCCAAAGATTGAGAAACAAGTATCTGTTAATGAAAAATTTGATACGAAGCTTCTAGCTTATCAATTTACTAAAGATGTTGCTCGAGTTCGTGCAATTCTCCCGTACGATATCAAGGGTAATGAAGATAAGGTAAGTTTAGAAGTAAGTGATAATGAAATTAAAATGTACTTTCCAATCACAACAAATAAAAAAGAAGTTGCAGTGACTAAAGCAGCTCCAGTTAAGAAAGCTCCTGTAAAGCAAAAGAGTGCAGAAGCTTATGATGAAAGCTACCTTGCAAAACTACTTAAAGATAAAGAAGAAGTATCAAAAAATAATAATAAGAATAACGTAAAGCTTGAAAAGACTAGTGAGTCTTTACTTGCTCTTGCCAAAGAGAAGAATGAGCAGATTGAAGATACTGTTAGCAATCTTTCTTCAGGTGTTGAAAAAGGTGGATTTCAGATGTCGACTTATATTTTTAAATTTATCGGCTTTTTTGCTCTATTTGCTGCAGGGATTTTCTTTTTAATGAACTTCTTTAGAAAGGGAATGTTAAAGAAGGGTGGATTAGGACTTTTCTCAAATGCAAAAATGGTTGAAGTTTTATCGACAACTTATCTTGCACCGAAAAGAAGCCTTCTTGTTGTTAGAGTACAAAAGCAAGTCTTTCTAATGGCACAATCTGAAAAAGGGATGGATTTCTTAACTGAAATTAAAGATACAACTGAGTTCTTTAAAGAAGGTGAGAAAGCGTTAACTGGATCTAACTTTGATACTAATTTAGATACTGCTAATTCAGGTTCTAAGGAATTTAAATTAAAAGAAGTTGCTATGAATATGAAAGAGGCGAGTAACTCGACGACTTCATCACAACAAGATATTTTAAATAGCCTTGCAGGGCAAGCAACTCAAGAAGAGAAAGTTAGCTTAACTGCTCAAATTAAGAAAAAAGTAAAAGACATGAAGTCTTTACAATAATTTTATTAAAAATAATTCAATAGGAAGTTGGATGAAGAATTTTTTAAGAGCATTATTAATATTTAGTATTGGGGGATGGCTAAGTACGATCTTTGCTCAACAATCAACTAACCTGGGACTTCCAGGTCTTTCTGTTAATTTCGGACAGGGTGTTGATCTCGTTGATACTATCGAACTAACTATTCTTTTTACAGTACTAACTCTTGCACCGGCGGTTTTAATTCTTTGTACATGTTTTACAAGAATTATCGTTGTTCTATCATTCATGAGACAAGCAATTGGTACGCAAAGTATGCCACCAAATCAACTTCTAATCGGTTTTGCACTCTTCCTTTCTGTATTTGTTATGCAGCCAACGGGAGAAGAGATTTATGCAACAGCTGTAAAACCTTATATGGATAAGAAAATTACGACAACTCTAGCAGTCGATCGCATTGAAGGTTCTCTGAGAAAGTTTATGAACAAGCAAGTTCGTAAAGCTGATATAGGTCTTTTCTACGATGTAACTAGTCGTCAGGCACCTCAGTCAATTGATGATGTTCCAATTCATTTTTTAATTCCTGCTTTTATTATTTCAGAGTTAAAGACAGCATTTCAAATTGGATTCTTACTATATATTCCATTTCTTATTTTAGATATGGTTGTGGCTTCAGTTTTAATGGCCATGGGGATGATGATGCTTCCTCCGGTAGTTATTTCTCTGCCTTTTAAATTATTACTATTTGTTCTTGTGGACGGTTGGCAACTTGTTACTGGATCACTTTTACGTTCATTTAATTAGGAGTAGTCATGGACTTTTTTTCTGACATCGCAAGACAAGCAATCACAATTGGACTAATGATTTCAGCACCAATGTTAGCAGGTGCACTTATTATGGGTATCTTAGTTTCAATTTTCCAAGCGGTTACTCAAATCAATGAGCAAACACTTTCATTTATCCCTAAGATCTTAGTTATTGTTGGAGCTCTTGTTCTAACTGCTCCGTGGATGACGGATCAGTTAACAACTTTTACAAAAGATTTAATTATTTCAATTCCTAGTCTTGTTACTGGAAGGTAGGCGAAATTAGATGACAATTCAAATTACTGACATTGTCCCAATCATTGCGTTCTGGTTAATTTTTACCAGATTGCTGGCCATTAATTTTCAACTACCTATTTATGATAACTTACCAATCCCAATGATTGTTAAGATCTTATCGACACTAGTCATGAGCTTTTGCTTCTACCCATATATCCAAGGAGAAGTAATCAAAGACATCATGTATGTAGGCAAGGACCAGTTCTGGGCGCTAACTATTATTTACACACTTATTGGATTGGTAATCGGATATTTGGTAAAATCAATTATGGGTATCTTCCTGTCAGCAGGTAGTATTATTACCCAGCAAATTGGATTTGCGGCCATTCGCTACTTCGATCCATCTTCGGGTCAGCAAGTAGGTCCTTTCGAAAGGCTAATACAATGGACTGTTCTCGTTATGGTTGTTTCTTCAGGTGCTTTACTACCAATGTTTAAAGGGATTTTTGAATCTTTTTATACAATTCATATTTATGATTTTGGTGTATTTGCGAAGTCACACATCTTCTATATCGAAGCATTCAAATCAATTTTTATTGCTGCAATTATGCTGGCAACACCATTAATTTTTACAAATATGCTCATCAGTACGGTTCTAGGAATTATTGCTCGTACTGTTCCACAAATGAATATCATTATGGTTAGCTTTGTCGTCAATATTGGACTAGGTCTACTAGTATTTACGGCAACAAGCGATGAGTTCTTTCAAGTAGCATTTAGAATGTATACTGAAAGACTTGGCGAGTGGTTTAACTTTATACTTTAAAGGGGTAAGTCGTGGCCGAAGATACAGATCAGGAAAAAACGGAAGATCCTTCCCAGCATCGAATTGACGAGTCGAGAAGAAAGGGTGAGGTCGCATCCTCAAAAGAACTAACAAGTGTGTTAGTGCTGGCCGCCTGTATCATGACATTAGGTCTTTCACTTCTTTTTATATATCAAGAAATGGAAGAGTTCATTAGATGGATTATGCATCTTGATCCAGCAACGGCATTTACAGAAAAATCGCTTAAGACTATTGCAAATAAAACGGCTACAACAGCTCTTATTTGTGCAGCACCTGTTTGTATTGTTTCACTATGTGCTGGTATTATTGCAAACGTTGCTCAAATTGGTTTCATCTATGCGCCAGAAGTTCTTGAGTTTAAACCTGAAAGAATTGATCCAATCAAGGGAACTAAGAATTTGTTTTCAATGAAGGCAGTTGTTGAGGCAATTAAAGGTGTCTTCAAATTCATAATCGTTCTTGGAATTGTTTACTTATATATGAAAGACGATATTGCTCAATTTGTAGGATTTCTACATGTTGATTTCTTTCAGGCTTTTGTTATTGGTAAAGATATTCTAATTAAATTAGGTTTCTCAATTCTTGCAGGACTTGTTGTTGTTGCTGTAGGGGACTTTGCTTATCAAAAATATGCTCATAAGAAAAAACTTATGATGACAAAAGAAGAAGCCAAGCGTGAGTCTAAAGAGCAAGACGGTTCTCCGGAAGTTAAACAAAGAATTCGCCAAATCCAAAGAGAACAAGCGCAAAAAAGAATGCTTGCCGATATTCAAACAGCAGATGTTATTGTGACAAACCCAACTCACATTTCGATTGTTATCAAATATGATCAAGAGACTATGATCGCTCCAGGAATTGTTGGAAAGGGTGCTGATCACTTGGCCTTAAGAATTAGAGAAATTGCTAAAGAACATAATATTCCAATCGTAGAAAATGTTCCTTTAGCAAGAGCACTATATAAGTCAGTTAAAGTAGGGGAAGGAGTCCCTCGTACCTTATATAAAGCAGTAGCTGAAGTTTTAGCATTTGTTTATAAACTTAAGAAAAAGCAAAAAGCTATAAGTTAATTAGAATTTAGGAATATATCATGGATGATATCTTTAAAAGATTAAAAGTTTTAACAGAGAATTCAGATCTCGCGGTAGCAATAGGTATTCTAGCAGTTCTTGCTGTTATGATTATTCCTGTTCCTCCAGTCGTTCTTGATTTACTTTTAGCAATTACTTTATCATTCTCAATTATTATTTTATTAGTTTCTGTTTATACTAAGAAACCTCTAGATTTTTCTACTTTCCCAGCAGTTCTTCTTGTAACAACTCTTTTTAGACTTTCATTAAACGTTGCTTCAACTCGTAACATTCTTCTTCGTTCAGGAAGTGAGGGAACAAGTGCTGCCGGTGAAATTATTAGAAGCTTCGGTGAATTCGTTGTTGAAGGTAACTTTGTTGTAGGTATTATCGTTTTTATCATTCTTGTTATTATTAACTTCATGGTAATCACTAAAGGTGCTGGAAGGGTTGCTGAAGTTGGTGCGCGTTTCACTTTAGATGCGATGCCTGGTAAGCAGATGGCCATCGATGCTGACTTAAATGCTGGTCTAATTAACGATGAGGATGCAAAAAGAAGACGTGCTGAAGTTGCTGAAGAAGCTGACTTTTACGGGTCGATGGATGGTGCTTCTAAATTCGTACGAGGGGATGCCATTGCTGGTATTCTAATTACTGCTATTAATGTTATCGGTGGTATTATTGTTGGTGTTGGCCAATATAATATGAACTTTAGCCAAGCAGCTGAAACATACACTCTACTTACCGTCGGGGATGGTCTTGTTTCTCAAATTCCTGCTCTAATTATTTCAACTGCAGCCGGTATTATTGCTACAAGAAATACAAGTGAAGATAATCTTGGTGCTCAAATGAGTAAGCAATTTAAGCTTCACCCGAAAGCAGTTCTAATCGCAGGTTGTGTTCTTTTAATTTTTGCTATGATTCCAGGACTTCCAAAATTACCTTTTATCACAGTTGGACTGGCGCTACTTTATGTTTCAAATAAAATGGAAAATCAAATTACTCAAGAGAAGCTTGCTGCTGAGACAGTTGTCGAAGATGAGAAGAAATCGACACCAGAATCACTTGAAGATCTACTTAATCTTGAACTTGTTGAACTTGAAGTTGGTTATGGACTAGTAAATCTTGTCGATTCATCTCAAAATGGTGATCTTCTTGAGCGTATTACTTATATGAGAAAACAATTTGCACTAGATTGGGGTGTAATTATCCCTTCTGTACGAATTAAGGACAATCTTGAGCTTGCTCCAGGTGGATATTCTCTAAAAATTAAAGGTGTTGAAGTTGCTCAAGGTGAACTTGTACCTGACCACTACCTTGCAATGGATCCAGGAAGTGTTATTGAACCAATTGATGGAATTGAAACAATTGAGCCAGTATTTGGTCTACCAGCTGTGTGGATTACTGAAGATCAGAAAGATGATGCTGGATTCAATGGTTATACTGTAGTGGATCTGTCAACTGTTCTGGCAACTCACTTAACTGAGATCCTGAGAACAAATCTACATGAATTATTTGGTCGTCAAGAACTTGTACGAGTTATGGATAATTTCAAAGAACACTATCCAAAAATTGTTTCTGATCTTGTTCCTGAGATTCTACCTCTTGGTGCCGTATTAAAGGTTTTACAGAATCTTTTAAGGGAAAATGTTTCCATCAGAGATCTTCGTACGATATTAGAATCGCTTTCTGAGCATGGGGTTAGAATTAAGGATACAGATCTTCTGACTGAAAATGTCAGACAATCGTTATACCGCACTATCACTGAGTCTATAAAGTCTGCCAATGGTGATTTGCCGATATTTACGTTAGATCGTAAAATAGAAGAACAGGTTGCTGGCAATCTCATACAAACAGAAAATGGTCAACAAGTTTCTTTAGACCCAAGAATTACCCAATCGATTTTGGCCAGTTTAAATGAGAAAATAGAGGAGGCCACAAACATGGGAGAAAAGATGGTTGTTCTTTGCTCACCAGTTATTCGTGGACACTTTAAGAAATTGACAGAAAAATTCATACCAAACTTGATTGTAGTAAGTCATAATGAATTAAGTCCGGATGTGAATATTAGGTCACTTGGAACGGTGAGGTTATAGGATGTACGTAAGAAAATTTGAAGCAGATTCTTTAGATGAGGCGTTAGCGAATATTAAGGCCGAACTGGGACCTGATGCAATTATTCTTAAAACGCAGACTAATAAAGGGATCAAAGGTGCTTTCAAAAAGAAAAAAATTGAAATTACTGCTGCGATCTCTGAAAAGAACTACACTAAGAAAGCTAAGGTTGATAACGTACTAACATCTGATCAAAAAAATTCTTTTTATAAAAACAATTCATCTTATATCGCAAATATGATTAATTCACATGACCAAAATACTAGTTCTCAAGCACAATCAAATTCAATCAATGGATATGGAAATTTAGGTCTTAATAGAAAGGTGAGTGCTGTTGAAGAGAACTCTTCACAATCAAATTCAGGTTTAGATGATTTCTTAAACTCAATTGATAGAGAAGAAGTAAAAAAAGCTGCCGCAAATACTGAATCTGAATATTTTAATGATTTCTTAAATGGAGATTTCTCTTTAGAAGAGGAAATTCAGGAAGAAGAAGTTATTGAAAGACCTCAAGTTCAAGCAAGGCCAATTCAGTCTCAACAACTACATGAGTCTCGTGTAAGTAATGATGAGGTTAGTGACTTAATTGAAAATCAAAGAAATAAAATCGATGATCTAGAAAAGAAAATTTTCGAATTAACACAAAGTGTGCAGGGGATGACTAAGCCTCAAGCTCTTGGTGTAAAAGAGATGGTAACAATTTTTAGAAGTTTAGATATCGAAGAAAGATATATTCAAAAAGTTGTTCGTAAAGCAAACTTTGAATTATCAGATGAAGAGAAAGAAAATCCAGATACTGTTTTTGAATTTGCTCTTAAAGAAATGATGGGAGAAGTGAGAACTGCGCTACCTCTATTTTCTTCTGTTGATAATGAGCAGTCTAAAACGGTTACAGTACTTATTTCAGATGCTTCTTGTGGGCAAAGCTCAATGTTAACAAAGCTTTCAGCTCTTAAGCAAGATTCGGTAATTATCAGAAATAAAGCAAATACAGGATTTAAAGATAATACTTCTTTCTCTGAAAAGTTCTTTAATGTTGAATCAAATATCTGTGAATCAATTTCTGAAATCGTTGCACAAACAAGAAAATCAATAGAAACAAAGAAAAATGTTTTTATCGACTACAAGGCGACAAATCAAGAGATCAATGAAATCAAGAAGTTCGTGGATGGTCTAAGACGCTCATTTGAAAATGTGGAAGTTTTAATCTGTCTATCGGGAATCAATACAGAGTTGTATAATAGAAAGGTGCTAAATCGTTATGCAAATATTGCAAATGGTTTAGTGGTAACACACTTAGATCAGTGCTTAAATTATGGATCACTCTTTAATCTAGCCATTGACTTTAGTTCGTTACCTTACAAGTTTTTTGGAACGGGTGAGATTGTTCCTGATGACCTAGAAGCTGCTACTGCCGAAAGGATTTTGGCCGGTATTTTTAAACTGTAGCTTTTTTTGTTATTAGATTAAATTTTTAAGTTTTGTTTAGGAGACAGGATGTCCAGAAACGATCTTTCAACATGGTTGTTGTCGCACCGTAGTGACGATAACTGCGAATTGAATGTTAAAAGCCCTCTTAATTACCTTAATGAAGAATGTGAAATTATTGCAGTTGGTTCAGGTAAAGGCGGTGTAGGTAAGACTACAACTGCTTTAATGATCGCAAATGAATTAAGTGCAAAAGGAAAGAAAGTTCTTTTAATCGATTGTGATTATAATCTTTCAAACACGGCCGTAAAATTAGGTCTTCCTTTGAACGATAACTTCTACTCACTTCTTTCTCTTGAAAAATCATTTGATGAGTGTCTATACAAACTTGGAAATATTCATCTACTAAGTGGTTGTAATGGAAACAGTGATCTGTTTGATACTAGTTTTGAGCACGATAAATTCATTATTGATATTATCGCTGCCCATAGAAGTGAATATGATCATGTAATCCTTGATTGCCCGGCTGGAGTGAACAAGGAGACGATCAATCTACAAGCTTATGCTGATTATCGTTTTATGGTTGTTAATCCTGACCGTTCATCTATCACTGATACTTATGCATTAATTAAAATCCTAAACCAAAAATACCAAATTAAAAATAATCACCTAATTGTAAATAGAGTTGACTCAAATCAACAGTATAGAAAAGTAGTGAAGTCACTAGTGGATACTGTTGCAAGCTTTATGCAAGCAAACTTAAGAGTATTGGGTGGTGTAAAGAATTTAGAAATCCCATCTGACAAATTTGATCACGCTCTTTTGAAAACGGAAAAGAATTCCCTTTCGAAATATTACACTAACATCATTAATAAATTTACCGACGAGGACAGTACTAGTCGAGTCGCGCCTGTATTACTGAAGGGATTCAGTCATTCAGGTAGTAACCCACAGCAACTAGCTTAATCAAGGAGTGAGAGAGATGTCATCGTTGGCCAGAAAATTAAAGAATTTAAAAGACTATAGATCAACTGTAGATCCAAAAGTAAAAGATGAAATCGTAGTGGAATACGCTCCACTTATTAAGTATATTGCACAAAAAATTGCCTCACGCCTACCATCAAATATTGAGCTAGATGATCTAATCTCATGTGGTGTTATTGGTCTTATGGATGCGATCGAAAAATTTGATCCTTCACGTGATAATAAATTTAAAACTTATGCTGAATTTAGAATTAGAGGAGCTATCTTAGATGAGCTTCGTTCTCAAGACTGGGTACCACGTTCAGTAAGAGAAAAGGCTAAGCTAATTGACCGCGCATATTCTAAACTTGAATCAGAGCTTGGACGTCCAGCTACTGATGATGAAATGTGTAAAGAGCTTGAGTGTTCTAAAGAAGAATTTCACTCAATGCTTAATAAAGCAAAATCTGTTTCTATCCTAAATATTGATGACTCTGCTACGTTTAATCGTAATGATAAGCGTGCAATGGCAGGTCTTAATGAAGACAGTAAGGCAATGAATCCATTTACTGCTGTTTCAAATAAAAACTTCAGAGATAAAATTAAAGAGGGAATCGAGCAGCTTCCTGAAAAACAAAGACTTGTTCTTTCACTTTACTACTATGAAGATTTAAACCTTAAGGAAATTGGTCAGGTACTAGATGTTACTGAATCACGTGTTTCTCAACTTCATACTCAAGCAGTAATGAAGCTTAAAGCTAAGCTACAAACGATGTTTGAAGGTTATGAAGAACTAGTAAGCTAATCACAATTTTATTCTAAAAAAACATACTTATTTACTCAGGCCCTTTTCATTAAAGGGCCTTTGTTTGCCTATAAAATAAATTAATTAACCCTTTAAAATTCACTCAAAAAATTGCATAATGGATGTAGAAATTTCTTACGTTCACAGGATGTGAAGGACCGTTAACATATGGAAGTGATTTTCCCATTCCGACATTTAGGAGACCTATAATGAAGCTTCGTTTCAGTAAGCCGTTGTTTATCTATTTCTCTGTTTCTCTTGTTCTAACGACAGCTCTTGTTTCATTTGGAGTTTGGTCCTTTTGGAAGAATGGCCCGGCCAACTTTGACCGAATGACGATGGTATATGAATCGACATCTAAATTTGATGAAGTTAAAAATTCAAATACACTTCAAGATATAAAAGAATTGGTAAGAGTTGATCGTTCAAAAGAGGCGACTTCAGAGTTTGATCAATTTGAAAATTCAATTAAAAGTTTAAATGAAATCGTAACTATTGCTGAATATGAAACACTAAGTGGTAACTTAAGTGAACTAAGAAAGAAACTTGATGATATTACGACTTCTGCAAATAAATCGACACTGATTAATGTTTTAAGAACAAAGATGATTGGCTTCCAAAATTTTGTTGTACATAATCAGTGGAGAACACTAACAAGAGTTTCAAATAAAATTAAAACTAAAATTTCTGTAGGTACGACAAAAAGCTCCAACTTTTATAGTTATGGAAATTTAAAGCGTTTACACGAATCAATCGTTGCAGATGTAGACTATATGGAAAAGGTTACAATGAAGTCTGTTCTTTCTGATGAAGATAAGAACTTAATTGTTGTTCGCCTTGGAACACTTAGAACTGAATTAAATCTATTAGAAAAATCATTAAATACACTACGTGACTTCGATAGCATTTGGAAAACAACGAATGAAAGTTATCTTGCATGGAGTGAGAAGTTTGGGCCAAAGCTTACATATCAAAAAATTGAACTTAACCAAACTTCTAAAACAACTCTTTATGGATTAATTGCTATTGTTGGGATTCTTATTACAATGTTTGCTGGTGGAATCTTTATGTACTTTTATTCTGAAAAAAGAGCGAAGAAATTATTAGAAATTACTTCTCTTGATTTAATTAAAGATGGTGTTATCCCAGTTAAAGCAAGTCTGAAGGGTGATTGGACACATCCATTTAAAGAAGAAATTGAAAAATATCGCGGTTATATTCACAAGAGAATGAGTTTCGGATCGATCTTTCAAGATGCTATGCCATTTTCATCTCTACTTCTGGATTCAAATCTAAATGCTGTTTGGGCAAACTCGCTATTCTATGAGCACTGGAGTATCGATAGCGCTAAAAAAGATATGAGTATCACATGGGATTATCTAAGTACTTTTACAAATCTTGGTGAGAATGATCCTGTTATTAGTGCAGTAAGAGATGGTATTGCTGGAATTTATCAAATTCAGGTAAAAACAGAAAACTCTAGCGAAGCTGCACCTTTTGAAATGTACGTTTCACCTGTTGAATATGCTGATCAAAAAAGAATTATGGTTATTTTCTATCCATTGAGAAGTTTAGAGGAAACTCTATCAAATCAAATGAAGTCGGTAGTGTCTCCTGTTTGGAAGTCTCTAGATGCTCTAGTTGAAGATAAGTTTAATGGAGAACTAAGAGAAAAATTACAGCAAGACTTCTCTGCTGCTGGAATTGATAACGTTTATGAGAAATTCACAAAAGTAAACGATCACTTCTTAATGCAAAAAGCTTCATTCTTAAAAGAGATTGAACTTTTAGAAAATAATCTTTTTGAACAATATAAAATTATTGATGATGTAAGAATTATTTTTGAAGGTCAAAAAGATCTTCAAAAAGATGCGATCAATAAATTCAAAATTGCTAAAGACAAAATCGTCTCTGTAGTTGAGATGAGAGCAAAGTTTGAGGAAATGAATCGTTATATGATTGAGATGACGAATCGTTTATTTGATGAGGAAATAGAATTAGCAACTCGCTCAAGTGAGATTGTAGAGATTATTAATGAGAATAAAGCAGCATATGCAGGACTTGTGAGATCTCGTGATCAATTTAAATCTCTTAAGTCACAAGTTGAATTATTTAGAGCAAGAAGTTCTCAAATTATCGATCAAATTCAACGTGGGGTTGCAAGTGAAACAACTGTTGGAAAGTTTGCAGGAGAACTAAGAGAGTTCAATTCAACTCTTGGAAGTTTCTCTAAAGTATCGACTCAGCTTGATGTTGGTCTTTCTAAAGTACAAATCATTATGGACAGTAAAGAAGTTCCAGATGTTGGAGTTATAAAAGATACGTTTAAGGCAATCAGAAATGAGATTAATGAAGTTGCAACTCAAACGCAGCACCTTTCACGTTTTGCTCAAGAAGAAGATGAGCAATTAATTTCTTCACTTCGTGGGCTTTATGGAAGTTTTCAGAATCTTCGCACTCAAAACGGCGAGATTGAACACACTGTCGCTGACAATAATCCAATTATTTAGAAATAAAAAAGGCTCCGTAGGGAGCCTTTTTTAATGCATATCAAAGTGATCAAGAAACATATTTAAATTCAAATCTTCAGGTTTTCCTGAGTTATCGATGACTGTGTCAGCAAGTTTTGCTTTTTCTTCAATATCGATTTGTTTTGCTAGAATTTTACAGGCCAAATCTTTTTCAATTCCGTCACGGGCCATAAGGCGCTCTACCTGCTTTGCTCTTGGGCAATAAACAACGGCCTTATGATCAATAAAAGAATCAAGATTCTTCTCATATAGGAGAGGCACGTCGTAAATGACAACTTTTGGTGAACCAAGATCTTTGAATGCTTTTAAGAAAGCTTCTGGAAGTTGGCGATAAATTAAACTTTCAATATCATTTTGAATTTGAATATCTTGAAAAAAGTACTCACGAAGAAGTTTGAAATTGATTGAATTGTCTTCTTCTACAACACGTGAATAGTACTTCTTCAAATGATCGATTGATTCTTTTGTTTTATAAACTTCTTTTACAAGAGCATCTGCATCGATAATAGGGAATCCTTTATCATGTAGTATTTTTGACACCGTCGATTTTCCGGTAGAAATACCTCCTGTTAGTCCAACAACTGGACAAGGCATTTGGTATAGACGTTTATCTTTCTTCAAAGTGATAAATTCTTTTTTAAGTTTAATTGGTGATGCTTTCATAATTAGTTACTTTTTTCTTTTTCTTTTACGCGAGACCAAAGGGTTTCAAGTTCGTCCTGAGAGCTTTCACGAATAACAATGCCTTCTTCTTTAGCAATGTCTTCAAGTTGATTGAATCTTCTTTTAAATTTTAAGTTTGCTTCTCGCAGCGTGATCTCTGGATCAAGATCGAGATGTCTTGCAAGTTGTGCAACTGAAAATAAAAGATCTCCCATTTCTTCTTGAACTCTTTCTTTATTAAGCTCACGTCCTGGAGTGATTTCTTCTTTTAGCTCCTGCCACTCCTCTTCGACTTTATACATTACTTGTGTGTAATCTTCCCAGTCAAAGTTTATTTTATTTGTTTTCTTTCCAATTTTTGCAGCACTTGTAAGGGCCGGAAAAGAGAGAAGTTCATTACAAATTTCATATTTTTTAAGGCTTTCTTCGTTTGCTTTTTCAGCTTTCTTTATTTCTTCCCAGCGTTGTTTAATTTCGGCAACGTCTTTTGCCTTATTATCTGTAAAAACATGAGGGTGTCGTCTTACCATTTTATCTGCGATTGTTTTGGCCACAGAGTTGAGATCAAATTTTGATTTCTCACTTGCTAACTGAGAGTGAAGGACTACTTGTAAAAGAACATCACCTAATTCATCTTCCATCTTACGATAGTCACCGTCTTCCACTGCATGCATGAACTCATAAGATTCTTCCATCAAATATTTTAGAAGTGACTTGTGAGTCTGCTCTAGATCCCATGGACAACCGTCTTTAGGATCTCTTAACTTTGCAACAACTTCTCTTAATCTTTCCATTTCGCTTAGTGACATAACTTCGCCTTGGTAATATAATCTATGTAACCTAAGACAGAATAATACACCCTTAAAAAGAGATTGGAAATAATGGCCCATAGCGCAACTATTCAAGTAAACAAATCAAGACTTATTGTTAACTTAGCTGACAATTCTAGAGCTGATTGGGGACTTAAGGCCTGCGAAAATATGTTAAAGGATTCGCTTATTGTCTTAAGTAATTTCCTTTATTCAAAGAACACTTGTTTAGACAAGAAAGTTCACGAGGAGATTGAAGTTGATCTTCACTTTTGTGGCGACTCTCGTATGAAACAGATCAATCGCGAACATCGCGGTAAAGATAAAACAACAGATGTTCTTTCGTTTCCAATGTATGAAAGTCTTCGTCCAGACAGTACGGATTTCGTTCTTCCTGGTCCAGTAATGCTTGGGGATATCATTATTAGTCGAAATGTTGCCGCAAAACAGGCTCGCGAATTTGATATCGAGTTAGAGCAAGAAGTTATTCACTTATTTTGTCACGGACTTCTTCATTTGTTAGGATATGACCATGAAATCTCACAAGAGGAAGAAGAAATTATGGAAGCTCTTGAAAAAGAGATTCTAATGAAAATTAAAAAATCTAGGCAAAAAAAATAGGAATTAAAAATGGAAGAAAGTATTCGCATTGCCCTTGGTGAAAAAAAATCACTAATGGTAAGTTATGATGAGAAGCTTGCAAGTCTAAGGAGGTCACTTTGATGTTGACCAAAAGTCAGCACGCATAGGTGAAATTCAAGATATGGAGGCCATGCCTGGCTTCTGGGACGACAATCAAAATGCTGCCAAAGTACAAAAGGAAAAAAACCTTTTAGAAGATGTCGTTAATACTTATACAAAATTAAAAGATCTATATGATGAATTTGAAATTTTAAATGAATACGCTGCTGAAGGTGATGAAGAATCTGCTACAGGTGCGATTGAGATTTCAGATGAATTCGTCGAAGCTTTCAATAAAGCGGAATTAAAAGTTCTACTCTCTGATGATGCTGACCCAAATAATGCGATTGTTAGTATAAATGCTGGTGCAGGTGGTACCGAATCTTGCGATTGGGCAAGTATGCTATTTAGAATGGTAAAGAGATGGGCCGAACATAAAAAGTTTAAGGTTCAACTTCTTGATGTTCAAGATGGTGATAGTGCAGGGATCAAATCAGCAACGATGTTAATTGAAGGCAATTACGCTTACGGAAATCTTAAATCTGAAACAGGCGTACATCGTCTTGTGCGTATTTCACCATTTGATTCAGCTAATCGTAGACATACTTCTTTTGCTTCAATTTTTGTTTCACCAGAAGTCGATGACGATATTGAAATTGAAGTTTTAGATAAAGATATTCGTATTGATGTTTACCGCTCTGGTGGTGCAGGTGGACAGTCAGTAAATACAACTGATTCGGCCGTTAGAATTACACACTTTCCAACTGGTCTTGTTGTAACTTGTCAAAATGAAAGGTCACAGCTGCAAAATAAAATTCAGGCCATGAAAGTTCTTAAGTCTCGTTTATATGAGTTAGAGCTAGAAAAGCAAAGAGCAGCGGCGGCTGAAGAAGAAGCTAATAAGAAAGAGATTGGATGGGGGGCACAGATTCGCTCTTACGTTCTACATCCTTATAAAATGGTTAAAGATCACAGAACTAACTATGAATCATCACAAGCTGAAAAAGTTTTAGATGGTGATATCGATGGTTTTATGGATGCATATTTAAGATGGTCAGTTGATGGGATGAAGGAAGAGTAATTTGAGTTTTTTCTATCTATTTAAAGATTTTCAATTACTTTTTTTTCGTGATCGATCGTCACGTTATTTTATTACGGCCACAATTATAGGCCTTATGTTTTCTCTTGCCGTTATTCTTTGTAGTTTGGCCCTGATGGATGGCTTTGGGGTAACTCTTAAGAAATCCCTCAATGCAGGAAGTGGTGAGATTATTCTTACGGCAACGAATGGATTCTTTGAGTTAAATGAAAATGAACAAAAGGATCTTGATAACTTTCCAATTCAAACTAAAATTCCAATGCTTCGTACACAATCATTTGTAAATAAAGATGAGAAGGGAAAGGCCGTCTTTGTCGTTGGTGTTAATGAAAAGATTAATCAACTCGATAATGGTCTAGTTGAGCCTGGCGAAAATGAAGTTATAATTGGTGATCTTCTTGCACAAGATTTAAAGGTTAAAGTGGGAGATACTTTAAAGTTCAGTTTTTCGGCGGGTAAATTAGGTGAGCGATATCTTCCAACAAATGCGGTTTTAAAAGTAAAAGATATTAAAACTTTTAAAATTCACGAATATCGAAATCGTTTTGTTTATGTGAACTTAAAAAAGATTCAAACTCTTTTGGGAGTTAAGGATCGTATTAACTTAATGAGCCTAAGGCTCAAACCTGAGTATCGAAGTCTTTCGAAGATCAATGAAGTTGTAGCTGATATGAAAAGTGTCTTCTACTATGAATATACTATCGCACCTTATTGGAGCGATTTTGCAACTTTCTTAAAGGCCGTTGAATTTGAAAAATATATGATTTCGATTGTTTTCTCAATTGTTGTTATCTTAGCTATCTTTAACTGTTTAGCTTTTATCATATTTTCAAAAGAGAGAAGGTCACAAGAAATCTTTTTACTATATGCTATTGGACTTTCTCCTAAGAAATTTAGAACACTTTGGATGGTTCAGAATATCGGGATTTGGCTTATTGCATTTTTAGGCTCTCTCGTTTGCGTAGAGATTTTTGATTATCTTCTATCAACTCTTGATATTTTTTCTCTTCCAACAGATGTTTATCACCTAAATCGAATTGAGCTATTCTTATCCCTAAGAGATATTTTTATTGTTGGATTAATTTCATTTATCTTTATTATATTCTTAACCTTTGTAGTTCTTAAGAGATTAGATTCAAAATCAATGGCCCAAGGCCTTAGAGAGGAGTTTTCGTAAATGGCAGTTTTAAATGTATCGAATGTTTACAAAGACTTTGGAAATTCTCATATCCTAAAAGGGGTTGATCTTGAACTTTCACAAGGTGAACAATGTGTAATTAAGGGATCATCGGGGTGTGGTAAATCAACTCTTTTGTATCTTATTGGGGGACTTGAGAATATTACTTCAGGTCAAATTACAGTTGATAACTTGAATATTGGTCAAATGAATGATGCGAAGTTAGCAAATTATCGTAATTCCAAAATAGGATTTGTTTTCCAATTTCACTTTTTACTTTCATCTCTAACATGTCTTGAAAATATTCTTCTTCCGGCCCGCTTAGGTGGACATGATGTGTCAAAGGTAAAGAAGTATATTCTCTCTCTGGCCAAGACTTTAGGTGTATCTGAGTGCCTTAAGCGCTACCCATATGAGATCTCTGGTGGGCAGCAGCAGCGTATCAATCTTATACGCGCTCTATCACTGCGTCCAAAGCTTTTACTGTGCGATGAGCCGACAGGTAATCTCGACTCTAAGAATTCAAAAATTGTTGCTGATCTTATCTTCGAATTATCAAGAGAGCTTGGAACAACTCTTCTTGTTGTAACGCATGACGAGGAAATGTCTCGTAAGTTTAGTCGTGTTCATACGATGATCGATGGAATCCTGCATTAATACATCACTTTTTTGTGCAGGATGTTCGTTTTTCTTTTTGTAACTTTGTAAGATTATTGATATTTTTTTACTCAAGTATTTTTTGTCTGCACACACATGACAGGATCGTGAGATCACGGAGACTAGATGATTAACTCTTGGAAGAGTTTTATATATATAATTGTTTTTTCAATTACCTTAAGTATTCAAGCAAGTGAAATTGGACCACGTGTTCGTCTGTTTAAAATCTCAAGTGTTGAAGTTCAAGGTTTAAAGAAGGTAGAGAAAGAAGCTGTTCTTGATAAGCTACGTTCTCGCGCTGGCCTTACTCTTACAAATGAAATTCTATTTGATGACATTAAAACAATTTATAACCTCAAGTACTTTGAGTCCGTAGAGGCTCATCAGGATGGCAATAAGCTAATCTTTCAAGTTGTTGAAAAGCCTATCATTGCTAAGATCGTTTTTAGTGGAAATGATGAAGTCGATAAAGACGACTTAAGTGAAAACTTAAAGACAAGAGAATACTCAATCCTAGACATTAACTCAATTCAAGCTGATGTTCGCCAAATGGAGAAGACCTACGAAGAAAAGGGCTTCTACCTGGCCAATGTTTCGTATGAAATTAGACATGTCGACAAAGAGAATGTTCACTTAGTTTATAAAATCAGTGAGTACGATAAGGTTCGAGTTAAGAAAGTGACTTTCTTAGGTCTAACTGCTTTTGCAGAAGAAGAAGTTAAGTCAATTATGGAGACAAGAGAGGAGAGTCTATTTTCATTCCTTTCTGGTTCAGGAAACTTTAAAGAACTAAATTTTAAAACAGATATTGAAAGAATTAAGTATTTCTATTCGACTAAAGGTTATCTTCAAGTCAACGTTGCTGTCCCTGAAGTAACAGTTTCAGAAGATAAGAAATGGGTATTCATTACTGTTAAGATTAAAGAAGGTCCTAAATTTGATGTTCGTGATGTTTACTTCCAAGGTGAGCTTCTCTTTACTGAAGATGAACTTAGAGAAAAAACAAAACTTAAGGCCGGAGAAGTTTATTCAGAAGAGCTTTTAAGACGTGATATTCAAACTCTTACTGAGTCATACCAAGACCTTGGTTATGCCTTTGCCAACGTTATCAGAAATATCCAACTAGTACCTGGTGAAAATAGAGTTGATATTCAGTACTCATTTGAGAAAGGGAAGCTTGCGAAGTTTGGTCGCATCTCTGTAACTGGAAATACTAAAACTCGTGATAAAGTAATTCGTCGTGAGCTTAAAATTCATGAAGGTGGGAAGTATTCTGGTTCAGGTCTTCGTGAGTCAAAAGAAAATGTTAATCGTCTTGGTTTCTTTGAACCAGGTAGCGTTATCTTCAATACTGTTTCATCTCCGGGACAAGACGATATTCTTGATGTTGAGATTAGTGTTAAAGAAAAGAGTACAGGACAAATTTCTCTTGGTGCTGGTTACTCAACGGCAACAGGTGGTTTCTTTCAAGCTTCTATTTCTCAAAACAACTTTAGAGGTTTAGGACAACAATTATCGTTCTCAACAAATATTGCAAAAGAGCAACAAAACTTCTCTCTATCATTTACTGAACCATACTTTATGGATTCGAAATGGACTCTAGGTGGAGAGGTGTTTAGAACAGTTGATACTCAACTTGATTCATACGATTATAAGAAGCATGGTTTTGCGGCCCGTATTGGTTATCCTATCTTCGAATACACAAGGCTATATACAACATATAAGCTTGAAGAAACTGAGCTTACAGATATTAAAGATCCAACAGTCGATGAGAACGAAGATGGTGTGACTTCTTCAGTTCGTCTTGCTGTTGTAAAGGATAAGAGAAATAACCGTTTTGAGCCTACTGATGGTTACTACTGGAACCTTGCTACTGAGTATGCAGGACTTGGTGGTGATAAAGAATGGTGGAAGAATGAAATTGATGTACGTTATTTCTATCCGGTATGGAAAGAGCTAGTTTTTAGAAGTCGATTCTACACTGGGAAAATTGAAGATAAAGGTGTTCCTGTACCAAGAAATGAGAAATTCTCATTAGGTGGTGCGAGAAACTTACGTGGTTATGACATCGAAGATATTGGTCCAAAAGAGACTGTTACTTATGATGATGATAATGACCCGGGAACTCCTAATGTTACTGAAACATTTAATACAGGTGCCCCGTTCACTGTGTTTACAACACTGGAGCTAGAGCACCCACTTGCCAAAGAAGCAGGCCTTAAATTTGTTACTTTCTTTGATGCAGGTACGGCCAAAAGGCTAGAAGATATCGATAAGATATATATGGATTATGGTTTTGGTTTCCGTTGGTTCTCACCAATTGGTGTTCTAAGATTTGAGTGGGGTATTCCTATTAACCCTGACCCAGATATGAATGCGGGAACAAAATTCCACTTTGATATTGGACAATTATTTTAATTCGTAAGGAGACGATATGAAAAATTTATTAGTAATTGGATTACTTTTCTCTTCATTAACAGCATCTGCAATGAATATCGGTCGTGTTGATGTTCAAAAAGTTCTTTTAACAGTTAAAGAGTCTAAAAAGATTAAGGATAAACTGCAAAAAGAAATCGATAAGAAGCAAGCTGAGCTTAAGAAAGAAGAAGAAGCTCTAGTAAAAGAAAAAGAGAAGTTTGAAAAACAAGCTCTTGTTATGAATGAAAAAACTAAGCAACAAAAAGGTCAAGAACTACAGAAGAAGTTCTTTGGTTTCCAACAGAAAATGCAACAGTACCAAGGTGAGCTTGCAAAAATGGAACAAAGTGCAAAAGGACCAATTTTAAATAAAATTAAAACTGTTGTTGAAGAAGTATCAAAGAAGAAAGGTCTTGATTGGACTTATGAGACTTCGACAACTCCAATTCTTTACATCAATAAAGTTACTGACATTACTGAAGATGTAATTAAAGCTTACGATAACAAACATAAGTAAATTGCTAATAAAAATAGACTCATGAAGGGAATACGAAGGTATTCCCTTTTGTCGTTTTAAAGGAGGGGATAAAATGTCCATTCTGATTAAAAATATTATCGAAAACGATAGCGATATGAGTTTTCTATCTGGAAATCTTGAGTACTCTGTTTCTGGGATTTCATCGATAGAAGAAATTATTGAAGAAAAAATTCTCTTCATTGGTGCTAAAAAATTTCTAGCTAAATATAGAGATGCTGGCGCTGGAGATAATTTAGCACTAATTATTGATACAAATCTTTTTGAATCGCTTGATGACTCTGAAAAGAAAGAACTAGAAAATAATTCGATAGTGTTACTTACTTCTTCAAATATACCTATCTCAATTACGAAAGCATCTAAATTATTTTTCGACGAAAAACTTGGGAGCTTAAATTACGATCTTGATGGCCGTAAAAGTAGCTTGGCCTCAATTCATCCTTCAGTAAAAATTGCTGAAAATGTTTTTGTTGGAGAGGGTGTCGAAATCGCAGCTGATTGTATAATCATGCCTGGCTGCGTGATTTTACCAAATGTTAAAATTGCCGAGAATTGTACAATTTATCCAAACGTGACAATTTATCCTCAAACTGTCATTGGAAAAAATTGTCGAATTCACTCTGGTACGACTATAGGTAGTGATGGATTCGGTTATAACTTTCATCAAGGTGTTCATCATAAGATTTGGCACTTTGGTGGAGTTGAAATTGGTGATGATGTTGAAATTGGTTCAAATACTTCAATTGACCAAGGAACATTCTCTCCAACACGTATCGGTAGTGGCGTAAAAATTGATAATCTTGTTCAAGTTGCTCACAATGTTAAGGTTGGAAACGGAGTTATTCTCTGCGGACAGGCCGGACTTGGTGGAAGTACAAAGATTGGAGATTATGCCGTTCTTGGAGGAAAAGCAGCTGTTGCAGACAACTTAGAAGTTGGTATGGCCGCTCAACTTGCAGGAGGATCGGTTGCTATTGGAAACGTGAAGCCGAAGGAAATCGTTGGTGGATACCCAGCAAGACCTATGCGTGAATTTTTACGAGGAATTGCTTTTTTACGAAAGAATATTTAACGGAAGGTAATGTATGCAATTAAACAAAGAACAAGTAATGCAAATTCTCCCTCATCGCGAGCCATTCTTATTTGTTGATGAAATCACAAGTGTAGAAGCAGTAGGTGAGGTAAACGAATTAAAAGATCTAGTTGGAGCAGTTGTAAAAGGACATTATACAACTCGTGAAGATCACCCTATTTTTGCAGGACACTTTCCTGGAAATCCAATTCTTCCAGGTGTTGTTCAAGTAGAAATGATGGCACAATTTACTTCATTTCAATTAAAGCTTTATTACAAAAATTTAGAAGAAGGTGAATTTGAAGTTGCGCTATTATCAATTGAAGGCGCAAAATTTAGAAAACCAGTTCATCCTGGAATGAAATTAGATATTGAAACTGTATGTACAAAAATGCGTACTGGTTTCTTACAAAATGATTGCAAAATCTATCACGAAGGCGACTTAGTAAGCCAGTGTCAGGTTCTTGCATCTTTTAAAGTAAAAGAAAATTAAGAAGGAGCCTCCATGAGCGAGAGATTTCACCCAACTGCAATTATTCACGAGTCAGCTGAAATTGGAGAGGGAACAACTGTTGGTGCGTATTGCATTATTGGTCCAAATGTAAAAATTGGAACTAATTGTGATATTCGCAATCACGTAATCATTAATGGTCATACAACAATTGGTAATAATAATAAGATTTATCAATTTTGTTCAATTGGTGAAGAGCCACAAGATCTAACATACAAAGAAGAGCATGCTACTTCTGTTGAAATTGGAAATGATAACGTTTTACGTGAGTACGTTTCAATTCACAGAGGAACAATGAAAGATCGTGAAAAAACGACTCTTGGAAGTAATTGTCTACTGATGGCCAAAGTTCACCTAGGTCACGATGTTGTTGTTGGTGATCGTGTTATTATGGCAAACTCAACAAACCTTGCAGGTCACGTGAAGGTTGGTAATAAAGTTATCATTGGTGGTGGTACAAATATTTCTCAATTTGTAAAAGTTGCTGAAGGTGCATATATCGGTGGTGCTTCAGCTATTGATAAAGATATTCCACTATATTGTACTGCTTATGGTAACCGTGCAAAGCTACGTGGGATTAATATTATTGGTCTTCGTCGTGCAGGTGTTGAAAGAAATGCTATTTCTGAAATTGTTGATTTCTTCCGTGATATGGAAGCTTCAACATACTCACCACGTACTTTCGTTGAGACTGAAGAGCTAATGAAGCCATATGCAAATAATGAAATCATCGAGCGCATTAAAGAGCATATTGTAACGACAAAAATGGGTATTGCTCCGTTTTTAAGCTAATAGGAATAAATTATGTCTAAAGTAAAAGTTGCTTCAATCGGTTATGGACACTTAGGCCAATGGCATGCTCAAAAAGCATACAACTTAGATAATTGTGAATTGATTGCCATTGTTGAACCATTTGCCGCTAACCAAGAAAAAGCAAAAGAAAAATATCCTGACATCAAAGTTGTATCTGATATCAAAGAAGTTATTGGAGAAATTGATGCTGCAGTTATTGCTACACCAACAAGCTTTCATTTTGAAATTGCTAAATTCTTATTACAAGAAGGTAAGCATGTTTTTTGTGAAAAGCCGGTTACGGTAACGGTTGAAGAAGCAAAAGACTTGAAGATTATTGCTTCTGAAAAGGGTGTTAAGTTACAGGTTGGACATAGTGAAAGATGCCATCAATTTTGGGAGCGTCTTGAAGAGTTTAAAGACATTACTGCAAACTCTAGTGTTTCTACAATTGTAAGAAATTCTCCATTTAAGGGAAGGGCCGCAGATGTTGGAGTTGTTGAAGATCTAATGATTCACGACCTTGACCTGGCCCTTATGCTATTTGGAAAACCTAAATCGATTAGAGCATATGGAATGAAAGTTCTCACTGATAAGTTTGATCACGTTAAAGCTCTACTTAGCTATGGTGATCGTCTTGTTACAATTGAAAATTCAAGAAATGATGTAAAGACTGAAAGAAGCGTTCAGATTAACTCAGCTAAGGGAATCCTTAGAGTTGATCTTTTAAATAATAAGGCATCTTATTCGACTGATATTAAAGCTGGAGAAGAGCAAGTAATTAATGAATTTGATTACGAAAAAAGAGATCACTTACTAATTGAACAAGAACGTTTCTATAATTCAATTTTAAATAATACGAAAGAATTTGTAACGATTGATGATGGAATTGCTGCAATGGAGTTAATTGCTGCAGTTAATGAATCACTCGAGAAAAACATTGAGGTTGAACTTAATTGAAAAGCTGCTTAATTATTGCCGGTGAAAAATCTGGTGAAGAACATGCAATGACATTCCTTGAGACTCTTACAAAGGGAGCTCCTGATACTCAATTCTTTGGAGTAGGTGGAGAGCTTATGAAAGAGCAAGGAGTCGAACTTCTTTACGATTTAAAAGATTTTTCAACTTGGGGAATTACAGAAGCAGTTAAAAAGGTTCCATTTTACTACGGTGCTTACAATCACATCATTGATGAAGTTAAAAAGCGTGGAACTAAAGTTGCTATCTTAATTGATTTTCAGACATTTAATCTTAAGTTGGCCATGAAGCTTGAAAAGCTAGGTGTCAAAGTTCTCTACTATGTTGCGCCTCAAGCATGGGTATGGAAAGAGTGGCGAACAAAATATCTTCAAGCTTCTGTTGATACACTATTCTGTATTTTACCATTTGAAAAAAAGTGGTTTATGGATCGTGGAGTAAGTAAGGCCATAACAATTGAACATCCACTACTTAAGAAGACAAAACCTCTGTTGGAAAATTTCCAAAGAACCAATGTCGATTTTAAGAATGGAGAGTTTAATATTTTACTTCTGCCTGGAAGTCGTCGCTTTGAAATTGAATTCATGTTGCCTCAATTTATTAAGGCATGCCAAAAACTTAGAGAGAGTTATAAATTTAAGCTTTCAATCGTTAAAGCAAGCTCTGTTGATGAAGAACTATTTTCTCGTTTTGAAAATGAATTTGATAAGATTTATGAAGATCGTGAATTAGATGAGGCGCTCAAAGCAGCAGACTTTTCTTTCGCAACTAGTGGAACAGTAAACCTATCTTTGGCCCTTTATGGGGTACCAAGCGTGATCGCATACGATCTTAATCTGCTCAATATGTTTATTGCAGAAAATATTGTTAAGTATAAAGGCTTCGTTTCTATTCCTAATTTAATTTTAGGTCATGAAGTTTATCCTGAGCTACTCGGCGAAGGCTTCAGTGAATATAATCTTGTTCGCAAGGCCAAAGACTTATTCGATGATGAAAAACGCTATGAATTTGTTTTAAGTGAACTGAAAAAGCTAAGAGATTTAACTGAAGGTGAGGATATAGAGGTTTCTCAATATCTTCTCGAAAAAATTAAAAGTGCTTATTTATAATGAGGAATCATGAATAATATTAATATAAAACTCATTAACTTTTTTTCCGTTGCTCTTACTCCTGTTAGTTTTTTGTGGGAGTGGATTTATCGTTTACGTCGTTTTGCTTTCAAGATGGGAATTCTAAAATCATCATCTTTTGAAGTACCAATTATTAGTATCGGAAATCTATCGCTAGGTGGAACAGGAAAAACACCTTTTACGCTTTGGATTGGTAATTATTTGAATGATATTTTAAATAAAAAGACGATGGTTCTAACGAGAGGCTATAAGGGCGAATTAGAGAACTCAAGTGGAATCATTAAAACGGGAAAGAAAATCAGTGAAAACCCTTTTGTTTTTGGTGATGAGGCACTTGTTTTAAGTCGCAATCTAAAGAATGCTAGTGTTGTTGTTGGTGCAGACCGAAGTGATAATTTAAGACGATATTATGAAGAAGAAAAAGCAGATGTTGTTCTTCTTGATGATGGGTTTCAGCATTTAAAAATCAACCGCAATTTGAATATCGTTCTTTTCGACTCTCTACTTCCAATGTCGAAGTATCATTGTCCTCCTAGGGGATACTTAAGAGAGGGCGTAAGTGCTCTAAGAGAAGCGGATATTGTTCTATTTGGTAGGGCAGATCTTGTAACTGAAGATAAACTTGAAAGGTTAGAAAGTTATATTCTTAAAAACTGTAAACCGAATACGCCGAGCGGTTTCTTTAAGTATGCTCCAAGTGCAATTAAGAACCTCTTACATGAAGAAGATTATGCTTTGACTGACTTAAAAGGAAAAAGTGTAATCTGTGTTTCTGGACTTGCATCTCCTGAGGCGTTCTTAAAGTTAGTTAAGCAACTTGATGCAAATATAGTTGACGATTTTAATTTTCCTGATCACCACCTTTATAAAGTTAGTGAGTTAGAAGGCTTAGTGGAACTAGCACAAGAAAAGGATGCCATCATTCTTACAACAGAGAAAGATATTGTTAAAATGAAGAGGTGTTCTAGTAGTGAGAGAATTCACTACCTGCAAATTGGTATCGAGTTTATAAAAGGTGAACAATTTGTAAAAGATAAAATCAACTCGGTTGTTAGAGGTTAGAGTGAGAAATATTTTTTCTTTAAGTCTTTTGGCTTTATTACTTTTTGGTTGTGCTGGTGCACTTATGAAAAGTGATAGCGATGATATGGATCTAGTGGAAATTTTCTCTGATGAGGAAAGTAAGACTTTAGAGAAGTTTAAAACGACTGAAGTCGAAGAGCCTGCTCCGACACCGACTCCCTTTTCTTCTTCAATTGAAGAGAAGGAGATTGAGAAAGTTGCAAAGAAAAAAGAAAAAGTTGTTAAAGCTAAGCCTGTTGTTAAAGCGGCTCCAAAGGTAAAAACTAATCCTCAAGAAAAAGAAGATTACCCAAAAGCATTTTTAAAATTTGATAAAGAATCAAAGAAATATTGGGATTCATATAAGCCGATCTTCTTTGTTGGTGAAGAATTCAAATATGAGATTACTTGGTCAATCTTTAAGGCGGGGATCGCAACGATTACAACACAACCGATGGCACTGATCGGAGAAAAAGAAGTTCTTCATGTAAATGCTCTTTTAGAATCTGCTGAATATTTTGAAGGTATCTATAAGCTAAAAGATACTCTTGATGTTTATGTCGATGCGGACCATGGAAAATTCTCTTCTTTAAAGTATGAAATGAAGCAGCGTGAATCAGGACAGGTTGTGGATGATCTTCAACTATTTGATCATGACGAACTGAAGACCTACTTTTTTTATAATCGTCTGAAGAAAGGAAAAACAAAGAAGATTAAGAAAGTAGACTCTCTACCACGATACTTTACTGATTCTTTTTCCGCTCTTTATTTTATTCGCGGTATTCCAATGAAGATTGGAACAAGCTTTGATTTTCCAATTATTACAAGAGGTAAGGCGTGGCTTTTAAAAGCGACTGTCGATGAAATAGAAGATATCACTATAATGGGAAAAGCTTATCAAGCTTATAAGATAACTGCCCAAACACAATTTCCTGGGGTTCTAAAGAAATCTGGCGATATAAATTTTTGGATTTCAACTGATGAAACTAGGACTGTACTTAAGTTCTCTGCAAAGGTTAAAATTGGAACTGTAAAAGGAGAGCTTATCTCTCATAAAGCGGGAAAGGATACTGGTAAGTAAAGTTAATGGTTAATATTTTTAGAAAACAACAAAATATTCTTTATGTTTCTCCAACCTATAGTTCAGGTTCGAAGGAGCGCATGCTCTTAAGAGATAGTATTTTGTTAAAAGAAATTGGCCATAATATCTTCATTTACTGCTTAAAAGACTCGTTCTTGCATAGAGAGTGTAAAAAGGCCGGGATCGATTGTATTTTCCATACAGGTACAACTAAGTTAAGAGTTTGGAATTGGTATAAGCTTTCAAAACTTAGAGGAATAATAAAGCGTTACGATATTAATATCGTTCACTGCTATCAATTAAATTTCTTATGGCCGCTGGCCTCGTTCTTAAGAAAGAGAAATTTAACAGCACTCTTTTTCACAATTAATTTTGAAGTGAGTAAATTCTATAAACAGTTTTGGTATCGTCGCCTGATAGGAAGAATTGATCTGATCTTTATTCCTTTTAGGGAGATGATTGATTCAATTAATACTCATATGGATGTGCCTGTACGTAAGATTTATTCTTCTGGCCTTGGTGTTGATAAGATTAACTTTGAGAAAAAATATACTTTTGATGAGGAAAACTTAATTCACCTTTCTTGTTGGGTTAATGATCACGAAGTTGAGTTAAATGATCTCTCAGTTTGCTTAGAGGCTTTATGGGCCTTGAATTTAGACAATGAGCTACCTAAGAGATTTAAGCTGCATATCTTCTCAAATCGAAAGTGGGAGAGAAATATCCTTTATAATCCGATAAAGGATAGAATTGCAGAGTATAAACTTGAAAATTACGTTGAATTTCATGAGCACGATAATATTTATGAAGTACGCTCTGATATCTGGATTTCGTACACGTCAAAATCTCCAATTGAAGACTACGCACTGCTGGCAATCCTTAAAGGAATTCCTACTGCTGTTCCGCGCAATGCTACGACGGAGGAACTTCATCGAATCTATCACGGCTCTCTTGCGACTTACCGTCAAGGTGATGCACGTGAGTTGAGGACTAGAGTTAAAGATATCGTCCAAAATAATACTAAGTATAAGGAATCATGTCTTAAGTCTCGTGATGAGCTATGGAATGAGCATGGTATCGATGGTTATAAATATAACCTATTTAAACTGTACGAAAAGCACCTGAACAAACGCCTAAGGTTCTATAATTAATAAGTTTTTATTGTTGACGTAGGGCCCCAAAAAACTTAAGATGCGCAAAATCAAAAAATTGTAAGTTGTCTTCAGTAGAAGAGATTTACACTAAGGGTTTCCCTTAGAATCAAAAAATATAAGGAATATTGATTGGACACAGTTAATAATCCTTCCATGAGGTAAATTATGACAGATTTAAACAATCTAAAACAATCTTGGATGCAAGGTTACGAAGTTGTTCTTGGTGAAGACATCGAGACAAGAGATGAAACAGAGTTTTCGAAACTACTAGATTCGACAGAAACTCCAACATTTACAGAAGGTGAAGTTTTCAAAGGTAAAATTGTTAACATCTCACCAGATTACGTACTTGTTGACATTGGATACAAGCAAGAAGGTCTTGTTCCAAAAAGAGAATTCACTAACTACGATGGTTCTCTAAAAGTTGCACTTGGTGACGAAATTGAAGTTTATCTTGATAAACTAGAGTCTCACCTAGGTAACCTAGTTCTTTCAATGGACAAAGCTCAAATCCTTAAAGCTTGGGATAAAATTTCTGAAGCATGTGAAGACGGTACTCCAGTTACTGGTACAGTTGTAGCAAAAGTTAAGGGTGGTCTATCTGTTGATATCGGTGTTAAGGCTTTCTTACCTGGTTCACAAATTGATGTTAGACCAACTAGAAACCTTGATAAATTCATCGGTAAAAAGATGGAATTCAAAGTTATCAAGTTTAACAAGAAACGTGGAAACATCGTTCTTTCAAGAAGAGCAATTCTTGCTGAAGAAAGAGGTAAACTACGTGGTGAAGTTCTTTCTCAAATTGAAGAAGGAATGGTTGTTAAGGGTATCGTTAAAAACATCACTGATTACGGTGCATTCATCGATCTAGGTGGAATTGACGGTCTTCTACACATCACTGATATGTCATGGGGACGTGTTAAGCACCCATCAAATATCCTTACTCTTGGTGACGAAATCGAAGTTAAGATCCTTAAGTTTGATAAAGAAAAAGAAAGAGTTTCTCTTGGTCTTAAGCAAGTTCAAGAAAACCCTTGGGAAGCTGCTCAAGATAAGTATGTTGCAGGAACAAAAGTTAAAGGTGAAATCGTATCTGTTAAAGATTACGGTATCTTCATCGAGCTTGATGACGGAATCGAAGGTCTAATCCACGTTTCTGAAATGTCTTGGACAAACTCTATCAAGAACCCAACTAAGCACTTCACTGTAGGTGAAATCGTTGAAGCACAGGTTCTAGAAGTAGACGTAGAAAACAAGAGAATTTCTCTTGGTATCAAGCAACTTCAAGAAAACCCATGGGATGCTCTAGAAGCTAAGTTCCCTGTAGGTTCAAAAGTTACTGGTAAAGTTAAATCAATCGTTGAATTTGGTATCTTCGTTGACCTTGGTGAAGAAGTAGATGCTCTAATTCACGTATCTGATTTCTCTTGGACTAAGAAAAATATCAACCTAAACGATGATTACAAAGTTGGTGATGAGATTGAAGCTGCTGTAGTTTCAGTTGATAAAGAGAACCAAAAATTCTGTCTAGGTGTTAAGCAACTTAAAGAAGATCCTTGGAAGAAAATTGAAACAAGACTTCCAGTTGGTACAATCGTTGAAGCTCAAATCGTTAGAGTAACTGATTTTGGTGCTTTCGTTGAACTTGAAACTGGTATCGAAGGTCTAGTTCACATTTCTGAACTATCTGAAGATAGAGTTGAGAAGCCAGAAGACGTAGTTAAGAAAGGTGACGTAGTTAAAGCTATGGTTATCTCTCTAGATAAAGATGCGAAGAAAATCGCTCTTTCTATGAAGTCTGCTCTAAACTCTGATACTCAGGGAATGCAACAAGAAGTAGTTAAGTCTGCGACTCTTGGTGACGTTCTTAAAGGTTTCAACCTTGGAAATGACGAGTAATCTACTACTTAAGTAGTTGATTATACGAGGCCACCCCTAGGGTGGCCTTTTTTATGTCCAGGATGGACGGTATGTCCGCGAAGGCAGGAGCCGAGAGCGGACGCATGCCCGCGGACGCATGTCCAGGATGGAATTTATATTTATTCTTTCTTCAAACTCAGTTCTCCGTTAAAATATATTTATGCACAAAATCACAAAAAATAACTCTGGCTTTACCCTGCTTGAGATTGTTATGGCAGCAGGCCTTTTAGCAATTATAGCACTTGGATTCGCTCGTTTCATGAAGACTCAAATGAAGTCGACAAAGACTGCAATTAATCAAACAGAGTTAAATAACTACGCTAATGCAATTAAGGCCTATATGGCAAAGCCTGGGATTTGTAAAAGGTCTCTAGGAAAGCTTGGGGTGATAGAGAATGATCTCATTCTTGAAGAGATAGTTAGACCTGATGGTAAGGCAAAGTACACGATAGGAGATAAGGTTAACGGAACGAATTTCGTTCTTTCTTCAATGTATATTTCGAACTTCTATGTGAACAAGGTAGAAGGACAAGACTTTCACCGTGCGGAATTAAAATTAAATTTAGAACTTAATCGTATGAATAATAATGCTTATGGTGGAAAGACGATTATTAAGCGATTTGAGGTTGATCTATTTGTGAATGATTCAAATCGAGTAGAGGACTGCGGGGTTCTGGGTGGAATATATTTACCAAAGATACCTTTTATGAATACTTCTTCGAGTTCCTCAACTGCAGAAGCAACTAGTGGTTCAGATTCAAACCCTAGCGAGAGTGAATCTAGTCAAGAGTCAGTAAATAACGATCTTTCGAAAAAGACTGATTACGATAAGGTCTTTGAGGAATCAATCAACGAAGCGGCCCAGAAAACTGGTCAATCACTGTCACAAGAAGATATTAGTAAGGCCGTAAAAAATAATCCTGAACTTCAAAAGGCAATGGAATCTTTAAAATCTCTTCAAGAGAATACAAAGAAGATGGAAGCTCTTCTAAATGAAGAACTTTGATCTTAATTTATTGATGAACCTTTCCATCTGGAAGACAAATTGAGCACCCTCCATCTTCTTCATCGATATGAGAGGCAATTTCTTCATCCAGCATTTCCTTAAGCTTTTCAACTGTTTCACTTGAGGCACCGAGAGATTCAATAAGAGTTTGCGAGACTGAAGGGATAACTAGCTTAATATCAAGGCCCATTTCTTCCAGCTCTTCAGATTTTTGATAAGCACGATCTGCGTCTTCCATTGAAAACTCATATAAGGTAGAATTGGATAGGTTATCAATAATTTTAATGCGGCTAGACATGTGGACTCCCATTACTCTTATTGATTAAATGTAACATACGAAGGCTTAATCGTGAAAATTAAAAAACTATTCTTTTTATCTAATAACCAAATGATGATTACTGCTATCGAGGCCTTAGGTAGGGAAGTCGGTGGAGATTTCTTCACGCTATCTAATGAAGAAGAGGCCTTTCATTTTATCAGAGATATTGTGCCTGAAGTCATCCTTGTGGATCTTTCGACAATCACGGCCGATACAATTGGAAAAATCGAATCAGAGTTTTGCCAAAATATCCCTGTTGTTCAACTTGTGACGAAGGGTGAAGAGGGTGCTCAGCGTGTTATAGAGGCACCGTTAGATATTGCAAATTTACTTTCTAACCTCGATCGTATTTGTGGAGACTTTAATGGAGAGGGATGAGTTTTACATGTATCTTGGCCTTGCCATTATAATTCTCGTAATCATAGGAACATACTATTGGCGATTTCATTCTTAAAAAATATATTCAAAGGAAAAACTATGTCTAAGATTCGTTGTGCTCACATTCTTGTTGATCAAGAATATGAAGCGAAAGATTTATTAAAAAAGCTTGAAGATGGAAAAACTTTTGAAGAACTTGCAAAAGATTTTTCTAATTGTCCTTCTGGGCAACAAGGTGGAGACCTTGGAGAGTTTGGAAAAGGGATGATGGTGGCACCATTTGAAAAAGCTGCGTTTGCACTAGAAGTTGGAGAGCTCTCTCCAATCGTTCGCACGCAATTTGGTTACCACCTAATTAAGAGAATCTCTTAAGACTTCTACTTCTGTTCTGGGCACTTGCTGTCCAGAACTAGTATTTGCCCTTCCTTATCATTTAATACTAAACAAGAACTTTTCTCATCTTTGATATTCTTAATGATTTCATTGTGAATGGCCATGCAATGTCCATATCCTGGAAGAGTGAAAATATCGTGTCCACGTGTGCTATATAGGTTTAGGCCATTGATAAAACCCTGACAGTCGAGAATGACCTTATCGTAGTTCTTATTTTTGATTGAGAACATGAAGTCCATATCTGTTTTAAAATAAGCTTCAACGTCGATTGTTTTAACTGCTGAAAAGGCAGACCAAGATAGCATAGATAGTAGTGTTGCGAGTATGATTTTGTTCATACTCGCTCATCGGAATAGTAAAATTTAAATTTAATTTTTTACTTAGACTTCGTCTAGTTCGTCTAGAAGGGGATCGTGAGGTCCGAGTTCAAACTTTTGTAACCCTAATGGATTATAAATAAAGTCAGGTACTCTAACTTGATAGTAGATCCCTTTTTCGTGATTACTTGTTTTAATGACGTTTGTTTTTGAAACCACAATTGAGTGTGCGGCCCCTGCATCATATGGAATAAAGAGATCGTAATTATTCTGCTTTTCTAAAAAGAAGTTAACGATGTATTCACGAAGGTTATCAATTTCATCAGTATTAAAACTAGAGATCACAAAGCTATTAGGATGTTTTCTCTTGATGATAGTTTCAGTAATCTTATCATTTAACTTATCTTTCTTATTGAAGACAATGAAGCGCTCTTTATCAGCAAGTCCAAGTTCACTTAGTACATTATTTGTAACTTCAAGATGCTTTTCGTAATTAGGATCACTAATATCACAAGCGATTATTAGAAGGTCCGCTTCTAGGGCAGATTCAAGAGTTGTCTTGAAACCATCAATAAGAGTGTTTGGAAGGTTTGATAAGAAACCTACCGTATCAATAAGGATCATCGGCGGCTTTGTATCTGGGTTTAACATCCTAAATGTCGAATCAAGAGTCGCAAATAGCTTATCTTCTTCTAAGACGTTTACGCGGCAAAGACGATTCATAAGAGACGACTTCCCAGCATTTGTATAACCAACAAGGGCCGTTGTAATGGCCTTTTTTGAGCGTTTCTTCTTTTGCTCAATACGAGATTTTTCAACCTCTTTAAGCTCTTTCTTATAAAACTCGATACGCTCGCGAATGATACGACGGTCAAGCTCGATCTGCTGTTCACCCTCTCCACCACGGACACCAATACCACCTTTTTGACGGCCAAGGTGAGACCAGAAACCGGCCAGGCGAGGAAGGATATATTGCAGACGTGAGATTTCAATTTGAATACGTGCTTCTTTTGTACGGGCGTG
This sequence comes from Halobacteriovorax sp. RT-1-1, assembly GCF_047085455.1. NCBI lineage: Bacteria > Pseudomonadati > Bdellovibrionota > Bacteriovoracia > Bacteriovoracales > Halobacteriovoraceae > Halobacteriovorax > Halobacteriovorax sp. RT-1-1. Next base: position 240,773 of record NZ_JBKIXZ010000002.1, read on the forward strand.
CTCAGAGAAGATCTCAAGAATAATATGGCAACGGTCAACAACCGACATTCCTGTTAGCTTTTTGATATTTCTAATTTGTGAAGATGTAAGCTCGCAGTCAAAAACAAGAAGAGTCGAGCCTTCAGCTTTTGCATCCATTGCGATTTCTTCAAGCTTTCCTGTTCCTAAGATTGTTCCAGGATCAACAGTCTTCTTATTTTGAATATACTGTTCACCTGTTTCAATATCCAGTGTACGCATTAGTTCTCTAAGCTCTCCAAGTGAACGGAGAGTGTCTTTTTCTGTCGCATGTTCTTTAAACTTTGGACAAACTAAAGAAACAAGAGAGGCCTTTGCCTCACGTGAAATAAAAAATTCATTATCAAGCATAAGTAATTTCCACTAATCTGTTATCGATAAGGCGAGTAGGTTTACTTCCTACAAAGTATGCACCAGCGATAACAACTTCTTTTGTATTTGATTCAACATCTTCTAAATTAGTACTATCAAGTACTTCAAGATAATCCCAATTTGAATCTTTTAAAGTTTCCTCAAGGATTTCGTTAAGCTGAGCCTGTGCTTCAACCCATGTCGTTCTTGCTAGAAGATTTTCTAGTTCATTTAATTTATTTGGAAGAATAAGAGCAAATTCTTTTTCTTCACTTGTCAGGTAGCCATTTCGTGATGAAAGGGCAAGGCCACTTTCTTCGCGTTTAATTGGCACTGTTTTAATTTCAAGTTCAAGATTTAAGTCATGGGCCATTTTCCTAATGACACAAACTTGTTGATAATCTTTCTGACCAAAGAAAGCCTGGCTTGGTTTAATTAGTGTGAAGAGTTGATAAACAACAGTTGTCACACCACTAAAGTGCGTCGGACGACTTTGTCCACATAGCTTTTGCGTAATACCATCAACTGATACCGTCGTGTTAAAGCCTGCTGGATAAACTTCACTATTATCTTTTGGTAGGAAAACTAATATATCAGCGGCACGATTACCTGCCGTTTCCTTGATTAGGTCAAGGTCTTGTTCTGGTGTTCGAGGGTAGCTATCCAGATCTTCATTTTCTCCAAATTGCTTTGGGTTTACAAAGATTGTGACAACAACTTTATCACAGGTTTCAAGAGCGTTTGTTAGAAGGCTCATGTGACCTGCGTGTAGATTTCCCATTGTTGCAACAAGGCCAAGAGAGTCGTGTGAGACTTCTTTCATTGCTGCAATTAAATCTGATCGCGTTTGAATTAACTTCAAGCTTTAATCCTTTTAAATATTTCTTTTGCTAACTCGATTTTTGATAGCTCACCAGTAAAGGCAATTACGCCATCGTTAAGGATTGTGTAGTAAGCTTCATTATTACCAAAGCCCTTTCGTGAACTCTTACAAAGGCCACTGTCGACATGAGTTCCGATTAAGAGTTTCGTTGGCTTACGATTATATTTTGATTCTAAGACTTCTTTAGAAAGATCTGTTTCAGCAGCAAATCCGACAATAATTTGATTCTCTAACTTATTGGCAACAACATGAGCAAGAACATCTTGGGCCTTTTCAAATTCTAAACTAGAAGATAGGGCTTCCTTCTTTAGTTTACCTTCTGCTGTCTTAAATTTTAGATCACTAATGGCGGCCGTTGAAATATAAGTATCAAATTGATTTTCAAGCGCAAGAACTGCTTCATACATTTCATCCGTTGTGCGAACTGAAATGATTTTAACTCCTGGAAGGCTTTTTAAAAATTGAAATTCTGGACATGAGTTTTGTCCTAGTAGAATTGTCGTTTGATATCCTAAGCGAAGAGATTCTTTTGCAATTTCATAACCTGTTTTACCAGATGATGGATTTGTTACAAAACGTACAGGATCAATTGGAGCAACAGTTGCTCCCGCTGTAATAACAACTCGTTTTGATGATTCATTTATTGATGGGTTGATAGCATCAAAATTGGCCAGGACCTCTTCAACTGCTGGAATTTTTCCCGCACCGACATCACCACATGCGAGTTCACCAGAAGCTGGTGGGTAGATAAAGATATTACTTTGCTTATTCAGCCTCTCAAGTAGGTCAATATTTTCTTGAGTGATTGGATTCGTCCACATTGACGTATTCATGGCAGGATAAATAATCGTTTGAAACTTATCCCATCCTGCTAAAAAGATTGATGTTAGTAGATCATCGGCCTTACCCATGGCAAGATTGGCAATTGTATTAGCACTGGCCGGATAAATATGAAGTGAGTCTGCCCACTTTGCTAGCTCAATATGAAGAACAGATTTTGTTTCGACACTTCCACTAAAGTCAGATTGCGCGCTATAGACTTGGGCGGCACCAAGGTAAGTATAGAGGTCAGCATGAACAAATTTCGTTGCTCCACTTGTTAAAATAACCTTTACCTCGTGACCTTTCTTTACCAGCCCTCTTACAAACTCAATTGATTTATAAGCGGAAACTGAGCCACATACACCTACTAATATTTTCATATATTTAACTTTCTGGTTGTTAATACTATGTGTCTATCTTATATATGTTTTTAAGGATTTAGGCCATTGAATTTGAAATATCTGAAGGTATTCGGAAGGCCTGTGTAATAAGTAACAAAGGTAAGTTTATGAAATTTGGTAAGTTCTCAATCATCTCACAACGTGACGTACAAGCACTGGGAGATACACTAGAACTAATCTACATAAATTACGATCATATCGTGTCAATGAAGCCAATTAATATCGTTATTGAAGGTGATGTTAAGGAAGGTTATTGGCTACGACTTTCTAATGGCAAGAAGTATCGCGCTATCGAAATTCCAGCAAATTTTAAAAAGAACTTTGTAGGTTAAAGTAGACTAAAGAGAGCATGATGAATTAGTTCGCTCTGGATTTCACCACAATCTTTTAATTTATGAGAATCACCACCAGTTAAAATGACTCTGTGTTGATTATATTTTTTCACTTGGGAAATAATCATCTCAAGATAGGCCATGTAGGCATGTGAGATGGCCTGTTCTGTATTAGTCATATCATTTATATCGATTTCACTTAGTAGGGGAAGATTCGCTGAAAATTCTGGGTATGATTTTAAGTAATTTGCCAGTCCTAAAAAGATCGGGCCACCAAGATGTTTTCCATGATCAATTTCATCAAATGTGATGAAGCTTCCTGTATCGACGAGTAGAAGTTTTTCGTTCGGAAAATTCTTTTGTAGGTAATGGGAAATTACCTTGCGATCAATACCTAGCTTATTTGGATCGTAAGTCGTTTTAAAATCCCTAATAAGATCATTCGCATTCTCTGCTCTTTCAGGCAGTAAGTCTGTTATTTCTTTTGAGACATTAGAATAGATAATTGGAGCACTCTCTTCAAATTTAAAACTAAAATCTGAGATATTTAATTTTTTAACATCTCTTAGAATGCTATCTTTAAAAACACCTATTTTTAAGAAAGTGTTTCCACTATCAATGGTGTAGGTCTGCATCGTCTGAATTATCCGCTTTTTTACTTTTAAGAATATATTCACTAATGAGTTTTAGTTTTTGTTCGTAGAAGTTAGCAATTGGCTTACAAAAATTTGGATACTTTCCAGGTCCCATCTTCAAGAGATCATTAATCACAAGAACTTGCCCATCTGTATTTTTTCCGGCTCCAATTCCAATTGTTGGAATTGAAAGCTCTCTTGTAATAATTGTCGCAATCTCATCAGTGACACATTCAAGAACAACTGAAAAACAACCAGCTTCTTCTAAAAGTTTTGCTTCGGCAAGTAGTCTTGCTTTATCCGAATCATCCTTACCGTGAGTATAGTAACCACCTTGCTCATGAACGCTTTGAGGCGTTAGACCAATATGGCCCATAACAGGAATCCCTGATTGAGTAAGTCTTTTGATGATATCTAATTGGTGAGGGTAGGCACCTTCAAGCTTAAGTGCTTCAGCTTGAGTTTCTTGAAATAGCTTTGTGGCATTTTCAAGGGCCTTATCAAAAGTTGTATATGAACCAAAAGGCATATCAACAATAACAAATTTATTTGGAGCACCTCTTCTTACTGCTGCACCAAAAATGGACATTTCTGTTAGGCTAACTTGAACAGTCGTATCATAACCAAGAACAACATTACCAAGGCTGTCGCCCACAAGAATCATATCAAGCTCAGTTTCATTTAACATTTGAGCTGTTTGATAATCGTAACAAGTAAGAACTTGTAGTGACTTTCCTGTTGCAGAAAGTTTTGATTTTCTAATTTTGCGAGTTGTTAGCTTCTTCATTCCCGTGAACCAATTTCTTTCCAAAGCTATTATAAACCTTGGTGATTTCTAAGTTATTCCACTCACTTATAACCTGAGAGAGCTGCTTTTGGAAATCAGTATGAAGAATTTCACGGGCAAAAGAGCCGTTTTCGATATTTTTATAGATTTTATTGAGCTTGTTCTGATACTCATCATCAAAAATCAGTGACTTGGCCATTTCTCCACCCATAAAGGCATTTGGAGAGATGAGCTTCATAAACTCGGTTGGGCCAAATTTTATCATGGCGTCAGCTATGAGTTTAACCTCATGCCAACATTCGATATAAGCAATCTCTGGAGTGTGACCTTTTGCAATCAGGGTTTCAAATGACAGCCTTGCAGCTTGGGGAATGACTGAGCATAGGATTGATTGCTCAGAAAAGAGATCACAAATAGTTTCTTCTTCGAAGCTTGCGACAATTGGGCCAACACTAATGCCTAAATCTTTTGATAGCTTTAGAAGTTTCTCATCTTCACAATTAACAACAGCAGTTAAGGGCGCATTTGTTTCGTAACCAAAGCGTAGTTCACTTGCAATAGCTTTTGGCGCCAAGAGAAAGTGCTCATGTGAAGGAATCTTTGATCGTAGGTCTTGGTACATAACACTATAGCCATGACCGTAAACTAATCTTTGCTTAAAATTCGTATCAGAGAATTGAAGAGAAGTTAAGATTTCTTCATGTGTATCATCTGGTGTTAGGATGATGATAAATTCATAATTAGCAATTTTCGAATTATTGATATCAATTGTTGGAAACCCCATCTTATTTGCAAGGGCGATTGAGCTGCTACCTTGGCGCAAGCCTATAGTGACTGATCGAGCAGAATCTCTTAGGTTAAGTGACCATGATTTTGCTTGAGAGCCAAAGCCAATAATTAAAATATCATTAGAAATATTATCGCTACTATTTTTCATCATAAAAATTAGATATCATGGATTGAAACAATAAGGGAAGTTATGGCACAGGAAGTAATCTATTTTTCTAAAAAAGGCTTAACAGCACGTGATGCATTAATTAATGAGGGAAATCTCTGGGGGAATTCTTTTTTTACAACAATACTTGTTAAAGAGGGAAAGGCGATTTTTTGGGATCAGCATCGTGAAAGATTAGAGAAGTCTTTTCAATATTGTTGGCCTAATGATTTTAGTAAATCTTTAATTGATGAAGTCCAATTGGCCACAGCTAAAATTCTTGATGAGTTTACTTCTATTGCTCATGCTTATCTAAGAATTACATTCTATCGTGAACTATCTGGAAAAATTCAATATTGGATTTGGACGGTAGAAAAATCGCAATTAACGAGTGCCTTAAAGATTATGTCTCGTTGCTATTATCCTGATCGAAACTTTCCCGACTTTTTAAAGCGCAGTAATTACCAATTTCAATTTCAATTGAGAAAAGAGTGTTTGGCCCAAGGTTATGATGACGTTCTCTTGCTTGATTCTGAATCATATATATTAGAGCTACCTACAGCTAATATTATTTTTAAGAGAGGGGATGAGTATATTACTCCCATTGCTGAGTTTGGTGTTCTTGATGGAATTTCCCTTGAGAGAATTAAGTTTATGCTAGAGAAATTAGGACGTCCGCTAAAAGAGATGCGCGTTCATGCAGCAGAACTACATGAATTTGAAAGTTGTTTTTCTACAAGTTCATTTAATGGCATAAGGCATATTTCAAGTATAGATGAAGTAGCTTATAATGAAGATACACAAATTAAGAAGTTAGTTAACGAGTTTTACGGAGAAATTTGGTGACAAAAGTGTTGAAGGTTAAATGCCCTGAATGCTCAAAAGAGTTTAATTATTATTCAAGTGAATTTCGTCCATTTTGTAGTGAGAAATGTAAAATGGTTGATTTAGGAATGTGGCTTACTGAAAATTATACAGTCGCAAGTAATGAGCCATTATCTGAAAGTGATTTAGAGGCCGTAATTAGAAAGAGACAGGATGAAGAAGATTACTAAGAGTGAACTTATTGCCATTGAAGGTGAGTTGATTAGAATTGCTCGTGGAGCTGGAAGAATTTTAAAACCTTATCAAAAAGATCTTTCAAATTTATCGATTAGTTATAAAGATGCTCAAGGCGCAGTCTCAGCAGCAGATCATGCTTCTGAGGGATATATTATAGATCAGCTCTATAAACTACATTCAGATATTCCTGTATTGGCCGAAGAAGACTTCTATCACAAGTACCAAGGTGATTATAAGCATCTTAAGGAATACCAAGATAGCGACTACCTTTGGGTTATTGACCCCCTTGATGGTACAAATAATTTTGTCCACGGCCTGGAACATTACTGTGTTTGTCTTTCGCTAACTTATAAACTTCAACCGGTTGTTGGGGTAATTTATATCCCTGAAAAAGGTGAGTTTTATTGTGCTACAAAAGGCAATGGAGCATATCTTATGAAGGGCAAAGAAAAGACTCAACTAAAAAAAACGCGCTCAAGAGATCGTGGTTTTCTATTAGCAACTGGCTTTGCCACAGAGAAGGGAAAGCCATTTAATGATGAGTTCAAAAAATTTAAAAAAGTCATGGTTAATATCTCTGCTGTTCGCAGACTTGGCTCAGCGGCCATCGATCTTTGTTATGTGGCCCGTGGAATCTTTGATGGCTTTTGGGAGAAGGGGCTGGCCCCATGGGACGTAGCCGCTGGAAAAATAATTTGTTCAGAAGCTGGTGCAAAAGTAACAGAGTATAATGGTCATGATCATAATATCTTCTCAGAGACAATTATTGTAGGCAGAAATCCCCTTTATGAGAAACTAAATGAAATGGTTTCTGATTAAAAAGCTCGGCCAAACACCTACTTTATAGGTTCATTTTTGCTATTTTTTCATATCTTTTAAATAGCGCTGATTATGTTAAAATAATCAAAGGTTTATATATTAAAAGGATTAAAAAGTGACGAATTCTATCACGAGATTATCAAGAGAAATGATGTACGTTAGTGACAACGTTTTTTATATTTTATTCTCTATTCTTATACTTTTAATTTGTATCATCGTCGTTTATTGGTTTTATACAAGAAAACGTATGCAGGAGTTACAACATCAAATTCCAGCAAATGTTCTAAAGAGCTATCTAGACTCAGTTATTCAAAACTCGAATGCTCTTAAGTCATCTCTTTTTAGAGGCGGTGGATTAGATACAGGAGAGGGGATTCCTTCTGTAGTTCCTGGGGGAAGTCTTCCAACAGGTAATGTTGATGGTGCACAGCTTGCAAGTAAGAATGCAGAAATTGCTGCACTAAATGGACAAATTGCAAATAAGGATTCTCTAATTAGAGACCTTGAAGCACAACTTAATGTTGTTGAGCAATCGGGTTCTAATTCTGATTCAGCTCAAATTATAACAAATCTAAATTCTGAAATTGCACAGTTAAAAGCACAAGTTGAAACTTTAAAAACTGCTAGTGCCACGGCCGGTGATAGTAGTGCTGAAGTATCAGCTCTAGCTTCTGAAAGAGATGAGCTTCAAGCTAGACTTAAAGAATATGAAATGATTGAAGGTGATCTTGCTGACCTTAGAAAGTTTAAGCAAGAAAATGAACAACTTAAAGCGCAATTAGCGGATTCTGGAGCAGCTCCAGTAATGCAAGAGCCTACTGAACCTTCAGAGCCTGAGATTGACTTAACTCCAGAAGCCGAACCTGAGGTTGATCTTTCTCCTGAGCCAGATGAATTTACTTCTCCTGAGGAAGAGCCAGTCGAAGCACCAGGGCCAGTTGAAATTCCTGAACCTGAGACGCTGATGGAAGAAGCTCCTGAGGTTTTCGAAGAATCTTTTGATGAACCGACAATGGATGCAGCCCCTGAACCAATTGAAGAAGCAGAGGCACCTGCTCCTGCGCCAGTGGCCGATGTTGCTGCTGAGAAAGCGCCTGATAATGAATCAGCTGAGCAAAAATCTGCAGAAGAACTTTTAAGTGAATTTGAGAAAATGCTAGGTTAGAATTAATTACTAAAATCTTATAAGTTTATTTGGACAAGGATGTCTTTTGAAAAAACTACTTCTTATTGCAACATTAATTGTTAGTTTTAACTCGTACTCTGCTGTTAATCACAAGGCACATCAAGCTGTCTTAACGCAGAAGCTAGAAAGACAATTCAAGTACAATCTAAAGTCTGCTGAAATGGATAAGCTTAAACAGCAAGTATTAAAGCTTAAAGGAAAGTCAGTAGCGGCACTTATCAATGTAATGAAGAACGAAAAGTATCCAGAGAAAAATCGTTGGATGGCCACTTTCTTACTTGGTAGAGTTATGGGAAAGAAATCAGCTCCATTTATTTCTAAGTTTGCGAAGCATCCTAACTGGGTTATGAGAATGGCCGCTCTAAAATCATTATTAGCTTTAAATCAAACAGATTATAAGGATGTTTATAAGCAATCTCTAAAAGACAATTCTCTAATTGTTCGCTATCAAGCACTAGAGAATGTTAAGAAGTTAAACCTTACAGACCTCGCTCCAAATATTTGGGCCATGCTATATGATAAGAGAAACTATCATATCAATGAAAAACTTAAATCAACAAAGAGGGCCCATATTGTAAAAGAAATTATTACTACAATAGGTGATCTTAAGTTTGAAAAAGCTAAGAAACCTCTTCTATCAATGATTCAAAAAGAAAAATATTCTGATATTCACAGTGAAATCTCTGATACATTAGAGAAGATTACTGGTAGAAAAGCGCCAAACGGTAACTTAAAAGAGAAGAAACGTTTCTGGTCTAAAATTTCTCAAGCGGCAGTAGTTATCCGCTAGTATTCAAAATGATTAATCTGAAATGATGGGTGATGAAACTTAAAGGCATGTCCTTTAGGTTTTATCACAACGATCTCTTTCTCTTCGATATGAGTTTTCTTCTGAGCATCTAAAACACCAATGAATTGCTTTAATTCAATTTGAGAAGGTGTATTAGGAATTGAAGTGAAAATGATATTGAGTTGTTCACCATAATTCTTTGAAAAGAAGTAATGGCTTAAGCTATCTTTAATTAGATTTTTATTCTTAGACTTTAAAATTCTTTCCTCTAGTGTGCCATCAACGAGATGGTTAATGGCCTCGAGGATTTGAGCAGAACTTTCTTGTTGCTCGTCATAGAGACAGATGACTGCGCCAACTTTTTCATTTATTAATGTGAAGAGTTCGTGCTTTAGTGCCATTTTATTGTGCTTTACTTACCTTATCTAGGATTCCGTTAACAAAGCTTTTAGATTCTTCTTTCCCATAGCTCTTTACAAGGTTGATGTACTCATTGATTGCAGCATTATTTGGAGTATCTTCAAACTTAATCTCATAAGTTCCAAGGCAAATAATTGCTCTTTCAATTGCATCTACTGAATCAAAGCTTCTTTTTAGAATATAAGCTGATGCTGTTTCTTTGATTTCAGGAAAGTTCTTGATAACACCTGTAATTAGTTTATTACCAAAGCTTTGTACGCTTGGGTTGATATCATTATCATGGTGCTCTTCGTCTTCTTTCATGTATGATTCTTCAAACATTTCAATATCGGCCTTAAGCTTTCCAATATCATCTTTATATTCTTCAAGTTCTGTTTTGAAGTCTTTTAAAAATAATTTGTAGATAAATTTAAAAGCAAAACGACGTGCTGCTGACTTATTGTTGAATGCTTGGTTTTTCACTAGTTGAATCCTTATTTAATAAAAACTTTTCTTTTAAATTTCCAAATTGACCGATGCTCTTTTGTAAACTTTCGATGAAGCCATCGATGTCTTTAAAGTTCCAATAGAATGAAGCATATCTAACGTAGGCAACAGGGTCTAGCTCGTAAAGCTTTTCCATAACAACTTCACCAACAATTTTCGCAGGAACTTCGATATTGTTCATTTGCGATAGAGTCATCTCAACATCATCAATTAATCGGTTGATTTGTGCCGTAGTTAAAGGTCTTTTTTGACAGGCCTTATTGATCCCTTTCGAAATTTTTTCGCGGTTATATGGCTCTCGTCTTTTGTCATTCTTTACAAGTGCCGGAACTTGAAGCTGAAGCTTCTCATAAGTCGTATAACGAAAGTCACAATTTAGACATGCCCTGCGACGACGAACAGCAAGTCCATCTGACAGATGTCTGGAATCAATAACTTTTGTGTTAGGTGTTTGGCAACTTGGGCAATACATATCTATTTTTAGCATAATATGAATGCATTGCATATTCCCATTTTTACGGTGTGAATATTTATTGAAGAGAAGAGAGCTTTCTGAAATTATCCTCAAGGTCTTCCATTACTTCGTTTCCATCATGGTAGAGAAGAACCGTGAAAAAGTCTTGTTGTTCTCCTGTGCGCTGTGTAATTTTATATGGAGCAACAGCTTCTTGTTTGTACATGTGGGACTTATCCCACTTAATCTGAGGAAAGGATTCAAAGACTAACTGCGCAAATGAAATGCGACTTGTATCTGAAGGGTCCATCTTGTAATCATATGGCTTACCTATATTACTTAGGGCCAGAACAATTCCTTGAGTTGTTTCATGATAAGATAATTTTCTTTTTCGAATTACAGCAAGGTCGTCTTGATTATAGATCGATTCGATACTTTTTAGTTTGATGCCTTCTCTTGTTGTTGTAATAAAGTTGAGGTTCTTAGATTGAATCTCATTACGATACTTAATAATGAGAGGATGCTTAGATAATCCAAGCTTAACGATTTCATCCCAAGAACCAATCCAGATTCCAACATTATCCCAAAAGCGATCGACGACAGCGTTATTAAAGCTATTCTTATTATGAGTAAAAATAATGTCCATTGGTTTAAGTTGATAAACTAAATGGTCTTTTTCTGTTTTTCCTAAATAGGTAACTTGACCACCTGTTAAATTTTCAAATTTGATAGCTTTATTAAAGTAGCCTACATAGTAAGTCTTATCTTTAAGTGCCATCGATGAGATTGTATTTTGAAGTGAAGAAGTAATTTCATTCCATCTTTTCTTTTTATTATAGCTCTTAATCAATTCATTATAGACAAGCGTCTCTTCAATAAGTGGATTGATATAATAAGAAATTCTTGTTTTATTTTTAACTTCTTCAAATATTTTTATATCACGATAAATTGCGGCCATCTTTGCTAGTCTCCTATGAGAAGGGGACTTAACAAGCTTGTTGACAAGGTTGTTGTGATAATTTTCAAGCTCTTTTTGAAGAGTAATATCTTTTTCACTTTTTATTGCTTCACGAATTTTATTCTTTAATAGTAAGTGATTTTCATAGATTGCAATATTTGCGATAAAACCAATTTTTATGGCCTTTATAATTTCGGCACCTTTTATGTCATAAGGATTAATGATTGCGTAGTCGATATCTCTTTCTTGTCTTTTAAGCTTTCGTTTTCCCTCAAAATATATTTCTCGTCTTTGCTCAACTAGTGTCGTTTGATTAGTTCGTATTTCAAAACGTGTTGTTGGATCTGTTACCCACGAAATATTTTTTAAAAATGTATTTAGCTCAGAAGTTATTTTTTGATTCGAATCAAAATACGGTGAAATAAATTTTAGAGAACTCTGATTATTTTTCTTTTGTGCTTTTGCAAAGTCCATTCGCCACACAAGATTTTTTTCAACGGCTTCCTGAAGTTCATAGATAACTTCTTTGCTGATCTTGAACTTAGATGGATTGTAGTCTGGTGTTGTTGAAGCGATATAGCGAGATACTGCAGCAGAGTACTGATCATAGGCCATTTCTATTTGATCGACAGTAGAAGCACAAGACGATAACAAAGTTGAAACTAAAATGACTGAAATAAATTTCGAATGAAAATTCCTCACAATATCCCCACAAACTAAATCTCATTTAGTTATCGGCTAATTTAAGAAATTTTATTAATATTAGAGGATAGTAGGCTACTATCCTCTATAAAGTATTGAAATTAGTAGACAGGAAATTCTTTGCAAAGCTTTTCAACTTGCGACTTGATGTCCTTAAGAGCGGCTTCATTCTCAGCATTTTTTAGGGCCTCGACAATCCAAGTTCCTATTTGCTTCATCTGCTCTTCACCCATTCCACGAGTTGTAAGTGCAGGTGTTCCGAGACGAATCCCACTCGTTACAAATGGAGATCTTGTATCCCCTGGAATCATATTCTTATTACAAGTAATTCCTGCTTCTTCTAAAGCCTTTTCCGCAACTTTACCTGTAACGCCTGCTGGATCAGTTTTCATAAGGATTAGATGATTATCTGTACCACCTGAAACAATTTCCATTCCTAGCTCAATTAGCTGTTTAGCTAATGCTTGAGCGTTTGTAATAACTTGCTTTTGATATTCCTTATATTGTGGATCAAGAGCTTCTTTAAAAGATACCGCTTTCGCAGCAATAACGTGCTCAAGAGGTCCACCTTGAATTCCCGGGAAAACGTTGAAGTTTATCTTCTTTGCAAGTTCTTCATCGTTTGTCAGGATAATACCACCACGTGGTCCACGTAATGTTTTATGTGTAGTAGACGTTACAATATGCGCGTGAGGAAATGGTGAAGGGTGAAGGCCTGCAGCAACAAGGCCAGCGATATGGGCCATATCAACCATTAAGTAAGCACCAACTTCATCAGCTATTTCTCTGAACTTAGCGAAGTCAATTGTTCTTGGATATGCAGATGCACCAGCTACGATTACCTTTGGTTGGTGTTCTTTAGCAGCTCTTCTTACATCATCGTAATCAATCATTTCTGTTTCAGGATTTAATCCATAAAACTTTACATCAAAATATTTTCCAGAGAAGTTTACCGGTGAACCGTGAGTTAGGTGGCCACCTTCTGATAGATCCATCCCAAGAATTTTGTCTCCTGGAGCAATGATTGAAAAGTATGCGGCCATATTTGCGCTTGAACCTGAGTGAGGTTGTACGTTTGCAAATTTACATCCAAACAATTCACATAGACGATTAATTGCAAGCTGTTCAACTGAGTCAACAACTTCGCACCCACCGTAGTAGCGCTTGTTAGGTAAACCTTCGGCATACTTATTTGTAAGTACTGAACCTTGTGCTTCCATTACTGCAAGTGAAGTATAGTTTTCAGAAGCAATTAATTCTAATCCTTCTTCTTGTCTCGCTAGTTCTTTTTTTGTTAATGAGAAAATTTCCTCATCCATTTTTTCTAGGCTATTGGCGTTTTTATGAAACATTCTTTATCCTTCAATTTTCTTCAGTACTAATGAAGAGTTAGTCGACCCAAAACCAAATGAGTTATTAAGGGCGTATTTAATATCTTTCTTAACTGCCTTATTAGGAGTGTAGTTAAGATCACATTTAGGGTCTTGATTGTCGATGTTAATCGTTGGTGGAATAATCCCGTGGTGAAGAGCTAGAGCTGTAAAGACAGTCTCAACACCACCAGCAGCACCTAAAAGGTGACCAGTCATTGACTTAGTTGAAGATACATTTATTTTCTTTGCATGCTCTTCTCCTAGTACTCTTTTAATTGCACCAGTTTCTGCAACATCTCCAAGTGGAGTTGATGTTCCGTGAGCATTTACGTAATCAATATCTTCTGGAGAAATACCTGCATCTTCGATAGCTTTTTTCATACAACCGTAAGCACCATCACCTTCTGGATGTGGAGCTGTAATATGGTGAGCATCTGAAGTTGCACCGTGACCTACGATTTCTGCATAGATCTTAGCTCCTCTCTTAACTGCACTTTCATATTCTTCAAGAATTAGAACTCCAGCACCTTCACCCATTACAAAACCATCACGATCAATATCAAATGGACGAGAAGCTTTAGTAGGCTCATCAACGCGCTTTGAAAATGCTTTCATATTGATGAATCCACCCATACCTAGGTTACAGATAACAGCTTCAGCTCCACCTGTAATCATGAGGTCATGACGGCCAGAACGAATCTCTTCTACCGCATTTGAAATAGCGTGGCACGAAGATGCACATGCAGATGAAACAGTGTAGTTAACACCCATGAATCCATGTCTAATACTTAAAACACCAGTTGCCATATTTGGAATAATCGCCGGGATGAAAAAAGGTGAGATACGACGTGGCCCACGCTCGACAAATGTCCTTGCTGTTTCTTCTGTAATTGGGAAACCACCAATACCAACTCCAAGGATTGCACCAACTTTGTACTTATCGAAATCCTCTAGGTTTGCACCTGAGTCTTTTAGGGCCTCTTCAGTTGCGTGAAGTGCAAAGTGAATGAAGCGGTCATATTTTTTCGCTTCACGAGCTTCCATGATATTTTCATCTAATTCGAAGTTTTTAACTTCACCAGCAATTTTGATTGCTAGATCTGGAATAGGGAAGCTTTCAGCTTCTGAGATTCCTGATCTTCCTTCGATTAGTCCATTCCAAACATCTTGTGTGTTGTGACCTAATCCACAAATTGTTCCAAGGCCTGTGATAACAACACGTTTATTACTTCTGTTACTCATATATATTCCTTTATCTTCCTTTATTTTTTATTCAATTCTTCTAAGTTTTTTTCCTAGTATTTGATAATTTTGCAGGCATTTTGACAAGGCGTAGAGGGTCTTAATTTTTACGCTTTTCAAGGATTACTGTTTAATATTTAACGCAATTTCAATAGGTTGAACGCTATATCTATTTTTATCATTAATAACTTAATATTTTTAACGACTTATACGATAAGACTGCCATGAAAAAGATTAACCTATTAATTTTATCAATTTTATCTGTTTACACTTTTGGCGCAAAGGTTTCCGTTGAATTTGCCAATGATATGCGCTTTGACAGCTGTAATGCTCCCGCAGAAGTTCCGGTTGTCATTTGTGAAGATGGTGACTCGCAGGTCGTTCTTCAGCGAAATCAAAGTGGTCACCTATTTGGGATTTATCGCAATGGAAGCACCAAGGAAACTGAGCTTTTTCCTGTTAGGACGATTAGCGATGGAAAAGAAATTATTTTTCATAATGCCAATAGTAAGCAATTTGTTTCTCAAAGAGCAGTACAAGAATTTGATACACCGGCCGCTCGTATCCAAGCAATGGATGAGGCCCAAAAATCTATCTTCTCACTTATTAGAAATATTGATCCTTCCCAAGAAGAAATTAGGGATAGCCTACAGAATATCTTAGAAGGTGTTGAAGACGATATTGAAAATCAAAATGAAAAGGTGACTCAAGCATACACAAAGATGTGGGTCCAAGATAATAATAACAAAAATCATCAGTGTGAGATGGCCACTAAGTGTACTATTAAAAAGTGTGGCGATAATCACTACATAATCTTTGATCCAGCTCGTAATGTGTATATGCCTATCAATTACTCTCGCGATACGAGAGGTAATGCTCAGTTCACTAAGAACGATAGTTATATCAAGTATGCTCGTACTCTTGGTGGTGCTGTTATTGAGAGAAATGAAGAGTATGAGAAGTCACGTCTTACTGTTCAAAGAAAGGCACCTGAAGCGATGGGGCACAACTCCACAACTTTCTTCAGCATGCAGGATGCTGGATTTAGCGACTACCTAAAAACAGTTCTTCCTCATTGTCCAAAAGAGATTCAGGGAGATATTATCGGCCTTGGAAGGCAATCGGTGCGCGAAAGAGATAATTTAGACTTCGTTCATCTTGTTGATGTCGTAAACGGAAATATCAATAGCCAGTATATCAATCGCCAGTTCTTACCAAAGAATAGCTGTCGCGATGGTGATAGTTACTATGCTGCTGATTCATATGAAAAAGTTCAAGACTATCGTCCACGTGCTAGTGGTGTTATCTCGATTCAAAAAGCAAATGAGCTTTTTAAGAAGGCCCGTGCAATGGAAGGGATGGCCTGGCAGTACGTACAAGACGGATGCTATGCTCGTTCAGAACTTATGGTTAATATGTTTGAAGAAGAAGGTGTTATCGCAGATAAGGCCTGGGCATCAGGAAAACTTAAAATTCCTAATCAGCAATATCCTTACTGGAGTTATCATACGGCACCTGTTGTTTATGTTGATAATGGAAGAGGCGGAGTTTCAAAGATGATCATTGATCCTGCTATTGCTTCAAAACCGATTCATGTTAATGAGTGGCTAGAGACAATGGGAGCAGATGCTTCTAAGGTCGATCATGTGGGGTTTCCTCCAAGTTTAGATGCTGTGAGTGTAGGTAAGACTGCTTTTGGAATTGCTAGTAGGGAATCATATCACCCGCAAACTGCGGCCAATATGATGAGCCGTGAAGCAAGATCAAAGGCAGCTAAGGAACTACTAGCAAATTATGAGAAGAGAATTCTTTAGGAATAAGTAAAATGAAAAAAATAATTCTTTGTACATTACTAAGCTTTGTATCTACTTATGCAGCCAATCTGGCCACATCACAATACCATGTCTCAACTTTTAAGTTAGAGAAAGATGAAATTACTGTTAGCTTCGTGGAGAGTGCTCCCTTTTACCGAGCGAGTAAAAAAGATGCGAAGTGCTTTCAAAAGGCAATTAAATCAAAAGAGAAGGTTGAGATTAAGTACAATTACAAAACTTTTCAAATACAAAGCTGTAAAAATTTATAAAAAGAAAGCCTGCTATAAGCAGGCTTTTTTTATCTAAGAATTATTTTTTGATTATTGCTTAGACTCTAGGTACTTAACTACGTCTTGAACAGACTTAAGTCCTTCTGCATCTTCTTCTGGAATTTGAATATCAAATTCATCTTCCATCTTCATCATAAGTTCAACGATGTCTAGTGAGTCTAGGTTTAGATCGTCTACGAATGAAGTTGTTGCATTGATTTTTGCGATATCGATTTTTGTTTGATCCGCTACTAGTTGAATTACTTTTTGTTCCATATTTGTCTCCTAATAAATATATTAAGTTATAAACTCAATTTCTCTCTCTTATATAAAAATTTAATTTTAGTATATTAATATTTTTCTAGATATAAAGTCCACCGTCAATTTTAATAACTTCACCAGTAATATATCCTGACGCTTGGCTAAGTAGGAAGCAAACTAGGTTTGATACATCTTCCGTTGACCCAAAGCGTGAAGTTGGAATTGAAGCTATATAAGCTTCTTTCGCCTTTTCTTCAAGAGCATCAGTCATATCCGTTTCAATAAATCCTGGACAGATAGCGTTACAACGAATGTTGCGACTAGCTAATTCTTTGGCAATTGATTTTGTTGCACCAATAAGCCCTGCTTTAGAAGCTGCATAAGCTGTTTGAGAAACGTTACCCATTAAACCAACAACTGAGCTCATATTAACAATTGATACATTTTCAGCTTTTAAGAATCCACGTGAACAGATACTTGTTAGCATGATAGCACCTTTAAGGTTTGTATCGATAACTGCGTCTAGGTCAGCCTTTCTCGTTCTAAGCAGAAGAGTGTCTTTTGAAACACCCGCATTATTTACAAGACCTTCAACTGGACCAAATTCCTTAACAAAGTCATTTACTGCCGTCTTCATTTGCTCTTCATTATTTAGATCGAACATTAGGCCAGTTACATTTGAAGCACCAAGCGCTTTAAGTTGCGACTCAACTTCTTTAGCAACATCTTCTTTTCCTTCACGGTAGTTGAAGATAACGTGTGCGCCTTGAGAAGCAAGTGATTTAGCGATATCTAGTCCGATACCACGGCTTGCTCCCGTTATTAAAACTTTCTTGTTCTTTAAATCGTTATAAGTTGCAATCATATTTGCTCCTAAGAGTTTAGTGCTTCTCTTAATTCATCAAAGGCACCATCTTTGTCTAAAGAGATAACTTTGATATTACGGTTAATTTTTCTTGCTAGTCCCATTAGAACTCGTCCTGGTCCAACCTCAACACAAAGAGTGTCATCATCTAGGCTTGCAAAACTTTGAGTCCAAAGAACTGAACCATCAATTTGCTTGATCAGGTTCTCTTTTACAACTTCACCGTCTGTACCAATTTGATACTTTTTGGCGTCAATATTGGCAATATAAGGAATTGTCGTTTTATTAAAAGTTACGTCATTAAAAAATGCTGCCATATTTTCTCTAGCTGGTTTCATAAGACTAGAGTGGAATGGAGCACTTACTTTCAGCTCAACTGTTTTATGTGGTTCAGAGAAGTTTTCTGAAATCCATGCAACGGCCTTGTCACATGCGTCTGCATGTCCCGAAATAACGATTTGTCCTGGCTCATTAAAGTTTGCAGGCATTACTTCATTGCCTTCAGTTGAAACTTCTTTACATGCTTTTTCAACGATATCTGCAGGAACTCTCATTACTGCATACATTTTTCCCATTCCCGCAGGAACAGCTTCTTGCATATATTTTCCACGATTGTGAACAGCTCTTAGTGCATCTTCAAAGCTTAGAGCACCAGCTGCAACAAGTGCAGGGTATTCACCAACTGAGTGTCCAAGTACACATGAAACTTCAACACCTGCTGCATCTAAGATCTCTTTAGCTTTTTGAAATAGGCCAATTGAGTAAGTCAGAATTGCTGGTTGAGTGTTTTGTGTAAGAGTTAGCTCTTCTTCAGGGCCTTCAAGCATAATCTTTGAAAGGTTGTATCCAAGAGCTCCATTTGCTTCTTCAAGTAATTCAAATGATGGGTGTCCTTCAAGACTTTTTCCCATTCCTACGTATTGTGATCCCTGACCAGGGAAAATTAAAACAACTTTTTTCATAATATAAAACCTTAATTAATATCTTAGTAGAGTTGCTCCACTAGTTAAACCTGCACCAAACGCATCTAGTAATAGTAGCTGACCACGTTTGATTCTTCCATCAACAATTGCTTCGTGCATTGCGATTGGAACAGTTGCCGCAGATGTATTTGCGTACTTATCAATATTAACAATTACTTTCTCTGGGTTGATTCCTAGAAGTTTTCCTGTTGTTTCGATGATTCTTACGTTTGCTTGGTGAGGGATTAACCAATCAACTTCTTCTAAGTCTTTACCTGCTTTTTCTAAAACTTTTTTAGCATTTTCGGCAAGAGTTCTCGTTGCTACACGGAACATTTCTTTACCTTTCATTTGCATAAAGTGAGTTCTCTCGTTTAGGTGTTGAGATGTAATTGGATCAACTGCTCCACCAACTGGTTGGTCAAAGAATTCTTTACCTGCACCATCTGCACCTAATTCAAGTGAAAGGATATCTGAGTCATCACCATCTTCGTTTGCACCAACAATGGCAACACCACAACCATCTCCAAAAAGAATACAAGTGTTACGATCTTCCCAGTTCACTTCTCTAGATAACATTTCCGAACCAACAACAAGGGCATTCTTAATTGCACCCATGCGAATAAGTCCTGTCACCATATTTAAACCGTAAACAAATCCAGAACATGCTGCTGCAATATCAATGGCCGCACACTTATTTGTGATTCCTAGCTTTTGTTGAAGAATACAAGCTGTATTTGGAAGTTTATAATCTGGAGTAACCGATGCGAAGATAATCATATCAATATCATTTGGCTCAAGGTTTGCCGCTTTAAGTGCATCTTGAGTTGCATGGTAGGCCATATCACTTGGCCACTCGCCACCTTCTGTTGAGCAAATATGACGCTGACGGATTCCCGTTCTTTCATAAATCCATTCGTCACTTGTTTCAACCATACTTTCTAGGTCGACATTTGTTCTAACTTCTTTTGGAGCGTAGATTCCAGTTCCTTTAATCTTTACTTTAATATCCATTTAAATTCCTAATCTTGGTAATAAAAAATTGCGCCTATTTTATTGAGTATAACAATGATGGGGAAGGGCAGGGGCGTTATTATTTGACACTGTGTGTTTTTGAGTCAAATTTACAATAAAAGGCCACGTTTGTGGCCTTATGTTCATTTTAAAAGTTTTGAAGCTTCTTTAAGCCTTTGTAGACGGCGTGAAGCCAATCCTGTCTTTAAGAATTGAACAAGATCTGCTTTCTCATCCTCTGTTAATTGTAGTGGACGTCTAATATCGTCATCGCTTATTAACTGATATCGCAATTTATTGTTAACAAAATTTTCATCTTTTACGATTTTTTCTTCGTAATGACCTTGAGTTACCTCTGTGACAATATAGTTTTTAATAGCAGGACGCGTGTGATTATAGTGATCAACAACCTCTTCTAGAGTCTCATAAACACCGTTGTGCATATAGGGTGCAGATAGATGAATATTTCTTAGCGGTGGTGTTCTGAAATTATATTGGTCTGCCTTATTGCCAGTGACTTCGAAGCGACCTTTATCGTTCAAGGTAGCATCTGAACTGATTGGCCCAATTTGTGGAAGCCCAATTGATTTATAATCCCAGTCCGTTAAGTGTTGGCCACTGTGGCAGTTGATACAAGCGCCTTTATCTAAGAAAACTTTTAGACCTCTTTTTTCGGATTCATTTAGTGCTCCTTGATTTCCATTTAAGTATTCATCGTAGGGAGTATCAACAAGGTTAAAGTTTCTAGTGATAAAAGCTGCTAGTGCATTAGCAACATGTGAAATATCAATTTTATTTGCTTCAAAATCTTTTGGGTAAGCGCGTTTGAAAAGATTTTGGTACATCGCGCTTTTAGATCCATTTAGAAGGCGCTTAACTAGAGCATCCCACTTTGCTAAGTCTCCTTCTTTAGAGGCGATTTCATTATCCTTTCCTAACATCTCTTCAACAGAGAGGAGAGGGAAGATAACTTGAGCTGCTAGGGCATTGCGAATTTTCTTATTTAGTTCAGGCTTGTTATTAAGCTCCACACTTGGAGTTTTAAATTCACCCTTGTTCCAGTCAACGTGAACTCGTCCATCCCAAAACATATCTGTAATTTCGTCGTAGCCAAGATTGATTAAGGCCGGAGCATGGCGCTTAATAATATGGCCTTTGCCGTCTTGAACGCGACTTTTTCCAAGTCCGGCACCACCAGTTCCAATTGAGAATGGAATATTGTCTCCTGTACCAAGCATTGGATGATGACAGTGCATGCATGTGATGTCTTTATTTCCACTTAGGCGAACCTCTGCAAATAGGCGCGATCCTAGAATTACTTCATTCTGATTTTGTAGTTGGGATTCAGGTAGGGAAGTTAAGTTGTGTTTTTTGATGAGCTTAGAAAGTGCTTCATCTAATGGGGACAGGGCAAATGTATTAAATACGAATGCAATTGTTAAAAGTAGTCTCATGGTCTCTCTCTCAGTTTGTGTAGTTTAGTTATACTAAAAGAAAGTTTGATGGGTCAAACTGATTTTTATTAGGTTCCAGCAGACTTTGAAAACGCAAAAAGCCCACTCGTAGAGTGGGCTTTCTTATATGAGAAATAATGAATTATCTTATTCTTCTACTTCTTCTCTGTCTGCTTTTGTAGCGAATACTTTCTTACCTTTCCAGTAACCAGATGGAGAAATACATCCCTTCTTAGTTAACTCACCAGTTGTTGAATCAGCTACAACTACATTATTCGCGTAAAGCTTGTGTGTTTGACCAGCTCTTCTTAGGCCTTTTCTTGAAACACTTGTCTTCTTCTTAGGTACTGCCATTTTCTACTCCGTTATATTCAACTTCAATTTTTAAAAATCTTTACGAATGAGCTTACTTAAATACCTTACTCACTCCATTATTACAAGCCTAAAAGTTAGGCCTTATTAATTCTTATGTTCGCAACTGCCTGTATTTAGGTCGACTCCACAAGTTTGACATAGACCCTTGCAGTCTGCGTCATGAACTGGGTAGTGATTTATGGCCAAAAAGCAGTTTTCTGCTACGGCTTCTCTTAAATCTGCCTTACCTCTTTCGTGGAAAAACATATCTGCAGTTTCATCAGAGATGTAAATCTCATCAACTTCTTCATACTCAGGATCGTCTTCATATCTCTTATTAATAAAAGCACAAGTGAACTCTGTTTCAAACTCTTGAGGAGTATCAATAAGACAACGTACACAAGTTGCTGTATAGGCTCCTGAAGCTTTTCCTTTAACGATTAGGTGCTCGCCGAAAGTATAGTCGCGAGCATTTTTAAGTTGAAGTTCAACATTTAAGTGCTCGAAGCCCTCAGGCTTAACTTCAGGTTCGAAGTCCTTTGTAATACCGTCTAGGATTGATTTTACCCACGCATTATTTTTATCAGTAAGATGATAAGTTTCAAACTCGTCACCTACGCGTGAGATGAGAATCGTTGAATCTTTTAAGAATGTATTATCTTTATTTACGATTTGCATTTTTTCCTCTGTGATTTGAGTTCTCTGTTTATATTGCGAGGGGCCAAAAGGCAAGAAAATTAGGACATTATGAACTTAATCGTGTAGTTTTTTACTTATGAGAATCTTTCTAACGGGCTTTTCTGGAGCCGGCAAAACAACATTTGGTGAGAAGCTATCTAAGGATGATAAATTTCAAGTATTTGACTTAGATGAAGAAATTTTTAATCGTATGGGAACTGGCTATGACTCGCTTGCGGAGTATATTCAGGACATTGGCATTGAAGAATTTCGTAAAGACGAAATCGATATGATTAAGCTACTTCATCAAAATATGAAAGATGATTATCTTGTTTCACTTGGGGCCGGAGCATTAGATGAGCAAGTTGTGGTTGATTTCATTTCAGAAATTGGCGGAAAGCTTGTTTATATTCAAAGTACATTTGAAGAATGCTGGGAAAGGCTTAAAAAGGATAATAATCGTCCATTGGCCAAAAATGGTATCGATTTTATGAAAGATCTCTATGAAAAGCGAACTCCAAGCTATGAAAAAAGTGATCTATTTCTTACGCAGGCACAAATTCAAGAAATAAATACAGTAGAAGAGCTCTTAAAATTGCTATAACCCTTCTATTTTGATACGATTTTAGACGATGTTATGTCCTTAGAAGGAGTTTTTGCGCCATGACAATGATTAGTCCAAAAGTAGCCATTCTTTCTTCGATGATTGAAGATTGTAAGGGATTTTCTAAAATCTTTAAAAATATCAATATTCTTATTGATTCATTTGATGACGCAGATTCATTTCTAATCTCTCATATTCAAAGACAATATGACTTAGTATTAGTACGCGCTCAAGATGTGGACTATGAAGGCCAATCTCTTTTTGATCGTCCTGAGCTAAAGAAAGTTCAAAGAGCATTCATTGTTGCTTCAAACTCTGACTTGAAGTCAGTTGCTAAAATTGAAAGTCTTGGATCGATCTTCACTGAATTAGATCTTCTAGTGCAAGTGCGTGGAGTTCTTGATCAATATAATCGCAAAACATCTTTAATTAGACAGGTTAATCAGCTTGAAACTTTCCATGATAAATATCGTCACAAACAAGAAGCTTTAGTTGCAAGTCTTGAGAGTGAAAGAACGAAGACTCTTTATGGAAAAGATTTCTTTGAAGTTTGCGACATAATTAATTTCAATAAAGATGAGAGTGACTTTAAATCTCTAATTGCAAATGTATTTGAGCCACAAGAATTTGTAACAAGTGTTACAGTTTTTGATCTTAATAGTAATACGAATAAGTTATGTGCCGTTAAATATGATGGGATGAAGAATATCAATGTTCCTGATATCTGGTTAGGTCATATTAAGCTTAGAGGGGTTAATGAGAACGGAATGAATATGGTAAAGAATATAGTTTCTAGCCTTGTTCATAATCCTGTTGTAACTCTTGCAATGTCTGCAAATGGTGTGGATATTACAACTGTTGTAGCTCTTGAAGTTGATCGTGATTACTTATTTAATTTTAACTGGCAGGTTGTAGAGTCTCTACTAAGTGGAGTATATGCTCAAATAGTGAATGCAAATACTCACTCAGCTGCGGTGGCAAGTGCTCAAGGACCTTTTGAGTTACTTGGTCAAATCTCTCAAACTACTCACGGAAGAAATCTTATTGCTGTAGACACTTCTGAAATATCAGATCTACTGGAATTAAGATCGGACTTTGATTTTGATTGGGAAACTTTTTGGCGCGATATGAAGATCAATCTATCGCAGATTACTAATTTATCAAATATTTATAATATCTCTTTTGAATCAATTGTTTTAGATGTTGAAAATGATTTCTTCGAAGAAAGTTTTGCAGCGGCAAAAGATCTTTGCAAAAATATTCGCTTAGCAAAGTATTTTTCAGGGAAGGATAAGAGTTTAATTCTTTCAATGTCATTAAATGTATTTGAAGTACCATATTCTCAGTATTCAATGGTAACAACAGCAAGAAAGTTGAAAGCTAAGAGATCGTTTCAAGAAAGCACAATATGAGAATAAAAAGTTGCATGGAGATTAACGTCTCAACTCTTGCAAATAATTACCAACTACTGAAAGAAATTTGTCCAAATAATGAAGCCCTTTTTATGGTTAAGGCAAACGCCTACGGCCATGGAATGGTTCCAATTGTTAAGTTTGCGTACTTTGAACTAGGGATTAAAGAATTTGGCTGTGCCAGTATTGGTGAAGCCTTAAGACTGCGTGAAGAAATTCCTAATGGAGAGTTTGAAGTATATGTTTTCTCAGATGTGAATCTAGATCTTCAAGAAGCAGCAGATATCTATTTAAATAATCGAATCATTCCAGTTCTATCAAACGAATCAAACTTGAAGTACTTTTTAGAGCAAGAAGACTTTAGATATTTTCCTCTGTGTTTAAAATTTAATACGGGAATGAATCGACTTGGATTGAGGCTTGATCGAATTGATGAAGTCGTTAAACTAATTAAAGCTTCAGGTAGAAAGAGTATCTATCATTTGATGTCGCACTTTTCGAGCTCTAGTTTATCGATGGATAAAAATAAGAGAAATCTTGCACAAAAAGAAAATTGGCGTGAGCTAAAATCGCAATTGCTTGCATCAGGGATAGAAATTGATAAGTCATCACTTGCAAATTCTGGAGCAATTGAACAGAAAGTAGGCTTGGAGGAAACACACGTAAGGCCAGGACTTATGATGTATGGACCAACTTCACTTCTTCCTCAGTATAGTCACCTGAGCTGTTGGCAAGGAAAGTTAATTTCTAGACTTGAGACAACTTTTATCAACAGTTTTAAAGTAGATCGCGGGACTCCAATTGGTTATGGAGCAACTCCATGTCCAACAGATGGTGTTGTTGGGATATTTGCACTTGGCTATGGGGATGGCTTTTCGACTCGTTATCAAAATGTTCACTTAAGACACGGTAAAGAAATTGGCCAAATTGTCGGGCGAGTGAATATGGATATGGGACAAATTTTGTTTAATAACCAAGATCTTGAAATTAAAAATGGAGAGAGATTTGTGGTTTGGGATCAAAGTGGTGAGAACTTCTCTAACATATGCCTCGAGTCTAAGACAATTCCTTATGAAGTGTTCATTCACTTAACAGAAAGAATTCCCAAAATTTATCGACAGTAAGTAGCAGTTTCATTTTTTTTCCCGTAAAATTTCAGTAATGAATTATTTACTTAGAAGTTTTGTCATCTTTAATGAAAACTTAGGTCGCATCATTATTAAAAATGTTGCGGGCCTTGGAACGATAATGAATTTTATCGTTAACTTTTTCTATTGGGCCAGTCGAAAGCCTTATCGTTTCAAATTATTTTTTGAGCAGATGGACTTTATTGGCAATAAAAGTTTATTCATTATTTTCTTGGCCGGATCATTTACGGGAATGGTTATGGCCTACCAAACTTATTTTGGTTTCAAGTTAATTAATGTTGATTCACTAGTTGGGCCAGTTGTTGCAATTACACTAGCTAAAGAATTAGCTCCGGTATTAACTGGTTTGATTGTTGCAGGACGTGCTGGAGCAGCTATGGCAGCGCAGATTGGAACAATGAAGGTTACAGAACAAATTGATGCACTTGAAGTTATGGGTATTAGTAGTGTTCAATTTCTTGCTGTACCAAGAATTGTTGCCGGAACATTATCTCTACCATTACTTTCAATTTTCTTTCTCTTAGTAGGAAATATTGGATCTTATATTGTTGGTACTGTTGCCCTAAAAATTGATGATGCGATTTATCTCTCAAAGCTTGGACAGTTCATGTATGTCTCAGATATTTTCCAAGGAATAATCAAAGCTATCGTATTTGGATTTGTTATTTCTGTTATTGGAACATATTTTGGTTTCTCTGTTACAAAAGGTGCCCAAGGGGTAGGTAAGGGAACAAACTTAGCTGTTGTTTGGGGAATGATCTCGGTACTCGTTCTTGACTATTTCTTAACGAGCTTTTTAGTGCAGGTGATGTAGAATGTTACACTTTGAAGATTCGTCAGTAAAAATATTTAATTTAACTAAGACTTTTGGAAAACATACTGTCTTAAATGATCTTAGTTTTGATATTCAAAGAGGAAGTATTACAACAATCCTGGGGTTCTCAGGAGCGGGGAAGTCGACTCTTTTAAAACATATTCTAGGGCTTCATCATCCAACTTCTGGAAAAATTGAAGTGTTAGGCAAAGATCTTTCTCTTTTAGAAGAAGATGAACTTAGAAAGTTTCGTCAAAACTACGGAATGCTTTTTCAATATGCTGCCTTATTTGACTCTAAAACAACTTTTGAAAACGTTTCTTTTCCATTAGAAGAGTTCACTAAAATGACTCCAAAAGAAATAGAAGAGAAGGTGTTTGGTCTACTAAAGTCAGTAGGTCTCCAAGAAATTTCATTTGATAAATTACCAAGTGAACTTTCTGGGGGGATGAGAAAGAGGGTTGGTCTTGCAAGAGCGCTGGCCTTAAGTCCACAGGTTATGCTCTATGATGAGCCAACTACTGGTCTTGATCCAATTACGACTAAAATGGTCAACGACTTAATTGTCGATACGAGCCATAAACATAAAGATATAGGATTAACGTCAATTATTATTTCTCACGATGTTAAAGCGACGCTGGAAATTTCCGACTACGTTGCCTTCCTTAATCGTGGTAATATTGTTGAGTACTTACCAGCGAAAGAGTTTAGAAATTCAAAGCACCCTTTGGTGCAAGAGTTTATAAATCTGTAAGTACTAAGCCTAGGGAAGAGGGTTAAAATGAATGAATTTAAAGTTGGGCTAATGGCCCTAACTGCCATGATAGCAGTTGTTGTTATGTCACTTATTGTGACTTCAAACCAATCTGGTTTTGGAGCATATAATGAGTACTATACAACAGTAAGTGATGCGTCTGGTATTTTTCCAAAAACACCAATTAAGGTTGCAGGTATCAATGCCGGCCGAATTAAAGAAATTCGTCTAATTGGAAATAAAGCAGAAATTACTTTCGAAGTTCTAGCAAGAGTAGGAATCACAAAAGGTTCAAAACTGAAGATTCGCTCTGTTGGTTTCCTTGGCGATAAGTATCTTGAAATTTATATCGGAAACTCTGAGGTTATTCTTCCTGATGGTTCAGAAATTATTGCAGAAGAGAAAGCGGGGATAGAGACGCTTTTAAAAGATGCAACAGATGTTATGCAAGATGTAAAAACACTTGTCGGAAGTATCAAAGAATCATTTGTTCCAGAAGGTGGCGAGCCTGCAATGAAAAAGATCATTCGCGACGTTCAGCTTACTCTAGAAAATACTCGTGAAATGACTGCAAAATTGAATGATATTGTTGGTCGCAATAACGAGAAGATTCAAAATATTGTGAATAATCTTGAAGCATTTTCTGATCAAATTGCCTTTCAAACAGATGCAAATGAGCCTGAAAGTACAGTTGCTGATGTAAAAGAAATTTTAAAGAAAACAGATCGTATGATGGCCGACCTACAAGGCCTTGTAAGAGATATTAAAGATGGTAAGGGGACAGTTGGTAAGCTACTTGTAGAAGAAGAGATTGCTGATGAGGTTAAAACGACTTTAGCTAGTGTTCAAAAAGTTATTGGGCGTGTTGATAGTATTCGTACTCAATTTTCTGTTTATACAGGGGCCAATACGGGAACAGGACAAACTGATACGACAGCTGAACTTAGAATCTTTCCTTCTCCTGGACGTTTCTACTTACTTGGTGTGACAACAACTGAGTTTGGACCAGAAAGAAGAAAGATTACAGAGACGACTGTTGGTGGAACCACAACTGTTGTTGATGAGAAGAAAAGAAAATATAACGATATTCTTCTTAACCTACAGCTTGGCCGTCGCATTGATAACTGGACATTTCGTGGTGGTCTAATTGAATCATATGGTGGATTCGCTGTGGATTATAATTTTGACGATATTGGTCTGGTATCTTCATTAGAAGTTTTTGATTATAGAGAAGATGTAGGGCCAAATATTCGCGTTGGGCTAGATTTACAACTTTGGAACGTACTTTATGGTAAAATCGAAGGTGAAGATTTAATTAATGACCCACATGCAGTATATAGTCTTGGTCTAAAATTTAATGATGAAGACTTAAAAGGATTCATAGGAATTTTTCTATAGGATGTAGTAAATAGATGATGATGGACAATAGAAATTGGCTAATTCGCACAAAATCAAATAAGATTCTTGGCCCACTTTCGAAACAAAAAGTTATCGAATTTGTTCAAGATGGAACACTTACAGAGGAAGATGAAATCTGTAGTGGTAATGGATATTGGTTTTGGATTAAAGAAGACGATTTATTAAATCGTTATTTATTTGGCGAAGAAGAGCAAAGTTTCAATCCTGTATCAGAGGCAAAAACAAAGGTTGCCTCTAGCGTATCTAAGCTTGTAAAGACTACTGGTATAGTCGAAAAAATTAAAGACTCTGAAGAACTTCCTGCTACACCAAGTTCTACTGAAGCTGAAACGACGGCTTCTGGATCAATCTCAATAAATACAACAGAAGATGGTGAAGAAATCGTTTTACCAGAAGATGGTGATCTCGATTTTCCTGAACCAATTGATTATAGCAATAATACTCTTCCACAACATGATGCTCCAGTTGTTACAAACACAAGTCCGCTAAAGGATATGGATGCTGGTGTTAGTATGGCCGAAGTTGCTGAGGCCATGAATGTAGAAGAGGAAGAAATTGTATTACCAAGTGATGATGACCTAGACTTTCCAGATCTGGGAAGTACACAGTCAACGCTTTCTCTCGTCTCTGAAGAGCAAACGGACACATCAAGCAGTGAGAGCCAAATTGATCTTCTTGTTGCTGAAGCAGAAGCTGAGAAAGAGATAATTGTCGCTGAAGCAGATTCTAATTTAGACGAGATTGCTGAAGATGCGAGACTTGCTCTTGAGGAAGAAAAGCTAGCTGGGCTTCCGGCATCGGCGCCAAATTTAGATGAGGAAGAAGAAATAAAGCCTATGAAGGCCGTTGAAATGCCTCGTCCAAAAAGAAAGAAGACGAAGAAAAAATCGACGAAATCAAAAAAGAAAAAGAGAAAGAGTGACTATAGCTTTGTCTATGTGGCCATTGGAGTTCTCATAATTCTTTTATTTTTTATTTCTAAGTTTTATTCAAAGTTAGTGGGAAAGGATCTCTTTTCTGAGCTTCATTTTAAAATGCCTACTACAACAGTATTAGCGCAAGAGTTTCAAGCAGATAAAAAAAAAAGATATTTTTAAACTTTGTTAATATTTCTTATAATTTATCGTTAAGTGGAGTTGAGTACAAGCCTGAGTTTGTAAAATCAGCACCTCCAAATTGTTCAAATATTTCACAATTTGAATTTAATTTAATCTATGCATTTACAACTTCTGGCCAGTCCTCAAACCAGTGGATTGAGTTTCAGGCAAAATGTCAGGAGCTATTTTATTCAGATCTTATTGTTCAAAATAAAAAAGAGAGTCGTTCATTAAAAGCACTCGAGGAAATCGAAGAAGCTTTAAAGATGAAGTTTGATAGCAAAAATATTGGACATCAGAAGTTTTTGAAAAAGTTAGAAAGAGAAAACTTTCATCAATTGATGTTAGAAATTGTCGTCGCTTCTTCTTTAAATAAAGCAGAATGGTTAACTGGTGTAATCATTGACCTTTTAAAAAGAAATATCGAATTATATCCAGTTTGGATTAATGAAAATATTCCGCGTGAAGCAAGAGCAAGGTATGAGGGAGCACTCATACGTATTTTTGATATTATTAATAACTCAAGTATTGATGAAGTTTATAAACTAATGCTTTTAAAAAAATTCACTCATATCTCTTCTGGAGATAGTCGATTAAAACTATCACAGCTTCTAAACCAAACATTTGGCTCGACTCTTGAGTTTGATCTCTCTAGTTATAAATTTGGAATCAAGCTCGCTCCATTTTGGGTTCAGGAATTAGAAGACTTTAAGTTGAAGCAAAGACTTGTCGAGCGCTATTTTAATACTCCTGCGATTCAAGGTTTTGATGACTATGGAAATATTTTGTTTGAATATAATATTCCAAATATAGGAAAAAAGAGGGATGAGTTAATTGAGAAGGTAGCTTCATCTTATCAGTCATATAATTTTGAAAAAATGATGTCATTGATTGTTGGACTTAGAAATCCTGTCTTTAAGCGAGAATTAGTTAAGAAAGATAAGTTTTTTGAAAGACCTATTTTTAGTATTGAAAGAACTTATCTGGCAGAGAAGTTAAATGAAAAAAATAGTAGCTGGATTGCATTTCATTTACTATATCTAGGGCAAAGAGACGAAAATATTATTAAGAACATAATGGTCGACCTATGAAGAATATATTTATTTATCCAACTGATACAGTTTGGGGTATTGGTGGAAATCCATTTGAAATAGAAACATATGAACTGATCGCAAAGATTAAGGGGACTTCTGTAAACAAACCTCTGAGTATCTTAACAAATGATGTCCAACAGCTTATTTCAATCTCTAGAGGCTCGGAGAGTTTGGATGAGTTATTTGATGACCTCTTTAAGTTTCAGATAACAGTAGGGTTACCAAAAGCTAGCTTGTCACTTAATTTCCCTACAGGTCCATTTGATGAAACAAGCTTTATCTGTTTTCGCGTAATTCAAAATGAGATTATTGATGAATGTATTAGGGACTTCCCAGGTTTCATTACTTCTACAAGTCTAAACTTAACAGGTGAAGATCCTATTAGTGATACTGAAGAAGCTAACTTATTTTGGCAAAAGCATTGCCCTGAAACGAACTTTATCAGTTCCGAGTTTTTAACTCCAAGTGGGAAGTCTTCAACAATTGTCTTTATATCTGGCTTGAGTGCAAAAATAATACGAGAAGGTGAGGATATTAAAAATATTCTCGAAACATTAGATAAGCATGGAATTAATTACTGATTATTCTCAACCTGAATTTTATCGTTTTTCTCGTGATTCAATTGAGCTTGCTGACTCGGTTGTAAAATACCTTTTGGCAAAAACGATTAATCCAGAAACAATTGCTGACTTATGTTGTGGTTGTGGAGTTATATCCCTTGAAATAATTCAAAAGCTATCAAATAAAGTATCATTAAACACGACTTCTCTTGATCTCTATGAGCTTCAAGAAGAATACCTCGAACATATTGAAAATAATATTGATCAACTTCGTAAGTACTTACCAAGTATTAAATTTAAAACTCAAATTTGTAATATACTAGATGACTCGAACTTAGCTACTAATTCTTACGATCTCATTGTTATGAATCCGCCTTACTTTAATCATGCCAGCGGACGATCTGCTTTGAATGAAAGAACTAGGAAATGTCGCGAATATAAAGATGGCCAATTTGAAGCATTATTAAAAAAAGGCGCAGAGTTATTAGCGCCAAAAGGATATTTCTTCTTTGTTTGCCGTGAAGATAAAGATACAAAAAATGTCATCAGTAATATTTCAAAAAATTATTCAATTGAAAGATTAGATCAGACAAATGCCTTTTCAATATTTTTACTTTTTCGTTCTTAATTGAAAGAATAAGGACTTTAGAGATTCTTTCAAGTCATTATCACTAATATCTCTAAATTCATTTTCTGCTGCTTGCATAATTGCTTTGTATTCAGGGGACTGAGGGTGAAGTCTATTTTCAACTTCTTGTTTTACCTTCTCTTTTTGAACAACAGAAGATTTCTTTTTTGTGAAGTATTGATTATCTACTTGGAAAAAGACCTTTGAAATATGACCTTTTGTTTGTGGCAGTACATTACCAATAGACTTGATAATTTCTGTTTCCATATACTTAAGTTGTTGAGCATAAACTGGGTGAGACGTTAAAATAGTCAGTGACTTATGCTTAAGTTTCAATGGAATTGTAAATTGTGAAAGTCTTGGCCCAACAATTCTATCCCATGAATTTGAAAGATCGAGGAAGTCAAAAAGGTCGACACTTCCAAGGCCTTTTTGCTTGGGAGCATAGTTCTTATAGCGCGCCAGCTGGCCGTCAGTATCAATATCTTTAAGAATATCTTTCAGGTTTTTCACAGCATGCATCATATATTAAATAGGCTCTCACAGTCAAAGTAATAGACGATTCCATTAATCCTAGGCATATTAGTAATATGAAGTTTCTTATACTTATAAGCATCGTTTTATTAAGTTCTTGTGCAGGGTATCGTTTTAGTGATTCAAGTAATCCTTTTGAGGCCCAGGGCGTGCACAGTGTAACAGTTTTTGTTGTTAAGAATCACACAGGGATTACTGGCCTATCTCAAATTTATACAGATCAAATAGTTGAGACATTATCTTCATTTAGTAACTTAAGAGTTCGTTCTGGAAAGAATTATCGAAGTGATGCAATACTATTGGCCGAAATTACAAGTAAGAAAATTGCTGGTAAGGAAGTTAGGGAGCAAGGTGATACTCTGATGAGTGATGATCAGAAAAATCAACTTGGTGGAAATAGAAATGCATTCTATCTTTCGACTGAAGGTGCATATGATTTTGATATTGAAGTAAGTGTTTTTAAAAAACCAAACTTTGAAGAAATTAAATTCTACGAATCATTTTACAAGTTAGATCATTCTCAATTTCCTCGTAGTATTTTCTCTAAGAAATTTACGATTAATAGTTCTTTTATTATTGAAAATACTGTTGGTGGCATTGATACATCTGCACCTCTAAGAAGTGTAAAGAATAGAGGTACATTCAAGAAGTCTCTAGTAGATGATGCAAAAGAGTTCGGAGAAGACTTTAGAGAGGTACTTCTATATGCCTTCTAAAAAGCAAAGCTTCGAACTAAATGGTATTGATAAGATTGTTTCAGTTCTAGAAGCATTTGATGGTGTTTATCATCTGAGTGTTCCAGATGAGTTTACTTCAAAAATTATTTGCGATAGCTTGGCCAAGAAAGCTAAGAAGCTTTGGCCTCATGAATTTAGTCTCGACTTTATTGAACAAGAACTTCTTGCTGGTGGTGGTTTGTTTGGTCCATCAGGGCCATTCATTGTAATTGATGCTCAAGATATTAAATCAAATGCATTTGATACATTTAATAATAATCGTCATTTAATTAATGAATCAATTATCTTTATAACGAAGGGAAGGCTACCTAAGGGATTTCCTAAAGATGACTTAACGGCACTTTCTTTAAGTGCTCCTAAGCCATGGCATTTTGGCCAATACCTTGATGTTTTTGCAAAATATTTTGGTTTTCAGATCTCTGCTCAGATTAAAAACTTTATTGAAAAGTCTGTGCCTGAAAATGCTAGTGATTATTTCAACTGCTGCCATATTCTTTCTCACCATGTTGACGAGAGTGGGATGATATCTCTCGATAAGGCCAAGACTCTTATTAAGATTAAGAAATTGGATTTTTTTGATCAGGCAGATTTATTCAATCAATCAAATCTTAAAAGGTTTTATTTGAACCTTCTTCTTATTGAAGACGATTTTGGAATATATCTCGATTTTTTCCGCTCATTCCAGGGGCATGTAAATAAGGTTATTGATCCTTCATATTTGGCTGCGAAAAAAACACCTAGTAAATACGATAGGGGAATTCAGCTTGCTTCTCGTAAATGGGATTTCCAAGAATTAGTTAAATTTCAACAGAAAATGATTGATTTTGAAATCATGGCAAAGTCAAAGGACTTTTGGTTGAGAGACAGTCTACGAAGAGAATACTTAAGTCTATAGGATTAACTTCAAATAAGTACAAACACAAAAAGCGGAGAAATATCTCCGCTTCTTATATATTCAAACTTTCGAAAAAGATTAAAGTTTGTTGATTTGACCAGCAAGTCTAGATGTTTTTCTACCAGCAGCGTTACCTTTGATAACTCCGTGCTTAGAAAGACGTGAAAGAAGCTTTTGCGCTTTAACTAGTAGAGATGATGCCTCTTCTTTGTTACCTGCTTCAATAGCATTTCTTACGTTCTTTACAGCTGACTTAACAGCAGTTTTTCTTGCAGTATTTCTTTCGTTTCTAACAATTGATTGTCTAGATCTTTTCTTTGCAGATTTGTGGTTTGCCACAATCGACTCCTACGTTTAACTTGTTCAACATCTAATTAATAAGCCCCTTTTTATAATCTGCCAAGGGCCTTTTTGCAAGTGAAAAGTTAAAATTACACGATAAGTCACTATATTTTGTTGTTTTTGTTGGTTGGGCCATAGGACCAAATAAGGCCCTATTAACCAGTAATTTAATGGACGATCCCTTTTAAATTAGGTACTTTCAATGCCAATACAAAGGAGACACAATGATTAAA
The DNA here is from genome assembly GCF_047085455.1 of Halobacteriovorax sp. RT-1-1. Taxonomy (NCBI): domain Bacteria; kingdom Pseudomonadati; phylum Bdellovibrionota; class Bacteriovoracia; order Bacteriovoracales; family Halobacteriovoraceae; genus Halobacteriovorax; species Halobacteriovorax sp. RT-1-1. Next base: position 275,370 of record NZ_JBKIXZ010000002.1, read on the forward strand.
CAAATTGCCGTTATTGGAGCAGGGCAAATGGGGCGTGGAATTGCTCAAGTTGCTGCTATGAATGACTATAAAGTTTTTATGTACGATATCAGTGCCGAGGGTCTTGAGTTCGGTCACAACTTTATCAAAAAGCAATTAGACAAAGGTGTTTCAAAGGGGAAGTGGGAGCAGTCTTACGTTGAGGCGACTCTTGCAAATCTTACGACAACTTCTGATATGGCCGACCTTAAGGATTGTGATCTATTCATTGAAGCTGCAACTGAAAACAAAGAAATCAAATTTAAAATCTTTAAACAATTAGATGAAATTGCAAAACCTGAAGCGATTCTTGCTTCGAATACTTCTTCAATTTCAATTACTGAAATTGCTGCTGCAACTTCTCGCCCAGCGAAAGTAGCAGGAATGCACTTTATGAATCCAGTTCCTGTAATGAAGCTTGTTGAAACAATCACAGGGCTTGAAACAAGTTCTGAAACAATCAACGCTGTGGAAGAAGCTGCTCAGAAAATGGGGAAGACTGTTGTACGCGCAGACGACGTAGCAGGCTTTGCTGTAAATAGAATTCTTATGCCAATGATTAACGAAGCTTTCTATACACTTTATGAAGGTGTTGCTGAAGCTAAAGGTATTGACGATGCAATGAAGCTTGGATGTAACCAGCCAATGGGTCCATTAGAACTTGCTGACTTCATCGGTCTTGATACTTGTCTTGCAATCATGGAAGTTCTTCACGATGGTCTAGGTGATACAAAGTATCGTCCATGTCCACTTCTGAAAAAATATGTAACTGCTGGGCGCTTCGGACGTAAAGTAGGTAAGGGTGTTTATGAGTACTAATTTTGAAACAATCTCATTTGAAAAAATGGGTGATATCGGAGTTTTAAAAGTAAACCGTGAGAAGAAGTACAATGCTCTTAACTCACAAGTTCTTCATGAACTAAAAGATTTCCTATCTTCACTAAGCGAAAATCATGACCTTAAAGGGATGATTTTTACAGGTGCTGGAGAGAAAGCATTTATTGCTGGTGCCGATATCGCAGAGATGAGTGATATGAGTGTTGATGAAGGACATGACTTCTCAACTCTTGGACAAGATGTAACGCTACTTTTTGAAAGTCTTAATATTCCAGTTATCGCATGTGTAAATGGTTTTGCACTTGGTGGTGGTTGCGAAATGGCAATGGCATGTGACTTTATCTATGCAACTAATACTGCAGTATTTGGTCAGCCAGAAGTTAAGCTAGGTCTAGTTCCAGGCTTTGGCGGAACACAAAGATTGTCTAAGCTTATTGGCCGCAATCGCGCCAAAGAAATCATCTATACTGGACGCAATGTAGATATTAATGAAGCAAAAGAAATTGGTCTTGTTGTTCGTTCATTTGAAACTCAACAAGAAATGCTTGATGAAGCAATGAAGACACTTGAGTCTATTGCAAAGAACTCACCAAATGCTGTAGCTATTTCAAAAATGCTTATGAATGAAGGAAACGACCTTACTGTTGAAGAAGGTCTAGATATTGAAGCTCGCCACTTTGGTGATATCTTCTCTTCTTACGATATGAAAGAAGGGACAGCTGCTTTTGTTGAAAAAAGAAAACCTGTATTTAAAGGGGAATAATAAATGATGTTAAGTGACTACCAAGAACTTAGAGACCTAGTTTCTAAATTTGCAGACAGTGAAGTTGCGCCACTTGCGGCTTCTATTGATAAGAATGAAAAAATTCCAACTGAGCTTGTTGCTAAGCTTGGTGAAAATGGATTCCTAGGTTCATATGTTCCAGAAGAGTACGGTGGAGCAGGTATGGATTACGTTTCATACTCGATTATCGTGGAAGAGATTTCACGTGCTTGTGCTTCAACAGGGGTACTAATCTCAGCTCACACATCTTTATGTGTTTATCCAATCTTAAACTTTGGTAATGAAGAACAAAAGAAAAAGTATCTTCCAAAGCTTGCTACAGGTGAGCATATTGGTTGTTTCTGTCTATCTGAACCAAATGCAGGAACTGATGCTGGTTCATTAACAACTTATGCAGAAGATAAAGGTGACTACTACGAGATTAGTGGAACTAAGAACTTCATTACAAATGGTAAAGAAGCGAATATCGCAGTTGTTTTTGCAAAAACTTCTAAGACTGATAACTATAAAGGAATCTCTGCATTCATCGTTGAATGTGACTCAGAAGGTTTCGAAGTTATGAAATGTGAAGATAAGCTTGGGATCAAAGGATCTTCAACAGCTCAAATCGCATTTGATAAAGTTAGAGTTCCAAAAGAAAATTTACTAGGCGAGTATGAAAAAGGTTTCAAAATTGCGATGAATACACTTGATGGTGGACGTATCGGTATTGCTGCTCAGGCCCTTGGGATTGGTGAAGCTGCATTCCGTTATGCTAAGCACTACTCAAATGAAAGAGTTCAGTTTGGTAAGCCACTTCACGCTCTTCAAGCGATTCAATTTAAACTTGCTGATATGAGTACAAAACTTGCTGCGTCTCGTCTTCTAATTTGGGAGGCTTCTCGTAGAAAGGATAATGGTGAAGAGTATTCACTACAATCTGCTCAGGCAAAGCTATTTGCAGCTGAATCGGCAATGTGGATTACAACTCAAGCGATTCAAGTTTGTGGTGGTAATGGTTATACAAAAGAGTATCCGGTTGAGAGATTCTTCCGTGACGCTAAAATTACAGAAATTTATGAAGGGACTTCAGAGATTCAAAGAGTGGTTATCGCTGCTAATGAGCTTAAGAGCTTAAAGTAGATAGTTGTTCAATTGAAAGAGAAGTGATACGGTTTTAACTTGTTATGTTAAAGAAAATCTTGGAGAAAGTAGGCATGGCCAAAAAAACTACTAAGAAGAAAACAGCTAAGAAAGCTGCGAAAAAAGTTGCGAAAAAAACGACTAAGAAAACAACTAAAAAAGCAGCACCTAAGACAGCTAAGAAAACAGCTAAGAAAGCTGCAAAAAAAGTTGCGAAGAAAACAACTAAAGCAGCAGCTAAGAAAGTTACAAAAAAGACGGCCAAAAAAGCTGCCAAGAAAGTAACAAAGAAAGCGGCTAAAAAAGTAACAAAAAAAGTGGCCAAAAAAGCTGAAAAGAAAGTCGCTAAAAAAGTTGCAAAGAAAACTACAAAAGTAGCAGCAAAGAAAGTTGAGAAAAAGACTACTAAAGCTGCAGCTAAAAAAGTTGCAAAGAAAACAACTAAGGTAGCAGCTAAGAAGACAACTAAGAAGGCTGCAGCTGAGAAAAAAACAACTGCAAAGAAAGCAACAACAAAGCCAACAAAAGCGAAAGCAAAGAAGGAAGAGGTTGTTGAAGAAGTTGTAGAAGTTGAAGAAGAAATCGTTGAGGTGCAACCAGAGCTTTTTGATGAAGATGAAATCGAAGAAGAAGAGCTTGAGGTTGCTGGTGAAGACGAGATTTTAGAAGAAGAGGACGAGGAAGAAGAAGTAATTAAAAAGACTCCACTTCCGGCAACTGAAGAAGAAAAAGTTGAAGAAGTATTCAGACTTGCTGAAACTTTAGACTACTTCCTAGGTGATACAGATGAGTGTTTAGCAAAAGGATGTGATAATCCTGCGACTACAGCTGGTTTCTGTCGTCTTCACTATATTGGATATTGGAAAGAAATTAAGAATAAGATCTCAATTCTTGAAGAAGGAATGCTTCAGAAGTATGTAAAAGAGATTATTGGTAAGTACCCGATAAAAGTTATTGATGAAGTTCTAAAAGATCTTAATGATGATAAGGCATTCGTAGATGTTCTTCGTGAGATGGATATTGAAGCGGATGAGAGCTTTGACGAAGTTGATGATATTGATGCAGAAGACGATCAGGATATCGCTTTTGAAACTAAGTCATCTGTTAAAGCTATTATGGATGAGGAATAGCGTCATTGTTTGCCCAAAGGCAAACTATTGGACGCTATGCCAGCTCCCCAATCTTTAGCTAGAAAACTAATTCAACAAGCCGGGTTCAAGCCCGGCTTTGTTGTCTCAGGAGCAATGGGAAAGGTGTCGCAAAATAAAAGCGACACTTTAGCGAAGCTAAAGTTAGCAAAACTCTCGCAATGAAAAGCGACACTTTCACGAAGTGAAAGTTAGCAAAAAAATTTACTTAAAAAATCAGAATTACTTAGAAACCTATTCACCCTTAAATAAACTTAAAAGATAAGTGTTAATATCACCAACATCTAGTGTGGCATCATCATTTGAAGATTCAGAATAGTCCATTCCTGTAGTTGCAAATTTTTCATTAAGATCATCTGCAGAGTAACCAATCGATCCTAGATCAACTCCCATCTCTTTGTACTTTTCACGATTCTCTTCCGAAAGGATAGAGTTTTTCATCTCCATTGCTAGAGCACGCGTGTTTCGTTGAGTATCTTCGTTTTCGTCTCCACTACGAATTTCCAGGTATGAAGAAACGATATTATTAAAGTGTACGAGCTTAGAGAAATTCTCGGCTTTTTTCTGCGTTTTTTCTGCTAGTGCCGCTATGGTTTCAAGATCTTCAATTTCGCTAAATTCATCACCCTTTGTTGTATGTTTTTTGATTTCATCACTTAGAGATTGAAGAATGGCGTCTTTCTTGGCCTCATAACGTTTTGCAATTTGATCCTTTACACCTTGAACAGTTGCAAGATTCTTAGCTTCATCCTCAGTGTAACCTTCTTCAATAAGAAGTTTTGCAACTTCCTCTGGATTATCTTCGATATCTTTTAGTCTTTGTAGTGTAACTTCTTCTTGTATCTTTAGCTCTCCAAGAAGAGAGTACTGTTCCTCTCTATTTGATGAAAGAAAGTTTTTACATGCCTCTGCATCAACGATCTTGCCATCTTTATAACATTCTTCCATTGCTGCAATCTCTTCTTTTTGTCCTTTTGCAACAGCGTCCATTGCTTCACCAGAAGAAATCGTTGTAAGAGCATCAATACTCTCGTCTGACTTTTCTCGTGAATCATACATTTTTACATTTGATAAGCTATCTGTGCCTTGAAGTTTTTCAAACTTCTTTGCGATACCATCTGTTGTTGTAATACTTTGTCTTGCTAACTCAATATACTGAATGACGTTACAGGCTCTTGGGTATGAGTAGCGAACAAGAGAATCACACTTATCAACTTTTTCGTCACTATCTTTACCTGAAACATGTTTTGCACAAGTATTTATGATATCTGCACGAACGATCTTTTTCTCGCCTTGTGTGTTATTCGGGTCGGAGTTGAAAACTTTGAATTCTCCACCGGCAGCCCCTGCGTAGCAAACAGCGTTGATATTACCAATACATGCTTCCCAGTTACTTGCAGATTTTAGAACTTGTTTTTGTTCACCGGTATTTGGATCTGTTCTTATGATAGTTTCATTTAGGCCAACGAGGTTTTCATTTTTAACTTTTTCTCTTACCGATTCATCTTCAGAAATGAGAGGGTAACCATAGTTCTTTGATTCAATACAGTAGCTCGTTGCTGCTGAGATAATATTTTTACCAAGTTGCGTTTTATATAATTCAAAGAATGTTTTTTGACTTGCGATTTTATCGTATTGGCCAGTTTTACTATCAAATTCTCCGTAAAGGGCCTTTTCAAGCTTTTCGATAAGAAATTGTTTTAAGGTTTCAAGTCCTTTTGATGTTCCTTTGGCCGTATCCATTGTTGTACGATAGCGCCCGGATCCATCTTTTCCACTCTGCTTCTCAACTAGTTTGTTGATTTGCTTAAGTGTTCCTTCATCGGCTTGAATTTTTCCCCATAGACAATTTCCAACTTCAACACCATTAAATGATGTTTTCTCTGATTCCTGTCGATAGCATTCGGAATACATATCCTTGACACCAGGAACACTCATGGCACTTTCAAACATCGGGTTCTGACTTGTTAGAACTTGAAGATAACGTGCTTCTTGATTGTCATTGCTATTTTTTGCAACGGCACTAAAGCTTAAGCTCGTTAGAATGAATAGGGTTTTTAACCTCATAACCATATTATACTACTCGGTTATTTGGGCAGATAACTTTAATTCAATTTGATTTAATTTAATGTGATTTTAGTAGTTTAGGAGATTAAAAAAGAGAGGTGAGTTGCAAAGAAATTGAGGACTTAGCCGTCCTCTCCAATAGCTTCTACTGGGCATGCCTCAAGAGCAGACATACACTCTTCAAGTTCAGCATCATTTGAAGGCTGAAGCTTAACGAAGGCATGGCCTTCGTCGTCATTCATTTCAAAGAAGCGAGGAGCCTCCATCACGCAAGCATCACAGGCGATGCATTGGTCATCAACATAGAACTTTCCATCTACATTTTGATCAAATTTTGCGCTTTTGTCGGCCATCTCACTTCTCCAAATTATTTAAAATTACTGTGGTAATTGTGCGTATTTATTTTGCTTAAAAGTATATTCTTTTCCTAACTTATCTAGCAGAGTTTTTAGAGTTTGTTGAGCACTAATATTAGTAAGTGCGTTCACATCATAACCCTTTGAATCTGTTGATTTTGCAGGAGTCGTAGCAACAATTGTTGTTTGTGTAGCGTCTTCAAAAGTAAATAGACCCGAGTCTTTTGTGAAAACTTCAGCAACTTGTTTCTCATCAAGTTCACCTGTTGGTCCAGCACCTTCAAGTTTATTGATATTGATTTCTTTAATACCAAGTCCGTACTTCTCTTCAAGTGACTTAAGTGCTTTTGAGTTTGAAGCTGCTTTTTGTACTTCTTTAATTGCTGTTGCCATTAGAGGAGCAACATCTTTTTCTTTTTGAAGAATTTCTTTTGCAATATCTCTTTGGTGATCTTCAATTTTTGCAACTACCGCTTCTTTACGATCTTGAGCGTAAATGATGTGGTAACCATATGAAGTCTTAACTGGCTGAGAGATTTCACCTTTCTTAAGAGCAAATGTTGCTTTTTCAAATTCTGGAACCATTTGTCCACGCTTAACCCAGTTAAGGTCTCCACCGTTCGTTTTACCTTGTGGCTCTTGAGTATATTTCTTAGCAAGAGTTACAAAGTTCTTAGTGTTAACTTCTTTTCTGATCTTGTTTGCTTCTTTAAGTGCTTCTGCTTCATTTCCATTTTCAGTAGAAATTAAAATATGTCTTGTTCTAACTTGCTCAGGTTGACTAAGTAGAGGCAGCTTGTCTTTAAATAAAGATTCTACTTTAGCCTTATTAGCTTCTTCTTTTAGAAAAGCTGTAATATCTGAAGATGAGATTGTTACAAGCTTTCTTACGTTTGCACTTTTGATTGTAATAATCTTTGCATTTCTCTTGTCATTGTAAAGTTCATTTAATTCTTTAGTAAGAGCTTTTGAAACAGGAACATGTTGAACAATGTTTTGTAGTTTCGTCAGTGCAATTCTTTCTTTTTGTTCTTCTTCATAATTTTCTGGAGTGAACTTGTTATATGAAAGAAGAGTTTTATATTTATTGATATCGAACTGCTTATTTGTTTGGAAGTAAGAAGTGTTTTTAATTTCATTAATTACTTCATCTTTTGAAACAAGAATCCCAAGATCTTCAGAAAGAACAACTCTTAGTTTTTGGAAAACTAAATTTCTGATCGCGTTGTCATAAACTTTATATTGGCTCATTTGTTGAGAAGTAAGAGGTTGGCCTCCACCAATAAACTTTGAGTAAAAATCAGATTGTCTTTGTACTTCCATGTTAAAGTCGCGAACCTTAATATCGTGACCAGCAACACTACCAATTGAATCAGGTGTTCCCGTATTGAAAAATGGGCCTGAAACCATGAATGAAATAACGATAATTCCGATGAAAAGAGTCAGGAATATCTGCGATGATTTTTTCTGAAAATTAGATGACATTTTACCACTCCATGTAATTTTAATTTTCGTTATTATCACTTAAATATGCTACTCCGTAAAGAATATTGGCAGTTTAAATAATCCTGTGTACTCTTTTAATATAAAAAAAAATAGCAACTTAGGATTAGAATGAAGCTAATTGCATCGGAAGGATCTCGAACCAAATTAATCATAAACCTAGTTGTTCTATCACTTGCATTTTACGGCGTGTCAAAGCGTAAGGCACCTTACAAAGAAGCCTCAATTTTTGAAAATGTTATGATGGACACGTTGGCACCTCTTCAAAGAGGCATTTCAAATGCATACAAGAATGTAGCTTCGTTCTTTGAAGACTATATGCTTAATGTTAATGCGTCGAAAGAAAATGTTACTTTGAAAGAACAAATTGGTTCGTTAAAGCAGGAAGTATTTGCGTTAAAGCAATTAGAACAAGAAAACCAACGCCTGCGTCAAATCTTAAATTTTGGTAAAAAAATTAAACATGAAATGATTTCTGCTCAAGTTGTGGCATGGGACTCTTCAAGTGACTTTAGAGTTATTCGTATTGATAAAGGTTTCAAGGATGGTATTAAGTTGCAATCTACAGTTGTAACTTCAGATGGAATCGTTGGCTACGTTTATCGTTTAACAGATCACTTTGCCGACATTCTAACAATACTTGATCCAAGTAACCGCGTTGATGTTATCGTAAATCGCACACGTTCATACGGTATTCTTGAAGGTTATTCTGGATGGCGTACTGTGATGAAGTATGTGGTACGTACAGATCCTGTTCGTTTGAATGATCTTGTTATTACTTCAGGACTTGGAAATATTTATCCTCGAGGAATCCCTGTTGGGATTATCACAAAGATTGAACGAGAGAGTTATGGGATTACTCAACACCTAGAAGTAACTCCAACTGTCGACTTTTCAAAACTTGAAGAAGTCGCTGTTCTTGTTCCTTCAGAGGACCAAGACAAGAAACGTGTGGAGTGGGAAGCTCTAGAGAATAATGCTCAACAAGGAGATGGGAGATGATTAAGTCTTCAGATATCCCAATTCGATTATTAATAACTGTATTAATCCTAATTGTACTAGAAGTTTTGGCCAGTGCTTTCTTACCACTATTTGGCCTTAACAAATACATGATTCCATTTAATGTTCTTCTTGTTCTTTATATTGGTTTTAAATTGGAAACTCCGTATCTTGCAATTATCATTTTAATTCTTCAATTAACTCATTCACTTTTTTCAATTGAAGGGTGGGAGTACGGAACAATTTCGGGAATCTTAATTTGTATTGTGATTGGATACCTAAGAGATCTTCTACACTTTACAAGTAGCTTTATCACGATGCTGACAGTTTTTCTCTTTCAGGTTCTGTGGTTTTTTATCAGTTCATCACTACTATATTTAAAGTTTGATAGCTTCGATTATATTGTGCAGAAATTTTGGCGCTTTATTCCTGAGAGTATTATTTTATCTTTATTAGCTCCTATCTTCTTTTCATTACTTGATAAAGTTTGGAGAACGAAGAGTGAAGGCCTTATGGGGAATAATGTCTAATGTTTGCTGAAGAAGAAGTAGTTCGGTCTCATAAGACTAGGGCCGACATTCTATTTACTTTAATTACGCTCGCGTTTGCGATTATTTTAATACGTTTATGGTACCTTCAGATTTACCAAGGTGATCTACTGTATCAATATTCAATTCAAAACCGCTTAAGAAAAGAAACAGTTAAGGCACCAAGAGGAATGATCTTTTCACGTAATAATCAACTCATGGTTGATAACGTACCTCGTTTTGACTTAGTTATTATTCCACAATACTTAGACAATAAGAAAGAGACGATTAAGAAGCTTGCTAAAATTCTTGAAATGACTGAGAAGGAGATCTACTCAACTCTTAAGAAATTTCGTGGGCAAGCACGCTATCGTCCTGTTCGTATCAAGAAAAATATTTCTAATAAAGAAGTGGCCATCATTGAAACAGAAAATGAGAAGCTTCCAGGTGTTCAAGTTGAAACATTTATTTCTCGCGAGTATCGAGATAAGGAAGTAGGCTCACACTTGCTTGGTTATATCGGTGAGATTTCTCAAAACCAACTACCTCGTTATCGCAAAAGAGATAATATTGATTACAAGCTTGGAGACTTTATTGGTCAAGCAGGTGTTGAAGAAAGATTTGATCAGGACCTTCGAGGAGAAGATGGTTATCAAATTATGGAAGTAGATGCTAGAGGGCGTATGCGCCGTTCTATTGGAACTAGTAATATTCTTGCGGGCATTGAAAATAAGAAAGCAACACCAGGAAACAACCTAAGATTAACAATTGATCGTGATATGCAAAAAACTGCTTATAAATCCTTAGAGGGGAAAGTTGGTGGTGTTGTTGCTGTTGACGTTAGAAATGGTGAAGTCCTAACGATGGTATCTCGTCCTTCATTTGATCCAGGGCAGTTTTCTAAGGGGCTAACTTCAGAGTATTGGAACTCTCTTATTAATAATCCTGACCGTCCACTTCGAGATCGTACAATCCAAGATCACTATGCTCCAGGTTCTACATTTAAAGTTTTTACAGCGATTGCTGCTTTAGAAGAAGGCATCATTAAAGCTAAAGATGAAGTTATGTGTGGGCCACGCTTCCGCCTAGGTCGTCGTACTTATAATGACTGGAAAAGATCAGGACACGGAATAACTGATTTATACAAATCTCTAAGAAGATCTGTTGATGTTTATTATTATAAGATCGCAGTTGAATTGGATATTGATGTACTTGCAAGATATTCGAGAATGTTTGGGCTTGGTGAGAAGACAGGTATTGCACTTCCAAGAGAAACAACAGGTCTAATTCCTACTCGTGAGTGGAAAGAGAAACGCTTTGGAGAAAAGTGGCAAGATGGTGAAACGGTAAGTTGTGTTATTGGACAGTCTTATGTTTTAACAACTCCACTTCAACTTGCTGTTTCTTATGCTGCGATTGCAAATGGTGGGAAGGTTTATAAGCCTCAAATCGTTAGAGAAGTTTTTAATAATAAAGGTGATATCATTAAAAGCTATAAAGAAGATCTAGTTCAAACAGCAAAGGTGAGTGAACAAACTCTGATTGATGTAAGACAGGGTCTTTATGAAGTGGCCAACCACCCAAGAGGTACTGGCTGGTGGGTTAGAGGTACTGGTGTAAAGATGGCCGGTAAGTCTGGTACGTCTCAGGTTATCTCGATGAGTACAACTGAGCTATTTCAAAAATGTTCTGAGAAACCATATAACCAGAGACACCACGGGTTATTTGTGGCTTTTGCTCCATATGAAAATCCTCGTGTTGCAGTTGCAGCTGTTGTTGAACACGGTTGTTCTGGATCAGGTGCTGCAGGACCTATTGTTCGAAATGTTCTAACGACATATATGAAAAAGTATATGCCAGATCTTCATAAGATTTATGCCAAGGAAGATCGCAAAATCATGTCAGACTTCTTCGCTGATAGAAGAAAAAAGCGTGAAGAAGCGGAAAGACTTAGGGCCGAAAAAGAAAAGAAGAATGAAGATTCTGATGGTGATGACGAAGGTCAAACTGAAGATTAAAAAAGTGAGAACTTAATGGATTTATCAAATATTAAAGAATTTTTTAAAAGATATGACTTCTCATTCTTTCTTTTGAGTTCAGTTATCTTTTTCTTCGGAATTCTTAATCTATATTCAGCAACACATGCGTCTGCCTCTACTGCACATGCAAATTTATTTAAAGTACAAATTGGATGGTATGCTCTTTCGATTGTCATTGCTTTCGTTATTAGTTTTATTAACCCACAAAATCTTTATCGTTTCGCATGGCCTATTTATCTATTTAATATTGTTCTACTAATATTGGTTATTGTTCTTGGTCATAAAGGAATGGGGGCAAGACGTTGGCTAATGATTGGGCCAATTAGATTCCAACCTTCAGAGTTAATGAAAATATCTGTTATTTTCGTACTCGCTAGATACTTTAGAAATTATGCTCCTGATAGTGAACTTGGACTCAAGGATTTAATTAAGCCTGCTATCTTGGCATTTATCCCGACGATCTTAATTGTAGTTCAACCGGACTTAGGAACAGGACTTCTTATTCTTCTAATTTTCTTTACGATGGTGTTCTTTAGAAAACTTAAGTGGAAGACACTTTTAATTCTCGCTCTTGTTGGTCTTGTCAGTGGTGGCGTGATGTATCAATTCGGTTTAAAAGAATATCAAAGAAATCGTATTAAAACCTTTATTAATCCAACTGCGGATGCAAAAGGGACTGGCTATAATGCTATTCAATCAAAGATTGCTATTGGGTCTGGAAAAATATTCGGGAAGGGACTTAGAAAGTCCTCTCAGGCTTCCCTGAACTACTTACCTGAAAATCATACTGACTTTGTATTTTCTATTTATAATGAAGAGCATGGCTTCTTTGGAGCAATCTTATTAATTGGGTTATATCTTTTCTTGTTTTTTAGATTTGTGTGGCTCTCTGTCAACGTCAGTAGAATCTTTGAGTCCGTCACCATTATCGGGGTCATGAGTATATTCTTCTGGCACACCTTTATTAATATGGGAATGGTCATGGGGTTATTACCTGTTGTTGGTCTGCCTCTTCCTTTAATGTCTTATGGTGGTTCTTCACTTTTGACATTTGGGGTTTGTATTGGAGTGGCGACTTCTATTTCAAATACAAGACGCTTCTTTTAGAGGAGCGGGATTTTGGCATCGATAATGCATCTATATTAGTAAAACAACTTAATATGGAGCAAATATGCTAAAAAAGATGATCAATTTTTTAACACTTGTCTTAATACTATCCGCGCCACAGGCCTTTGGTGCTGGTTTCGATAGTGAGTTCGAGTTATTTGATCGCCTTAAAGAAGATATGTGGAATCTAGGTCTAGATTTCGAATATGTGCATACAACTGATATGAAAATTCCGAATACTGATGTCATCGATGGGGGAGCTCAGGGGAGCGAAGATCAAATTATCGTGAAATCAGTACCTTATGAGTTAATTCACCGTTTTGAGAGAACATTTTAAGATTTGATTAAAATAGTACTAATATTTGACTATGTCTTTTTTATCTCGCTACAATATTCGTGTTAGTGAGGTATGCAATGAAGCACGTATCTGCAATTGGAAGTTTACTGAAGAAGATCTATCGTATCTACAGTAATCACATTCTTAGTTATCTACAAGACAAAGGCTTTACAGACTTAAGGCCAAGTTTTCTTGAAATTCTAGTTTATATTTGTGAAAACGAAGGACCAACTATCAAGGAGATTGGATCTTCTTGTGGCCTAAAAAAACAAACAATGACAAGCCATCTAAATGAGTTACAAAAGCGTGGCTATATCGTTCGTAAATCTTCAGAAGTTGATAAGCGTGAACAACGCGTTTACTTAACTGAATATGGTGAGAAGTTTAAGTTCTCTCTCTTTGATGTTCTTGAATTAATTGAAGGTAATTATTCGAGAAGAATTGGAGAGGTTGAGCTTGAAAGAATTCAGTCTACTCTTGAGAATATGCACAACAAATTAAGTAATGTTGAAAGGCAAACTCTAGAGTCGAGAATTCAACTCAACCTATCTCTCGATTTTTAAGAAGTTTAAGCTACTTTAACTACAACTGAACCTTGAGTTGCCGGCCAAAATTTATAGCCGCCGGAAACGTTATTTACGTTAAAGAAACCTTTCTTTACTAGCTTTTCGCATGCTTGTATTGATTTAAGTCCATCCTCACTAATCACTAGGATAGGTGTTGTCTTATTTGTAATCTCAACATAGCGGTGATCGAGTTCTTCATACGGAATATGAATAGCACCTTCAAGCTTTACAGGTTTTTCATAATCCTTAGGTGTGATATCTAAAATAATATAATCCATATCCTTATCTTCGTAGACATCAAAGGCTTTGCGAGGAGAAAGGTCATTATATGGAAGTCCCATTAAGATCATATTATCATCGATGAATTCACCATTTTTTACGCGAATTAAATGATTTCTTTGAAGTGAAACAGAGAAGTCGACCTTTTCGTCAATCTTAGCAAGGTTGCGTTCAATATTAGTTAGTCTAGTATTGATAAAATCTAGCATTTGAAAATATTTTAAATCCACGAAAATCCTCCTCGTTCCAATTTCTTATCGGCCAAATAAAAAGTGGAATGAAGGAATGTACCCTTATTTAGAAGAGAGGGTAAAAATTTCCGTAATAGATATTCCCAGTAATAACCGTTGTTAAGAAGCATGAAGTGAAGAGAATTGCACCTTCATAAATACCATAACCAAGTTCAACACTAAGGTTTGAATCGTCAGTATCATCCTTCTTAATCTGTAGATCATCTTGAATTGAGAAGACCCAAATAAGGCCTTTACGAATAATTGGAATGATAATAATAGAGAGTAGGATTTTTAAAATAACTTGAATCGTGTACCACTTAATATCTTGCAGAGAGTGATCAAGTGATGATGAAATAATCGTACAAAGCCCTAAAATAAATCCCATGTATGAGATGGCAACCGCCAAGCTTTTTTGCACAAGTAGTCTATTAAAAGAGAGCTTTGAAATAATCTGAAATGTCTTTGAACAGAATCCAATGAGAACCACAGCAAAGAGCCATAGAAAAAGCGTCATAATAAGAGAACTATTTGAAACCTTAATAACAGTTTTTAAAATATAGGCCAAAGAAATTGAGTGAGAAAAACATATAATAGCGTAAGCATAGTTTTTACGACGTAAAATTTCATCAGCATATTCAAAGTTATAAAGAACAATACTTTCTAAAATATACAGTGAAGCTAGGTAGAGTGCGATTACCATTATCGACTCTAAAAATAATTGTCCAAGTGCAAAATACATTCCATCTGAAACATTTATTACAATATTCGAATAAATTATTCCGATTCCAATAATTCTTCCAAATAGGTGAATTGTATCAGTAGAGTTTTTTGATGGAGAGAATTTCTTTAGAATTTGATGCTTAATTGATGGAAAGAGAATTAAATGAGCTTGCTTATAAATATAAATAATAAAGCAAATAATTAGTGCAAAAATAATTCGAATAATTAATTTATCGTATAACTCATTCATTCTTTTGTTCCCACTTAGGTAAACTTGTATATTTCTTAAGTATGTCTTTTAGTGTTGTTTTATTTTCACTTTTTTTCTTGAACGCATAGTGTGCCGTAGTCACTGTTCCGTTTGTCCCAAATTCATTATTTAGGCCATAGAAAGGAGAGCTTGCCTTTTCTAAGACAATCATTCTGCGATAAAAGTCATATGTTGGAGTAAATTCACCCCAGTGAAAGATTTGAGGAAAGTTTTTGTAGGTGCGGTGAAAGCGCCATACTTTTTGTCCTGAATCAGATGTTCTCCATGTTCCATAAGCAGGGGAGCCGATATAGATTGAACCAGGAGGCATTGGGACTGTTGAGCTTTCATCATTTTCATATCTTCTAAATAAAGACATCCCAATATTATTTTGATTCTCCAAGAAGAACTCTCGAGAAATCCTGACGTTAATTCTTTGGGGTGCTTTGAAGGCATGAATGATTTGGTATCGATGGTGATAAGTCTTAATCAGAGCACCAGTAGAAAATTCTCTTTCAAGAATAACTGAAATTGGTGAGCCCTTAAATATATTTGCATACGCATTCGCATTAGGAACAAATATTGTTCTCTTCTCAGACGGAGAAAAACTCTTCGATATACCGAGATAAAGCAAAATTAATAGCACATAAAGTGAAAACTTATTCATATCTATTTATTATAGACGGGCCCCATGAGGCTAGTCCAAAGATTCAAAGATTAATTTGAAGAAATAATTTTATTAATTTCTGCTAAATTCTCTTTGCTTAGTTTGTCCATGTCACAATGAAGTCTATTAATTGCGTGAGACTTCGAAAATTTATGGAATAGATCAGTTGCTTCGTTAATATCGAAGTATTCAGTCATTCCACCCATTTTTGAATTCCTTACAACTTTCATCGTGTATTGCCCCTTGTCCTTTGGTCTATCTGCTGCATAATACTTAGATAAACGTCCAGTTGAAGATGAGCGAATAACTTCCAGATTGATAGACTCTAGATAGGCTTGAACCTTCTCAAGAGTTGCCAATTGTGAAGAGTTGAAAGATTCAAAAATCTTTTCAGGCGTTTGATTGTTAACAATGGCCTTTGCGTAAGGATTATTTGAGTGTCTTAAAATCTTCATAAGGTGATAATCGTCGTGCTCAATATATTTTTCAATATCTGCCGGGATTAAATATTCATATGGAGAAGTTTTAAAATAGCGTTGTAAAAGTTTTTCAAGGCAAACTGCACGGTAGTGGAAGTAAACCATGATGAACATGTGGTAGCGACTTAGTAGGAAGTCATCAAAAGTAATAACTGCTCTTTCTGAAATACCAAGTGTAGCTTGGCCATCAATAATTGCAGGCTCAAGATTATCAAGAAGCCAGTCAAGATCGTAAGAACCATAACTAACTCCGCAGAAGTAACTATCTCTTAGAAGGTAGTCCATGCGGTCGCAGTCAAGTTCACTTGAAACTAATTGATGGAGAAGAGGGAAGTAGCTAATTCCATCGATTTTAAAATAATCGTGATCACTAGTTTCACCGCGAATTAAATCAGCAATATACTTTCTTTCAACTCCAAAGACTCTTTCAACTTCTTTTAGGCTATGAGCAAGGGAGCTATCTGCGATAGCTTTGATTGTATAATCTTCGTGAGTCGCTTGACGCTCACTATTTTTATCGCGATCAAGAAGATACTCTTGAGGAATTTTAAGATCAGTAAGCTTTGGCATTACGACTTCTGTCGAGTGACTTAAGGGCGCGTGGCCAATGTCATGCAGAAGGCAGGCAAGCTTGAAAGTTTCTTTAATCCTTAAGTGTTCTTTTGTGATGATTTGATTTTTGAAGAGACGGTCAAATGCCATTTCTCCAACTTTCATTACACCGATTGAGTGGATGAGGCGAGTATGAGTGGCACCTGGGAAAATATATTCAGAAAATCCAAGTTGCTTAATATTGCGAAGACGTTGGAAAAAGTCCGCGCGAATGATTGGCTCTTCTTCTTTAAGAATATGAATTGATCCGTGGACCGGGTCTCTTACTTCCATTAAAAATTCCTCAAAAATTAATTAATCTTATCTTTATTCGCAATCAGCCAATTAATGATATCTTGAGATTCGAACATCGGCTTATCATCGATATAGAGACATGGTACAGTTCTTCGTCCTGTAGTATTAATATGCCTTTCTAGGGCCGATGTGTCATTCATTATATCGCAATAAGTTAACTTAATCCCTAATTGATCAATAACATCCATAACGCGATGGCAAAATGGGCAGCCTGTATAGTAAAAAAATTCTAGTTTCATAATTTCGTTCCAAATAGAAAAAGCGGCAAAAGCCGCTTTTCTTATATTTATATTCGATATCAATAGATTTTAGTAAAAATCGTCCTCGTCTTCTTCCTCAGATGAGTCAAGGCCAAGTGCATATCTCTCATCTTCGTCAAGTTCTTCAGTAGAGATTTCTTCTTCTGGTGAGTCAAATGCATCGTTGTATCCCCAGCCAAAGCTAAGGTCATCTTTCTCATCTTGCTCATCATCAGGATTATACTCTTCTTGTAGGTTTGGTCCTGGCTCGTTGTAATCTTCCGCAGCTTCAAGTCCTACACTATCTTCAGTCTCTTCGATCGTTTCAAGCTTTGACTGTTCTGCCACTGCAAGCTTATCTTCTAATTCATATTCTTTTAGAGAGTCTGCTAATTGAGAATCAAGAGCATCTTTGTGCTTCTCTTTGTATTTTGCAATTGCTTCTTCGCGAGAAAGACCTTTGTTATCGGCAGATTTTTTTACAGTTTTCTTAGCGACTGTTTTGGCCGTTTTTGGAGCGGCTTTCTTTGTCGTTTTCTTTGCAGCTTTTTTTGCAACTTTCTTTGTTGCTTTCTTTGCAACTTTTTTTGCAACTTTCTTTGTTGCTTTCTTTGCTGTTTTTTTGGCTACTTTCTTTGCTGCTTTCTTTGTCGCTTTTTTAGCCGCTTTTTTTGCAACTTTCTTTGTTGCCTTCTTTGCAGTTTTTTTAGCTACTTTTTTTGCAACTTTCTTCGTTGCCTTCTTTGCAGTTTTTTTAGCTACTTTTTTTGCAACTTTCTTCGTTGCTTTCTTTGCAGCTTTTTTTGCAACTTTCTTTGTTGCTTTCTTTGCAGTTTTTTTGGCTACTTTTTTTGCAGCTTTCTTAGTTGTTTTTTTAGTTACTTTCTTTGCCGCTTTCTTTGTTGCTTTTTTTGCAACTTTCTTCGTTGCTTTCTTTGCAGTTTTTTTGGCTACTTTTTTAGTTGCTTTCTTTGCAGTCTTTTTGGCTACTTTCTTCTTTGCCATATATACCTCGCGAAAAAGTTATAAATCGTCCTTAGTATATAAAAGAAATTAAAAATTTCGCAAGTTCTTTTTTATTTATAATGGCCCATTTAGGGCCATTTTAAAGGGGACTTGGTTAATTTAAGTAAAGTGATTAGAAGTATAAATTCGAACCAAATTCTTGCAGTTCAGTTCTTGGCAATGGGTTAGAAATGACATCTCCCGTGGCCTTAACATCTTCAGGGCTTCTTGGAGTTTCACCTTCTGGCGAGAAGCCTGCTTGAAACTCCATGTAATTTGATTCATTCTTCGCGTAACCTGACGCAGTATCTGTAATCGATGTTAGGCTAATAAGCTTTGTTGAATAGGCGTTACGGCGATGATTCTTATTTTTACTGGTGAATGGATTTACTGAACGTCCATTATTTTCCCCGCCATAATCTTTCCCAGGAGCATATGCCGTCCTTAGGGAGTTATTATTTAGTGACGGTGAAGGAGGGTTCGCTTCATTGTTCTGGCGGTAAGTCGTAATGTAGTAGAGGTTAGACTGTGTTTGTTGAGCCTTAGTGTTAATATACGTCTTTACGGCCCCTAATAGTGGGATCGTTTCACAGTTGTCTGGCTTTGCTTCTTCATCCTTTCCTAGAATGAAGTAAGTGAAGCGTGAGGCAATACTTTGTTTTTGGCACTGCGGAATCGGGAGGGCAACAGTAGTCGTTGTTGGGTCGCCATCAACATCTGGATCAAAGATTGCCTTTGAGGCTTCAATATAGGCCGTAGGATCTTGAGCACTAGTATTTCTTACTTTCGTTGCATAGAAATCCAGGGCCTTGCGATAAACGATAACAGCATCACTTAGAGTATCAATATAATCAGTTAGAACACCAGTCAAGGCCTCCCTGTCCTTATAAAGTAAAGTAGAGTGGAAGAGTGGTGCAAAGTAACCAATAGTTTTGGCCGCTGGATCAATATAGCGCACTGATGGAAAGTGATCGGCCGTCATATCTGTTTCTAAGCTGTTAACTGTTGGAACTAAGTAATTGAGAACATCATAATTTGTCGGAGCACGAACATTTTGAAAAGCTTCGATAAGATTTTGTGCTGTCACCCCGGCCTGATTTACCGTGTAGTTCGGAATATTTGCCCTTAAATCAACAAATTGCTTTGTTGTGAAAAGCCCTGCTTTCTCGCCAGTGATATTACTTGGGTTAGGATTGTAGGCAAGGGTTGGAAGGTCTGATTCCGAAGTCGTTTGCGAATTCAAATTATAGATCATATTCGGTATCGTAAATTTCACATCAACATTTGATGGAATCCCACCAATTGCAGCAGTTGTGTCAGCAGCATCTAGAAAAAAGTCTGAGGTTGCCGGTAGTGGTAGGCCCTGAATCTTTACACCATCAGTAGGGTCATCTGTTGTTCTTGGGTCACCAGTTGTTGTAAAGCCCAT
The DNA here is from genome assembly GCF_047085455.1 of Halobacteriovorax sp. RT-1-1. Taxonomy (NCBI): domain Bacteria; kingdom Pseudomonadati; phylum Bdellovibrionota; class Bacteriovoracia; order Bacteriovoracales; family Halobacteriovoraceae; genus Halobacteriovorax; species Halobacteriovorax sp. RT-1-1. The sequence goes on from NZ_JBKIXZ010000002.1 coordinate 294,987, forward strand.
AATAAAATTAGCACTTCTTGAACCAGAGGCATTTGCAATACGGGCCGAATTTGAACTCGATTCAGCATAATCTTTTCCAACTGTTGGTGAAACGAGGGCCGGCCCAATACGGCCACCAAAAGGCTTTGCTGCCGCATATGCTGCCATATCGATAAAGCCATTATTTTCTAGGAACGAAAATGGATTAAGTAAACCAAGGTACTTAGCTTTGGCCTTAACTGCATAATATGTCACAACTTTTGGATTCTTATAGAAGCCTAGAATATAGCCAGGTACAGGTAGTGAAGTCTTTGTCGATGCACATGACGCTTCTGCAGCTGTTCCGCTTGAATCAGGAACTGCAATCGTTGAAATCCCTTCAGTTGTAGGAGCAAAAGTTGTAAAGAACGTCGTGAAATTCATAATCATCGGTACAAGATCAAGATAGCGCTTTGATGAAGCAACTAGTTCACCGCCGTTATAACTGGCATCTTGTGGGATTAGGAAACTAGATAACGATTGTGGTGAAGGTGTGAACGTCTTTGGAGCTAATTCATAAAGCACTAAAGACTTTGCAAATGCACCGTCGAATGTTGTTTTAAAAATTCCACCACCAAGAGTTTTTGCCGCGGCCATATAGGCTTTCAGTGGTCGATCGTTAATTGGAATTCCTGTCGATTGGTTCTCCATAAATAGTTGCTCAGGGTTAACGCAACCAGTGGCAGAACCACCACCACAAATTCCTTGTGTAATAGGTGGGCGGTTTACGATCATCTCAAGATTTCTAATTCTAAGAGCAAGCTCCATTGATTCAATCCACGCACCCGTTCGATCTGCTGCTGCAATAGGAACATCATTTTGTGAAACACCGGCAGCAAAAGCGTAATTCTTTGCGGCCGAAAAGTTATAAGTTGAACGAACCATACAGTTCTTTGCTTTTAAATTAACAAAGGCATCCATTGTTCTTTCAAATTCTTCACTAACATCTGGAATCCCTGCGACGTGAAAGCGAGGAAGACCAGGGATTTGATAAATTGTACAAAGGTTTTCGTTATTACCAGAGCCAAAGTGAAGACAAATAGAGGGAACGTTGTAATGGTCACCCTTAACACCACTACTAAAGTCAGATCCACTTTCATCAAAGCGCTTCAAGGCAAAGTTCATTGTTGTTGTTGAGTTAGCATGAGTGTTCTCATTCGCAAGTTGACCAAGAACGTAGTACTTAAACATCCACTCTTTATAAGTATTTCTCATCTCCCAATTAAGGTGAGCAATATTTGTTAGTTGTCTAGCTTGAGAAGCGGCTCCCGACCAAGCAGCAGTATCAACTGCATTTTGCAGATTGATCTTGGCCTTTACGAAGAGTCCAACATTCACCACGAATGCGATGAATGAGAAGATTGCCACAAGTGTAACTCCAAAGAAGATACTAATTTGGCCTTTCGTGTTCTTAACTAATTTTTTCGAATGTGAATGTTGTGGTTGTGTCATAATGCCTTATTTTTCCGGTAACTTAATGCTACCGAAAGTGGCATTTATGCGTCAATTGATATGAACACTTTCTATTTCTAGTTAGTTGCACCGAGTTAAGTTGGCATTGAACTTGTAATAGAAATAGGTACCAAGGATATGGTGCCTAATCCCTGGAGTAGAACGTTTGTACAGGCAAGGCTAACCACCTTAACCATGGCCTTTCGGTCATCTTTAAGTACTTGTTTTTGTGAGTACTTATCTCTACCAGGCTTATGGTCTTGTTCGAATCACGGATGAATAAGAACAGGGCCTGGTACCTTTTTTACCTGCTTAATTCTCAGCGACTAAATTGGTAAAATTAAGGAGTCGAAGTATGTTTACTTTGTCGATGCTTAGGAGGGCGATAATTGAAGACATTGAATTCATTTAATCCATTAGAGACGCGTACTTACAAATTTAAGAAAGCGCATATTGAATTCTTCTGTCCTCTTTGTCGCACTCAAAGGGCAGTTGTCACAAACCCTCACATGAATGCAAAAAACTACCTTCAGGTATTCATGCTTACAGTTGCAACAACTGGTGTACTTTATCCATTTATTAGCTTTGCAGGAATCTTTTCTTTCTTTCTATTCTGGGCAGGCTTTGAAGCAGCGCTTAGACTAAACTTCAAAAAAGAAATTCCATGTCCTCACTGTGGCTTTGATGCTGCTTGGTACAAGAAGGATGTGCGTATCGCGAAATCAAAAGTAAAAGAGTTTTGGCAGACTAGAGGTGGCCATGCTCAAATTGCTCCAGAGAATGTTGAGCAAGCTTTTGCAGACATGTATTAAAAAAATTTAGAACCTTCAATTTTTAATGAATATCATTTCAAGCTCTTGACGCAAGTTGTCCTTTTTTTTGTATTTGCATAGCTATTTATGACTTCTCGATAGGGGAAAGTCGTATTATTGTAGTAATGTATTCAGGTAATACTCAACCTTGCGGTTATAGCTGAATTCTTAAGTATTGTTTCAGCTATACGCGAAGAAAATTGGAGGAACAAATGAGTGTAAACAAGGTTATTTTAGTAGGACGTTTAGGACAAGATCCAGAACTTAAGTACACACCATCTGGGATGGCTGTATGTAACTTCTCACTAGCAACAGGTGAGTCTTGGACAGATAAGAACGGACAAAAACAAGAAAGAACTGAATGGCACAGAGTTGTTGTTTGGGGAAAACTTGCTGAATTATGTGGTCAATACCTAGCAAAAGGTCGTCAAGCTTACTTAGAAGGTCAACTTCAAACAAGATCTTGGGAAGACAAAGACGGTAACAAGAGATACACAACAGAAATCAATGCTAGAACAATTCAATTCCTTGGTGGAGCAGCTCCATCTGCTGGTCAAGGTGCTTCAATGGGTCAGTCTAATAACAACAACTCATTTAACCAAGAAATGCCTCAGCACGATGATATGAACCAAGGTTACGATATTTCATCGAACGCTTCATTCACAGCTGATGACATCCCATTCTAGAGATTAATTTAAATTTCTATATATGACTAAGGCCTGCTTTTGCGGGCCTTATTTATTTCTAAATACCTGAATTTTAAAGTAAACATAGAACGACTAAAGAAATCTTAACTTCGTGGCGATAAGTGAGTTGATGAGTCAGTTAAGATTTTTAACATTTTTAGTTATTCTTGCTTCATGTGGTTCTTTTGAGCAGCATGGGGGCCTTCTTCCTCTAAGCAAAGTTGAAAGTAATGAGATGCTTTTAACTGAAAGTGAGGAAGCTGAGTATCGTTACCTTGCAGACCTTTATGGGATCTCTGAAGAGAAACTTGATATCAAGGGGGACACTCCTAATCGAGTAGTGCAAACAGAGAAAGACTGGCAACTTGAAGATATTAATCTTAATGAAATTGAAAATAGCTCATTTGTTATTAGCGACTACGAAGTAAGCTTTGTTGAAGATAAGTTTAAAAATGAAGCTCAACTAGTTGCAGAGGCCAAGGCCGCTGAAGCTGCTAAAAAAAGAAAGTCACGTGGAATTGCTTCTGTTCCAGAGGTAAGCTTAGTTCACAAGAAGAGAAGGCCAGCTTCACTCTTTGCTATGGCAAAGAAATCAACACCTGAATCAATTCGTTACTATATTGCTAAAAAAGGCGCTGATGTAAATGAGAAGAATAAGAGAGGTGATACTCCTCTTCACATTGCTATCAAGAATAAGCGCTTCGATAATGTCCGTGCTTTATTAGGAATGAAGGCCGATCCAAATATTCCAGATGCGAACGGGAAGACTGTTGCCCAATATGCACAAGAGTTAGGAATAGAATCAATTTTAAAATTAATGAAGAAGAAATAAAAAAAGCTCCCTTCGGGAGCTTTTTTTTATTTTGTATATTCTTAGAATTTCTTTGAATTTATTTTGCAGCAGGAGCTGTTTCTTCAGTCGCTGGAGCAGTTTGTGCTGGAGCTGTTGTATCAGAGTTAAGTGGAGCTGCGATTGGCGCTGCACTATCAAGTAGTGATTTAGACTCTTTACCAGATTGAATCTTAGCAAGAAGAATACAGTTACCTAGGAAAAGAACAGTAAGTACAACTGTAATTTTACTTAGGATATTTCCTTGTTGGCTACCTGTGAATACGGCTTCTGAAGCACCACCTAGAAGACCTGCTTCCGCACCCTTACCAAATTGTAGAAGAACTACGATGATTAGAAGTACTGAAACAACACCGTGAAAAATCATTAAACCAGTAACCATAATTTATTTCCTTTCAATATAAATAGATAAATTAACAACAATTTATATCAACACATCGAGGCCATGACAAGTACTGTCTATGACCTGATGAGTTAAAAAATTATGATTTGATAATTATTTAGTTTGGACAACCAGTGAAAATTTGCTTTTCTAGATTGAAAAGATAGCAGTCACGTTTCTTGTAAGCGTTTTTAAAGAATAGTGGTGCTGCATTTGAAACGGCCTTTCTTACTTTATAGATTTCAGGCCAAGTAAGGGAAACAGGCATCTTTGTGTGAAGATAAATATTTCCGTTGTATGGTTTAGCGACGCGATCCCAAGCTTCTTGAGAAGGCTTATCATTGTCATCTCTATTTAAGAACCAAAGATTATCGAATTCACCTTTAAAGTCCTTAAAAAGCTGTGCAAATACTTCACCTTTATACGTGAACATATTGTCGAATTGAGTAAGCTCCGCTGTTTCTGAAATATTATATGAACCACTCATAAGTTTTGTCTTAGAGAAATCACTCTCATCATAATCAAAGATCATGTACTTGTGGTGATTAAGGGCCCAGTGACGAGGAGATGGTGCATGAGAGTAGTACTTAATTCTTACTGGTGCGACCTTATTCTTATTACCTGGAAGCTTCTTCCAATTGTAAACAAAGTAAGGAGTCATCTCTTTTGATTTTGTGCTTGTTTTATATTCTTGATTGTCGGCAACGATCTTAACATCAACACCTCTTTTAACAGCATCTAAAAGTGCATCTGCTACGTCTTTAATTACAAGGTGATTAACATTAACCAGAATATTCTTTTGAGATTTATTGATTAGCTTAATCATAGCATCGCGAACTAACCAAGTTTTCTGACCAGCTACTTTCCTAGGAGACATTCCCAAGTAGCGTCCTGTCTTATAGCTTTTTGAGCTCGGTGCGTACTCTTTGTATGTGAAGTTCATTGAACTTGAAACGAATGAAGGATTCTCTTCTTCATTTGGAATATTCTTTAGATCTAAAAGATCAAGTGAAGCTAGGTTTTCTTCACTAACTTGTGAAGTGTAGATATCTTTTCCTGAATTCCAAAGAAACTTAAATTCTCGATTTAAAGTTTTAATTGTAGTACGACCTTCTTCAGAAGAGTCATTGTTGAAAATAAAGTTTTCAGAGTAACGAGATTTTGCACCACCTGAAAGGTTCGCACTAGAGTTGAATGCCCATTTATCATCAACGATTGAAAATTTCTCGTGCATTTTTTTGTAAGCGAACTTAACACCGCATCCGGCATCTTCAATTGATTTGGCATAATCAATTACGCGAGAACTACTTTTTAAATTAGGGTGAAGAACAACTTTTACATCGACACCCGAAAGGCATGCAACTTCAAGGTTCTTTGTTACTGTTGAGTCTGACCAGCTGTATACCGTTAGCCAAACTTTCTCTTTTGCGCCTTCGATTGCTGTATAAATTTGATTAAATGCTTCTTCACCTTGGTGTGGTGAGAAGAGGGCCCAGAAGCTTGTCCCAGCGAAGATATTACTTGCAATTAATGTCGTAAATAGCAGTTTTTTCATTGAGTCTCCCTACAGATTTGAGCATGGTGTATCCCACGCGATGCAAAATGAGAAGGTTATAAGAAATAATTTCAATAAAAAAGATGGTCACAAAGTGATATCAGTAACTTAAATAGATAATTTTTTTGACCTTCGGTAATCCCTTCTTTACCATTTTTATATGGGAAGAATTAAGAGACTTTGGCCATGGCTGGCCTGTGCTGCAGCGGTATTTTCGATCTCTGGAAATAGCTTTGCGAGTAGTTTAAAAATTACAACATTCAATCTACGTTGGTACGGACTTGGGGGGGAAATCTCTGGTCAAAGAACTGACGAATATCGTGATCCTTTTATCAAAGAATTTTTAAGCACGAAGTATATCAATACAGATATTTTTCTTTTTCAAGAAGTTATCGACACTGAACGATTGGGACAATTAATGGATGGCCTAGGTCACCACTGTGTTTCTTATCGTCATGAACAATTTAATCACCAGCACTTAATGATTTGCTTAAAGAAGTCACTTGATATCGTTCCTGAAAAAGGTGATGACGATTTTACTTACTCTTTATTAGAAAATCGTCCGTTTTTAAGACCTGCTCTTTATGGAAAGGTTATCGATCGTTATTCAAAACAGCCGCTTATTCACTTAGTTGGTCTTCATTTAAAAGCTGGCCCAGATGGAATTAGTGAACGCTTAGAACAAGTTAATAACTTAAATAAGAGAGTACTAGAATACCGTGAAGCTAATTTGCCTGTAGTCATTGCAGGTGATCTTAATACTTACAGAAATACTCGCTATGAAGATAAAGAATCTGACTTAGTCGTTTTAGGTGAAGCATTTAATACAATTAATGTGACAAGAAGAACGAGTGACTATGATTATACTTATCGTAATGGTGGCTCAGGAAATGTTTTTGATCATTTCTATGTTTCAAATACAGTTGAAACAAAGTACGTTGAAATTTGGCGTGCTTGTAGTGGAAGTAGTCGAAACACAAAGAGACTTGAGAATCTTTCATGGTATCAGCGATTTATCTCAGATCACTGCCCAGTTTCATTAAGAGTTGATATTCAGTAGAAAGCTTAATTGTTAGTAAATTTTAACATTCGAATTTAACTTTAATTAGGCCTAACTGTTCATTTTTTTATGCTACTTTTTGTGGCATGAAAGCTTTAATTATTTTATCACTTACTGTTTTAACGTTTGTTTCTGCGCATTTCACGTATGCACAGGATGTGAAACCAAACGTTGTTTTATTAACCTCACTTGAAACACCAAAGGTTTGGTATCGTCCAAAAGGTTGGAAGATTGACCCCAAACTTGAAAAAATCTTCAAGAAGCACTTTAAAAAATCAGGCTACAATATTGTCATAAAGCATAGTGTGGATTTTCACGAGCTTCGCCGACAACTTCATAATCCAAATAATATCGCTGTTTTTTGGGCGTCTCATGCTGCAGGAACAAGTCAGAATACGACAGGTTCAAATAATATGGGAGCTGTCCTAAGTATTAACGGAAAGGATGTTAAGGATCTATTTAAGTCAGTCCATCCTAATATTCGCTACCTTGGTCTCGTTGGTTGTGATGCTCAGGGAATCTTAGATGAAATTTCACGTGAAGGACATTACCGTTATAATCCAAACCTAAAGACTCATTCATTTACAGAGAAAATCGATGCTAGAAAAGGACTTAGAACTTCACTAAAGGCATCGGTTGGACAACTCGGATATACAAAAAGAAGACTATTCTTCTTAAAAAAGAAGTCTCTTATTTTCCGTCACGATTTTTATGGAAGAGAGGATTTATTAAAAGTTAATCAATACTTTCATTGCGCAAAAGAGAATGGATATCTTGTTAAAGGTGTTCGTACATTAACTCAAGATTCGATGGAAGTTGCTATTACGAACCCTCAAGGTATTCTTAAAATTCTTCCGGCAGGAAAAGCTGGAGATCGCCAAGAATTTCAATTCTATCTACCATACCACCCAGAGTTTGCTCGTCGTGATATGAAAATTAATGTGGATAGTCTCATTTATTTTGGAGAAGAAAGAAAATATTTAGGTGAGTTTGATTTTTCAACAGAATGGGGAACAGACTGGCGTGTCTTTGCTAAGCCCGACGGAACGGTCTTAGGAGTTACTAAAAATCTATACTTACCAAGGGGAAGTTTGCCATCATTCGATGATGTTCAAACCTACAAGGAACTAAGTTGTAACGATACTGAAGAAATGAAAGTTCACGTCTTTTAATTAAGCGTGCAGACCCATGTAGCTGTCCGCTTGTAGGGCAGCTCCACCAACAAGGCCTCCGTCAATGTCTTTGCATGATAGGAGGTCTTCTACATTTGAAGGCTTAACTGATCCACCATAGAGAATCGATGTTTTATTTCCATCAATTGATAGATTATCATTTATATACTGACGTATATAGGCATGAGTTTCTTGTGCTTGCTCTGGAGTTGCTGTTACTCCTGTTCCTATTGCCCAAACTGGCTCGTAAGCAATAATAACGTTTACACTGTCAATATCAGCAAGACCTTTACTTAACTGCTCTGCTAAAACCTCTTCGACTTTTCCGGCTTCTCTTTGCTCAAGTGTTTCACCAATGCAGAAAATAATTGTTAGGTCGTTGGCCAGAGCAATCTTTGCTTTTGCATTTAGAGTTGCATCGTCCTCATTGTAGATAGAGCGACGTTCTGAGTGTCCAATGATAACAAAATGTGCACCGATATCTTTTAGTGATGCAGGTGAGATCTCTCCCGTAAATGCACCGCTATTTTCTGTGGCACAATTTTGAGCACCAATTTTAAAATCATCAGTATTTTGCAGACAAATAGGGATGTGGATTGCTTGTGGAGCAATCCATGCTTCATGACGAAGTTTCGTGCTGTCGATAGCATCAAAGAAGGCGATAACGTCTTCAGTATTCTGATTCATCTTCCAGTTTCCTACGATATACTTCGTTCTCTCAGTCATATTTACATCCCTTATTATTACTTATTTATTCAACACCAAATTTTAGAGCACTAATACCTGGAAGGCTACCTTTCTCGATAAACTCAAGAGAAGCGCCACCGCCAGTCGATACATGACTCATTTTATTCGCAAGACCAGACTTATTAACTGCACTTACTGAATCACCTCCACCAACAAGAGTGTAGGCATTTGACTCGCTTAAAACTTCAGCAATAGCAAAAGTACCTTTTGCATAATCTTCATTCTCAAAAATACCCATTGGTCCATTCCAAAGGATTGTCTTTGCTTCACGAAGAATAGAGCTGTACTTTGCAATTGTTTGCTCACCGATATCTAAACCCATCTTTCCATCAGGGATACCAACTTTATCAACTGCTTCCGGCTTTCCACCAAACTCACTTGAAACGATATGGTCAATCGGAAGAATGATTTTATGTGCCGTACTTTGAGAAAAAATCTTTTTAGCAAGGCTTACATCTTCGTCACTACAAAGAGAAGTTCCAACCTCATTTCCTTTAGCTTTTAGGAAAGGGTAGGCCATAGCTCCACCAATAATAAGATTAGAAACACTTGAAAGAAGTCTTTCAATGATTTTAATCTTGTCACTAACTTTTGCACCACCAACGACTGCAACAAATGGTGTCTCAGGTCTTTGCGTAATTTTTGAAAGAGCTTCGATTTCTTTCTTCATAAGAAGTCCTGCATAGGCCTTGTTTTTGAAGAAAGCATTAATTTCATAAGTTGAAGCGTGTTTTCTATGAGCAGCTCCAAATGCATCGTTAACATAAATGTCAGCATACTCAGAAAGTTTACGTGCAAACTCACGATCGTTTTCAGTTTCTTCTTTGTGGAAACGAAGGTTTTCAAGAAGAATGATCTTATTTGAGTTTAAAGTTAGAAGAGTTTTAATTCCGCGATCAAGACATGACTCAGTTAACGTTACTTCTTCACCCAGTTTATCTGCAAGGTAAGTTGCAACAGGCTCAAGAGAGAAGTCTGAGTTTACTTGTCCTTTAGGACGTCCAAGGTGAGACATCATAATTAACTTAGATGCACCTTTGTCTAGGATTAGCTTGATTGTTTCAAGAGCATTATCAATTCTTGTTGTATCAGTAATCTCTTTAGTTTCTTTATCTAGAGGAACATTGAAATCAAAACGAACAAGAACTTTCTTGTCTTTGATTTTTGAATCATCAATGCTGTCAATAAATTGTAATGCCATAGTTTTTCCTAATTTTTTTTATTAAAGTTGGCTACCGATGAAACCTGCAAGGTCGATAACACGGTTAGAGAAACCTGCTTCGTTATCATACCAAGTAACAACTTTTACACTCTTTCCATCAATTACTTTTGTTAGATCAGCGTCTACACATGAAGACTCTCTCATACCCATGTAATCAACAGATACTAGTGGTTGTTTTTCAAAACCAAGAATACCTTTTAGAGTTGTTTCACTTGCTTCTTTTAGAGCTGCGTTTACTTCTTCTTCAGTAACTTCTGTTTCAACATTTACAGTTAGATCAACAAGAGAAACGTTTGGAGTTGGAACGCGAATTGCGAAACCATCTAGCTTTCCTTTAAGTTCAGGAATAACTAGACCAACAGCTTTTGCTGCACCTGTTGTTGTTGGAACCATTGATACTGCTGCTGCACGAGCACGACGAAGGTCTGAGTGTGAAGCATCTAGAAGACACTGGTCACCAGTGTAAGAGTGAACAGTAGTCATGTGACCGTTGATTACACCAAACTTATCGTTTAGTACTTTTGCAACTGGTGAAAGACAGTTAGTTGTACAAGATGCATTTGAAACAACTGTGTGTTTTTGAGCATCATAAGTGTTTTCGTTGATTCCCATAACGATTGTGTTATCAACGTCTTTACCTGGACAACATAGAATAACTTTTTTAACAGTTCCTGTTACGTGCTTCATTAGTGATTTTTGATCTTTGAAAACACCTGTTGCATCGATTACGATATCAACTTTATCTTGTGTCCAAGGAATTTCACTTGGGTCTCTATACTTGTGAAAAGAAATCTCTTTTCCGTTAATGTGCATTTTGTGTGATTCATCTACACTTACTTCACCGTTGAAACGACCAAATACTGAATCGTATTTGATAAGGTGAACGTAGTCGTGGATATCACCTGGTGAGTTAACAGCAACGACTTCTAAGTTTTCAATGTTGCGGTTAAAAATTTCTCTAAGAACTGTACGACCAATACGGCCCATACCATTAATACCAACGCGGATCTTTCCAGACATACCTGACTCCTGTGCTTAATTATTAAAAAAAATACCACTGTAATATGCCACAATCGAGAGAGATTGCCTACCGAAAGCACATATTTCTAGGAGGATGCGACGTTTTTGCTCACTGCCCAAAAAATAGCTGAACAGGCTATAATTTTACTAATGCAAACAAGTTCAAAAATGCCATCAAATATTATTCACTACAAATCCAAAGCGGATTATGAAAGTGGTGTTAAAAGCGAGGCCCCTGTCCCTGAAAAGCTTGTCAAAAACGCAACGAAAGTTGTGGAGAAAACTGCCAAGGTTGCCGAAGCCGCTGCTAAGGCTTCAATCTCAACAGATGCTCTTGCAATTGCTCAAGCCGGAAAGAAGTTAGCCGTAGATGCTGTGACAACAGTTGCAAAGTCTGCTGTTAATGCACCTGAAGAAGCTAGTGAAGTAAAAGAAGTTAGTCCAATTAAGGAGTTACTTCCAATAAATAAGCCTGCAATTTTCTTTTTAGAGGGACTTCATCTTTCAACTCTGAGTTCTAAAGGTGGACTTGAGGATATCGCCAAGTCATTTAGTGATGGCGAGTTTGTCAGTTGGAGTGATGAAGATAAGGTTTTGGAAGAAGTTTTAAGAAGGCCAAAGGATCAGCCAATTATTCTCGTAGGTCATTCTTTAGGAGGGGACGCTGTTGTTAACCTCGCTAATCGCTTAAATAGTGCGGAAGCAGGATTTCGAAGTGTGGATTTGCTCGTGACACTCGATTCAGTTGGCTTTGATAATGATATCATTCCAAAGAACGTCAAAAAGAATCTTAATTTCATGCTAGATCGATCTTTTATTTTCAATGATGGCCCTAATGTCGCTCGTGATTTTAAGACGACTGATGTGATTAATATCCTACGTCCTGAGGGACATACGAAAATTGATGAAGCCCCAGATGTGCATCGCGAAATTTTTGAAGAAATCACCCAAGTTTTAGACCAAAACTATCTGGCCAAGAGAAAGCAACAACTTGCGGGCCTTTATCGCGCCTTCTATGAGATGAATCAGCAAAATAACTCATAATCCTTTCTAGTCTTTATCTTCTAATTATGCTATGAAGTGTCATGATTCAGACTCTTTTGTTATTATGTATCGCTTTGGCCAGCTCTTGCTTTGCAATTGTTGGGGGGGAAGCTGTTAATAAAGGAGAGTATCAGAGTGTCGTTGCTCTCGTTAGACTTGGCCGTCCATTTTGTACTGGAGTGGCATTAACGCCTACTCATATCCTTACTGCCGCTCATTGTCTTGAGAATAAAAATTACAAATCGATTCGTATCTATACTGGAGCAGGAAAAATTATGACTGCGGCTTCTTCAAAAGAGAACCTTGATGCTCAGTATAGTGTGACTGGAGTGGAGCTTCATCCGAGCTTGAAATTCAAATATCCAAATGGACCTCTAGCAGACTTGGCCAGCTTGAAAACAGTTGATCTTGCTATCTTAACAACTGATTCTCCTCTTCGAGTGAAGAAATTCTACTCTCTTTTAACTGATCCCAAAGAGATTCTAGATAAGATCGCTCCTGGAAAGCTTACGACAGCGGTTGGATTTGGTTATACTGGCGAAATCGGCTTTATGCCAATGGACACTGCCCATGCTCATATTATTTACGGTCAAAAGAGAATGGCCATAATTCCAATTTTTGAAGTCTTTTTTAACGAGATTGATATGAGAAACAAGCAAACAGATACTTGTTATATTGATAGTGGTGGACCTGTCTTTGTTGATGTTAACGGAGAACTAAAAATTGCTGCCATTGTATCTGCTTCATTTGGCTTTTGTGCGGAAGGCAAGTACGCAACACTTTACTCTCTTGCATACCACTCTGTTTGTTGGATTAAGAAGGTTACAGGTATCTCTGATGAGCATAGTGGCTTCCACTGTGGGCGAAATATAAAAATAGCTCAAGAATGTTACGGAATTAAGAATGAGGAAGATCTTCGTAGTTGCGCAGATAAGTACTCTGATGAAATCCTTCGAAGCTATCCTTAGCTGAATATTCAGTAACTTAGAAGATCGATTCATTTTGTTAACCATTTATAAAGATTTTTGTGAATTATATCTCGCGGGCCGCGTGTTATAATCACGCGATGGAAAAATCAAATCTCTCTAATATAAAGAAGCTCTACGAGCACAAGAAAAAAGTTTGTCATGATACTGAAATCAAACCTGAGGTTATTGAGGATTTCGTTGAAGAGGCCCTCAATATTATTTTGCCAGGTTCTGTGCGAATGCAATTTCTAAATTATGAAGACTTTGAATTGTATTTCAATCGCCACATCATTAATACGGATCAAATTTTTAATCATTTGAAACTTGATGCGCATGTCAGAGAAAAGTTAATAGCGTCGTATAGCGAAGAATTAGTGACGTTGGCAAAGAAAATAGAAATTGATGCTATTGCGCTCTTAGAAGGTGATCCTGCTGCACAAAATATCTGTGAGGTTGTTCTATGCTACCCAGGACTTTTTGCAATTGCCTCTCATCGTCTGGCCCATTTTTTCTATGAAAAATCTTTAACAATCTTTCCTCGAATGATTGCAGAATATGCACATAATAAAACAGGTATTGATATCCATCCAGGTGCACAAATTGGAGATTCATTCTTTATCGATCATGGAACTGGTGTCGTTATAGGGGAGACCGCAGTTATTGGTAATCGAGTAAAGATTTATCAAGGGGTAACATTAGGTGCTCTCTCAGTGAGTAAGGACTTACAAAATACGAAACGCCATCCCACTATTGAAGATGATTGTGTGATCTATGCTCACGCAACAATCTTGGGAGGAACGACTGTTATTGGTGAGGGGTCAACGATTGGTGGTAACGTTTGGCTAACACAAAGTGTGAAGAAGAAGTCTATTGTTTATCATAAAAGCGAAGTTCACTTAGATGTGAAGGATCGACAATTCAATATAGAGGAGCTTACATATGAAATTTAATAATATTTTGGAATCTGTTGGAAATACACCACTTGTAAAAATAAATCGTCTCTTTCCTGAGGCAAATAAGAAAAATATAACTATTTATGCAAAGCTTGAGCGCGCAAACCCTGGTGGTTCAATTAAAGATCGAATCGCAAAGAGAATGATTGAAGACGCGCAAAAGAAGGGCCTTGTCAAAGAAGGAACGGTAATTGTTGAGCCTACTTCTGGTAACACTGGAGTTGGTCTTGCAATGGCATGTGCTGTTCTTGGTTACCGCTTAATCATTACAATGCCAGAGAGTATGAGTTTAGAGAGAAGGCGTCTTATGGCACTTTTTGGTGCAGAGCTAGTTTTAACTCCGAAAGAAAAAGGTATGAAGGGAGCGATTGAAAAGGCCCAAGAAATTTGTGAGCAAGAAGAAAATTCATGGATGCCAATGCAATTTGATAATCCATCAAATGTTGATGTACACAGAGATACAACGGCCAAGGAGATTCTCGCTGATATTGATGGAAGTATCGACTACCTTATTACTGGAGTAGGTACTGGTGGACATATTACTGGTGTATCAGAGGTCTTAAAAGAGAAGTTTAATAACCTGAAGGTTGTGGCGGTTGAACCTGCGGATTCTCCTGTTCTCTCTGGAGGTGAGCCTGGGCCGCATCCAATACAGGGAATAGGTGCTGGTTTTGTACCTAGTGTTTTAAATCGAGAACTTCTTGATGAAGTTGTGACAATTAGTAAAGATGAAGCCTTTGAATTTGCAAGAAGTGCTGCCCGTCTTGAAGGCATCCTTCTAGGAATTTCAAGTGGTGCTTCACTAGCTGCAATTGAAAAGAAAATTAGTGAAATGCCAGAAGGCTCAACAGTATTAACATTCTGTTATGATACTGGTGAGCGCTACTTATCGACTGAAGGATTATTTTAATTTAAAGAATAGATTTTCGGCGTTGCTATTAGCAACGTCGATTAATTCTTGAGGATCAATTCCTTTATGAGTTGCAATAAAATCTGCAACACATGGAAGATAGAACGGAGCATTCTCTCTTCCTCTAAATGGAACAGGAGTAAGATACGGAGAGTCCGTTTCTAGTAGCATTTGCTCGACTGGAACAATATCTAAAACATCACGAACGTTAGTAGCATTCTTAAATGTAACAATTCCATTAAATCCAATATGAAAGCCTTCACTAAGGCAAAACGAAGCAAGCTCAATTCCTGAAGTAAAAGAGTGGATAACTCCTTTTCTTTTTAGTGTAGTTGAGAAGTTTTTTAAAATGGCCTTAGTATCTTCATCTGCTTCACGTGTGTGAATAACAACTGGCAGGTCACTATCACAAGCAATTTGCAGTTGCCTTTCAAAAGATTCTTTTTGAATGCTCGGATCTGAAAACTCATAGTAGTAATCTAGACCAATTTCTCCAACTGCTACAATCTTAGGGTTTGCTAAGTTGTCTTGAATTTCTTGATAAGTTTCTTCTGTAATGTGTTTGGCCTCGTGAGGATGAATTCCTTGAGTACCATAGACGATATCATTGGCCGTAAGCTCTCTAACTTTTTTAAGATTGTCTGGAGATACTGCAATTGTCACAACTTTATTAACACCATATTCCTGGCATTTGTTAAGTGTATCAATTAATTCTTGGCCTTTGAGATAGTCGAGATGACAGTGGGTCTCTATTGGACCCACTGTATATTTAGGAATAATTCTTTCTTTTTTTTTACTCATTAGTTCTTAGCTTTATTTTCTTTAAGAAGGTGATCCATAATCGCTGTGTAATCACTTAGTGGCCTAACACCTTCAATTTTTACACCATTAATTAGCTGAGTTGGTGTTGATTGTACATTAAAAGAATTTGCCTGAGCGATCATATCCACGACTGCCTGCTTTGTTTCAGGCTTTGCCATACACTCAGTAACTCCAAATTCCTTACCTTTATCGCTAATCCATTCAGCAGTAAGGTTTGCTTGGTTTTCAAAAATTGCATCATGTACTGATTTAAACTTTTGAGGTCCTACACAACTTGCAAGATAAGCAGCTTCACAAGCTAGTTGATGAAGTGGTCCACTCATTCCCGCATTACAATTGTGATCTAGTGGGTAAAAGAAATATTGGATATTAATTTTCCCTTCATACTTTTTTTCAATCGTTGGAAGAACTAAGTTAAGTGCGTTACAGGCCGGACATTGAAAGTCTGAAAAAACAGACATCTGGATTGGTGCATCTTTAAAGTCCTCTGAAGAAGAAGCTAGACGGTAAGGTGATGCTTTTTCTGGAGTACCTAAATTATTTAGGTTCTTGAACATTGCAACAATTTGTGCGCTTCTAGCAGTTGAATTTTCAACCTTTGAATTTGTAAACGCATAACCAATTGAACCACTAATAAGCATACAGACAGCAGCAGTTGCAAAGAATTTAATATCAAAGTCACGAGCTGCCTTATATTGAAACATCAAAGCTAATGCTAACCAAGAAGCAACGTAGTAAAGAGTACAGAATGGACAAAGTGTACCAAGCATTACAATTGAGTAAATAAATAGTACTAAACATCCAATACCGTTTAGAAGAAGGAGAAGAAATAAGCTTCCTTCTGCATGCTTACTATTTACCATATAAAAAAGCATAACCATGGCACCCATAACAATTCCGAAGATTGAAATAGGAACACCTGCAATATTTGAAAGAGGTGAAAGTGTTGCAGCATCACATGTTAAGAAAGAGTTGATGTTACAGGCCGAAGCCGAACCAAATCCTACCGGAAACTTAATTTGGTAGTAGTGGTTTGTTAGATAAATTGAAAGAATAAACATCGACAGACCTGCGATGAAGAATAAAACTTTCTTGTTAAAATTTAGGCGATTTAAAAAACTATCAGTCATATTTTAATTCCTTTTTAAAATATTATAATTTCTCTTGGTTGTTTGGTTTCTTCTAAAGCTATTATAGTTGAGATTTGCGAATGTGCATATATTGGTAGATATGACATAGGCCTGTGGAAAATGTTCAGCAATTTGCTTCTTCACCTCCATCTCTAAGCTGAATGTTAATCTGCCTTCTACCATGTCAAAAGCTTGGGAGTTAGGAAAATTTTGTTTAAATTCTTCGCTAACCTCATAATTTACAGCACTTATATGAGGTCCAATGAGAATAATTTGAGGCTCTATTGCCTTAACTTCTTTATTTAGAATGATTTCTTGTGCAACTCCACGCCATCCAGCATGAAGATTGGCCACGCCAAACTTTCCTATAATGGCAATTGGTAGACAGTCAGCAGTTTTAATGGCCAATGGTTGGCTCAGTTCAAGTTTAGAGACAATCCCATCGGCCTCAATACTATTTGTGGTAGGTGTTTTAACTACAATATCCGAATGGATTTGCTTTACTTCATCAAATTCAAAGTCTGGACGATCATCGTAGGTCTCAAAGAGAAAATCACCAATTTTTTTTTGATAAAGTAGCTGTGCCATTTCTACTCCGAGTCTGATTCAAGAAAGTTTAGAACCTCTTGAAATACTGGTGGGGGAGGCTCTTCAAAGTAGAGCTTCTGTTTCGTAATTGGATGAACAAATCCAAGAATTTTTGCATGTAAAAATGGATGTTCGTAATCTTTGATAATGGCCTTAAGTCGATTATCAATTCTTAGAAGGTCATTCTTTGGAACACCGTAAAGTGGATCCATTAGAATGGGAGCATTTAGTAGCTGGCTTAAGTGAACACGAATTTGATGTGTTCTTCCCGTTTCAAGCTTTAATTCAACATGGCTTAGATTTTGGTAATATTTTAGTACTTTAAAATTTGTAATAGAGTTCTTTCCACCTCGTACATCAACGGCCATCTTTAAGCGATTATTTGGATGACGTCCTATAGTTGATTCAAGTCTTCCTTCTGGTGGAATTTTAGTACTGACGCTTATGCATTGATAGTAGCGGTCAATATCGTGGGCCTGAAATAATTTTACAAGTTCTTCATGGCATTTCTGGTTTTTTGCAATCACCATAACACCACTTGTTCCTTTATCAAGTCGATGAACAATTCCTGGACGCTTTTCATCTCCAACACCTTGAATGTCTTTACAGTGATGAAGAATAGCGTTTACAAGAGTTCCGGTATAATTACCTGGGGCAGGGTGGGTAACCATGCCAACTGGTTTTACAACAATGGCAAGATGCTCATCTTCAAAGAGAATTTTTAAAGGAATATTTTCTGCTTTTGCTGTAGCCTCTCTTGGAGGAGGTATATCAATAGTAACTTCAGTACCTACTGGAGGCATTTTTTTTAATTCGATTTTATTATCAGAAGTAATGGAGCCTTTTTTAAAAAGCTCCTTTAGAAAACTACGAGACTGTTCAAGCTTACTCGCAAGAACTTGATCGAGCCTAGTAAACTCATCATGGTCTTCTTGGGTGATCGTAATAACAAACTTAGAATTTTGATCACTCATGACAGCTTAGTTGCCTTCTTTTAAAGCTTTAACTCTTTGTAGATAAGAGTTTGCAACTAAATCTGGATTAAGTTTTAGTACTTTCGCATATTGATAAACAAATCCTCTAACGTAAACGATAGCAGGCATCTTATCAACTTCTTCATTTTCAATATACTGTAGGAAAGTTTTCGATATTTTTGTCATATCAGACATACGACTTACATCTACTTTCTTGTATTCACGAACTTTCTTTAAGAATTCACCAGTATACTCACTACATTGCTCAATTTCTTTTTCAAATTCAGCATTTTGCTCGTATTCAAGTCCGTAGCGTTTTTTGGCAACGAGACGATTCATTTGATTCGTTACTTTGATTGTATTTTCATCAGCAGGCTTTGACGTTGGAATATAATTTGTATCATCTTCGATTACAATTCCACGAGCTTGATTGTATTTCTTTCTTTTCGTTGGATTGCTTAAAATATTGTAAGCTTCCTCGATAAGTTCAAGTACTTTATGTGCCTCTTCTTCTGATAGGAGAGAGTAAATGGCCAGACTATCTCCACTATAGGCTGCTCTTGCGGCCGCATATGCTTTTTGAATATCGTCTGCCGAAGCATTAGGAGCTACTTCTAATACTTCATAATAGTTCTTCTCTTTACTCATTTATTCCTCATTAATATATTAAACAATTTTCTTCGTTAGATTTAAGATTCTGTTGATTACGTGCTCAAAATTCTTTACTAGTGCAGAATTAGGAAACTCAAGAATAAGAGGTCTCTTCTTCTTCACACTTTGCCAAACTGTTGCATCGTACTCAAGAAAGCCAACGTAATCTAAGTTAATGCCAAAGTATTTCTTAGAAATAATTCTCATGGCAAAACCAATATCGATATCAGCTTGAGTTCGGGCCTGGTTAATAACTAGTTTCGGAGTAATTGCTTCAATTTCTCTTTTTAGTTTTAGACCTTGAGATTCATTTATTTGCATGGCCTTTTCAATAATTTCAGATGGAGTGCGGTTTTCACCGACTTTTCCATTAAGAACTTTATCAATAAGTGGTCCAAGCTCTAGGAAGTCATCAACTGATTGCAGCTTGCGATGATATATTGACTTGATAAAACGATAAGTGTTTTCAATTGATGTTGGCTCTGGAAGAGTTACTAAGATTCCTTGGTCAGCTCCTAGGAAGAAGTCCAAAGTATTATTAGTTGTTCCCGCACCAAGATCCAGAAGTATATAGTCGGCATCAAGTTCACGAAGATCATTTAAAACTTTTGATTTATGAGCGGCTTTTAAATTGGCCATTCCTAGATTATCTTGAGCACCACTAATTAAACTTAAATTCTTAAGTGGAGTAGGAGTAATAAGATCAGAAAGTTTTGTATTTGGTTTTGTGAAATAATCACTTAAAGTTTTTGATGGAACATTTACGCCAAGACATGTGTGAAGGTTAGCACCTCCAAGATCCATATCAATGGCAATTACCTTCATTCCCATAAGGGCAAGGCAAATTGACAAGTTTGACGTAACAAGACTTTTACCTACGCCACCTTTTCCGCCACCAATGGCCCAGATTTTCTTGCCATTATTTGATGCACCTAGATATTGACCAGCATCTGCTAAATGTGAATTTGTACTATTATTCAAAATACGTCCTTGTATTACTTGCTTAACTTTCCATCATTATAGCCAAAATTAAAAAGCCTCGAAAAGGTCTTTATTTTATTTTTCTAAAATTATATATTGTTGTAATGGAAAGTATTTATAGATTCCCAAGTAAGTTTGAGCCGCACTTATTACGAAAGTTAGTTCATATTTTTGCAGGATTGGGAATTGCCTCAATTTATCTAATTTCAAATCTAGATTCATATAGGTTTTCAATTATTGTTCTTAGTGCAAGTGCCGTGTTTACTTTAATTGAAATTCTTCGATTGAAATTTGATGGAATTAATCAGGTATTCGTTAACTCTTGCCGAGGAATCTTAAGAGATACTGAGGTTAATGGATTTACAGGAACTCCTCTTTTTCTTTTGGGGATCGGGCTTTCATTCTTTCTCTTTGATGAACAAATTGCACTTTTAGCAACTCTGATTCTTTCATTAGCTGATCCGGCATCTTCATTTGTTGGAATTCGTTATGGGAAGAGAAAGGTTATGCAGGATCGTACTTTTGAAGGGTCTTATGCGTGTTTCCTGACAACATTTTTGATTGTTGCATTCTATGGCCTATTGTATTTTCCGCTGAGTCTGAAAATTGTAATCTTTGCTTTTTTTACTGCAATTGCGACAGCTTTTGTTGAATTGTTATCAACTAAGATTGATGATAATTTTACACTTTCATTCTTTAGCGCATGCGCGATGGCCTTAATCAATATATTAGTGGCCCTTGTTTAATTGGCCTGCTTAAGCTGTAGCTTTTCACTAACAAACTCTTCAAAAGCTTGGGCCACGATTGGGTCCTCGTGATAGATGTGCTCATCAGTAATCAAAGAATTTAAAATCTTGATTTTATCATTGATATTATTTTGTTCTAAGAGAAGCTGTCTAATTTGACGACTCTTGATGATAAAGGTTGCCACGTAGTTAATAATTTGATCTGGCTTGTTAAGTGTTTCGATAAAATAGTCGCGATCCTGATCGTTGGGAATATTTGTTTCTAACCAGTTATAAAGGATGCTTTCAAGACGATAAAATTCATCAATATTACTCATCACACATTCATCATCCTTTAAAATAGTCACATTATACATTGGATATGGATTTGATTGAGTAGGGTAATTGACTTGGCATTTGCCAATACAGCGAACGAGTACTTTCAAAGTGTTCCCATCGACTCTCTCAATCATAAGAGGCTGTCCCATTCCAAAAACTTCACATGGATAAGCAAAGTATGTTTCGAAATCTTTTTCCATTGCCAATGAAATACCAACGGGATTTCCTGCACAAGTAGCTTCTTCAAAAATATCTTGAAAAATGTCATCAACGACATATAAAGGAAGAGATGTTCCCGGGAAAAATACTATATTGGGAAGAGTGATAACAGGAATTTCAATTCGTTCTGGAAAGTTTAAAGTCATGCTTTATCATAGCTTTTATAGGCTCTTGAAGCTTATTAAACCTTATTAATATTGGTAAATCTTCTTTGCTCATGCTGTAAAGTACGATAGCATATACTAATGATTCTAAAGCAAATTCCACATTTAGTTACCACTGTTTGGGGTGGTGAAAAGTTAAAAAAATATAAAGACCCTGAGGGGATATTTGAAGGTCCACTGGGCGAAACATGGGAAGTTTCAACTTTAGAAAATGGCCTATCTCTTTGTGAGAATGGCCAAAGCCTTGAAGAAGTTCTTGAAGGAAAAGTATTAACTTATTTAATTAAATTTATCGATACAAGCCAAAATTTATCGATACAAGTTCACCCTGATAATGAGTACGCTCATATTCATGAAGATGCGCTTGGAAAAGATGAATGTTGGTATATTTTAGACGCCGAAGAAGATGCAGGGATTTATCTTGGTCTTAAAGAAGGTGTCACAAAAGAAAGACTACAAGAGGCCATCGAAAGTGGAGAAAATGTAAATGATCTCCTCAATTTCATAAATGTTCAAAAAGGTGATTTCTTTAATATTCCTGCTGGATCAATCCATGCCATTGGTGAAGGAGTAACTCTTGTCGAAGTTCAACAGAACTCGGGCGTTACTTATCGTGTTTGGGATTGGAACCGTATGGGTCTTGATGGTAAGCCTCGAGAACTTCATGTGAAGAAGGCCATGGATGTTATTAATTTTAATCCAAACGCTAATGTCGCGGAATATTTTCAATATAAGAATCTTGATAAGAGTGGACTACTAACAAGCAATAACTATTTTAATGCTAGAGTGAAAGTTCTAGGAGCAGGAGATGAGAGTGTTCTGTCGTTAAATGGTATAAGTTCAATTGTCGTTTTAGAGGGTACTTGTGAAATTGATGATACTGAAATTAAAGAGTATGGGTCTGCGGTAGTTAAGGATATTGAGTCCGCTATCTTGAAGGCAACAACGGACTCTAAGGTTTTAGTTGTAAAACAAGTTTAGATATTATTACAGCTCAGTGGGTAAGTTACTTCGTGCCCATTCTTTGTACGAATAGAAATATAAGTATTCATCTCATTTGAGTTCGTTACATCATCAAAATGAATTTGATATTTCTGGCCAGCAAGTTGGTAGTGCTTTGTTACAGAATTTCCAACTTTGTGAGTGCGTCCGATTAGGGCCTGTGCAGGAGTACGACCTTCTACTTGAATCTGATTTCCCTTTAGATTGAATTCAATATTCTTGCGCATAGTAGAACACTTAAAGTTGACTGCCGCGTGAGCAGAGGCCGTAAAGACTAGTGAAAGTGTAATTAGGCTAAGTAGTTTCATATTCCCTCCAAGATTTAGACAATCTATTAAGAGCAGGAATGATGCCAAGTAATTATTTGTGATATCAGTATGTTAGGTGTCCTAAGAAGGTAAAATGATTTTGCAACTGTCTAAAACTTATTCAAAATCCTTAAGGTAATACTCTGCTAAGTCCTCGTCAGATACCTCTTCATTCAAATCTTGCTTTCTAAGTTCTAGAGGAATATTGCTCGAGTCATCATCAGCTTTTTCGTTAAAGCCAAAAGGGCAATGAAGACAGCCACTTTCACAGCAGTAGCCACGACGTAAGTGGAATTCTTTTGTAAAAACAGTATTACCGTCTTCATTAATATAGAAATCTTTTTTGGAATCGTCGTGAGAGTTTGTCATAGGCTCTAAAAAAGTAAGGCCCCTAATTCAGGGGGCCTAAAGTGTGTGTGGTGTTTTGCAAAACGGTCACTCTTATATCTAATAAAATTTATTACATCAAGGAAATTTTCAAATTTGATCACTATAATGCAACACGTATTTAGATTCCGTATTGTAAGTAGCTAAAAATTAAAATACAATAAAATCTAGACTAAATTTATTAATAGTAACAAATGGAGCTGTCCTGTGACTAAACCTTGGCTTAAGCACTACCAAAATGGTGTTGCTGAAGAAATTAATCCTGAATTATATCCTTCAATTCCAGCATTATTAGATGAGAGTTTTACTAAATTTGCTAATAAGCCATCTTTCCATTGCATGGGAAAGACTCTAACTTATAAAGAGATTGATCATCTTTCAAAGAAATTTGCTTCTTATCTTCAAAATGATCTTGGGCTTAAAAAAGGTGACCGTGTCGCTATTATGATGCCTAATATTCTTCAATACCCTGTTGCTCTTTTTGGTATTCTTCGTGCAGGTATGGTTTGTGTAAACGTAAACCCTCTTTATACTGCTAGAGAACTTGAGCACCAATTAACGGATTCACAATCAAAAGTAATTATCATTTTTGAAAACTCAGCTTCTGTTCTTGCTGAAGTTGTAAAGAATACGCCAATTGAGCACGTACTTGTGACTCAAATTGGTGATATGCTTAAATTTCCAAAGTCACTACTTGTAAACTTTGTTATTAAGCATGTTAAGAAGATGGTTCCTTCATGGGATCTTCCTGGCGCTAAGTCATTTCTTGAGGCACTTGATAAAGGTGATGAGTCAAAATTTAAAAAGCCAGAAATTAATAGTTCTGATCTTGCTTTCCTACAGTATACAGGTGGGACAACAGGTGTTTCTAAAGGTGCAGAACTTATCCACCGTAACATCGTTGCAAACCTACTGCAGGCAGGCGAGTGGATTTCACCAGTTGTAAAAGAAGGTGAAGAAATTATCATTACTCCTCTTCCGCTTTATCATATCTTCTCACTTACAGCGAACTGTTTTACGTTCTCTAAAATTGGAGCACTAAACGTTCTAATTACTAACCCTAGAGATATTCCAGGATTTGTAAAAGAACTGAAGAAGTGGAAATTTACAGCATTTACTGGTGTAAACACGCTATTTAACGGTCTTTTAAATAATGAAGACTTTAAATCAGTTGATTTTTCAAAGCTAAAATTAACTCTTGGTGGTGGAATGGCCGTACAACGTGCTGTTGCTGAAAGATGGAAAGAGGTAACAAAAACTCCATTAATTGAAGCCTATGGATTAACTGAAACATCTCCAGCTGCTTGTATCAACCCAATGGATCTTAAAGACTACAATGGAATGATTGGTATCCCTGTTTCATCAACTGATGTATGTATCAAAGATGATGATGGAAATACTCTGAACGCTGGTGAGGTAGGTGAGATCTGTATTAAAGGTCCACAAGTTATGAAGGGTTACTGGGGACGTCCTGAAGAGACGGCAAAAGTAATGACTCCTGATGGTTATTTTAAATCTGGTGATATTGGTGTGATGGATGAAGAAGGTTTCTTCAAAATTGTTGACCGTAAGAAAGATATGATTCTTGTTTCAGGATTTAATGTTTATCCAAATGAAATTGAAGAAATCGTAGTTACTCATCCTAAAGTTTTTGAATGTGCTGCAGTTGGTGTACCACATGAAAAATCAGGTGAGATCGTAAAACTATTTGTCGTAAAAAATGATCAGTCTCTAACTGAAGATGAGCTTCTAGCATTCTGTAAAGAAAACCTAACTGCTTATAAGAGACCAAAGATTATTGAATTTAGAACTGAGCTTCCTAAGTCAAATGTTGGGAAGATTCTAAGAAAAGATCTAAGAGGACAATAACCTCATTAAAATAAAAAGGGAGCTAATCAGCTCCCTTTTTTATAACTTTAAACTTTTTAATTGTCTGATTGTATCTTGATTATAAGTATTAATTCTCAACGTCGAATAAGCAGCTTCCTTCACAACAGCATCAACAAATTCTGGCTTTGTCGCTCCTGTTAATGCATCCGTCATATCAGTTGGATGTTTTACTTTTTTAAATACTTCAGGATTGATTCCAATAAGTAGGTGTAGGCGATTGATATCATCGACAGTCATTGGTTTGTGAAACTTTTTAGTTAATCCTGCCTTAGATTTCAGCTTTAGAAATTCATACTTCGTGTTGTAATAGAGTGTAAAGATCACAGGTAGACATGCACTATTACATCCTGTCGTCGTATTTACTTCTCTAATAAATCCAAGCTTTTTACCATTTTTATCATAAGCTATTTGAATCGTAGTATTTATGGGATTCTCACTAATCGTATCAGTAATACTGGTCTTCTTCAGGTCTTCTACACTTGGGAAGATCTCTTCGTGGAAACTAATATTATTTGCAAAAGAAAAGGAGAATGATAAAAAGAAAAGAAAAAATATCTTAAACATAGGCTCCTCAATGAGATTTTTGTTATTAGCGTTAATTCTTTTTCATTCTATGACTTTTGCCCAAAAAGTGCAACGTGACGTTAAGGCCTCAACAGGCCTCGATGAGGGACAATTCGTCATTGTTCCAGGTCCTTCTTATATGCCAAGCACTAAACTAGGACTCGATCTTATTGGGATGTATCTCTTTGATGCAAATAGCGGAAAGTATAAGAATAGTACAAAGACTGTGCCACCTTCTATTATAGGTGCTTATGGAAAGATTACGACAAATGGAACCGCAATGGGGGCCATTGGAACGAAGCTTCATCTCGGTGAAGATAAGTGGCGTATCACAGGTGGTTATCTTGAAGGAAATATATTAAGTCAGATGTTTCAAGCTGAACTTGAGCGATTCCTTGATACATCTAATAAGATTCGTGCTGTTATTGTTAATGTTAACTATCGAGTGTGGGGTGATCTCTTTATTGGTGGTGGGATCATCTGGAATGAGGTTATTTTTAAGGCCGATATAAATCCTGAGAATTATGCAACAAATACAGGTCTTAAATTTAATTTATTCTATGATACGAGAGATAATACATTTTCTCCAACTAAAGGCTTTTACTTAAATACACGAACGAATTTCTATCGAGAAAATCTTGGAGGAGATGATAATATCACTACGCTAGAGGCAACTTTCTCGCATTATATTTCTCTGGCAGAAAATACGAATCATTTGTTTTCATGGCTATTTGATTCAAGCTTTAATCTAGGTGACACAAATCCTAATTATAATTATAACTATGGTTCACGAGGACCGCGAGGTTACACTGGAAAAGTGTATGAAGGTGCTAATATGATACGCTTTGAAGGTGAGTATAAGCACTACTTCCAATCGATTATGGATGGAAAGTTTGGTCTAGCTGGATTTGCCGGAGTTGGTTTTACATTTGGAGGAGAGTCAAGAGTTGGAAACCAGATTCCATCAGACTTATTTGAAGCCGATCCACTAACACATATTGGGACAGGAATTCGTTACAAAATTCTACCTAAGCAAAATCTCAACTCGAGAGTCGACATCGCCTATGGCCGAGAAAAAGAATTTACAATGTATTTTGCCTTAAATGAGGCGATCTGATCGAATCACATGAAGTAGACACTATGTTCATTTTTTAGACACCATGTAATACTGTAAGTAGCCAAAATTATTGATCTTTTGTCCCAGTTAGTTGGCACTGTGATTGCACTATATAGGGCATGAAACTAAAAAAGCTAATCTCATTCATTATTATTTCTCTTTGTTCATTCCAAATGGCGTTTGCTCAGACGATCGAAAATGCTCGATCTGTTGCAAGTGTTTATGACCTAGAGGAAGTTCTTTCAGAGCTTAGTGAAATTAAAAAGAATCTTCGTGGAAATGTTTCAAGTGATCTTTCTGAAGAAGAGCTTGGTCAAATTGCACAAGGCTTTCAAGCACAAAGTGCTCAAGAATCAGAAGGTGAAGCTGAGTTTCAAACTGAATTTATTACTTTTCTTGATTCAATCAAGAAGAATTCTTGTGGTGTAAAAGATTATCAAGATGAGCAAAGAGCACAAGAAGCAAAGAAAACTTCTCGTGGAGAAAACCTTTTTTCAAGCATTGCTTCTGTTCTTGCTGAAGTTGAAGTTGATGCAAAACTAAATCGTACTCAAAATAGAAAAATCGATACTTACTCTAAGCAAGCATTAAATTACTTCACAAGAGCGAAGTCACTTAAGACAAAGATCGAAGACATTATTAATAACACAAATGAAGCTTATGCTGATAAAGAGCAGCTTCTACTTGCTTATAATGATTCAGTTGTTAAGGGCCTATATGATATTAAGGTTATCCTTTCTCCTTTTAGAAATGTGTCTGAAATCAAAATGGATCAAATTCTTCCAAAGTTAACGACTGACTTTATTGAAGAAGAAACTGAGCTTTATAATTTTCTTGTTCACGGTGAAATGAAAGATAAGATTTTCTTCACTGTAAATATTGATGGAAGTGATGTTGAACTAAAGCTTAATTCATTTTTAAATTCTAAAAGAGATGTTGTAACAGTCAATGAATCTCCAAGTGCAAAGAGTTATCTACGTGCTTTAAGAATTCTAACGATTCAAATGATGGCAACTCAAATTAAAAACTACGACCTAATGATCGAATCTAAAGAAGATAAGATCGTGATTCCTAAGAGCTGTCGTAGTGAAGTTAATGGTTCATGGCCACAACTTTTAGAACTAAAAGTTGATGAATCAGTTGCAAAAACTTACCTAGATAACCTTATTAATAACTCTGGCCTTTCATATGATGAATCTAACCTTGAGCTTATGAGCGTTAGAGAGGCTGAGCAACTTAATCCTTTAGCTGAAACAATGGTTGCTTCAACTACTGTTGAAAATTTTCTAAGAGCGGCAAAGGGAAAAGAAGCTACAAACTTCTATCAAAAATATTTGAAAGCAGGTTTTGATGAAGTTAATGCATACAATAAGTTTGTTGATATGAAGATGGGTGAGATCGCTCAAGCCTATAAGAAAAATATCTACTCTTATAAAAGAGGTACAAGAACGCAAACTTCTAAGCAAGTAACAACAAAAGATATTGGCCTTATCAATGATATTATTGGTGTTGTTCCAGAATCGAAGACTATTGAAGTTGATATTTACGAAGGTGACCAGAAGTATGTTGAAAATATTTATCCTTCAGCAATTAATGCTTCACCATACCTGGCTTCTAAAATGGCACAAGCTAGAACTGAGAATTTAGAAGATATTATTAGTGATTCAATTAAAAATGAATTAAAGAACAATAAAGTTGTAATTGAGTTTCCTTCTCTCTATTCTCAAGAGTCATACCGTAACTGGGGACTAAATACTCTTTATCATAAAGCTCTTGAGCTTCAAGATTCACAAGAGTTTAAGGTTGGTTCTCGTCACAATACAATGCTTTTTGGTTTTTGTTACAGAAATCCAGCTCAAATTTGTAAGGGACTTTCAAGAAAAGATAATGTTCTAAAGAGAGTTGTAAGCTATATTGACTCTTTAAAGATTGATGGAAAATTCATTCCTGTTGCACGCCTTGATCAATCAAAAGTTAAAGAGAGTTATGTTACTCTTGCTAAAGTATTTGATTACCTAAGAACTGGTCCAAAAGTATTTTCTGAGCTTGTAACAAATGAATATGATTACTTACTTGACCAAATGCAGGCCCTTAATCCTCTTGCAAAGGTACGATTAGGATACTTAGTTGCTCGTGAAGAGCTGCAAAATATCAGAGATGGGCAGGTTAAGACATATAAGAAAACTTCTCGTGGAATGAGAGTAGATTATAGCTATAAATGTTTTAATAATAATATGAAGGCTTATCTTGAAAACCTTGAAGAGGCAGCTGAAATTCTTAAAGTAAACCGTAGCATCAAACCTAACTTTCTAACGAATGAGTTAAAGAAAGATGAATATGCGAGACTTTGGAACACAATCTTTGATGAGTTCAATAAAGACACGACTCAGATCATGACTGCTGAACTTAACTCTGGAAAAAAAGCATTTGAGTTAATTGACTCTTTATCAAATAAAGTAACTCTCGATCGTAATCAAATTGAAGATGCTTCCAATGAGACAATTGATGGCCGTCTTCTATATCAAACAACTGAAGATATCAACGAGCGCTTACAAGAAGAAGATGTAGAGAAAGTAGCATTCTTTAAAGAAATCTTAGCTGCTAAGTCACACAAAGAAAGATCAGCAATTTTTGATTCTCGTCCAGATAGTATTGATATCTTCGATGACTATGAATTAGTACATAACTTTCTAAAGTTAAATATGGATCTTAAGACTCCTGTATACAAAGAAATCTTAAAAAGATCTGCACTTAAGCGTCAGCAAGATACTTATAAGAAGCTTAATAAATTCTGTCAGATCGATGAAGATGATATCGATAGTTTAAAAGAAAACTTTTATGCAACAGTTAAGATCCAAGATCAACTAAATCAACTACTAGGTATCCCAGCTGTACCTAAAGAGTTAATGGATAGAATGGATGACTGGAATAGCGACGAGAAGTGGGCAATGTTTAATGGTGTATTTGGCTTCCTTTTAGGTATGGGTGCCGTACTTGCTGCAGGTTCATGTACACTTGTAACTGGTGGCCTATGCGGTCTTGCTATTGCAAGTGCTGGTGCAGTTGGATTTGGTATGCAAGCAAATGCCATTCGCTTAGAAACAAAAGTAAAATTTCGTGCCGATAGAAGTGAGGAATACGTAGGTGAGATGGCCGAGCTTGGTTACACAGATTCAAACTCAACTGAAAACGTAGCAAAAGGATGGATGGCCGTAGCATTTGAAGTCATTGGAACGATTTCAATGATCTCAATTCTTACTAGAAGTGTTTCAGTTGGTTCTAAGATCTTTAAAGAATCTCTAAAAGCAATTGTTAAGAATCGCTCTCAACTTGGTATTAAAGAAGCCTTAAAGCAGTCTGGTAAAGATGCTTCGGTTATCGTAAATGAGTCTGAGGTTGAATTTGCAAAGCTAGTTCTTGGTCTTAAGAAATATAGTGATGTATTTAAGAAAATGCTTTCATCAAAGTCGATGGATGATATTGCTCAAAATCTAAGAAATCTTGATCTTGATGAAGAATTTGTCGAGAAAACTCTTAAAAAAATGGACCGTATTGAAGCTAATTACACTGCTGGGAAGCTTTCTCAAGCAAGCTATAACAAAGCAATTAAGAATATTGTTGCAAGTGTTGAAGAAGCAATTACTCGTTCACATGGTGGAATCTACCGTTATACTAGTGATGTTGCTGTTAATTTAAATTACTCTCAAGTAGATGAAGCACTTGGAAGTACAGTTTCAAAGCTATTTAATGGAAGTCCATTAGAGCTTAGACACTATATGGGAAGTTATGTGAAGAGACTTAACTCTACAACTTTCAGTAACTCTTCTAAGGCAGCTCGCTCTAAGCTAAGAGTGAGAAAAGCAGACCAAGGTCACTACATGAGAGGGACAAATTGGATCGTTCGCGCTTGGAATGAAAACACTGCAAACCTTGCTAAGAATCGTCGCCAATTCTTAAAGATTTATGATGAATTACAAAGACTTCCTGAAGCAGAGCTTGCTGATTATATTGCAAAGAATGCTGATACTCTAACTGAGATTTTTGTAAAGATTCCTCTTAGAAAGAGAGACTTTCCATACATGCTAATTCAAGGTGCTCCTCACACTGGTGGATTCTTTGGAAAAAGACTACCTGTGATTTCAGCAGTAGGAGAGGGTGTTCTTATGAGAAAGATCTTTACTGCTCGTGCAAGACTTATTTCAGAAGTTGCTCGTCGCTCAGCACGTGAAACTTTAGGAATGAAGAAAGTTCTTATGGCCGAAACAGTAGGAGATATTTACCGTGGACTTGAAGTTTCAGTTCTTGAAGCTCTTCCTAAGATGAGTAAGAAGGAAGTTACTGAAGTTGAAACGATGATTGCTACTGTTAAAGAAAAGGCTATCTCTGGAATCGTTAGAAACCTAGAGAATGACCGCGCAGCTGTTAAATTCATGAATAAGTATAATGTAAGCTTTGATGGATTAACTCCAGAACAAACATTTAGTGAACTTAATAGAATTCTTTATTCTCCAAATGGAACAGTTGAGAACACTCTTTCACGCTATCTATGGGCAAGTGCAGATGTTGAAGGACTATTTAAGTCTCCAGAGTTTTCAGGATTAGCCTATAAAGTTATGAGAGATACAATGAAAGAAGAAAATATTGGAAGCTTACAACGCTACCTAAATGCTCTCAAAGTTCTAAAGATAAAGGACAATGGATCACTTGGTAGCGTCGAAATTTTTTAATTATTTAGAAAAACACTTAGTATCAGGATCTCTTAAATATTCAATTAATGCCAGCTTCTTTTGACGAGTTGCTGGTGTTCTCGCTTCATCAGCTTCTCTTTGAAGTACATCAAAGAATGCATCCATCGTACCTTTTTTAGTCTCTTTCATTTCATCAGAAGTTGCTTTAAGAAGACGAGTTAACTCCGTCATTTCTGCATCGCTGAATCCACTTGATAGAAACGAATAGAACTTATGTCCATTTGTATTGCTAAATAGGTCAACCTTTCCACCACTAACTGAAACATCTCTAATTGCAGAGATTAGATCTTTCTGCACTGGTGAGCCTACTTTTTCGGCAGTTAAGAAATATAGTAATGATTCTTCATCCGTTGCATTTAACATTGGTGTACGGCTTGACCATTTTTGTGTCTTTACGGCAGAGTTTATCTGACGAGACATTTTTACTGGTGAGCTATAACGAGACATCACTTTAAAAATTCTTTGAGAATAATCATCTTTCATTTCAGATAAAACAAAGTTGAAACCAGCATCAGATAAATTTTTGTTCACACAAGGTGCACATGAAAGGATACCACTTTTGTTATACCCATAACGTTGTGATAGGTAGACAAAGTTATTGATAGCATTTTTGATTTCCTCTGGAGACGCGGAATCTTTTGTAAATACTTCTTCCATTCTCTGAAAACGGGCCTTGTCCTGCGATCCGGAAACCATCATCTTAAGGGTATTCATACTAAAGTCTTCTTTCTTTCCAGTGTGAGAAAGATCCTTCATTGCCAATTCAATATTATTCGCAACAACAGACCTCACTTCTTGGTCTGCGATTCCACTCTTAATCAAAAGCTCATCTAGGCCGTGACCTGCTGACTTAAATACACTGAATACCGAACCAAATGACAACTGGCTCGTAAGCATTAGGAATACTATTTTTGATGATAATTTCATTCAAACCCTCTTCTGATAATTTCTTAACTAAAATATCGGCTAATTTTGATCAAATATTTAGTAAGATGCTATGTGTCGGTGGGGAGAATCCTCAAAATACGAAGGAAATCAGGATGTTATGAAGATGAACAATCCTTGAATTAAGAGAATCGCTTGGGTACAATGACGCCTCACTTTGGGGAACGTATTATGGTAAACTTATTTAAGGTATTAGTTTTATCTACTTTTTTACTGCCAAATTTGGCCGTAGCAAGTATCGATGGAGCAACAGAATCTGAAATTGAAACCTGTCGTCGTCTAAGAACTTTCCTCGCTGGTGGCGTTGGTGAAGTTGAGTGCCAAACTGAATATCAAATCTATTCTAAATTCGTTGGAAATTATAATCGTCAAAGAGTTAAGAAAGAGTCCAAGCAAGTTCGCATTGGCGCTTTTAATTTATTTAAGCCAGGTGCAACTCAAACTGAATACAAAGATCACGAGTTAGTGGCAGAGATAATTAATCATTGGGATGTTGTTGCTGCTGTTGAGTTAACTTCAAATAATGGCCTTAGTAAAAGACACAATGATGCAATTGTTGAGTATTATACAAATCGTCTTGCTGAGCTTGAAACAACTAACGCAGATGTAAATGCACTAACAACAAGAAATGAACTTGCTCTAATTCGCGAGCAATACGATTTTCCTGGATATATTCTTCTTTTAAAAGAGCTTCAGAAACTTGATTCTTCTTGGTCACTTGTTCTATCTGGTAAACAAGAGGGAAGTGAGAATGCTACAGTAAAGGAGCTAACAGGTTACTACTATAGAAGTAGTGTTGTTGAGCTAAAGAAGACGGATTACTGCAGCGATCGTTACGGCCGTAATGGTAAATTTGGTTGTCTTCCAGTTTTAGATGAAAAGACATTTGGACGTGATGTTGATGGTCTTTTTTCACGTAGGCCTTTTATCTCGACATTTGAATCAGGGGAGTTTGATTTCACTCTTCTTTCAACTCACGTCATTCACAATGCTCCATCAGATGAAGCACTTCAAAAGAAGATTTTGAATAATGTTTTTGGTGTTGATGACTATAAAGATATTGGTCCAGGTGTAACACAACTTAAATACGCTCGTTTTGCGGAAGTAAGACTAATGGCAGAATTTGTTGATTACCTAAGAAAGTCTTACTATGAGCAAGACTATATTATTTTAGGTGACTTTAATTTAGAAAGTTCAAATAATTACTGGGAAACCTTCTTCAAGGATTTCAATAATCTTGAAATTAGAATTGAGGGAGCAACTTCAATGGCCGTTGGTAAGAGTCTTTCTGATGGGACGATCACTCATGGGACAAAGAGTAACTATGACCACTTTCTATTTGATCCTAAAGAAACGACAAATTGCCAAGGTGATGGAGCTGCTAAAATCTTTAACTTCATTGAAGGTGATTTTTCTCGTCTAATTAATAGAAGATACCTAATTCGCTCAAATGCGATGTACTATTCAACAACAAGAGAAAAAGATATGTACCGCCTAAAAGCAGGTGGGCGTGAAAAAGTTGAATCACTTGTTAGTAATTATGTACGTTCAATTGAAAATAAAATGACAGTTAAAAGCGGTCAGCTGGTTAAAAGATTTGATATCGAAGAAAGCAAGCAAGAGTTCTACGATCGCGTGATCGATTCTCAGTTATTTGATAAGACTTATTACAGCTATCTAAAAGAGGTAATAAGTGATCACTTACCAATCTACATGAATTGCTCAAATCAATACGACAACGACTAAATTTATCAGTGCTTAGGCATTGGTCGAATTTGGGGAACAACGAAATAGAAAGCCTCCGTATGGAGGCTTTTTTATTACCTAAATGCTTAAAAATACATTGTTTTGGGCCGTATTTATCCTGAACGGCCTATGAAATATGTTCACAATAGAAGATATTTAGCCTTATTCGTTCTAAGATCAATTTATTAATCAACTTAATGAAAGGTTTTACTATGAGCAAAGCTAAAGAACTTATTTGTATGACAGCGCTACTAATGGGGCTGACTTCTTGTCAAAATGACAGTGCAACTATTGAGAAAGTAGTCGAGGCAAGTAGTAGTAATATCATCATCGGAAATGATGATCGAAGATCAACGATCGATAATTTAAATAAAACTTTCTATCGAAAAGTTGGCCAGTTAAGATCTGATCTGAAGCTTGGAAACTCTGGAATTAAAAAAACTGCAACATGTAGCGCGACACTTATAAAGAATAAATTTGTTATTACAGCAGCTCACTGTGTATACCTCTCTGATACAAGTAACTTACTTAAGAATACATACTTTTATCCAGGGATCGATGGTGTCGATAATTTTGATAGCGGACGTTATCCAGTTGTTCGTGTCTATCATCCTGAACTTTATGATAATGAGAGTTTTTCTTCTTCTGAAGATATTGCAATACTTGAGCTTGGTGCTGGCAGTGATGGACAACACGCAGGGCAAAGAGTTGGAACGCATGGCTACTGGGGAACAGAGTCATTCCCAAATGGTGAAACACTAACAATCGGCTATCCTGGAGATAAGCCGAGTGCAAAACAATTTTATGAAACAGGTTGTGATATCACTAATAGTAATTATAACCATCTTTCTTTAAATGTAGAATGTGATGTTTTTAAAGGACAAAGTGGTTCTCCAATTTTTGTCTACAACTCAGAATACGATAATTTCTTTATTCATGGGGTAATCACTAGTGAGAGTCCTAGAATGAACTTTGGAAGTTTCCTATCTAAAGAAAGACAAAAAATCATTAATACAATTTTTGATGGAAGCTTTTCGACGAATAATGAATTTGAAGAAAAGTGGATAACAAAGAAAATTGAACAGGATCTGCTAGTTCGCATCCTTGTTAAAAATACTTGTAAGAGTAGTGAGGCGAGAGTCGCTTTAAAATATAAGAATATTGAGAATGAGTGGAATACAGTTGGTTTCTATACTGTTGGTGCAGGTGAAACAAAAGAACTTGCAGTAAGTCCAAACGGAGTTTTCTACTTAGCTGCTAAGAACAGAAGCTGGAAGTCAATTATCAGCGGTTCTTACTCATTTGATTTACCAAATAGTGGAGTCCAGAAATTTAATAAGTATTCAACTCAAAAGTATGGGGACTACGTTGTAACAGTACCGTGTTACTAATATCGAGTGACTTAAAGAACAAAGAAGTATGCCTTAGCACTAATAGCTATTGGCCTCAATAAAAAATACTTTTAATAGCATTTCATGTACCCTACAATAAATTAAGTTTTAATTTACTTAAGGGTTTATTTTGAGAAATCTTCTTACTTTATGCTTACTTGTCTTAATTTTATCGTCATGCACAGAGAGTGACATCGTTGTAGGTGTAGATGTTAATCCTCTGGAGAGCCTCTCTGTTGAAGAAGCATTCTATGCTCAGGCCATAGGTACTTGTACAAATAATACTCGCCAGCATAGGGCCTTGATGTTTACTGGAATTCTTTCAAGAGAAATCGCGGGAGAGCGCTACGTGGCCGAGGTAAAGATTATTCTTGATCGGAATGCAAAGACCTATGACATGATCTATTCGGAATATCCATTTCCGGCCAATATAGACCAAACAAACTTTACAACTAGTTTATCAAGTACATATGAAGTTGTGGAAAATACTATTGCTTTAAATAACTTTGCTATTATTAAAGCAACTGTAGAAAATGATAAAATTTCTCCTCTTATGGAAATCACAAATGACATTCGAAGTATTATTGATACTAGAGCTATTGTAGGACGTGCGAAGTTCTATTCAGATGATGATATTGTTAATGAGTGCTTGTAGTCAGGACGATTACATTACTAGTATAAAAAAAGCCTCCGTAATGCGCATCGTGCGATTCAAAGGTTGCCCAAAGGCAAGCTTTGGCGCACAGATGAATGTGACTCAAGAAAGCTAGCCGTAGGCGCGGCTTTCGGTGAATAAGAGATGACTCCAGAAGATTCTTATATCATTTTTTCTTTGAAATTATCTATATAACTTTGGAAATGAGTTTGAGGCGAGATATGCATCTACTTGCTGATGTCATTATTTTAGTAGTGTAAAGCAAAAAAAGTTGCTTAGTCTTACTAATTTCACTGATCTTAGTGATAGATGAACTAATAACTGGAGGTAAACCATTATAAACCTATTTGAAAAGGAACTTAAAAAATCGGCTCGAGGATATTTAAAACTTTGCTTATTAGATATTAACTGTGAATTATTTCATAGGGATAGAAGCGTTGATGATATTCTGAATACATTAAAAGAGTCGCTTGTAAGCCAATTATATTTTGAGATAATAATAAAAAAAATGAGAGATTTCATTACCCATATTTATTGATAAAGAAGAATTGTGAAAGTGAATATGATTTAGTCTATAGAATAAGACTAAGTGATAGAGGGGATATGCTATATTTGGAAGGTTTTGAGATTAACGACTTAAGTGAATATAAAACTATTCTTAAAATGAAGAAGTTTACTCGAGAAGACTTGTTTTTTAATATGGAAGAATTTGAAAATACGTTATGTGATGATTTAGAAAGCTTGCTAAGATGGAAGTCAAAAAAATAACTTATTACTGATTTAAAAGATGATATGGAGAGATATGATTTCAGTTAAAGCTTATAAAGAGAGTTATGTATTTAAGTTATGTAAATCCGCTACTAGTTATTTCGAATTAGGAATGGAAAGATTTCTTGAAGCCGAAAAAGGTGATAAGGACTATTCAGAGTCAATTTTAGGTAACATCTGTATTGCTATTGAACTATCAATGAAGGCATATCTTGCAAATAAGTCTCTTGCATTAGTATATGAGAGACTTCCTGATAAATTATATATTACCTTGTTATGTGAAGATGAATTTCAACTTTCTGACTCTTGGTCTGATATTCTGAATGATCGCTTAAAGTCTATAACATTTGATAGATCTATAAAACTAATAGAAACCATTTTAGAGAATAGTTCAAAAAATAATGAAATTTTTAAAAAGCATATTTCAGAGTTAAAACATATTCGAAATAATGCAGTCCATTCTGTTCTAAATGTTGTTAATCCTGTGGTTTATATTTCGACCATGTATTCTGCTATAAAAGTAATTGAAGTACTTTTGACGGGGATACCAAGTGATTCGGACCTACATGATGTGTGGAAGGGGTATTCTCAATCAGCCTTTTATATCAACCAAAATGAAATAATACTAGCAAAGGTTAAAGGGAAAATTAACAATGCGAGAAGCTTAAAAAAGTATAATCCAGTTAGTAATAAAGTAGATAATATCTTTGAGGAAGTGTTAATTGATTGTCCTGCATGTTCTAATAAAGCTATCTTAAAAGGTAATGCATATAAGCCTTCTTTTGCAAACGAGTTTGACAGAATTCAGTTGTATTCAGAAAGTGTTGAATGTAAAAGTTGCTCTTTAGTCCTAGATGGCTATGAAGAATTAGAAATTGCTAAAATACCTGAGTATGTTGAATTAGAACAAACATATATCGGTGCTGAATATTATTGGAGTGATTTTTATTTTAAGAAAGAGATTCAAGAACTATTTGGTACTAAAGACGAAAATATAGTTAATAGAATAAAAAGTTGGTGTAAAAGAAAATCTAGTGAAACATCTGAGTCTGAATATTCTTGTATGATGAAAATGTATGATGATGTTTTGGATAAAAGCTACGAATTAAATAGTATTCGAGAATTAAGATTCCTAAAAGAAAATAAGAGTGATTTGGATGCGGAGGGGCAGAGAGAATTTTATTTTGATCAGACCCTACGTCAGTTCTTGGGTATAAGTGAGGGCTGAGTAAAATACTTATGTTAAGTTCAAAGATATACAAAAAAACCGACATTAAGTCGGTTTTTTCATTATTTAATTTCAGGTTTAAGTTATTTTAATTCTACCTTAGGGAAAAGTGCTTCCGGCGGTTGAGGCGTATAAGTCGCCTTACCAAATTCCATTAACTCAGATCCATTTACGCTTGAACCAATATATTCAAGAGCAGTCTTTGTACAGTTTGGTAGGAAGGCCTGTAGCATATAAGATGCTGCGGCCATTCCGTAGAAACAGTTATAAGCGATTGGAGCAAATGCTGCTTCATCAGCCTTGTGCTTCCAAGGCTCTTTGTCGTTAACGTAAACGTTGAGGCTAACGATTAGATCCCAAATAGCATCAATTGCTTTATTGTGCTCACGCTTTTCCATGAACTCTTTAGCGCGCTCAAAATATGGAAGAGCATCGATCTCTTGAGTTACACCTTCAGCGTTATAAACTTTATCTGGGAAGCTCTTAAGACCTAGCTTGATAACTCTCATTAGAAGGTTACCGTAGTCATTTGCAAGTTCACTATTGTGTTTATCTACTAACTCTTGCTCAGAGAATTTTCCATCTCCTGAAGAAGAAATATTCTTTAGCATATAGTAACGGAAAGTATCCGTTGGATATTTTTCAAGCATCTCAAATGGATCAACAACATTTCCAAGAGACTTACTCATTTTCTTTCCGTCTTCAGCAAGTACCATTCCGTGAACGTAAACTTGTTTTGGAAGAGGAAGATCAGAAGCCTTTAGCATACATGGCCAGATTACAGAGTGGAACCAAAGAATATCTTTTCCAATTACGTGCATATCTGCTGGCCAAAACTTTTCTCTCTGGTCTGTAGTAAGAGCAGAGTAGTAGTTAATTAAGGCATCAAACCAAGTATACATAACAAATTTGTCATGACCTGGAACTGGAACACCCCAGCCTTGGCTTGGACGAGAGATGGCAAGGTCTCTTAGATCGTCATTTTCAAGGCGAGAGAGGATTTCTTTGTAGCGTGCAGTTGGCACGATAAAGTCTGGATTTGCTTTTAGGTGATCGATAATCCAGTTTTGGTATTCACTTAGCTTAAAGAAGAAACCTTCTTCTTCTTTTAGTTCAAGTGGCTTGTGGTGTTCTGGACAATTGCCATCTGGCGCTTGTGCTTCTGTATAAAAAGACTCACATGAAAGACAGTAATTACCAGAGTAGTGACCGTGGTAAATCAGTCCTTTGCTTTCTAGGTTTTTCCATAGTTCAACACATGTATCAGCATGGCGCTTTTCAGTTGTTCTAATGAAATCATCGTATTGGATATTTGCTTTAGCACATAGTTCTTTGAAGATCTCAACATTGGCATTTACGAACTCAAGTGTATCAAGTCCAGCGGCTTTTGCTGATTCAATTAGTTTTTGTCCGTTCTCATCAGTTCCTGTTAGGTAGTGAACTTCTTTTCCAAGAAGTTTATACCAACGAGCGTATGAGTCAGTTACGATCTTCTCATAGGCATGGCCAATATGTGGACGCCCATTAGGGTAGTCAATTGCAGTCGTCGTATAAAATGTATTTTTCATAATTATCCTTTTACAACAATATTACAAATTCTACCTGGTACGTAGATTTCTTTTACAATAGTTCCTGTTAGGAATTTCGCAACTTTCTCATCAGCTTTCGCTTGAGCTAGAAAGTCTTCTTTTGAAATATCTGCTGGAACATCAATTGTTGATCTCGTCTTACCATTTACTTGGATGGCCATTGTGATGAGGTCATCTTTTGCAAGGTCAGCATCAAATACTGGCCAAGCTGCAAGTGAACAAGAAGTCGTCTCACCTAGGTTTGCCCACATCTCTTCAGCAGCGTGTGGTGCAAATGGAGAAAGAAGTCTTGTGAAGGCCTTAGCTGTCTCAACAGAAACCTTGCCAAGCTTGATAACTTCATTATTCATTACCATCATTGCTGAGATAGCTGTGTTAAAACGTAGGTTCTCAACATCTTCAGTAACTTTCTTAATTGTCTTATGTAGGTGCTTTAGAACGTCTTGGTTTGTTTCTTGACCTTCGTAAGTATTTTCTGGGTTACCGTAGAAAGTGAAAGACTTTCTTAGGAAGTTAAATACTCCTTTTACACCTTTCGTTTGCCATGGCTTAACTTTTTCAAGTGGCCCCATAAACATTTCATAAAGTCTTAAAGCATCGGCACCGTATTCAGCGATAATATCATCTGGGTTTACAGTGTTTCCTTTAGACTTACTCATCTTCTCACCGTGCTCATCTAGGATAAGACCTTGGTTGAAAAGTTTTTGGAATGGCTCTTTTGTTGAAACTAGTCCTAGATCAAAAAGAACCTTGTGCCAGAAACGAGCATAAAGTAAGTGTAGAACTGCGTGCTCAACACCACCAACATATAAATCTACTGGCATCCAGTATTCTTCTAATTGTTTATCCCATGCAACTTCAGAGTTTTGTGGATCGATGAAGCGTAGGTAGTACCAACAAGAACCTGCCCACTGAGGCATCGTGTTTGTTTCACGTCTTGCTTTCTTTCCAGTCTTTGGATCAGTTAGGTATAACCAGTCATCAATACGTGCAAGTGGAGATTCACCAGTTCCAGATGGCTCATATTTTTCAACTTCTGGAAGACCAACTGGAAGCTCATCTTCATCAAGGCATCTTACTGTTCCATCTTCAAATTTAAGAATTGGGAATGGTTCCCCCCAGTATCTTTGGCGAGAGAATAACCAGTCACGAAGTTTGTAGTTAATTTCTTTTTTTCCAATTCCTTCAGCTTCAAGGTGAGCAATTGCTTTTGCGATACCGTCTGCCTTATTAAGCCCATCAAGGAAACCTGAATTAATATGAGTTCCGTCACCTGTGAATGCAGCTTCATTTACATCGCCACCTTCAAGTACTGGAGTAATTTCTAGGTCGTACTTCTTAGCAAATTCCCAGTCTCTTTCATCGTGAGCAGGAACGGCCATGATCGCACCAGTTCCGTACGAGATTAGTACATAGTCTGCAATCCAAACTGGAATCTCTTTTCCATT
The DNA here is from genome assembly GCF_047085455.1 of Halobacteriovorax sp. RT-1-1. NCBI lineage: Bacteria > Pseudomonadati > Bdellovibrionota > Bacteriovoracia > Bacteriovoracales > Halobacteriovoraceae > Halobacteriovorax > Halobacteriovorax sp. RT-1-1. The sequence goes on from NZ_JBKIXZ010000002.1 coordinate 336,217, forward strand.
AAGTGGGTTGATTGCATAGGCTCCAGTGAATACACCAGATTTATTTTTGTTTAAGTCTGTTCGATCAAGATCTGACTTAAGAGATGCTTCTTTAATATAAGCTTCTACTTCAGCTTTCTTCTCATCTGTCGTAATTTGAGCAACTAGGTCGTGTTCAGGAGCTAGAACCATATATGTTGCACCAAATAGAGTATCTGGACGAGTTGTGAAAACATCAATTTTCGAATCAACACCTTTTACAGAAAAAGAAACTTGGGCACCTTCAGAGCGTCCAATCCAATTTCTTTGCAGCTCTTTAAGAGACTCTGGCCAATCAAGATCATCAAGGTCTTCTAAAAGACGATCAGCGTATTCAGTGATTTTTAACATCCACTGCTTCATTGGCTTTCTGATTACAGGGTGTCCACCAACTTCAGATTTACCATCGATTACTTCTTCGTTAGCTAAAACTGTTTTTAGCTCTGGACACCAGTTAACAGAGATCTCGTCTTCAAATGCTAAACCTTTATTGTAAAGTTGAGTGAAGATCCATTGAGTCCACTTATAGTAGTCAATACTTGATGTTGCGATCTCACGATCCCAATCATAAGAAAATCCACAGGCCTTTAGTTGTCTTGTGAAATTTCCAATATTTTCTTTTGTGATCACACTTGGGTGTGTTCCAGTTTTGATTGCATAGTTTTCTGCAGGAAGCCCAAAAGAATCCCATCCCATTGGATGAAGAACATTATGTCCGTTCATTCTCTTGAAACGTGCAAGAATATCTGTTGCTGTATAACCTTCAACGTGACCTACGTGAAGTCCTGCTCCAGAAGGGTATGGAAACATGTCCAATACATAGTATTTAGGTTTTGATTTGTCTGTTGAGTCTGTTCTAAAAGTTTTGTTGTCGTCCCAAAACTTCTGCCATTTTGGTTCAATTTCACCAAAGTTGTACTGCATTAAAAGCTCCTGAATTTACTAGTAAAATATCAGGCCGAATTATAAACCCTATAATGTAGATCGTCTATTATGTGTGTCGCGTTAACTTGGGGATGCCCCGCTAAAGGAATTGCCAAAATAAGTCAGTGGATTTATACTTAAGCCATTAAAAGTAGATTAATTTTTTGAATGGAGAAACGATGTATCGTTTAGTGCTTTTTTCCCTAACGCTAGTAGGGCTAGTTCTTGTTATGAACCTATCGGGTTACCAGAGTGTTGAAGTCAACAATGAGAAATATAACTTTGAAAATGCAAAGAAAGCGCACGCTGCTCACTTAGTTGAAGTTGCGGAACTTGCTAAGAAGCACGCAGAAGTAACAGCACCTCCAAAAGTTAGTGATGAAGTTATCGAAGAGAAGACTCTTATTCCTCTAGATACTCCACAACTTGTTAGAGCAGATAAACTTTATAAGCAATGTATTGCATGTCACGCTAAAGATGGTTCAGGGAAAGCTGCAAATAAGGCACCAAGAATCGGTGGTCAAATGGAATGGTATATTGAGAAGCAACTTCTTGATATGAAATCAGGGGCCCGTGTTAACCAACAGATGTTAACGATTGTTAAAAAACTATCGACTGAAGATATTGCAGACCTAGCGGCTTACTTATCTAAGGTGCCATGGGGCGGAGTTAAAAACTAAAATTGAATATCGATAAGAAGCCGCTTTTAAGCGGCTTTTTTTTTGGGAGCAACCATGAGAATATTTTCACTTTTACTACTTTTGACGATTACTGCTTGTGCATCTAAACCAAAGCTTTATCCGAACTCAGCCTATCAAAGATACGGAAAGGTCCAAGCCGATCGCGATATTGAAGTTTGCATGGCCAAGGCCGACGAGTTTCTTGAGAGTGATCGTGGAAGACAAATGGTTCGTGAAGGTGGAAAAGGTGCTGCGTGGGGTGCTATTGTAGGCGCTGTGGCAAGTGCAGTCTTTGGTGGTAATGCTGGTAAAGGTGCTGCTCAGGGGGCCGCAATTGGTGGTGCTAGTGGAGCCGCTTCAGCGGGGCTTAGTGAAGATCAGATCAAGCAACGTTTCGTAAACCGTTGTCTTGCGGAGAAAGGCTACGAAGTAATTGGGTGGAGATAAATGACTTTATATCGTTATAAAAATATTGAACCGACAATTGGTGAGGGATGCTTTATTGCAGACTCTGCTGATGTTATTGGTAAAGTTTTCTTGGGAAAGAATGTTTCTCTTTGGTTTAAAGTTGTGGCCCGTGGGGATGTGAACGAGATTCATATTGGCGACAATTGTAATATTCAAGATTTAACAATGCTTCATGTAGAGGATAATATTCCCCTAATCATTAAAGAAAACGTTAGTGTTGGTCATAGTGTGACTCTTCATGCTTGTACAGTCGAAGAAGGCTGCTTAATTGGTATGGGGGCGACCGTCTTAGATGGAGCAGTTATTGGGAAAAACTCAATTGTAGCTGCCGGAAGTGTTGTTCCTCCTGGTAAGGTATATCCTCCTGAGAGCTTTATTATCGGAACGCCTGCTGTGGTTAAAAGGAAGCTTACTCCACAAGAAGTAGAGCAGTATAGTAACCACTATAAATCGTACTTAATAACAAAAGATGAGTATTTAAACCAAGTCGAAGTTATTTGCTAAGCTTTAATAGATTGAAGACTTTATCAACAAGGTCATCTCTTGAGAAAGGCTTAACAAGAACATTTGTTACTCCTGAATTGATTACACTCACCATTGATCGGTTATCTAAGAATCCTGAAATAAGAAGGTATTTCATCTTCTGATACTTCATCGACTTACTTGCTATATCAATGAAGTAAGTTCCATCTTTATCAGGTAATTTGTAATCAATAATAACTAGATCGAAATCTTCATTTCTTAGTTTTAATAAAGCAACACTTACAGAGTCGGCCGTGACAATATTTCTAAAAGCACCAGTTTGCTCCAGAAACGTTTTTATTAAAAAGCAAATCTTATCTTCATCATCTACGATGAGAATAGAAGGTTTTTTAGGTGTAAGTGAATTCTTAGAAGGGGACATGGCCATTAGTCCTGCTCCTCATTTTTAATACCAAGCATATTTAATATATCTTCTCTATTAAAAGGCTTCTCAATAAAGCCTTTAATCTCTTTATGATTATCAAATTTTGATTTATCCGCTACTCCTGACATTACGAAAGTAGGGGTATTGAGGCCATTTTTTATGATATCTTTGGCAAACTCAACACCATTCATATTTGGCATATCATAATCAGTGATTATGGCATCAACATCAGTACCTTCTAAGATTCTTTTTGCTTCAATAGCACTTGATGCAAAGATCAAAGTAATAGGTCCTTTTGCAAAAAAGTTCGTAAAAAGATTTAAGATCTTCGGTTCATTATCAATGATTAAAACTTTTTGGAAGCTATGGTTTACACTAAGTTCACTATCCGTAAAAGTTGTCGTTTCCATTTTCGGAAGAGTGATTTGAAACTCACATCCAGTTTTTGTATCAATTAATTCAAGTGATCCCGAATATGAATCAATGATTTTAGAAGAAATTGAAAGTCCAAGACCTGTTCCTTCTCCTACCTCTTTCGTGGTAAAGAATGAATCAAATATCTTTCCTCGATTTTCTTCAGGAATACCTCTTCCATTATCTTTAACTGTAATGATGTAGCAGACATCATTGCTGGAGATTGAAAGTGAAATTTTTGGATCTTTAGTATTTGCCTCACCCAGAGCGTGAATTGCGTTGGTAACTAAATTGATAATAACCTGTTCTATCTCGATAGGATTAACTTTAACGATCGAAGATGTGTTTACATTAAAATCAAGAGATATCTGATTCTGCTCTAATGGTAGTTTCAGTAGGGTAAGAGACTTATTGATAATATCTTCAAGGGTAATAAACTTCTTATCACTCTCTCTATTATGAAGAAAGCTCTTTAAGCCTTTGACTATTTTAGTGATACGATCAATTGACTCACGAGTATCACTAATACTTTCGTGGATAATATCATTTTCTTTTAATTCTTCTCCGGCCAAAAGAACACTAATTAATTCAATATTTCCTGAAGCAATAGTAAGTGGATTTGAAATCTCATGGGAAATCGTTGCTGTAATTTCCCCAATTGTACTTAACTTATCAGCTTGAATAATTTGATTGTGAATTTGCTTCAGCTCTTCAATTTGATAACGATACTTCGTGTAGAGATTTTTCTCGATACTGATGTCGTTAAAACAAATTACTTTCTCGTTGTTGTCACTTTCAATTGCTTTGATAATAACGTGATAGAAGGTTTGATCTTCTAAGAAAATCTCTACTTCTGGCCCTACCTTTACATCATTCATATCTTCAAGAAAATCTTCAATATCAAAGCCGGTAAATAGGGTGCTAAGCTTTGGCGATTTTTTTAAAACTCTTGGCGACTTTTTGAAAAATGAAGCAAAGAAGTGATTATAATAAACTATCTCATTGTCATTATTTATGACACAGATTGGTTCAAAAATGGAGTCGTATAATTCGTATTTTGCCATCAGTTACATCTTTGTTTACTTCATCTGTTTAATGAATTGAAAGTACTGTGCTTCAATTGCATCAAACTCGAGTTCTTCACCTTCATCACTTTTCATAACAGGTGCCTTGTTATCAACGACATCACTTGTTTTAATAAGCATCATTTTTACATCGTCTGAAGATTCTTCGTAATATGGAGCATAGAAGCTTTCAACTTTTATTCCCGGTTTTATAAAGCCATGAACCATATTAATTTGTTCAATAACTGCCTGTGGACAATGAGAGTAGGTGATTGAACCAGTCAGCTCTGAAAGCATATTGATCCATTCACGAATTCCACATGAGTTAATCATCTCAACAGCATCGAAGTTGATATGAAGATTTTTATCTTTAACTCCAAGGATTGGTGTTAGATCAGCATCTTCATCAATTCTTCCAATTAAATTTAAAATCGTTTCATCATTTTCGGCCTTAATTTCGACCTTTAAGTTACTCATATTTTAATCCTTTAAATTATAAAAACTTATTGATGGTATTCTTTTACTAATATCTTTATACCGTTTATTTTTTTCAATATAGATGTAGAAACTAGTGCTATCTTGATTTCCAACAATGTGAAGTTGATCACAATTTTGAAGCATCAGATAAAGTCCAAGCCCTGCTCCACGTCCTTCCTGCCTCGGTGTCTTCTCTACAGCTGCTCGGTAGAGAGAATTTATAATTGAGGATTTTCCCACATTAGTATAACTCCTGTAGTGGAGGATCGTTTTATGTTCATCTTGAGAAATTTCAATTTCTCCATGTTTTTGGCTGTTTACTCGATGAAAAATATCATTCGTGTAAAATTCATTTGTAATCAATTTTAATTTATTTTCAAAGCTATCGTGATAATCTTTTAAGTCAATACCATCGAGTAATTGATGGCACTTCTGATCAAATTCATTTTCAAGAGTTATTTCTATTTTGTTTGTTTTTTTTGAATTGATTCTACTATCAAGATTGTTTTGTTTCTGCTTTGTTAGATAGGCAATAACGCTCTCAACCTCATCTTGTATGCAAGGGGAGGCTCCTATGAGGTGATTTGTTCTGTTGTCTTTAAGGTACTTTAAGTTCACAAGTATATCGTAGCGACTCAAAAAAATATCACTTGAATCGGCTAACTGATCACTGATTTTAAGATCAAGACTCGAGGATTGAATTTTCATTTTTTCAATCTCTTTAAATTGTTCGTTTGCAATCTTAAATTCTATACCCATAAGTACATCACTTTATTTCCTGGCAGATGAGTGTAAGATCATCATCAAATGAATCACTTCCTCTGTGGTCGTATACAACAGAAACTATTGTATCACGAATTTCAGTGGCCGTGTGCTCTCCATATGTCATTAAGATCTTTAGTAATTTTCTTAGGCCCCATTGTTTGCCTTCACTATTTTCTGCCTCTGTTATTCCATCTGTCATATAAACAAGCAGATCACCTTGTTCTAGAATGATCGTTTCATAGTCGTAGCTAGAGTCGGCACTTTCTCCAAGTCTTGGTCCTTTAGCATCAAGTAGGGGAATGATATCTGCTTTAGTAATCTCAGGCTTTTTAGGAACCTTAAGCACTTCTAAGTGACTTGCATTAGTATATGAGTATTCCTTAGTCATTGTGTTATAGACCGATACAAAGGCAGTAAGAAGTATTTTATTATTTGAAAGATTAATAACCTTATTTAGATGTGAAGTAATTAAAGCTGGCGAGATTTGACTCGAATCTTCTGTCAGTCTTATTTTAATACTATTAAATGCAGAATTGATTGCTGAAGTTAGAAGGGCCGCTGGCAGGCCGTGACCTGTTGCATCTGCTATGATGGTAATAATATATTCATTAAATTCGAAGTGTCCCCACCAATCTCCACCACACTCAGAAGCTGGAGCAGCATAAGAGCTTAGGCGAACATTTGGTGTATCAATATCTTTTGGCGGAAAGAACTCTTCTTGCACCATTTTAGCAACTTTCACTTCTTCATCTAAGCGTGCTTTCTCTTTCATTTTTTCAATATATTCTAGAATCTCACGACTCATTTGATTAAATGAGTCTCCAAGTGTCCCGAGCTCATCACTAGTGTTGATCTCTACTGTTGATTCAAAATCTCCCTGACCAATACTGATGGCCCTTTGGTAAAGCTTTTCTATCGGCTTTGAGATTGTTTTTGATAGAAGGATAATAATTATAGTCGACAGAGCAATAATAAAGACTGCAAAGAATATAGCTCGCTGAATAAGAAACTTTGTTACCGATAGTGCATCCGACTCTGAAATTGTTGAAACAACAGAAAGTGCAAATGCCTTTGTTTGTGCTATGGAAACAAGGTAGTCGTCATTATTGAAAGTTAACTTTTTTACAATGTTATTTCCCTTAAGCTCATTCTTATCATAATTATGAAGTCCAATAAGGTCATTTCCAAGAACAAGTGCTCCATCTTTAAAGACAAGCGTATTATATGTTCGATTTTGTGAGAGTAGGTTATTTAAAATATTGGCCTTGATAACAATTGAAGTAAGACCTTTATTTATCTTTTTAGTTAGAATAACAAAAACATCTTCTTTGTATTTGAAAGAAGTAAGTGAGTTATCTCTTGTGCTCTTAGGAATCACTAACTTGAAATCATTTTCATTTTGTTCAAAATCTTTATTGATTATGAATTGGTTCTTTTCAATGAAGGCGAGAATATACTTACTTTCTGCTACGGCCTTTGCTCTAAGTTTATTGTTCTTTATAAGAGATAAATTTTGGAGATCATTCTCAATTTTATTAAGAGTATAGTTCATCTCCTTAGCAACACTTGTAACATTGAATAGTGAGTTCTCATATAAGTAGGCTTTCTTATCCTTTTCAAAAAGGTGAGTGGCATACTTAGTTAGAAAAGCGATAACAATTATTAGCAGCGCTGTATTAAGCGATATTAATTTAAGCTTGATCGGAAATGTCGGTCTTTTGCCCATTATTTACCTATGTAGAAGTCTATTGAATATTTAGATACAATGATATTAACGATTTGCGTCATGCGCAAGAATGAGAAAAGAGTACCAGGAACAATTTTGGGGCGACTAAATTCATTAGTTGATACATTTCTAATCTTGATGTGCCTTTGTGTTGCGGCCTTTGCCGGCAACCAAGTTTTTAACACATCATATATTCCACCAATCATGGGTGGGGAGCGCATTACTTTAGGCCAAGTCTTCGAATTACAAAATGATGTGAGAAGAAGAAGTTTTGATAATTTCTCTTGGCATGATCTTGGTTCAAACGAAGCACTTTTCCATAATGATCGTATTTTCACAGATAGAGATTCTACTGCTCAGTTGGAATTTAGCTCTGGTAACCGCATTAAAGTCTCCGAAGAGAGTCTATTTAAAATCACACAAGAAACAGATGGAATTAATCTTAATATCGAACAAGGTGTTATCTTTGCTACTCTTAATAATGCAAGTGAAGCCTTTGTTGTTAAAGTAGGTGATCAGATCTATGAGATCACTTCAAATGATTCGAAGATTAAGATTTCAAATACAAATGGTAATAAAGAGTTATCTGTTCTTGATGGTAAGGCAAGCGTAAGACTAGGCGATCGTGAAGAAACCATTGAAAAGGGTGTAAGAGTACTGCTTACTGATGAGAGCTATACTATTAAGCAGAGCTGGCCAAGCGAATTTTCTCCCGTTGATGGTGATGTGTTCTATGTTAATGAAAAAAATAAAATTACATTTAAGTTTAATGAAAAAGTAGAACAGTTATACATTTCAAACTCTCGTGAAGCTTTTGAAAACGGAGAAGCACATACTGTTAATGGACTCGAACTTAAGTTAGAGAATTTAGCTCAAGGCAGTTACTATTGGCAGGTAAGTGATGAAAGTAATGTTTCAACGGAAAAGTCATTTGAAGTTATCTATGAAGTTGTCCCTGAGTTTGAAAACCTCGATGAGATTCAAAACACCGTTTTAGTGAATAAAGAGAAGCTCATTTATACTCAAGCATTTGAAAATATCGAATTAATGATTAATGGAAAAGTTTGGGAAGATTTTGATTATGATGAAGGTGAGTTGAAAATTTCTTTTGAGGAAGTTGGTGAGTATGAACTTTCTTATCGAAATAAAAGTGAGACGCATCCTTATGCGCTCTTTTCTAATCCTGTTCTAATAAAGGCCGTTGCAAAGCCTGGAGATATTGTTTTAAAGAGACCATTTAATGGCGAAGAATATTATTTCTATAATGATGGTACTGTTAAATTTTCTTGGGAAACTCAAGATCTCTTTAGTGGGGTTAGTACTTATCTAGTTTTAAATGGCAAAAGACAACTGGTTGCTGGGAGTTCTTTTTCTACTAGTGTTAATGAAAGTGGAGAATATTTTTGGTCATTGGAGTATGTCCTAAATAATGAAGTGATTGCTCGTTCAAAAGAAAATAAATATGTTGTTACTTTTGATAATGACAATAGTGCTCTTGAACAAGGACGTAAGATAGTTGTTAAAAAGCCAGGTGATGTTATTGATTTAACATGGCAGCAACAGGGGAGTGATGAGTTCATTGTTGAGATCTCTCGCGATCGTAATTTTAGTGCTATTAAAGAATCTATAAAGACCACTGAAAGTAATACTAAGCTACTTATTAAGGAACTTGGTGTTCACTATTGGCGTGTTAAGAATGAGGAAAATAAATTTGTTCCTCCCGTTAAAATAATTATTGTACCTCCGCCGCCACCAAAAGCGCCTCGTATTGATAAGGTCGAAAAGAGAGTTCAAGTTATTAGGCAGTCACTACCAATTGCCATCGTAAATTTACTAATTGATCAGGCATTTGCTCAAGAGAAGATTGAACTTAAGTGGGAGCCTGTAAGTGATGTTAAAGAGTATCGTATACAGATTCTTGATGGTGAAAAAATTATCGTTGATGAGAAAGTTAAGAATAATCGTTATGAGTGGGATGACTATCTAACAGGTAACTTCCAGTGGAGAGTTTCTGCAATTGATTATTGGAACCAGGAAAGTCCATTTTCTGCGCTTGAGGATTTAATCATTACAAAAAAGTTTGGTGGAGCAAAGGGGATTGATCTCGTTTCTCCAAGACACGGCCTTGTTATTAATGAAGGTGATATTGTTGAGATGAAGTTTGACCAAGTTCGTGGAGATAAATTCTTTATCGAAATTTCAAAAGATAAGTATTTCACAAATATTAAGGAAATACCTCTTGGAAATAAAACAACTTATACTTTTAGAAATAAATTAGCAGAAAGCTTTTATTGGCGCGTTAAGGCCATTGAAAAGAAGGACGTAATCTATTCTAAAAAAAGAAGAGTTGATGTTTTAAGTAAAAAAATTGCCAAAGTAGAAAACAGTAGAAAAAAGATTTTTACTACAGGTAATAAGAAAGAAAAAAATTGGTATGTAGGCTACGCTCCTGAAAAAACAAATTATGAAGCCATTAGTAATGGAAAGAAAATTGTCGTTGATGATATGAACTTGATCTCATTTTATGCTGGCCTTAAGAAAGATTTTAAGGTCGCTGTAACTGATTTTGAATTACGTCATTCAAGTGGTGTTGTTTTTGATGATCTAGCATTTAATCAAACGCGCTTAAAAGTTAGCAGTCACATGCCCTTAAAGAAGCTCCCTCGCTTCAAATATGGTGCGGCAGTTGCTTTTGATTATCGAAGTACCCTTGCTTATGAGGGAAGTGAAGTTGTTTCAAATGCTGAGTTTACTTTCAATATTGGTATAAGCGGTATTTATGAATTTGAAAAAATTAAGATAAAAGCAGAGTATTTCATCCTTGGTTTTTCTGGCCTTAATGCAGAGGCACTCTATCAGATTAATAATAAATATCAGGTTGGTTTCCAATATCAGACCCTTGAAAAAGATGACCCAAGTATCACGCTTGATAAGATGGCCTTCAAACTTCAGTATAGTTTTTGAAAATATATTTTATGGACTGACCAGTATATGGGCCAGATTTTTGGCCCAATAATCTTAATATTCCCTTCTAAGTTATTGATAATGAATAAAAGTAAGGCCATTTTCGGGGCATGCCGATGGGCGTTTTATAATTAGAGCAGGTTTAAACTTGAACTTGTGAGGGCATTTTGAAAAGAGAAAGTAAAAGGCCACATTCACATTTATATTCGGTAAAGCTATTTGCTTTTCTCGTTGGGGTTATGTTGGTTGCTTCATCTTGTGTTCCACAAGATGAAGTTGAGGATTTAGTAAATGTACCGGGAGCAGATCTACCAACGCTTCCAAATCTTGATGTAGCTTGTTACCAAGATGTGTATGCACCTAAAGAAGAAGATATTACGAGAAATATAGATATTCTGGTTATCCCAGATACTTCTGCTTCAATTATTTCTGAAAGAGCGCAAATTGCAGAAGGATTTAATGCCTTCTTAGATGTTCTTCCATCGGCCGCTGATGTAAATATCGCAGTTATGTTGGGGCATGGGTCTGGATCGACACACTTTGGTAAGCTTTATACAAAGTCGACGGAGCCGACAATTCTTTCAAATCGTTCATTAACAATTGAAGAGATTAAAACACACTTAAGAACAAAAATGGAGAACCCAGCTGGAGACTATCGAACTGATGGTGGGGAGGCCGGACTTGCATCTCTTAATCGTGCACTAGAAGACGATTACTATAGCTCTATTCAAGGACAAGGCTTCTTTAGAGAAGATGCAGCTCTTGTGGTTGTATTTGTCGCTGATGAGCAAGATATTTGTGCGATTTATCCGGAAGGTGTAACACCTGTTCCTGACCCTCAAGGTGGTGAGGATCGTTCACGTCTTACTGAATGTTTTGATGGTGAAACACAAATCGTAACTCCTAAGAGTGTTCTAGATAAATTAAAGGCCCGTTATACAGATCGTCCACTTGTTACAGGTGGTGTTATTTATAACAATCTAAGTACTATTCCATTTGGTGGAGAAAACGAAATTGGATATGGTTATAAAGAGTTTGTTGAATTTGGTGGTGGATTCACTGTCGACATGGCAACTGGTGAATACGGAGATGGGTTATCTAAACTAGGTACACTCGCAATGTCACGTATTGATCCAGTTAATTCATTTAACCTAGAAGTAACGAATATTGATACGAATACGATTCGAACTTTTGTTGATGGAAAAGAAGTACAGTATTCATACGATACTGAACTGAATATTGTTTCACTCAATGAGGAGCGAGGTCCATTTTCAATTGCAGCTGTTCAATACTGTGAAAAGCCTTCAGTTACAAAACAGGTTATTCAAATTGTAGCAGGTGGTTCACACTCTTGTGCTCTTATTGCAAATGGTGAAGTAAAGTGTTGGGGAGATAATTCTAAAGGTCAGTTAGGACAAGGTGATACTGTTAATCGTGGTGATGATGAGGGAATTGATTCGATTCCGGCCATTGATTTAAACGGAGAGCTTGCACTACAAGTCATTGCAGGAAATCTTCACACGTGTATTCTAACTGAATCTAATAAAGTTAAGTGTTTTGGTGACAATACTTATGGACAATTAGGGATGGCATCAACTGATACTTTAGGTGATGACGAACAATTATCAGAATACGGTTATACTGAAATTGGTGGAATTGTAAGAAAGCTTTATGGTGGTACTTATCATAACTGTGCTCTTCTAACGACAGGTGATGTTCGTTGTTGGGGGCAAAACTATTATGGTCAGCTTGGGACTGGTGATACTGAAATAATTGGAGATGATGAAACTCCAGCTCAGGGTAATCTTGTTGCTTTAGGGGCAAAGGCCATTCAAATGGATATTTCTTCGATGAGTTTCCATGCCTGTGCAATTTTATCTGGTGGTACTCTTAAGTGTTGGGGACGTGGGACTCACGGACAGCTTGGCCTAGGAAATACTGACAATGTGAATTCTCCAAGCTTGGCCACTCCAACGCCGAAAGGAGTAATTGCAGTTACAACTGGTGGTATCCATACTTGTGCACTTCTTTCTGATTCGACAGTATATTGTTTTGGGAATAATTCTCAAGGTCAGCTAGGGGATGGAACAAGTGAAGCAATGGGTGATAATGAAACTTTAGATAATCATACTGCTCTAGACTTAGGTTTTGAAGTTGCCTCAGTTGTTGCTTCAAACACTGCAACATGTGCTCTCTCTAAAGCTGGAGATGCAAAGTGTTGGGGTAACGGAACTTCTGGTAAGTTAGGTCAAGTTGGAACGGTCAAGATTACAGGTGATCTTGCAAACCTTCCAGCAATTGAACTTGGAAAGAGCGTTTCACAAGTTTCAGGTGGACTTAATCATCATTGTTTCTTAACAACTGATGAAGGTCTCGTGAAATGTATTGGTAATGGTAGTAAGGGACAACTTGGTAATGGAAATACAGATTCTATCGGTGATGATGAGTCACCTGTATTAGCAAACTTCCTTGCTCTTTTTAATATTTAAGAAATTAATTCCAAATAATAAAATCATAAGAACGATGGCACCGAGTATACTTTCATTATTCGGTGTCATATCTTCTCTCACTGCGCAGCCAGGATCAATTCCAGATTGAAGAGTTTCAAAACCGTTTGCTCCAAGGGTTACTATCGTTGGGTTAGGTGAGTAAGAACCACCAACTCCTGTAATGACTCCATCAACTTCATCAAGACGAATGATCCCGTCTCCGCCATTTCCACCGGCCCTTCCTAAAACTCCACCTGCGGCTCCACCTGTACCTCCTGAGGCATCGAGAGCAGCATTGAGTTCGATATTACCAACTGCTTGTAAGAAGATAACTCCACCGGCGCCGCCACCTGAGCCACCAGAGTCTCCGTTGGCAGAAGTTGTGCCCGGCTGTCCAGCTCCACCATTGGCCAGAATAGGAGCGTTGATATACATATCTCCACCTGCGGCGATATGAATGACTCCACCTCCGCTTCCTCCTGGAGTTGCACCAGTTTCAGTCGCACCACCTTGCTCGCAGCCACCTCCGCCATTTCCGCCACCGGCACCACCAAGCATTTGTGCTTCAAGATTTAAAGCTGAGTCATATGTTACAGATGTGGAACCAGGGGCACTTAGAGTGTCCGATCCATCAACTGGTCCTGAAGAAACACCTGAGCCACCATTTCCACCAAGGGTTGCATGGGAGCCACCGGCACCACCACTACCGCCAATATCTGAAAAGCTTGATCCACCACAGGCTGCATCCGTTGCACTCGATCCTTCTGATCCTGGAAATACTACTGGACTTAATCCTGCACCATAGCCTCCAGCAAGACCTTCTGCTACTGAGATTGTGTGAGCAATTGTAACGTCACCTTGAACTTTAATGATTAGTGGATTATTTCCAGTGATTGTAAGAGCACCAGTTGTCGTTAAGTCAGTACAATTATAAGTCCCACTTGGGATTAATCCTGTCCAGTTGCACGAAAGATCACTACCATCGCCAGTGTCAACAGCGGCAAAAGTAGTTGATGATAATAGTAGGAATATGGGTAGGATAAATATCTTCACTGAAGAAATTTTAACATATCTTAACTATGTCTTTAACTAGGTATAAATGGCTAGAAATTGCCTTGAAAGAAGTTAAAGCGAACCGCCTCAATATCCTTTCTTCCTTGATTATATGAGAAGAAACTTTGTTTCAAAACTTGAGAGCGTACTTCAATCTGTTTTGCAGCTTCGTTGAAGATGAACTCAAGTTGAACTTCTTCATTTGTGGCCTTTAAATAGACCTCATTTCTTTCGATTTGATAGCCACCAATCTTTCTGATGACACTTGCAATCTTTTCAATATTCTCTTCAGGAGTTGCCCCTAGCATTTTAAAAGGCATGATATAACTTGAAGATGCTTTCTTCTCTTTAGAAGAAAGACAGTTGTCGATGGATGGACAAGTAAAATTATCTAGACTCGAAGACTCTTGAATTAGAAATTCCTTTGAGCATGATGCTGTTGTTAAAAGAACAGCAATAATCACTGATAGTCTAGCGAGTCTTTTCATTAAATTAGTCCTTCTCTTTTAATTTTCACTAAAACATACGGCTGAACTATTAGGTATTGGAATTCAGTGTTCTCTTCTTCCCACATTGTGATTTGTTCATCTGTTGGACGAAACATCTGTTCATCAGCAAGCCATTTCTTAATATATTCAACTTCGTCACGCGCCATTGTAAATCCTACGGCCGCAAGCTCAAGTTCATCAGTTATCATGAATAATGCTTCTCTTTCATGGTGAGGCTTTAGTAAGTCCCACTTTGCATCATCAATATCATTAGCTAATCTGTCTAATAGGTTCTCATTGTTATTTTCATCGTTCATATTAATTTCCTATTAAATTGCTTTCATCATTTTCTTATCATTATTAATTTGAGCAATTAACTTTTCATCAGTGTCGATGTAGTTAGAAGTGTGAACTTTTTTTGCTGCTTCAATTAATTCTTTAGAAGGATCTTCTTTGTCGATTTCGTTCTTAAGAAGAGAGTAATATTCTCTTTCTAGTTTATTCTTTTTTTCTTCTTTCTTACGGTAGTATGGAGTTAGGATAAAGAGGAAAGCAAGAACGGCAATCATCGACCAAACAATATGATAAATTTTCAAAAATACACCTCATGATTTAGTTTCGTTATAAATATACTATGTTAAAATTGCTCTGTGAATGATTTAAAGAAACTTGTTATTCTTGCCCAAAGCGGTGATGCACAGGCTTATCACGTCTTTTTGGAAACCGTATCGCAAACAATAAAACGCATTGTTTCTTTTAAGGTTTTTAACGAGTCACATCGCGACGATATATGTCAGGAAATCTTAATAAGTATTCATCATTCACTACCGACATACTCGCCAGATCGACCGATAATGCCTTGGATTAATTGTATTATTGAACGTCGAATAATCGATTACATTCGTAAATACACGAAATTAGAAGAAAGAGAAGAAATATTTGATGAGGCCGTCACAAAAGAGGCTAATGCATCGAATAATACAATAGAAAGAGTTGCAATTGAGCAGCAACTTGAATTGTTAATTGAAAAGTATTTAACAGATGAGTTAAGTAAGCCGCTTCTCATGGCAAAGCTTGAGGGCCTTAAAACGAAAGAGATTTCTCAAGAGCTTGGAATTAGTGAGTCCGCTACTCGAACAAGAATCTCTCGCGCAATGGCAAAGCTAAAAAAAGCGGTTAGGATTAATAATGGAAAATGAAAAGTTAATAAATTCATTAGTAAGTGACTTAAGGCCAGTAAAACGATTGGCAGCGCCAAGTCTTAGGACATTCTTTTGGCTTATTCCACAAGTCGCGATTAGTTTAATTGCAATTTCGATTAGTTCACCAATTGACTTTAAGTATATGCAAAATGCACAATTTATAATCCAAGTAATTGTTGCCCTAATTGCACTTGCCATTGGTTCTTACTTTGGTTTTGCTAACACTGTGCCTGGCCTCTTAAGTGAGAAGAAATCAAGGCTTGCTTTCGTGCCATTTCTTATTCTACTTGGCCTTATCATATTTAATCTATTCTTTCCTGTTGGGCTTGATACCGCCCATGAGCATCGTGCAAATTGTTATCAAGAGTTAAGTGTACTTATGATTATTGGATTTGCTCATAATTACTATATGCTTAAGAAAGGGTTTATCGCTTTTAATAATGCAACTGTAGCGACAAGTTTATTAACAAGTGGGATGATCCCATTAGTAATTCTTTACTTTGGATGCTCATTCTCGACAAAGCACTTAGTTATTTCTCACTATCTACCAATCTTGATCATTACAGTATTAGGTATGATAATTTTTAAAATGACGAAAAAATAAAATCGAATGTAACAATTTTAATTTTATGTTCGAATAATGGAGTAAGAAGGATTTAAGCTTCTTAAAATTAATACTAAAGGAGAATGTTATGAATTCTAAAAAATCACTTTTAATGGGTGCAGCTGTTGCTGGTCTAATGATCTCATGTACGGGAACAGAAACTAAGATGCCAGAAACTTCTGCAAATGAAGTAATGTGTTACGGAGTAAACTCTTGTAAAGGACAAGGGGCTTGTCACGGTAAGGTTGATGCTTGTAACGGTAAGAACGGATGCCAAGCAGAGCTTAAGTGTGGTGGACAAAACTCTTGTAAAGGTAAAGGCCTAATTAAACTTACAAAAGATGAGTGTGAAGCTAAGGGCGGAAAAGTAGCTGCTAGGTAAGAAATGCAAAAATACGGTGTTGGATTAAGACATACTCATTTTCCATATTTGGAAAGTGATCACTCAAAGTCGCAAAAGGGAGTTGAGTGGTTTGAGGCGCTTCTCGAAAATTACATGGGGACCTATGGACGACCATATAAAATGCTTGAGAAAATTAGGGCCGATTATCCAATAGCGTTTCACGGAGTTTCTTTATCGATAGCTTCTAGCGAAGATTTAAATTTCGATTATATGAAAAAGGCAAAGGAGTTATATGATAACTTCGATCCATTTGTGACAAGTGATCATATGTGTTGGACTGGGCATGCCCATTCAAATTTACACAATCTTTTGCCTTTTGCGTATACTAAGGAAAATCTTGAATTCATTGCTGATAAGGTAATGAGAGTTCAAGACTTTTACGCAAGAGAGATGGCCTTTGAAAATCTATCGGCCTATTTTACTTTAAATAAATCGACAATGAGTGAAGCCCAGTTCTTAAATGAATTGGCCAATAAAAGCGGCTGTAAAATTCTTTTAGACTTTAATAATGTCTACGTAAATGCAGTAAACCAAAAATTTGATGCAGCTGAATTTTTTGAAACAATTGAGACCAAGAATGTTTCTCAAATACATCTTGCTGGTTACTCTGACTTAGGTACACATCTTTTTGATACTCATTCTCATCCCGTTCACGCCGAGGTGTGGCAATTGTTTAAAAAGTATTGCCATAAATTTGATGTTCCAATTCTTCTAGAATGGGATGAAGACATTCCTGAATTCCCAGTTTTAGAAAGAGAAGTCTTAAAAGCAAAAGAGATTTTTGAAGGGGCCTTATTATGAATCATCATGATTTTCAAAATAAGTTCCTGAAGGGTGTTCTTTCGAAAGATATATCTCACGATATTATGAATGAAATGATTCCTATTGGTGAATTATCAAATGAACAAGTGATGGAAGTTTACCAAAATGACTATCGTGCACGCTTACAAGAAGTTATTGGTGATAATTTTGAAACATGTTGGTTTGTTATAGGCGATGATGACTTCCTTGATATTTCACTGGCCTATGTTGAGTCTAGGCCATCTGAATTTACAAATCTACTTCATTATGGAGATGACTTTCCCGAATTTATTTCTTCACGTGTAAAAGAAGTTTCTTTTATTAGAGAACTCGCAGAGTTTGAAAAAAGATTTTGGAATTTATTTCATCAAAGAGACAATTCAAAATCGTTTATTCCTCAAGAATTTGGAGAAGGAATTTTTGAAATTCCTTTAAATTTAAAAGATACTTTCTCTCTTTTTTCTAGTGAAGTTCAGTTATCTGAGCTTTGGCAAATGAGAAAAGGTGATAGTGACAAGAGTTATCATGATATTCAAAATAATGAATTAACAATTCTCTATAAGAGAGATGAGAAAATGCAGATTCAAGTGATCTCAGAGGGGATCTTTGAACTCATTACAAACTTAAAGAATCATCAAACAATCCTTGAAGCTGTCGAAGAAATTGAGGAGGATAAATTAAGTGATCCAACTTTGTGGTCAGTTTTCTTCAATCTTCTTGGTTATATTGCCGAGATCAAAGGCAAATAAATCGTTGGCTATTTTAAGACAGTCTTCTGTTACTGGGGACTCGATGACGATATCTTCTTGAGTGATTGGATGCTTAAAACATAATTTATAAGAATGAAGAAAGATTCGGTAGAACTTATAATCTTTCCTAAATTGATTGTTAATCGACGAATGGCCATATTTCGCATCACCAACTAAATTGTGCATACGACGAGAAAAGTGTTTTCTGATTTGATGTTGGCGACCTGTGAAGATTTCAATGTCAACAAGACTGTACTCTTCATTTGTAGCGAGTCTTTTAAATGCTGTCTTCGCATCTTGAATACCCTTGTCTGTTTTAATTGGAAAGTCGTACACGCCTTCTTCTTCCGCTACGCCCTTAACCATTGCAACATAGTGCTTTGATACATTGTCACTATTCCATTGTTCCTTCATGAGCTTTGTTGCTTCCTTTGACTTTGCAAAAAGAACAACTCCTGAAACTGGTTTATCAAGCCTGTGAATAGGAAAGAGATAAATATCTGTTTGTTTCTTTAGCGATCTTAGAAGACTTCTTCGATCAGAGCTTCTGGCCTTAAAAGGGTGGACTAAAAGATCACTTGGCTTTGTGGCCGCTATATAGTGATCATCTTCAAATAGGACTTGGATTTTATTCTTCACGAGTAAATATATATCAGATTTGATCGAGGTAAGTATATGAAATTTTAGGAAGTCTTACTCTTTTACTAAGGTACTGCTTATAAGTTACCGATATGTGAGATGTGAGAATATTAAGAGAGAAACTATTTTTTATTTTATTTATATGTGTGGGCCTTTCGCTGCCTTCCATGGCATCTGAATCGGGTGTTCTCTATCGCAATGGAGCGACAACGATTTCGTATGACCGCAGTAAAGATCAATTTATCTTTAGAGATGAAAAATCAGTTTCAGAATATTCAAGATTTCGCTACAACGATTTAATTCTCGAAAAATTTCATCGTATTCCTATTGAGGATCACGGGGAAGTCGAAAGAAGATTAAAAATGGTAAAGAAAACGTACCATCTTTCAGCTCCCGCTCCTGAAGAAATTTTACAGGAGAGTCTGGCCGTTGCTTCAAAAATTAATGAGGCAGATGATTATGGCTGTGGGGATTCGAGAATTAATATCGGAGATGACCAAGTTGCTTATACGGCAGAGATTGAAATAGAAAAGCTTGACGTTAAGAAAGAAGGCTTCTTTGGCCTTGGAGAACTTGAGGGTGCCGAGTTTGAATTAAATACTTCAAATGATAATCCATTACATGGAGGATTAATGGCCCTTGGGATAACTAACTTCAATGAGCGTGATGGTATTGAAGGGGATGATCGAGGTCTGACTTTTGGTGCAAAAATTTCTGCTAAGTTAAAATTTGAAAATGGTGAGGTCCTATTTAGCTATAACTCGAGGGCCTATACTAAACTTGTTGAAAAATCTTGTGGAGTCGTTGAAATCCATGGACGTTTATACGAGAGGTTCTGCTATCAAAATGACGACGGTACATGGAATCAAGAAGGATTAAATAGAGACGATATTGACCTTAGTGTTTATCGATTAATAGGTGATGATAAAAAGAGCTTTGTCCAACTTGGAGCAGGTTTAACAATCCTTGACGACAATGGGCTTGCGATGAATACGCAAAGAGCGTGGCATAAAATGTCTAAGTCCGCGGGAACGGTTCAGTATAAGAACTACGGTCATATGGATCAAGTGGTATCGCCAAAAGCACATTTTAAGGTTGGAAAGATCTATGATTATAAAAATGAAGAGGGGACGATTTCAACAACCTCTCAAATCTATACTGGTGGACAACTTTCTCATATTAGTGGAAACGAAAATTATGTCGGCTTAGGTGGCGAGTTTAAAGTTAACTTCAAGCCACAAGATAGTAACGGTAAATTTCCAGCGGTAGAAACTCGTTTCTACTATGACGGCCAATATACACAAGAAGGTGAATTAAATCATTACTATGGTGTTGAAGCTAAAACAAATGTCTATACAACGAAAAAGTCTGTTATCTATATTAAAGCGGGTATGGGAATTGAAGATGATCAGTATACTCGCCAATACGAGAATTATGGAAAGTCTTTTCTTAATCGTAATTTAGATATTCAGCACTACTTAGGAATTGGTATAGAAAAAAGGTTCTAAGCAAAGCAAAGAACCTTTTGTATTTATTATGGTGATTATTTTTCTTGATAGATATGAACATCTCTTTGAGGAAATGGAATCGTAATCCCTTCTTTATCAAACTCTAGTTTTACATTCTCATGCATATCAAACATAACTTGCCAGTAGTCCGCAGACTTTACCCATGGCCTAACAGCAAAGTTAACTGAACTATCTGCAAGAGCAGCAACTGCAACGACAGCTTCAGGTTCATCAAGTACCATTGGATGCTCTTTTGTAAGTCTCATTAGAACTTCCTTGGCCTTCTTGATATCGTCTCCGTACCCAATTCCAAAAGTCATATCAACGCGTCTAATTCCTTCAGCTGAGTAGTTTACAATACTTCCAGATGAAAGTGATCCGTTTGGTAGAATGACAGTTTTATTATCTGCAGTATTTAAGATTGTGCAAAATAGTCCAATCTCTTTTACCTTACCAATAAACCCTTGAGCTTCGATTACATTTCCAACTCTAAATGGCTTAAAGAATAGAATAAGTACACCACCAGCAAGGTTACCAAGAGCTCCTTGTAGAGACATACCAAAAGCAAGACCTGCAGCACCAAGCATTGTAATGAAACTCGTTGTCTTAACTCCCACCATTCCAATGATAGTGATGAATAGTCCAATTTTTAGAGCAATACTTACGATTGAAGTGATAAAACCTCTTAGAGATAATTCAACTTCTTTCTTTTGTAGCGCTTTATCAACTAATCTATCGATGAAATTGATAACTTTAAGTCCGATAATTAGGACGACAATTACTTTGATAAATTGAATTCCATATTCAGCAGCATGATTCATTAATTTTTCAATATTGGCTTCATTTAATAATTCTTTCATTTATTCTCCTAAAAATTCGCCAAAAGACTAATTGTTGTTTTGTAATCGTGTTGATCTCTTCCTTCAACTGGCTCGTTTTCGTATTCCCAAATAACACCAGCTTTTAAAGAAAAAGTACTATTAATTAACATACGAATAGATGGCTCCATATTAATAATGTAATTTTCACTATTCTTTAGACTCGGAATATATTCTAGCCAGTAACGAGCATTCACACCTTTTCGAAGTTCCTTACTAATTTCATAATAAGCACGCAGTTTTTGTTCGTGGCTATCTGGCTCATTTTGAACAAAATTTTCTCTTGTATAACGATAACCAAGTTCAGCAAACATTTTATAATCATCTTGATCGTAGAACTTATACTTAAAACCTATTTCCATGTTATTTCTGGCCCAAAAACCTTTAAAGCGATCCGACTCAAATAAGTCGCCAAGATAGATATCTACTTTTTTTGAAAGTACGTGATCAAGTCTTAGTAGGGCACTCCATTTTTCATCATCAACAATTTCGTCGGACTCACCATAAGAGTATGTCCCATTAAAAGTCAGGGTATTGGTATCCCATTTATAAGAGTTACGTGATGCAAAGTCATATGTCTTTTTGTTAGTATTTCCACCAGAAGCAATAAATGTTACTTCATCTTCTGATTTAAATTGTGCATGAGTAAATTGACCTACGATAAGGGCCAAAAATAGTAATTTCTTCATAACAAAATCCTTTTTAAAAAAACTATTCTATGTTCATTGTTAATAATAATTATCCTAAATTCTGTCTATTTATCTTAACTACGATTAACTTTTTTGTACAATTCAACCTTTAGCAAAATAATGCCAATAATCATTGGTTTGAGATAATGCTTATTTGAAACTAGTAATTATTTGGCCAACAATTACAGAAGCTTAAAGACTGATAAAAAAACTAGATTAATAATAGTGGGATTATCGGCAAAATGGAGTAAATGTTTGTAGGAAGTGTTTTTCTCAATTAAAATTAATTAATTGCGAAATTGGAGCTGTAATGGAGTTAATCGAACCTTTTTTAAACGCTTTACTTGAAGTGTTTAAAAAGCAACTAAATATCCCTCTTCTGGCAGGAGAGGTCCATCCAAATTATGAATTCAAGGATGTTGTTGATATTGTAGGACTTATTGGAATTAGTAGTGAAAAGATTAACGGAGAGTTAGCACTATGTTTTAATAAGGATAGTTTTTTAACTATTTATAACACAATGTTTTCTGAAAACCAGACAGAGCTAAATGAGGATATTTCAGATTCAGCTGCTGAATTTGTTAATATGGTTTTAGGTCAGGCCAAAGCTGACATTAATAAAATAACAGGACTTACTGTTGAAAGAACAACACCGGAAGTAATCATAGGGGAGAGTATTAAGAATGATCGAATAACAGGACCAAGAACTGTTACGATTCCATTTGAGCTTCCTGTTGGTATGAATAAACAAGTATTTTATATGAGCCTAACAATCGAAGAGTAATTAATGCAAAAAAAAATATTTCTAATTTCCTTTCTATCTATTTTTCTATTTATTTCATGTAACAAAAATGTAGCGCCTAAAGCTGATTTAAAATATTGGAATGATACTGCGGTAACAAATAAGATTAAAACTTATTTGAAAGATATTTCTGATGAAAAATCTAAAAACTTTATTCCTGTTAGTGAAAGAATTGCTGTTTTTGATAATGATGGAACACTTTGGGGCGAGTACCCGATGTATGTTCAATTTATTGCGTTGTTAGACTTCTATAAAGACATCATTGTTGGAAAGTATGATCGACCAAATGCCTTAGTTGATGAAGTCCTTAAGCAGTTTCCTAATGTTGAAGATAAGGGCAAGCTTTATCAGGCCCTACTTGATATGCAAGCTGGTGTTACTAATGACGAGTATATGGAATACATGGCAAAGTGGTTAGAGACTAAGAAGCACCCAAAGTTAAATAAGAAATACACAGAGCTGATCTACGCTCCAAGTGTTGAGCTAATGAGAACGCTTGAAGATTTTGGTTTTAAAGTTTTTATCGTAACAGGTGGGGGAACACACTTTGTTAGGGTTCTAAATAATATTGTATACGACCTTCCTTCATATCAAATTGTTGGAACAAAGTTTGGTAAGAAGTTTTCTGAAAATGGAAAAGTCGAATTTCAAAATGAGGCAAAGCTTGCTTTTTTAAATGACAAAGAAAATAAGCCTGTCGGTATTCTAGAACATATTGGAAAAGTTCCTGTATTTGTTTTAGGGAATTCAGATGGGGACTTTGCAATGGGGAAGTATGCTACTTTAAATTCAAAATATAAATCATTTGTTGGTATTATTCATCACGATGATAGTGCACGTGAGTTTGCCTATGATAGAAAATCACACGTTGGTAAACTTGATAAGGTTCTAACTGAAGGTGATAAATACTTTGTAAATCTAATTAGTATGAAAAAAGATTTTAAGCAGATTTATTTTTCTGAATCAGATAAAGGCCATCGCGAATAGGGAGCATGGTCTTATAAAGATCATCTCTCGATTCAATATAGTTATTAAATTCAATGAGCGCATTGGTTGTCTTATCCTCAGGGTCAACAATATCAGAAGCGACCTTGCCATTCCAAAGAACGTTGTCCACAACAATCATACCATTTTCACTGAGTAGTTCTAAAGAGAGTTCTAAGTAGTTCTTATAACTTCCTTTGTCGGCATCAATGAAAATTAAATCAAAGCTTTGTCCTGCTAACTCTTTTAGAACTAAGTTAGCATCACCGAAGCGAGCTTCGATTTTCTTACCTACTTCGCTACGATCCCAGTAAGACTTTGCAAAAGTATTGATTTTTTTATTCTTATCAATGGTAATCACTTTTCCATCAACAGGAATATTCTCTGCCATGGCCAAGGCCGAATAGCCTGTGAAAGTACCGATCTCTAAAATATTCTTGTAATTATTTGAGCGAATAAAGAAGCCCAGAAGGGAAGCGACCAGTTCTCCCGAAATCATGCGTCCAAGTGGATGATTATCTTTTGTATAATCACCCAGCTCAACGCAAAGATCACTTGGGATATTTGATTTATTTAAACAATATTTTTCAATCTCTTTTAAATTTTCCACTGAAACTCGATAAGTTTATTTCCGCTTATTTCATCACAAACGCTAGTTAATTCTTTCGATAAGAATAGCATAGAAATATATGCATTGTATTTAATGATATATTTAAATCCAGGCGAAATATAACGATCGAGTTGTTCTTTTAGCACCATGCACTCTGGTGTATTTGTCATATATGATGTTTCAAAATCTAATCTCTTAAATCCTTTTTGTCTTGAAAAGTCTGCACTATAAAAGCATTGACCATCATTTGACTCAACATCAAGAATAATTCTTCTCGTCGAATCGGAAATACCTAGTTTCGTAAATGAAATATCAAGTCCCGCTATCTCATTTGGCGCAGGGACTTTATCGCGAAAGCTCTTGCACGCAAAAGTTGTAAATTCAGTGACAAATTTCATATCCGTGGCACTTGGAATGATCTCGTCTGAGGCGTAAGTGTTTGAAATAAATAGAATTGTAAGCAGGAGTGTCTTCATTTATGAGGTCCTTTATTATTTTTGTTTGACAGGTGAAACATTAATTTCCCTTTTCATACTCCTGTCTTGGCAAAGAGTAAAGTTAGTATGAAAATTTGACGGGCCAATCTTAAAAAAAGTAAATAACCCGATGTTTTTACTAAAGTTTTAAGATATCTCTCCGATAAGCCCAGTCCTATGGAGCAGTTTTTAAATAATTTTCTATTGGCATCTTCAATCTTACTTCTTTTAAGTATTGTGCTTAGTAAGTCTTCAAGCCGTTTTGGTTTGCCTGTTCTAGTACTATTTCTCTTCATAGGAATGATGGCCGGTTCTGACGGAATTGGTGGAATCAATTTTAGCAATTATGAGTTAACTCACTCTCTAAGTTTAGTGGCCTTATGCTTGATTATTTTTAATGGAGGTTTTGAAACTCCATTTAGTAAAGTTAAGAGGGACTTTGGGAGAGGTGTTGTTCTTTCTTCAATTGGTGTCATGCTCACAACATTTCTTGTGGGTGGTTTCACACATCTTGTAACGGACTTAGGTTTACTTGAATCACTACTCATTGGTGCCATTTTATCGGCAACAGATGCGGCAGCGGTCTTTTCTGCTTTTAAAGATCCAACTGCTCAAGTTGGTGATGTTAAAAATATTCTTCGTTTTGAATCGGGAAGTAACGACCCAATGGCCTACTTTCTTGTTTCAGTCATCATTGGATTTATTGAACAAGGAATGGGGGACGTTAAAACAACAGCAATCATGTTTATTTCAAATCCAATTATTGGTCTAATTGGTGGTTGGGTAACTGCTCGCTCATTCATCTTAATCAATAATGTGGTTAAACTAGATTTTAACGGACTGTATCCACCTCTAACAATGGCCATGTTATTTCTTGGCTACTCTTTGACAACGAAGTTAGGTGGAAATGGATTCTTAGCTGTTTATGTATTTGGAATGATGATTGGTAATAGAAAGATTCTACACAAGAACCTACTATCACTATTCTTTGATGGAGTTACTTGGCTTTCTCAGATTGGACTCTTTATTATGCTAGGGCTACTTGTATTTCCAAGTCGTCTTCTTTCAATCGCTCCAGCTGGACTTTTCATTGCTTGCTTCCTGACATTTGCAGCAAGGCCAATAACTGTTTTCCTATGTTTAGTTAAGAGTCGTTTTAACTTAAATGAAAAGCTCTTTGTCTCTTGGGCAGGGCTCAAAGGTGCAACACCAATTGTTTTTGCAAGTTTTGCAGCTACACATATCGGAGAAAAAGCACACGTCTTATTTGATATTGTATTCTTCGTTGTAATTGTTTCAGCTCTAATGCAAGGTTCATCTTTAAAGTTTGTAGCAAAGAAATTAGGTCTTATTGTTGAGCAAGAAGATGAAACAAACTTTCCTGTGGATCTGGAACTACTGGAGCAAACAAAGCATGGTATTGTTCAACTAGAAATTAGACAAACAGATTATGCGGTTGAGCACAGGGTTGTCGATCTACGACTTCCGACAGGGGCAATCGTTCTCTTTATTAAAAGACATGGTGCATTTATTATTCCAGATGGTGCAACAGTTTTTGAAAAAGGGGATAAAATTCTTTTAGTGACTAAACTAAAAGAGGATCTAGAAGCGGCTCAAGAGTGTTTCGTAAAAAAAAAGATTGAAGATTTAGATGAAGAGGATGATGATACACAAGAGTTACATGCGGCCTAAAATTAGTTAGGTCACTAACTAAAGGATATTTGTGGAAGCTCGTGATCTTACACAAGGATCTGTCATCAAGTCTTTGTTTAAATTATCGATACCAATTGTAATGGCCAATTTTCTACAAACGGCCTATCAACTTACGGATACATTTTGGGTTGGGCGTTTAGGAACAAACGCTATCGCAGCACTCTCTCTTTCTTTTCCTGTTATCTTTCTTTTAATTTCAATGGGCGCAGGCTTTGCCGTTTCTGGAACAATTCTTGTTTCTCAGTATACTGGTCAAAAAAATACTAAGATGGTTTCAAAAGTATGTCTTCATACTTTATTTATTATTCTTATTACTTCGGCTTTATTAGCAGGTGTTGCCTACGCAGTTATTCCTTATGTCATTCGCGCGATGACACCGACCGTGGATATTCAAGATTTAACAATATCGTATTTAAGAATCTCATTTATTGGTTTGATTTTTAGTTATCTCTACATGATGTTTCAATCTCTATATCGAGGAGTTGGAGATGTTAAGACACCATTTTATATTGTTCTATTTTCTGTCATATTAAACTTCATCATTGATCCAATCCTAATCATGGGATATGGGCCTATTAAAGCTTATGGTGTAGATGGAGCAGCGTATGCGACTATTTGTACCCAAGGTTTATCAGCAGTTATTGGACTTTATTTACTAGCAAAAGGTAAGGGGGGAATAAAAATTGATTTCACAAAAATCTCTTTTGATCTTTCTTTGGCCAAAAGAATTATATACCTTGGCTTTCCTGCTTCGACAGAACAGTCCTCAAGGGCCATGGCCATGATGGTTATGACTTTTCTAATTGCAACTTTCGGTGATATTGCTCTTGCTGCTTATGGAATCGGAATTCGAGTTTTAACTTTAATGATTATTCCTAGTCTTGGTTTTGCGATGGCGACCTCAACTCTCGTAGGTCAAAATATAGGTGCGGGAAAAATTGAAAGAACGAAAGTTGTTACGAGTCAAGCGCTATGGGTAATATTCATTGCTCTATCAATTGCTGGAATAGGCTTTTTCATATTTGCTGAACAAACACTTCAGATTTTTGTACCGAATGAAATTGAAGTTATAAATGAAGGGGCGAAGTTTATTCGTATCATCGCTCTCACATTCGGTCTAATAGGTGTTCAGCAGGTTGCTTCTGGTGCCATGAGAGGGGGAGGAAGTCCGATGATCTCGATGATGGTGGCCATCGTTTCTTTATGGGTCATTCGTTTTCCAATTGCTTATGTTCTTTCAAAGCATACAAGTCTTGGCCAAACAGGAATCTACTTGTCATTTGTTGTAGGTAATATTCTTGGTGCTTCCATTGCGATTTTTATTATTAAACAGAATCGATGGATTAAGAATCTAACGGATCCAATTACTGAAGAAGAGCGAAAGGTAATAGAAGAGACCATTGTTGAAGATGGTGTAATTTCTTGAATTCACTGGAATATAAAGAATAATTGTTAAGTAAGTAACCTAGTCCTCCGATAAGGTATTGAGAGATTTCTTTGAGAGGGGGGAGACGGTGAGAAAGGTTTACTTGATGCTTTGTATGCTGGCCGTACAGGCTTATGCTGATGCCGTTGTTGTAAATACTTACGAGAAAATTTCAACCTCAAACTATGTCGAAGAAGTCACTAATCAAGTTAATAATGTCGTCGATGAAGCAATTGAAGATATGGAAATGGACCCTGTTTCAAATCCTGAAAGTGCCGTCACTTGTAATCCAAATACAGCTATAGATAATCACGCTCCTGAGGCAAAGAGAGTTCTTGAAGAAGGACTTAAGTTAGCAGAAGCTGCCGCAAGAGGAGAGGATTGCCAATTCTATCAAAGATTTATCGATCAGGGTGTTCCTATCGAGGCACTTAAGCAGTCACTTCTTTATTATAAAGAGAATAAGAATAAGTTTAAGAATAAAAATTACATAACTATTGCTGACTACTCTCAGAATTCTAAAAGGAAACGCTTTTTTCTACTTGATATGAAAACTGGTGATGTGAAAAGTTATAAGGTTTCTCATGGTAGTGGAAAAGTTAAAGGAGTTACTTACGCTGATGCAACAATTGCTGATAGTGGTAGAGTGACTAGGGCATCAAATCATGTTGGAAGGTTAGTTCGCTGCCGTGTTCCTGCAAGGGCGAAACCTCAACATGACCAATGGGCGATGACGAGACCAGGCTTTTTTAAGACAGGTGAATTCTATATGTCTAGTAGTCACGACGAAAGAGTAAAAGGTGAGAGAGGATGGCCAACTTTCAAAGCATCTGGAAGAAATTATAACGGTATGCGATTAGATGGTCTTTCAAAAGGTGTAAATGATAAGGCCCGATCGCAAGGTGTTGTGATGCATGAGGCTTATTATAACCGCGGTAATATTATGGGAAGAAGCTTTGGTTGTCCTGCATTCGTACCAGGTGAGGGGCGAGAGATCATGGAGAAAATCAGTAACGGCTCCCTCTATTATTCATATGTTCCTAATGAAGGATGCCGTAGTGATTATAACAAGGCCCTGGGCGATGTTAAGGGTTGGGAAAGAATGTGTACAGGACGTGATTAGCCCTTATTAACATCAAGTGGATTGGAAAACTCAATTGTACGAATTGGAAATGGAATTGAGATACCATTTTGATCGTAGTACTTTTTAATATTAATAACAGCTTGGTGTCGTGCTTTGTAAAAGGCCACTCCTGTCTTGTAGTGAATCCAAACTCTTGCCGTAAGATTAATTGAACTGGCCCCAAATTCTTCAAAGAACACTTCGACTGGAACATTTTCAAGTCTTCCTTCGATTGCCTCTAGTGCTTCTCTAGTAACTTTTTCTACTTTCTCTAAATCATCATGATAAGAGACTCCAACGGAGATATCTACTCGACGTTGTGGGGTACTTGTGTAGTTGATAAAAGGTTTTGTGAACATATCTTTATTTGGAATAAAGACTTCAAGACCTTGATATGTTGTAATCCCCGTCGTTCTTAATTCAATATTTGTAACCTGACCAACGATCTTATCAATTTCGATAATATCTCCAATTTGATAAGGCTCACGAAAAGCAATCAGAACACCTGAAACGAAGTTTGCAGCAATTTCTTGGAAGGCAAAACCTAAGGCCAAACCAATTACCCCGGCCCCTGCAAGAATTGATGTAACGGTTTTTTCAAGACCGATAATTTCTAGTGCTGTAAATATTCCGACGACGATAACGATGACATTTGTCGTTGTTCCAAGAATCTCGTTAACTGATTTTTTATAAGAAACTTTTTGGAGAACTTTCTTAACTAAGTTTCGAAGAGTTTTTCCAAGATAGAAGAAAACAAATAGAGCGACGATAGCAACGATCAAATTAGGAATATTCTTAATAAATGCTTCGTACCAAAAAGTTAACTTTCCAGAAATAAGTGTAAAAACTCTATTTATATCAAACAATGTAAACTCCATTTAAATTATTTCCCTAAATTTTATCGTATTTAAAAGAAATAAAAAAGGAGCTTATTTGATTGAAATCTTTGCAAGCTTTTCTTTATAAAGATTTGAAATGACTTTAGGAACCTTAAATGGAATTGTTTCGATTATAAGCTTCTTAAAAAATTCAATATAACTTGCCCTGCGATACCATGTTAAGCTTGAAAGATTTTGAGTCATTGGCCCGTAGCCTTCATTGATTAACTCTTTAATACACTTTGAATTATCGAGTCTGTTGTATTTACTTAAGTCGAGAGAGAGGATGATGTCAGCATCTTGAATTTGCTCCCTTGTTCTAAGGTCTATTGCAATATCCATAGCATTACTTATGATCGCAAATGTATCATCTGGTTCCTGATATTTTTGTACACCATTCAAATCCACCGCAACGATAATACCCGCGCCCATATCTTCTAGAGGGGAAACCGGAACGTTCTCTGTGATACCTCCATCAACAAGAGTTCTACCATCGATTACTTGAGGAATAAATGCACCGGGAACACAGACAGAAGCACAGAGCGCATCCGCAAGATTACCCTTATAGAAAACAACTTGCTCTCCAGTTGAGATGTCTGTTGTACAAATTGCTAAGGGAATCCTTGCATCTTCAATATTCACATCTCCTAAATCTTTGATGATCATTTCTCGTATGGACTTCGTACTAAAAAATCCTTTTTTTGGTATTGTTAAGCTTATTGTATCTTTATAATTGAGCTTATTGGCCAATGCTAAGAAGTCATCGTAGTTCTTACCAAATGCGTAATAGGAAGCGATTATTGCACCGACACTTGTTCCTGATAAGTAGGAAATAGGAATTCTTTGTTCCTCAAAAGCTTTTAAGACGCCTATATGTGCGATACCTTTTGCAGCACCACCACCAAGAGCAAGACCAATTTTAGTATTTAGAAAGTTCCATCTCATATTCTAATCTTATAGGAATATGAGGGACATCTCCACATAAAATTGTAATACCTCTCTCTTGAAGAAAAGCGGCTTTTTTATCGAGAGAGTGGGAGTATTTAAGGGCGAAAATATTTTTTCTTAAATATTTGTTTAGAAGCTTTCTTGGTGATTTAAGGCCTAGTTTATTGGCATGTTCGATATAGAAGGGAGTCAGAAATGAGCTGCGCCCAAGTGATTCAAGAACATGCTTTAACATACAATTGTAATTTCCATATTTGCTTTTATCAGAGATCTCATTCTCGATATATTCAACCATTCCTAAGTAATCTTCATTTTTTAGTTGTTCGGATAGCTCGGAGCGAAGCTCTTTAATATCGACTGATTCAATATCACTATATTTTAAACGAGGAGCATGTAGCTTTGTTTCAATTTTTGGGGCCTTACTCATTTCGATAAAATCAAGGCAAAGAATTGGAATACCAGCAGTTCTGTATTTATCTAAACTTAGATTTAAGCTCTTTGCATAGATACGTGAGATCTTTTCTGCAAATATTAAGCTATTAGATATTTTCCTGCTTTCTGAATTTGAGATTTTTGAATAGATTTCACGACGTTGGCGATTGTTAGAGATGGCCGCATCGAGATGCTCTTCAAAACATTCCATGGCCATTGAATCTTGGGCCAAGTTTAGGAAAACAAGAATGAAAAGAAGCGCTTTCATGCTCTAGTACTACCACTTGGCCAAATTTGAGTAAAGTGAGCATAGAAGTTTTTCAGGGAGCAACGGGTCGAGACTTTGGTGGTGAAATTGTTATAATTAGTCTGTAAAATCAGGAGCTTACCATGCAATATATCAAGCAAGAAGAATGTTACTTAATTAAATTATATAAGGATGAAGATCTTTTCACATCTCTAGAGGAATTCGCTGCTGCAGAAGAGCTGGGGGCGGGGATGTTAAAAGGCATTGGTGCTCTGAAAGACGTTGAGCTAGGCTTCTACCATCTTGATACTAAAACATATGATCGAAAAGAATTTAGTGGTGATTATGAATTATTAAGTCTTGATGGGAACTTGTCTCATTTGGATGGAAAACCATTCTTTCATATTCATACGGTTTTAGGTGATGAAGATTTTTCTTGTAAAGGCGGACATCTGTTTCGTGCCACTGTTGCGGTTACTACAGAAATCTATTTCTTTCCAATCATGCAAAAAATTGAAAGAAAGATGGATGAAGAAATCGGCTTAAACTTATTATCATTACCACAAGCTTTTTCTCGATGTGGAATTAAAGGATAGAATATGAAATTTAATCGCCCATTTTTTATTAAGATTCACCTATACTTATCGGCCCTCGCTTCGCCGCTACTTTTGATGATGGCCTTTACAGGTGTTTCTTACTTATTAGGTTTTAAAGGAAGTGAAGTTGTTGAACCTATAAAAGTTGTACAACTTTCAAAATCTGAACTTACGAAAGAAAATATTTCAGTTCAATTAAATGAAATCGATGAAAGCTATGACTTTGCCTATGTTAAACAAGTTGGAGATGGTGCAATCACTAGACCAACAACTCGTGACTACTATAAATTCCAAATAAAAGAAGATGGAACACATATCTCTCATGTTAAACCAAATCTTCTAAAAAGATTGATTGAACTACACAAAGGTCATGGCCCACAATTTCTTCGTTATATTGAAAAGATTATTGGGATTTTTTTACTGCTAATTATTTTAAGTGGATTGTACTTAGCTTATACAATGAAAAAGGAAAGAAAGATCGTAGGGATTTTATTTCTTATTGGACTAAGTGTTTACCTTTTTATGTAGAGGTTATTTAATCCATCTTGTGAAGCGCTCGTGATTGCTTAATCTCTTATTTTCTTTTTGGATTTTAAGCTTCACGCGCTCTTGTAAACTCAAATTTTCATAAATTGGAGCTTCTATAACCTTTGTATTGTCTCCAAACTCTAAAGTCTCAAGATCAATATACATAAGCTTATTTTTAGTTATAAAGAAATAGTTAAGTTGCCATTCAAAGTGATAGCCGTATGGAGCGGTCAGTTCATTTAGGCGAATTTGAATTTCGGAAACTTTTTTGGCCAAATCCTCATCAATTTTTTCTTCAACAAGCCTTGCAAGTTTTCCGTTAGGAATGTCATAGAGAATGAGTGAATCGGTTTCTTTTAGTAGGGTAGGAAGTTCAGGAAATTCCTCATTAAATCTTCTCATCAATGGAAGAGCTTCAGGTTCGATTTCATTTTTTAAGAGCACCATATAATTCTCTTTTTCATATTTCATGAAAAAGAAAAACTTACTTCTTTTGTCGATATAAAGTGTAATACCATCAAAGCCCAGCTCTGATTTAATAAGCTCTTTTGGATCCAAAACAATGACCTCTCTTTATGAGAGTATATCATAGTTTATTAGTTAGTGGGCCTTCTTCGATTTACGTGTTGAGAATCCAAGCATTGAATAGCCCGGACAAATTCCAACTGCGCCAGTAATTAGAGGTATCAAACCGATAAGACCCCAATATGTTTTGGGACCGACAAAGACAAGTGAGATTAAAACTAACCCTGCAATAACTCGAATCACTCGATCAGCATTTCCTTCATTCATTTTCATAGATTACTCCTTCATTTTCACTATCATTATAAATTTTTAATCTGTAGCTAGAATGAAGTAATGTTAAAGAATTTTAAGAGTTATGCTCTAAGCCAACCGGTTAAAGAAAGCCTTGGCTTAAATGCTGGGAGAACTTCGTGTGGAAGGTCTTCAGAAAGAAAAATTAAGATTCTTCCAAGCATTGGATTAATGCGAGCAACTTCTTGATCTTGATCGTCGTGATGGTAGATAACGACTTCACCACCATCACCATCATTCATATCACTTAGATAAAGAATAACACTTAAGCGCCTTAGGCCTCTTCCACGGTGTTGATCCACATGCTTGCGATAAAATGCACCTTCATCATAACAAGCAAAGTGGCCTTCATATGAGCGAATACCTAGGTAGAAAATAGGATTAAGTAAATCTTTAAGATCATCGAGAAATTTTAAATATTCTTGTAGTGCCGGTGGATGGTCGGCCATGTCTCCCTCAATCCAAGAAGTGAGGTCTCCACGAATCTTTTCATCTAGGCGCTTTGTTAGCTGTCGTCCAACTTTGGCTTCTTGAAAGTCTCCAATGTGAAAACGTGTCTGGGCCTCGTCCTTTAAAGAACGAGCTAGTTCATTTGAAATAAGCGTATCACTCACGTAGTATCGTTTCTCAGTTAAGGATTCGACTAGCGTTTCAAGCTCTTGCATTAAAATGTTCTCACTAGGCCTAGGGCCTTAAAAGGTGACAGGAAGGATTGGTCACCAAAATAATGGATGAAATCATTTAATCCTAAAGGCTATCTAAGTCAATTTAATTGTTATAACATAAATAGAAATAGGATAAATCATGATCAAGGCACTTTCACATTTAGTCATTACCTCTAAGAATGTTACGAATATTTCGAATTTTTTCACTGATGTCTTTGGTGTTGAAGCGCATTTTGCTAATGAAGACTTTGCTGATTTTGTTCTACCTGACAAAAGCCGTGTGGCCTTTTTTCGTCCAGTAGGTAAAGCTTCTAAGTTCTTTGAATTAGTCGAGAATCCGGCCCAGGTCTCATATGGTGTCACTGTTGAGGATGTTGATGACTTCTACCATAAACTTATGGCGCAAAAGGCTAAGTATGAATTTGAAGTGAGTGGTAAACCAAAAGATCATCCGTGGGGAGAAAAGAGCTTTCTTTTGATTGATCCAGATGGAAATCGTTGGGAAATAACGCAGTCACCCAGTGATGATGGTCATCTCGTAAATATCTCATAATTAGATGAAATCTATATTTTTAATATAATTGATAACTGAACGGCCTCGCGGTAAATAAAGCCTGTGTTTATGTGGAGGTCGTTATGAAATCAGTTGTTGTTCTTTTATCAGTTATTCTTTTAAGCTCGGTCATGGCCTGTCCAGAGTTGAATAATGTTGATCTTGCATCAAGCTATGATCGTGATGAATACACTGAAGTTTACTCTGAGAGACTGCCAAAATTATCAAGAGAGGAATTTGCTAAGTATACAGAATTAGCAGATTTCGAATATGAGTACTGTGCAGACGCCCTAGAGCTTAGAAGAGTAGAGGCGACACAAACTGGCACTGTGTACACAATCGTAGTAACTGTTGAAGATAGCTGCGATGGTGGTAATTCTTATGGAAATATTTTCGATGAGTCTGGAAGTAAGATTCTAGGTAGCATCGGCGATTCGTATATTGCTTGTTTCTAATTTAGAAATAATTCAGCTTGCTTTGGGTATCTTTATCACAAAGCAAGTTGTTTTCTTATTTGGTTCTAAGAATAATTCCCCTTGATGCTTCTCTAAAATCCCTTTTGAAATCGATAGTCCTAATCCCGTTCCTTTCCCAACTTCTTTAGATGTATAGAATGGCTCAAAAATCTTATTTCGAAGATCAAGATTGATTCCGGGGCCAGAATCCATTACATAAACTAAAACGGAATCTTCTGTATTTTTTACGGAGATATCAATCCAAGCAGATTCACTTCCTTCAACGGCATCATAAGCGTTATTTAAAAGATTAATGAAGACTTGAGATAATTGGACTCTATCTACATTTACTTTTATGTTAAAGGCATCGTCGTCGAGATCAAATTTAAGTATAACCCCATGGGCCCTAAACTTCTCTGAACAAATGGCCGTCGCATCAATAATAATATCTCTAAGGGGAATAACTTCTTTTTTTATCTCACCGCTCTCTCGAGAAACAACTTTCAAGCTAGAGATAATGCGAGTAATTCGATCAATTGTATCTAGGATACGATTGATATGAATATCATACGCCTCTTTATTCATCTCACCGATACTTAGAAGTCGCTTGATCTGATAAATTGAGCCGTAAATAACTGTTAAAGGATTATTAATTTCGTGAGCGATTCCACCGGCCATTTCACCAATTGCACTTAGACGAGAACTATAGATAAGATTTTCTTTAGTGCTATTAAGCTTATCCATTGTTTCCTGTAAGGCAATCGACTTATTCACTTCACTTCGATAAGTGCGATCCACAAGACTAAGAAGTCTGTAGAAGAGCAGACTTAACATAATCATAGTCAGAGAATGAATTATGATAAGAGAAGTTTCTGGCTCATCAAGAAGTAAGTAACTTGAAGTAACATAGCTAATAATAGCTAAGAGAGTTATAAGTCCACTATAGATATGTTTACCAGTAACTTCAAAGAAAATATTATTGCTGGCAACGATCATAATGAGGTAGAGATACCAGAACGGTGAAAATGGCCCATCAACGATATAGATTGCAAAAGGACATAGGACACAAATTGCAAAAACTTGTCTGAAGATTTCAATATATAGAGAGTTCTTAACTCGAATACTTATTTGAGAAATTGTGAGATTGAAAATAAGGAAAGCGAAGATTCCAAAGAAGCTATTTAGTCTTTGTGAGATTTGATATTCGTAAACACCCACACAAATTGCAAAGAGCATTGCAAACGGTCCAAGAGTATAATCCATAATTCTCAAGATATCTTTAATACTCTCTGTAGGTCTTTTCGGATTTATTCTTAAATTCATTCTTTTCCTAACTAATTGAAGTCATTATAGATTTACCGCATTAATAAACTGAGTTCAATAATATTTAGATGAATTTGAAGTAATGTAAGGGTAGAGATTCGTACTTTTTCTTGTGAAAGTAACAAGTTAGCACAGAAGTTATGTTAAAATCTGTTCTTAATTTATTAAGAATATGAGGAAAGAAATGGATTTAAATCAGCATAATAAGCTATTGGTACAGCAAGTTAGAGAGAATTGGGAGCTTTTGGGCTATGAAACAAGAAATAAGTATCAATTCTTAGATGAGGCGCAAAACCCTATTGGCTATGCGGCAGAACAACAAAAGGGATTCCTTGGCTTTATCATGCGCCAGTTCCTGGGTCACTGGAGGACTTTTGATCTGCACTTCTTTGACCAAGCTCGTAATGAGTATATGATTGCTAAGCATCCATTTTGCTTCTTTTTTCAGCGTCTTGAAATACAGGATCTGAATGGGCAGTTGATTGGTTCTCTTCAGCAAAGATTTTCTTTAATAACAAAGAAATTTGATGTCTTGGATGCTCAGGGAAATGTCATTATGGAAATGCGCTCACCAATTTGGAAGCCATGGACTTATCCTTTCTATTCTCGAGGGCAAGAGGTTGCACTTGTGTTGAAAAAGTTTTCTGGACTATTTTCAGAGATGTTTACTGATCGAGACAACTTTGCCATTGATTTAAAGAGTCAGACACTAACGGAGCAGGAGAAGAAAATTATTCTCGCGACTTCGATTTTCATTGATCTCGTTTATTTTGAAAGAAAAGCAAAATAAAGAGAGTTCTTGTAAGAAAGAAATTGTTTACGGATAAAGTTGATAATTCTATTTTGTGAAAATGAATTGTCGACTTTGCCGTTATGCAATCTCTATTTCTATCCTTTGGTGGCGCTAGTGCGCCTTTCACACATTATTAGTTAATAATAAATTTCGATCTATTTTTTTAAAAAATTTAAGAGGTAATCATGAAAAAGATTATTTTATGCTTTGTTATATTAGGACAAAGTGATTTTACAAATACGAACTATATTAGAAGAGAGGATTCGTGCCATGAATGACTTTATTCAACAATTACATTCTCATCGTTCAATTAGAAAATTTTCTGATAAGGATATTTCACAAAGTGATTTAGAACTCATTCTAAGTGCAGCAGCAAGCGCATCAAGCTCTGGAAATATGCAATCCTTCTCAGTTGTTGTGACAAAAGATAGAGCAATGAAAGAGAAGATGTACCAGGCCCACTTTGAGCAAAGTATGTTAATGGATGCTCCAATTTTTTTAACATTCTGTGCTGATTTCTATCATATGAGAAGGTGGCTTAAATTAAGTGAGGCGGCCAATAACTTTGATAATTACATGAGCTTTATGATTGCTTCTATTGATGCCATTCTCGCTAGTCAGAATGCGGCATTAGCAGCTGAAAGTCTTGGAATGGGACTCTGTTATATGGGGACAACGTTGGCCAGTGCTGGTGAAATTGGTGAGATCTTAGCGTTGCCTGAGAATGTCGTTCCTGTCGTAGGCTTTGCTCTAGGCTATCCAGATGAGGCACCTGATTTAAGAAAGAGGCTTCCACTTGAATCTCTCGTTCATTATGAGAAATATCATAAATATTCAGATGAAGAAGTGCTAGAAATATATCGAGAAAGAGAAGTCGAGGGGATGAAGCGTTATCGTGACAACCCACGATTAAATCAAATGATTAAAGATGTCGGAGCAAAGAATTTGGCCCAAGTCTATACACAGGCGAAATATACAGAAGAGTCCCATCTTAAATATAGTGAAGATTTAATTGCTTATCTTAAACGTCAAAATTTCTTTTGATATTGGCCACTAGGGTATGCGAAAATAAATAAAAAACGTGTACCCTAGGAGTATTGCTTGAAAAAGATATATATATTTATAATCGTCATTATCTTTGTCGTCTCTGCGATACTTTTAAGAGTTTTCTATTTTAAAAATAATTATGAATTAATCTCCCCTAAAAAGGGTGATGTTGTGGAGGCCATTTATGGCCTCGGACGAGTCGATACAGATAAAGAGTTTAATGTAAAAATTGGAGTCTTATCTCTTGTCGAAAAACTCTATGTAAAAGAAGGCCAAAAAGTTAAAGAAGGTGACCGCCTTGTTAGCTTCGATGGCCGTGTTCTATTTAAAGCACCTTTTGATGGTACGGTTACTCTCGTTGCAAATAAAGAAAAAGAAGTTGTACTTCCACAAGTGACAGTTCTTAGAATGCAAAATCTTAATGAAAAATTTATTGAAGTTTCATTAGAGCAAGAAGCTGCACTGAGAGTTATCCCAAATCAAAAAACAAGAATTATTTTTGAAAGCCAGTCCCAAAGAAAATATGAAGGTTATGTAAAAACAATATATCCAAGGGAAGGAGAGTTCATCACGCGCATCGAGGTGAAGGGGTTGGAGAAAAGTATTCTTCCAGGCATGACTGCGGACGTAGTAATAGAAGTTGGAAAGAAAAAAGGTGTTCTTCTAATACCTGTAAAGGCGATAAGTAACGGAAAGGTTCTTCGTATGCGAGATAAGAAGAGGGAAAAAGTCGAAGTTGTTACAGGAAATAATGATGGAATGTGGGTTGAGGTTATCTCTGGAGATATTAAGCTTTCCGATCTACTTTTTATCAAGAGGTAGTCATGCTGTTCTTGTCGATGAAGCAACTATTTTCTAAAAAGAAGCAAACTCTTCTTATTCTGTTAGGTATTAGTTTCGGTACGATGCTCTACGTTGCTATCTCAGGGATTCAACTAGGACTTAGGCAGTATATCATTAAGGCCCTTTTAAATAATACCGCTCATATCCTGATTTCAGGAAAAGAAGATCTTATTGATCGTCCTCTTGTTAATAAGTGGTTTTATGAAAATAAACAAGTTGATTGGATAACTCCTCCATATGGAAAGAGAAGTGAATCAAAATTAGAAAATTATCAAGGCTGGGCCGATCGTCTTTCTCATCATCCAGATGTCTATGACTTTAGCCCCCGCTTAACAATACAGGTTATGTTAAAGCGTGGTGATCTTACTCACAGTATGGGGCTCATTGGAACAAATGCCAGACGACAAATCAGAATTAGTGATATTCCTGATTACATGGTGGAAGGTGATTTTTCGTCACTTGCCAGTGGAGGAAATAAGATCATTCTTGGTGCCGCTGCTGCTGAAGAAATTGGAGCACGTGTTGGTCAGTATGTAGAGGTCATAGCGGGAAGCCTAACACATAAAAACTCATTTAAAATCGTAGGCCTCTTTTCTTTCGGAGATGATCGAGCAGATAAGTCCATAGCATTCTCTCACCTTGAAGATGTACAAAAACTTAATAAGACACCTGGGCGAGTCTCTGAAATAGCAGTTTCACTATTCGACATGAATAAGTCACAAGAGCTTGCTGATCAGTGGTCTCTATTAAGCCATGATAAAGTTGAAGACTGGAAAGAGTCTAATCCCATGTTTATGGAAATGATAATGATGCAAGATATAGTTCGCTACTTTATTACAATTGCCATTCTCATTGTAGCTGCCTTTGGGGTTTATAATGTTCTAACAATTATGATTAACCAAAAGCGAAAGGAGATCGCTATTCTTCGCTCTATTGGCTATGGCCCCAAACGAATTCTTGAGCTTATTATGTATCAAGGCATATTCCTTGGTGTAAGTGGTGGAGTTGTTGGGCTAATCCTGGGATTCATCATTTGTCGAGCTGTCGAAAGTATTGAGTTAAATATAAATATTGGTGGCGATAATCACTTACTTATGGATTATACACCTTCAACGTATATCATTGCATTTGTTGCGGCCCTTGTTGCTTCACTGGTTGCAAGCTTTCTTCCTGCTCTATCAGCAAGTCGAATGACTCCAATTGATATCATAAGGGGCGAGTAGTGATAAAAGCTGAAAGTATAGTTAAAGAGTTTGGTGATCCTCCACAACGTATTCTTCACAATATCTCCATGGAGATAAATAAGGGAGAGTTTGTTTCTATTTCAGGACGTTCTGGAAGTGGAAAATCAACCCTTCTTTATATTATTAGCTCCCTCGATGAACCAACATTTGGCCATATTTATATTGATGGAAAGAATGTTACTCATATGAGTGTTGATGAAATTCATGAGTTTCGAAATCGCCACATTGGTTTTATTTTTCAATTCCACTACTTACTTCCTGAGCTGACGGCCTTAGAAAATATTCTATTACCTCCTCGAAATCTTGGTCTCTTAAAAAAGTATGAGCCTCGTGCAAATATGCTACTTGAAAAACTCAATATTCCACATACTCGTAATAAGCTTCCAGGGCAACTATCAGGTGGTGAACAGCAACGAGTTGCTATTGCTAGGGCCCTTATTATGGAGCCAAGTTATATTTTTGCGGATGAACCTACGGGGAATCTCGATACGGCAAATGCTGAGATTGTGATGAATATTTTAAAAGAAACTAATAAAGAGAAGGGAACGACAATTGCGCTGGTTACTCACGATCCTGATTATGCTGCTATGGCAGATCGAGAGATTTTCCTTGTTGATGGCCATGTTTCAGATACTTACACCGGTGACTAAGAATTATTCACCCATTAGAAATCTTACCTTATAGCTTATCTCGATCTATTTTTTTGATAAATTTAAGCTATGAAAACACTAAGCCCAAAACTAAAGAAAATTGTTCTAACGGGAGTTCTTTTACTCTCACAACTAAATCAAGCCGCGACATTTATTCAGGCCGAAGAGACTCCTTATAAGTATATTAAGGCAACGGAAATTGTTAATGACCGTTATATCTTCGAAGAATGTCATGGGAATAGAGAAGAGCTTAAATGCCGCAACCTCTTTTCTGATTACAGAACTTTTGCAAGAAGTGACATTAAGAAGATGGCCGATATGAATGGACGCCACGCTCTTTATGCCGCCGGTGCTGATGTCGCAATCTTAGCAGTTTCTGCTTATCTTGGGTTGATTATTGGAGCAAAGGCCACGGCCGCTTACTATATTGGAACAGGTGTGAGTCTTGATGGTGGTGTTGCCGCTGTTGGTGGGTTCTTCTTTGGTGTACCATCGGGAACGGCCGTGGGGACGACATTTGCAGCAGGCCTTGATGAGCTCGATCCATTTGTTCACAGAGATATGTCAATTGCACTTGAGCAAGTTATCGGCGTTGCTGATAGCGACGATCTTGACGATGTGGAAGCAAGACAAATTGATGAAGGGATGATTGTTGAAATTGAAGATATTAATTTTGAACAATTAAAAAATAAAATTAAAACTCAGCTTGAAGATATTGATTAACAAAAAAGGCCTCAAACGAGGCCTTTTCTTTTATCTCTACTCAGCATCAACTGCTGG
Organism: Halobacteriovorax sp. RT-1-1; assembly: GCF_047085455.1. Taxonomy (NCBI): domain Bacteria; kingdom Pseudomonadati; phylum Bdellovibrionota; class Bacteriovoracia; order Bacteriovoracales; family Halobacteriovoraceae; genus Halobacteriovorax; species Halobacteriovorax sp. RT-1-1. The sequence goes on from NZ_JBKIXZ010000002.1 coordinate 378,059, forward strand.
GAAGTATTCTGCTTGTTCCCCAATCTTGTGATTTTCTGGGAATTCTTTTGCAAGCTCATCAATCGAGTAAACACTCTCAGGAAGATTTAAAGATACGCGAAGCTTCTCCATTGTCTCCGGTGCAAATGGCCTAAGCATTACTAAGATATTTCTTAGAATGTAGAAACAAGAATAAAGAGCATCAGTTCTTTCTTTCTCATCAAAGCGGTCATCGTGAGGCTTGTGTGTATTAAATAGTCCGTTAATAATACGAGCATAGTTTTCAAGGGCACCAAGTGCTTTTGGGTATTCTCCCTTTTCCATGAATTTCGTATACTGTTGAACAATCTTAAGAGTTTCTTTTTCTGTCTTACCAATAAGCTCACCCTTAGGAACCACGCCACCAAATTGCTTATGACAAGCAGAGATTGGTTTTTCAAATGAAGCGTTCATTGGCCCTGCAAGGAATGCATTCTTTGCTTTGAAAACTTCAAAATCAAAGTTTGATGCTTTCTCTGAAAGACTTAGAGTTGATAGGAAGTAGCGAACTTGGTCTGCTGTATATCCCATCTCATCAATTAGCTGATCACCTGTGTAGAAGTTTCCTTTAGACTTACTCATTTTCTCACCATTAATTTGTAGGTGGAAATTAGAGAAGACATCAGTTTGTTGGAATTCACCTTTAACTGCTTGTCTCATTGGGTCTTCTTGAACACCAAACCACATCGCTCCCTGCATAAGAACGTAGAAGAAAACGTTATCAGTTCCAAGGAATTGGAAAACCTTTGCTTCTGGATCAGTCCAAAATTCTTTATGAAGTTCTGGATCAAGTCCTTTCTTTTTAAGGGCAACTTTTGTAAATGAGATCGGTGCAATTAATGACTCTGGCCATACATATAAAGTTTTACCTTCCATACCTGGCTCAATATCTGTCGGAACAGGAATTCCCCATGAAACATCACGAGTAATTGCTCTATGTGCCCAACCATCATTTAGCTCACACTCAATTCCTGCATCTTCAAGAATTTTCTTTCCTGTTGCAAGATCTGCAAGATTTTCAAATTGAACTAGAACTTTTCTTCCTGGAGCATAACGGCTTTTATGAGTTGGAAGAGATTCTTTAATTTCTTTATATGCTGGCTCAGATTTATTTGTGAAAGTTACACATGGATAAACTGTACCAAATGCTTCTTGAAGAATAGGTTTTCTCCAAGTCTTCTGCTTTGTATTTAGCCACTCAATAAGTTGGTCAGTTACTTTCCACATATTTAGATACCAGTGATCAGTATCTCTAAGCTCTGGTGTCGCATCACTTACAGCTGAAACAGGATTCTTTAACTCATGTGGATCGTAGTTTTTGCCACAAACATCACACTCATCACTATATGCTTTAGTATTTGAGCAGTCTGGATTTGGACAATCACCCTGAACATAGCGATCAGGTAGGAACATATTAAGTTTTGGATCAAACCATTGCTGACTTGTTCTCTTATCTAGCATTCCATTAGCGTGCATTTTTCTAAGAAAATCCTGACAAAGTTCTTTATGAGCTTCGTAATTCTCTTCTCTTGAAGTTCCTGTATAAGTATCAAGACCGATTGAGTAGCGCTCCATTGTCTTAGATTGCTTTGCATGAACCTCACTAATGAACTCTTGTGTTGTTTTACCAAGTTTCTTTGCAGCTACTTCACTTGTTGATCCATGATCGTCAGTACCACAAACAAATAGTACGTTATCATCACCAATCAGTAGCCTCATCCAACGCGAGTAAATATCTGCTGGTACGTGGGCACCTGCTAGGTGACCAATGTGAACTGGCCCGTTTGCATATGGCATACCTGCTGTAATAACAGCTTTCTTTGGTCGACTTACACGAGATAGGATTGTTGGAATGTCCTGCTTTGGACGCATGTCTTTTTTGTTTTCTTTTACTTCATTATTCATAGGGAATAATTTAGCATTGCCCTGCGTTTTCGTCTATATAAAGGTACCTTCAAGATTGAGAAGGGCCTCTTTAGTTTGTGCTCCTGCAACGTATCCTGAAAGTTCGCCCGACTTGGCTATGACGCGGTGACAAGGAATTATTAAACAAATTGGATTTTTAGCATTGGCACTACCAACTGCTTGCACAGCGTTGGGGGAACCAACTTTATTTGCAATGTCTGAATAGGTTGTAACTTCACCGTAGGGTATATCAAGAAGCTGGGCCCAAACTTGTTTTTGAAAATCTGTTCCCTTGCTAATACTTAGAGGAATTGAAAACTTCTTACGACTACCTGCAAAGTATTCCTCAAGTTGATCGTGGGCCTCATTGAGATATTTTACAATCCTCTCGTCGTCTTCGTAATGAGGACCATCAAAATCTTGCTCTTGCCAACCCAGGTATGAGACACCGTTTTCATTAGCACAAATATAAATCGTGCCAAATTTTGAATGGAATTCAATTTGTCTATCAGTCATGCCGTGATTATAGCACTATCAAATCTTAAAAAGAACTTATGTTTATGTGATCTGTTTTGAAGTTTATTGCGTATATATAGTTAAGAGAGATAAACTTAACCAATTTTTAATTTCTGGAGGAATTATGAAAGTAATCAGTCGTTTATTTATTGCAATGTGTATCATGTTCTCTTTTGCCCATGGGGAAGAAATTAAATTAGGTCAAAGTGTGCCAGAATTCACAGCAAAGAATCATGAAGGCAAAAACTTTTCAATCGTATCACGCAAAGGAAAGTGGACTGTTCTTTACTTTTACCCAAAGGCGGGGACTCCTGGTTGTACTAAGCAGGCATGTGCCTTTCGCGACAGCATTAAATCAATTAGAAAATTAGGTGCTGAGGTTTATGGGATCAGTATGGACTCTGTAAAAGATCAAGCTGCTTTTCACGAAGAGCATGCTCTGCAATTCGATCTTCTTTCGGATGAAAAAGGTGAAGTGACAAAGAAGTTTGGTGCAAAGATGGCCGTATTTAATATTTCAAAAAGATGGACTTTTATTATTGATCCAAGTTTAAAGATTGTAGCAATTGATCGCGATGTTGATCCAATGTTAGATGCAGATCATGTATCGAAGAAATTAGCTGAACTGCAGAAAACGAAAAAGTAATCATTTATGAGTCAAGCGAGTAGTGCTTTATTATTTTTTCTCGTAAATCACGAAAGGAAATATCCTAATCGTAAATTGGCCGCTGCTATTGAGGCTGCATCAACACATGAAGACTACCTATCTATTTTAAAAACTTTTAACTTCAAAAAAGTTAAAGCAAAGGCCCTCAATGCTCTAATGCATTGGGGGAATAATCAATGGGAGTTTGAACTTCTCGATTATATTCCATCACCATATGAAGTTTTAAAGTTTCAGGCACAGGGGATTCGTCCTGTGACATTAATTGAGCAAGAAAACTTTAAACCGATACTCATGCGTGAAGATTGTTTAGAGTTTTTTCTACATGATCTTGAGCATGGCCATATGTTCTTTCACAATGAAGAATTAAAGAAAATGCAGATCAACTTTTTTAAAAAAGTTGAAGACTCTCTTGAGCGTGGAGAATGGAAAACCTATCTAAAATGTCGAGAATTTAAAGAAAAATTCTTCTACCTCATAAGCGACATGAATAGCCATATTGAGCACTATCGTCACTATCTCAACTCTATGCTTCCTCCGAAAGATATCAATAAATTCGAATACTTGTTTAATTAATTGACCTGTTGCGGTGATAGTTAAGAAAAATTAAGTTTGAGCTTCCATAGTCAAAATCTATCCTGATATAGACAAAATATATTATCTTTACACCTGTCTTTCATCGATACTGATTGCATCGAAAACATAGATTTTCAAAGGAGCCAAATATGAAAAGAAAACTACCTTTGTTAATTGCTGCAGTAACGCTTTTGAGTTGTGCATCGAACTCAAATGATAATATGAAACAGCAATTTGCAAGCGGTGAAGCCAAGCCGAATAACTTTTGGTGGCCTAGCCGAATCGATTTAACACCACTTAGGCAGCACTCTCTCGAGTCAAGTCCATTAGGTCCTAAGTTTAATTATGCAAAAGAATTTAAATCACTAAATCTTTCAGCAGTGAAAAAAGACATCAGAAAAACATTAACAACATCCCAAGATTGGTGGCCAGCAGATTACGGTCACTATGGGCCATTTTTTATTCGTATGGCATGGCACAGTGTTGGAACATATAGATCTCATGATGGTCGCGGAGGCGGCGGTGGTGGTCAACAACGTTTTGAACCACTTAATAGTTGGCCAGATAACGTTTCACTAGACAAGGCCAGGAGATTACTTTGGCCAGTTAAAAAGAAATATGGAAATAAAATTTCATGGGCAGACTTAATGGTTCTTGCTGGTAACGTATCACTTGAAGATATGGGATTTAAAACAATCGGCTTTGCCGGTGGCCGAACAGACGATTGGGAAGCTGATCTTGTTTACTGGGGACCAGAGACTCAGTGGCTTGCTGGTGACAAAAGATATAAAGGTGAGCGCGATCTTGAAAGACCACTTGCCGCAGTACAGATGGGACTAATTTATGTAAACCCTGAAGGGCCAAACGGAAATCCTGATCCATTACTTGCTGCAAAAGATATTCGTGAAACATTTGGAAGAATGGGAATGGATGATGAAGAAACAGTTGCTCTTATCGCTGGTGGACACACTTTTGGTAAGGCACACGGTGCTCATAAACCAGATGACTGTTTAGAAAAAGATCCTGCCGGAGCACCAATTGAGAATCAAGGTTTTGGTTGGAAGAACAAGTGTGGAAAGGGTCACTCAGAAGACACAATTACTTCTGGTCTTGAAGGAGCTTGGAATGCAACACCTACTCAATGGACAACTGGTTACTTAGATAATCTATGGGCATTTGAGTGGAAGCTTACGAAATCTCCAGCGGGTGCACATCAGTGGATTCCAACTGATGAAGGCGCAGCTGATATGGTTCCAGATGCTCACATAAAAGATAAGCGTCACGCACCAATCATGTTCACAACAGATATTGCACTTAAAGAAGATCCTGCATATGCAAAAATCTCTAAGAGCTTTTTAGATGATCCAAAGAAATTTGAATACGCATTTGCTAAAGCATGGTTCAAACTTACTCACCGTGATATGGGGCCACAAGCTCGCTATATTGGTAAGGAAGTTCCAAAAACTTCTTTTAAATGGCAAGATCCAACTCCGAAAGGAAAGAAGATCTCTAATGCAACAGCATCTGCAGTTAAGTCTGATATCTTAAAATCGGGTCTGTCTGTATCAGATCTTGTTAGAACTGCATGGGCCTCAGCTTCTACTTATCGTGGAACTGATATGCGTGGTGGTGCAAATGGTGCACGAATTCGTCTGGCCCCACAAAAAGATTGGGCAATTAATAAGGCCTCAAACGTTGATGCAGTGATTGCTAAGCTTTCAAAAATTAGTAAAAGACATGGAGTTTCTTTAGCTGACACAATTGTTCTTGGGGGAGCTGCTGCAATCGAGAAGGCTTCTGGTAACAAAGTTAAGGTTCCATTCTCTTCAGGGAGAGGGGACGCAACTCAGAGACAAACAGATGTAACATCTTTTGCTTTCTTAGAGCCAAAAGCAGATGCTTTCCGTAACTACTACACAGAAGAGTCTGGAAGAACTCCTATATATATGCTTATTGATAAAGCAAATATGTTAGGTCTAACAGTTCCTGAAATGACAGTTCTTATCGGTGGGATGCGCGCTCTTGATGCAAACGCAGATGGATCTAAAAATGGTGTATTCACAAGTCGTCCTGGAAAACTTACAAATGACTTCTTTGTAAATCTTCTAACGATGGACAATAAGTGGGTTAAATCAAGTACTCCTGGACTATACAATGGTGTGGACAGAAAGTCTGGAAAGGTTAAGTACACTGCGACTCCTGTTGACTTAGTCTTTGGTTCCCATGCTGAGCTAAGAGCTGTCGCTGAAGTTTACGCTGCTAACGATGGTCAAAAGAAATTTATGCAAGACTTCGTTAAGGCTTGGACTAAAGTAATGCAAGCAGATCGTTTTGATTTAAAATACTAATTAGTAATATGCCTGGCCGAGCTTTCTCGGTCAGGTTCTTATGATTCCTCTCTGGAATAGTAAAAATACCGATTATATATTGTTCAGAAAATCTCTCACAAAGTAATGTTAAGCATGGAGAGTCGTCATGTTAGAAACATCATTTGGTCATTTAGTTAAGTTAGATATTAGTCAAGTAAGTGAAGTGAACTTCCTTTCTTTTTCAAAGGGGGGCCGTGCTCATAAGCATCCGCAAAAAGAAGTTGTTTATATTACATCAGGAAGTGGAGCGATTCATATTGAGGGTGAAATTACTAAAGTAAGTAAAGGAGACCTCATCACTATTGATAGAATGAAGTCTCACTATATGGTACCGACAGAAAATGAAGTTTTGGAGTTGATGCTATTTTATAGCTAGAGCCCGTAATACTTACTCATCCAGTAGATTAAAGTGATATCGTAGCCAGGGTTCTCGTCTCTAGCAGCACCTCTTTTTTCATAGCCTACAGTGTATGGTTCTCTTTGCCACATGAATGATCCACCAGGATGGCGATGCCTGATATCAAGTGGGTCTGCGGAAATAGACATGAAACCTTTTCCACCATACTCAGGGTATTGCACAAGTTCAATGTCTTCTAGTGGTGGTTTTACAACACTTACATTTCTTGGAGAGCGTTCTAAGAAGCGTACAAGATTTTCTTGAATTCGTGTGATCTTCTCTTGCGAAACCGCATCAGGATTAAAAGAGTATTCAATTAAATTAAAGAAAGAGTTGTCGTGATTTCCTGTGCTGTACTTAATAACGTTATAGCTTCTAAGCATATCTGCACGGCGCTCTTGGTTCTTTTCAAGTCTAAAGTAATTGTAGAAGTGCATATTAAGTAAGTTGAATTTATAATACTTATTAACATTATCTTTTGCTGTAATATTATGAAAAATATAAGCAGTCTTACTTAATTCAGACATGCGGTTAAGTTCTTGTGTGTATTGTCCAGGAAACATATGTTGTCCAATCAATAACATATTAAGTTGCTGCTCAGGACTTCCAAACCAGACAGTTGGAGCAATTACTTTTGCAGGAGTGATGCTGATTTCACGGTCTTCAGAAATTGTCCAATTATTACGAATAAGATAATCAAGCATCATGCGATAATATGAAGCAGCTTTTGTCTTAATCTCTTCGTCTTCAATAAGATCATAGACGATCGTAAGTCCAAAAATAATTCCTGTGTATTGATCTCTTGTAATACCTTTCTTCTCGTGATGGTTTACCCATTTTTCACCTTTGTAATCGACGATTTCATAATCTAGAGGGTCTCTATTGGCCATCAAAGCACGACCGGCCATGCTGTTAAGGGGTTGTGCAGATCTTGAAAGTAAACCAGTAAACCCATTTACTCCTAATAGATTTCCAATACCATCAAGATTGATTCTAATATTATTTAAGGCTTTTTCATTTTGAGAAACACTATAGCGAAAAGCTTGAGATGCAAGATAGGCACCATTCCAAATCGCAGCATCTGAAAAAGTTCCAAAACCAACTACATTTCCTTTTGTTCCAATACCATTTGGCCCATAAGCATCAAACCAAGAAATATAATCATTTTGATCATAAATTAAATTGAGAACAGTACCATTAATTAAATGTTTTTCTGCTATTTTGTCTTCGATATTTTCAATTGTGTCCTCTAGATCTGAAAAGCTATAAAGTGGAGGAGTTTTTAGGCGTTCAGGAGTTGCTTGTCTAAAGCGCTCATTTAGTACGAATACTGTTTTTAATTGTTCACTACCTTGCGCCAATAATTTATCAAAGGATTTGTTGATTTTCTTTTTTAGAACTTTTTTTGTCGCAACAAGTACTCCGTTTAGAAGTACATTTGAAGCTTTAAGATCAAGTTTTAATTTCTTGTCGATAGTATCAATTGACTTAACTCTGATAACACTATTTTCATCTCTGTCATAATTGATAACGTATTTAAACTTTAGCTCTTTGATATTTAGCTTAATAAGCTTTGTCATGCGAAACCATTTTGTTTTGTATCTTAAACGAGCTCTTAGCTTTAATTTCCATTTATTAGAATCTGGAATACCAACAACAATTTTATTATCCGTAATTTCATAGAATTCTATTGGGAAGTCGAGAATATTTGTTTCAGCAATATTGGCACTCATAAGTTTTAAATTACTGCCAATTTCTTTGTTGTTAAAATTTTCTTTAACTTCTTTATTAATATTGAAAATAATGTCTTCTTTGAATCCATTGAATAATGATTTTAATTCATTATTTAGAGTGCTTTCGTGAGAAAAAGCGAATGAATAACTTTGCGCTAAGATGGCAAGGAATAAAACGTACTTCATACTACTATCCTATGTATTACAAGTTTAATTTATCCCTAAGTCAATTTAGAAATACTATAGTGATTCAATTTATTATTTGCAAATATGATAGATGAATTTTTAGGATGATTCTGTCAAAAGTAAGAAACTTAAGAAAAATTAAGTGATCTGACCAGTTGCCTGGTCAGAATGACATCACTTTCTAGTATTTGATTAGTGTTTTTGTATCCATGATAAACTCACCATCACGATCTGGTGAGTAAACTCTGGCCTTGCCATGAGTATAAATTTCAAGAACAATATCGACTTCGTTGTACTTGTCGATAACTTTATCTTCTACGCAAATTTTTTCAAAACACTCAACTGATTTACCTAGTTCTGAATATGGAAATGAGTATGTACCTGGCCCATGAGTAAGCTCTACCTCAACCATATCTTTTGATTGATCAAAGCTTACAACGTATCCAGACCAACCAAAGACATCCATAACCTTATCATCTTGGCATAGTGATTTATAACATTCACCTGCAAAGATAGGCATAGTGAGCATTAAGGTAAAAATAATTTTTTTCATTTAAACTTCCTTGTTTTATTCTTTTGAAAATGTATCAACAAATTTTTTGATTTCATCAACATGCTCAAGAATGTATTTCGCTTTAGTTAAGCCGAAACTCATTACCGTACCATACTTCTCAAGTTCGTTGCCTTCTTCATCAACTTTATAAATTTTGAATATTTTATTTCCTTTAAACTCTTCTACACCAACATTATGTGGAGGTAAGTCATAGCTCATATTAATCCCTTTATAAAATGTAGTTAATTATTCTTATTCTAACATTTAATTGTAAATTCATTAAACTATAAAAATTTAATATCATAAGTGATTATCCGAAAAGTAAAATATTGAAAAAACCATTTAAACTAATTTGATAACCAAGTTTATCACTAAGATATTTAAATATACTTAATTAAATCTATACCAAGGATTTTTTATGGAAAATAAGATCAAAGAAATTGAAAAAGTTTTAGAATTAAAAAATACAAGCTTATCTTACATAAGTTTAAAGAATCTATGTGAAAAGTATGGCGTAAATATTGAAACACTTCCTCATACAATTAAAATTCTTCTTGAGAATATTGCAAGAAGAGTAGATGGAAAAGATGTTAAACTCACTGATGTTGAAGCTCTCGTAAAATGGGGCAGTGGCTATGATAAAAAAGCCTCTCTTGCTTTTATGCCTGCAAGAGTTCTTATGCAAGACTTCACTGGGGTCCCGGCCGTTGTCGATTTGGCCGCAATGAGAAGTGCAATGGCCAGAGCAGGGGGAGATCCTAAAAAAGTAAATCCATATGTTGGAGTTGATTTAGTTATTGATCACTCTGTCCAAGTTGATAATTTCGGGCATGCTGATTCATATGAAAAGAACTTGGAGCTTGAATATGAGAGAAATGCAGAACGCTATGCTCTTTTAAACTGGGCCCAACAGGCATTTCAAGATTTTCGAGTGGTTCCTCCTGGTATGGGGATTTGCCATCAGGTAAACCTTGAGCACCTTGGTCATGTTGTTCAGAGTAAGAATGGATGGGCGATCCCTGATACTCTAGTGGGGACTGACTCACATACTCCAATGATTAATGGATTGGGTGTACTTGGTTGGGGCGTTGGTGGAATTGAGGCAGAAGCGGCAATGCTTGGACAACCAATGTTCTTACCTGCACCAATTGTTATCGGTATTCGTACAAAAGGGACATTGCCAGCTGGAGCAACTGCTACTGATTTAGTACTAACTCTTACTGAAATGCTTCGTAAACACGGTGTTGTTGGGAAGTTTGTTGAATTTTTCGGAGATGGCCTAAGTAGTTTAAGTATTGCAGATCGAGCCACTCTTTCAAATATGTCACCAGAATTCGGTGCAACTGCAACTTTATTCCCAGTGGATCAAGTGACTCTCGATTACTTAGTTATGACAGGTCGAGGTGATAAAGTAGAGTTGGTTGAAAAGTACACAAAAGAACAAGGCCTATTTAGAAATGATGGAGATAGAGAGCCTCAGTTTACTGAAGTTTTAGACTTAGATTTAAGTAGTGTTGTGCCAAGTCTTGCCGGCCCTAAACTACCTCAGCAGAGAGTTAATCTTAATGATGCTCGTAAATCATTTGATGATAATTTTAAAGTTGGAAAAAATGAGGGAAAAGTTATTAAACATGGTGATGTTGCAATTGCAGCGATAACTAGTTGTACAAATACTTCAAATCCTTCAGTCATGCTTGCCGCAGGGCTTGTTGCAAAGAAGGCAGTTGAAGCAGGTCTTAGTACAAAACCTTGGGTTAAAACTTCTCTTGCTCCTGGTTCTCGTGTTGTTACAAATTATTTAAAAAAGGCAGGGTTACTTCCATATTTAGAGAAACTTGGATTTAACTTAGTAGGGTATGGTTGTACTACATGTATTGGAAACTCTGGGCCACTGCCTGAAGAAGTTTCAAAAGATATTAATGAGAATGAGCTTGCGGTAGTTTCTGTTTTATCAGGTAATCGAAACTTTGAAGGACGAGTTCATAGTCAAATTAAAGCAAGTTACCTGGCCTCACCACCTCTTTGTGTAGCCTATGCTCTGACAGGAACTTTCCTTTGTGACTTATCAACTGAAGCAATAGGGCAAAATAAAGATGGAAAAGATATTTTTCTAAAAGATATTTGGCCGACAGCAAGTGAAATTCAAGACTTGATCGCTTCTTCAGTAAGTTCAGAGCAATACGAGTATGAATACGGACGAATTTTTGCAGGTGATGATAAGTGGAAGAGTATGGCCGTACCAAAAGGTGATCTATTTGAATGGCAAACAAACTCGACATACGTTAGAGAGCCCGACTTCTTTGTAAATTTACCAAAAGATGTAGCACCTCTTAAGAATATCAATGAAGCAAGAGTCATGTGCTTACTTGGAGATTCTATAACGACAGACCATATCTCACCTGCCGGAACAATTGGAAAGGATTCTCCGGCCGGAAAGTATTTAATGGAGCAAGGTGTTTCACAAAAAGACTTTAATAGCTTTGGTTCACGCCGTGGTAATCACGAAGTAATGATTCGTGGAACTTTTGGAAATATTCGATTGAGAAATGATATGGCCCCAGGGACAGAAGGGCCATGGACAACACATCTACCAAGTCGTGAACAGATGAGTATTTATGATGCTTCTAAGCGCTATCAAGAAGATGATATTCCTTTAATTGTCATTGCAGGTAGTGCATATGGCTCGGGAAGTTCTCGAGACTGGGCAGCAAAAGGAACGACATTACTTGGGATAAAGGCCGTCTTAGCTGAAAGTTATGAAAGAATCCACCGCAGTAATCTCGTTTGTATGGGAGTTCTACCGCTGCAGTTTAAAGAAGGTCAAAGTGCTAAAACTTTAAAGATTACTGGTCTAGAAACATTTACGATTAAAGGTATTGAAGAAGGTATCAGTCCACGTAAAGAACTAAGCATAGAAATGAAGCGTGATGATGGAAGTATTGAAGTGTTTGATGTTATTTTAAGAGTCGATGCACAAGCTGAAGTTGACTACTATACTCATGGTGGAATTTTACAAATGGTTCTTAGGGAAATGCAGAGTAAATGATTTTTTAGAAAAACTAATTTTTACTAATTTGACTTAACTTGCTCTGCTATTAGGTGTTTACGTCTATCACGCTGGCCGTTTTGATTCTCTATTTCCGTGTTGTTATTCAATTTATAATGAAGAAACTCACAACAACATAGGAAGGATAATATGACGAACAAAACAGGTGTTTTAACATTCGGAGTGATTAGCTACTTAGTAGGCTTTTCTGCGCTTGTCGGTTGGATTGGTAGTATGCTGGGGCTAATTCCTTTTCAGTATGGAATTGTAAACTATACAACAGACTCTGTGGGAAGTGCCTTTGCAATTGCCATCGGGCTTACTAGTTTATTTGCGATCCAGCATACAGTAATGGCAAGGCAGACATTTAAAAGATTTATTAATCAATATATTCCAGCTGCGGCAGAGAGATCGCTCTATGTTCTGATGTCGGGTATAACACTTCATTGTGCTATTTTATTTTGGCCTAAAAATGGAGTTGTTCTGTGGAATATTGAAAACTCAATTGCCTCGACTCTCATTATGAGTATCGGTGTTGCTGGTTGGGCCTACCTTTTTGTTGCAAGCTTTGCTTTAAATCATTTTGAACTGTTTGGTCTTGAGCAAACTTATAACTATTATCAAGGCAAGCCGCTTCATCGTGTGCCTTTTCAAGAAAGTTGGATGTACAGTTTTGATCGCCACCCAATCATGACAGGTGCACTTATCGGTATGTGGTTTACTCCTCAAATGACAGTTGATCATCTTATGTTTAGCGGAATTTTCTCTGCCTATATTATCGCAGGCGTTTCAGTTGAAGAAAGGGATCTTGTTAGGCAATGGGGGACGCGATACATGGATTATCGAAGTCGTGTAAAAACAATTGTTCCTACTTTTGATATGATTGGGCCAAATGATATCAAGGCCAGTGAGTCTAAACAAAATAAACAAAATAAACAAAAGAAAGGTGAAGATGAAACGAAAAAAGCAGCATAGTAAATAGTGAAGGAGTCTTTGACTCCTTCATGTTTATTGAAAAAACTTCATGAATACGAAAGCATTTGTGAATTTGGTCCTATTTGGTGATAATAAGAGCTATGCGCAGGAATCGTTTTCTCTATTCGACAATTATTTCGATAGGAATTCACGGACTATTGATATTTGGATCAGCTTCGACTTTGAAGCCAGAGTCTTTTAATACGCATTTTTCTACAAATACTGCCCAAGTAATTCAAGTTAGACGTTTGGTGAAGCTGAAGAAGATTACCCAATCACCTAAGAAGACAATTCAAAAGAAGGCCAGATCTAAGCAGGTTGCTAGGCCAATATCAACGAAGCCGCTAGAGCAGTCTCTAGAGAATTCGCCAGTGGTAAATAAAGTCGTTAACACGGGACAGGCCAATGAGAAGGCCAGGTATCTCAAGAGTATTAGAGATCAAATTCTTTCCCAAAAGCGCTATCCAAAAATTGCTAAGATGTTAAAAAAACAAGGAATTGTTGATATTTACTTTGAGGTTTCTTATCCAAGTAATCTTTCAAATATTCAAATTCAAAAGGGGAGTGGCCACGCAATTCTTGATAAATCTGCCCTTGAGACAATAGAGGCACTTGATGAGCTGCCTCAAATGCCAGACTTCCTAAAGTCTGAAATTTTGAAGGTAGCAATACCAATTAAATATGAGTTGTTGTAACACGACTAACGCACTGTAAAAACTAACTTCTTTACTAAAACCATTCCAAAAATCACGTCAAATATGATAGTTTGCCTACATGATAAAAAAGTTTGATGGCCAATACAAGCTAGTCTTTTTAGGCTTTCTCTCAAATTCACTTATCTTTGCGCAAGACGTAAATCGTTTGGAGTCGATATATATTACCGACGAGGCGCAAATCTATGAGGAGGCTCAAAGCACTGCTTTAGGTCTTCAAGATGAAATTACTTCAGACGAGCTTGAAGAGGAAATTGCTCAAAGCATTGATGATGTTTTAAAAAATACCTCTGGTGCTACAACTAAAGGTGGACCACGTGCTATTGGTGAGACTCCGCAGGTTCGTGGCCTTGAGGCCAATAAGCTTTTTGTTAACATTGATGGCGTGAAGCAGACTTTTTATTTTTCGAATCATAATTACTCGCATCTTGCAGTTGATCCAGATAGCATAAAGAAAGTTGATATCTTTAAATCTAATACAGATTATTCTCAAGGAATTAGTCTTGGTGGCGGAATGTCTTTTGCTACGAAAGATGGGCGAGATTATTTAGAGGCCGGTGAGAAGTCTGGAAGTATTGTTAAATACTCATATGAAGAAGCTTCAAATATGAATGCTGAGTCATTGAAAACTTTTGGTTTAATGGATGGTGGTGATTACCTCATAAGCGCTAGCTATAAAGATTCAAATGATCTTAAGCTAAGTGATAAGACAACTCTTAAGAATTCAGCTTTTGAAAATTATAATATTTCTTCAAAGTTCACTTTTGATCTTGGTAAAGGTCAGAAGTTAAAGTTAAGTGGAGAGATTTATGACCTTGAAGATGAGTCGCCATTAAATGCAACTCTTGATCCACCAAGTGATTTAACAACACTTCATGGCAAGACAAGAATCAAACGTGAATCCTTAGGATTAAATTACACAAATAACTCTTACGCAGGAAATCTCTATTATTCTGGCCAGCTTAATAAGCAAGAGCGCGATAGTGATAATCGCCAAGAAGAGCGTAATATTCAAACGCTTGGAGCACGCCTTAAAGATCATATTGAATTTAGAGAAAATCTTAAACTTGTTATTGGTACGGATGCAACGATTGATAAAGTAACTGGAAAAAGCTCTGTAGGTAGTGTTTCTGATTATCCAGATGGACAAATAACTGAAGCCGCTGCATTTGCTCAGCTTAATTATAAGGTAGGTGGACTAACTGTTGCACCTGGGATTCGCTTCAGTGATTATAAACTTGAATCGAAAGATTCTGGTTTTGATGATGTAAAAGATAATAACCTTTCGTCAAAAATTTTATTAAATTACGAGTACAAAGGTTTTAATTTCTTTTCTAACTTTTCTCAGGGCTTTAATTCGCCAGATGTTCAAGAAGTCTATGCAACAGGACTGCACCGCCCGGGAGATGGATTCTTTATTTCAGATAATTACTTTGTGACTAATTTAGACTTAAAGCCTGAAACATCAAATACAATTGAATTTGGAACTGAATTTAAGAAACAACTTTTCTCTGATTTAGATCTTCTGACATTTAGGGCAAGTGGGTATGTATCAAAGGCACACAATTATATTGATCAAGAAATTATCGACTATGCCATTTTTGATGGAAAAAATGGAACGACCCAATTTGTTAACCGAGATAAAGTGACTCTTTATGGTCAAGAGTTTGATCTTAAATATCTTTACGACCAATTTGAGCTTGCCGCAAGTTATTCACGAAGTGTTGGTTGGGATAATTCAAGAAGGATGTGGCTTTCTAATATGCCAGCAAATACTTATACTTTTGGATTTAACTATCACCTTGATCAATACGGTATAAAGCTTGGTTATGATGCACTTATGGCAATGAGGCAAGATCGAGTGAACCCGGCATCACTTGAGAGAACAACGGCAACATCAGGTTATACACTTCACAATGTCTTTGCTTCAAAAGAGTTTGTTTCAGGAGTATTTGAAGGAGTGAAGCTTACGACAAGACTTGATAACTTAAGTGATAAATCATATCGTCGACATGGCTCATATATTAATGAAGTTGGACGAAATTTTAAAATGAGTATTCAATATAAAATAAAGCATTTTTAATAAACGGAGTTTCTAATGAAAACAATTTTAGCCTTTTTAATGGTAACATCAGTATTTGCAACAATCCCTCAAGGGACATATCTTCTTGATCGTATTGAGTGTACGACAGGAGAGACATTAAAGCTTGGTGGTGCCTTTATGAGATATAATGTGACACTTAAAGTTGAAGAAGAGAAAGCTGAAATGACAGCAGTTGCAAAAAGTGCGAAGTGGGCACCGTACTTACTAAATTGTACTCAAGTTAACTCGGGTGACTTTAAATATGTTGGCCCAGGTCAGTATCAAGGTGGACTTGAAATGACTAAAGTTAAATGTAACCTTGGTGTTTGGGAAGGTATTTTAAAGAAGCAACACTTTGGTGTTGAATCAAATGGATCAATCTTTGATTATGAATATAACGACGGAAAGCTTGTCCTAAGTGTTAAAGACACTTTCACAAACTACAAGACATGTCGTGAAGCCGGTGGTTCACCAATTTATCACTATAATAAACAGTAGTATTTTTTATAAAGGTTGTGTCATCTTAGATGGCACAACAAATTTATCAAAATCATCAGCACTTAAAAGCCCTAATTCAATTGCTGATTCCTTAAGAGTAAATCCTTTTTCATGTGCATTCTTTGCAACCTTGGCAGCGTTATCATAACCAATATATTGGTTTAAAGCCGTCACAAGCATTAGAGAATTTCTTAGATGTTTCTCAATATTTTCATGGTTTGGTTCAATTCCAATTGCGCAATTATCATTAAAAGAATCCATTGAATCAGCAAGTAATGTAAGTGAATGGAGAAAGTTATGAATCATAACTGGTTTATAAACATTAAGCTCAAAGTTTCCTTGAGATCCAGCAAAGCCGATTGCAGCATCATTCCCTAGGACTTGTACGCATACCATTGTTAGCGCCTCACATTGTGTGGGGTTTACTTTTCCTGGCATGATAGATGAACCAGGCTCATTAGATGGAATTGAAATTTCTCCAATCCCACAGCGCGGACCACTGGCAAGCCACCTAATATCATTTGCAATTTTCATTAAAGCCGTTGCAAGTCTTCTCATGGCACCAGAACCTGCAACAATCGCATCATGTGCTGCAAGGGATGAAAATTTATTTGGTGCCGTCACAAATTTCTTACCTGATATTATAGTGATTTTTTGTGCTACAAGTTTAGCGTAATCAGGATGTGTATTTAATCCTGTTCCAACTGCCGTTCCACCTAGTGCAAGCTCTCTTAAATTTTCGATAGAATGAAGTATATCTTTCTTTGCTCCTTTAAGCTGAGCTGTGTAACCAGAAAACTCTTGTCCTAAAGTAAGTGGAGTTGCATCCATTAAGTGTGTTCTTCCAATTTTTACGATGTCTTGAAAATCTTCAGATTTAATTTCGAAGGTCTTAATTAAGCGATTGAGTGATGGAATTAATCGTTCTTCGATTTGCTCAATTGCTGCAATATGCATGGCCGTAGGGAAGGTGTCATTTGATGACTGTGACTTGTTGACATCATCATTGGGATGAATTGGAGATTTAGTACCCATGGTACCTCCACTAATTTCAATTGCGCGATTTGAAATAACTTCATTGGTATTCATATTTGTCTGAGTGCCAGAGCCGGTTTGCCAAACAACCAGAGGGAAGTGTTCATCGAGTTTGCCTACAATGACTTCATCCGCTGCCTGTATTATAAGAGTCGCTTTTTCTTTTGAAAGTTTACCGAGTTCTTGGTTCGCAAGAGCGGCACCTTTTTTAAGGATTCCAAATGCTCGTATCATTTCTCGTGTAAAGTGATCTTTACCAATCTTAAAGTTCTCTAATGAACGTTGAGTTTGTGCTCCCCAGTAGCGAGAAGACTCAACTTTTATTTCTCCATTACTATCTGTTTCAATTCTAAAGTCCATCACAATCCCTTCTGTTATTGTTAAGATTTTAGTACAGAAGCATGGCCGGCCATACCTTAAGAAAGGTTAAGTATGGAACTTTTATAACTCAAAAAGGTCTAATGTGAAGACAACAGGGATTTCTTCTCCCGTTTCGTTTAGAACAACTTCAAATTCTTCAAGTAGTTTTAAAACTTTCTCTTTTAGCACTGGTAGATCTTTTCGTGATATACCAAGTAAGCTTGAATAGTGAAGATCATTTTCTCCGACATGATCGACTGACTCCATGGCCTTTTGGCGCCAGTTAACATGATGGCGTGGAAGCATGTCAGAGCCTTGGGGAAGATGGATTCTCGTACTGCCAATGGCAAGTTTTCCATGAGAATCTATCGTGACAAAATTTTTATCGATAAGAAAATCAAGAGCATCTTTAACGACTTTGATATTTAACTTTAAATGAGTCGCTATCTCTTGAGCCCCATTAAATGCAGGAAGTGCTGTTAAGATATGAATTGCAACATAGTACCAGCTTGAGTAGTACTTCATTTGATCTTCAGTAGTTAGTGTATTAGAGGCTTTTATTCGATTCGTAATTTCTTTACGTTTATTTTGTATGTCATTAATTTTTTCTAGAAAATATCTCTCAAGCTCTACACTACCGGCACGATCTTTTTGAACCATAAGAAGAAAATAGTCTTTCTCCTCATCTGTTAATTGGAGATAATTTGAGGTTTTAATTGCATGCTCTAAAGATAAGTGAGAGCGAAATGTGAGTACCTGATTGATAAAGGAGAGCTGGCAATTAAGCTCGTCGCTTAGAGACTTCCTCGTAAAGTTCTTAGACTTTGGGCCAAGACATTCTCTTAAGTATTCTCTGTAATCAGTAAAATCATAAATATTCATATGTTAGTATTTTATAACATAATTAGTAATAAAGTTATAACTTTTATATAGAGTCGTGTCATTTATTTAGATATAAAGCCTTCACAATAATAAATATCAATGGAGGCATAAATGAAAACAGTAACTTATCTATTAATTTCTTTAATTTCACTCTCTGTCGCTGCAACTAGCTCTTCAGATTTAAAGTCACGAGTTCTATTAGATCAGCAATTAATTGAGCAAGAATTTTCAATTAATTTGGACTCAACAACTCTTGAATGTTTCTCTGGGTCTGAGTTTGGACACTGTCTTGTTCAAGGCGATCTTAGGGCCCCTAACTCTAGTTGTGACTTTATGATTTCCGTAAGAGCGTCTTCTTACAATGTGTATACGCTTCAATGTGAAGAGTAATTGTCTATGACACAGACAATGAACGTAATTATTTCAAAAAGTCATGAGTATCACTTAGAAGGTGATAAATTTGGAGATATGATGAAAGGTCTATTTTTAGTAACATCTTTATTCTTAGTTCAATCTGCGTTAGCGGAGCAGGTAAAGTGTATACCGTCTTTAGAAGTTCCTAAGGAGATTAAGAAAGATTTTTATCAGAATTATAAAATTCAAACTCAACGACTTGGTGTCGGAAGCAGTGGTGGTGGTGACAATATTCGCCACTACTTTATTTCTGAAGCTAATGAAATTTTCAATGAGCTAAAAAAACATCCCAAATTGATTAAGGATCTTGTTTCTCTAAATAGCTTAAAGGAAGTCATAGATGTCAAATATATTAAAGTTACTTCAAAAAAGTTAATTGATAATACCGGCTCTATTGTTGATGCCTTTGCAAGTGAAGGTCAGATATCTTTAAATGAAGAAGTTTGGATTAACTATATCGAAAGAAACGATAATGTAAAATGGCTAGTTCTTCATGAGCTTCTTAGAGCAAGTGGAGTTAATGACGATAATTATATAATCTCTAATAAAATCATCGAGCGAGTGCCTGGAATTACTTTTAAAAGTTACTTAGCAAAATGTGGTGATTATAAATTCATATTGAATTCAAGTATTCCTGTTGCTGCTTACGCTGGTGAAAAATATATAAAAATAGATTCTGTTAGTATCCATGATGGGAAAGCAAATATTAGTGTTCACAATAAGAAGTTAACGATAAATGAAAAGTCGTGTGAAAAACAGGCCGTTGAAAACGGTTTAGTTGCACAAATTTTAATTGAGAAAGACAAAATTCAACGAAGCCACAATATTAATCTTGAGACAAATACTTTAACTTGTTTAAAGAAACAGATCTACGGATTTGAAGGTGCATTTACTGGAGTCTGTACAGTAGAAGGAGATTTGAAAGCTCCTAATTCGAATTCGACTTTCTCTTTAAGTGCTTCAATATCAGATGGAACCCCTAGTATTAACTACAATATTTCTGTTATTGATGGTGAAGGGATTGATCCTTTTTAGAATATTAAAACCTTTGCTTGAATCTCTCCATCTTTGAAGGTGAATTCAATTGATAAGTCATTTTGCTTAATTCTCATTTGATTAGTTGGATTCTCACAATAAGTATCTAGCCAAAAGTTCATTCTAAAAATTGACTTTGTCCCATGATAATTTGGCCTTTGCCAGTGACCATTATTTAAATTAAACCCATAAACAACTTCTTCATCTCCACAAGATAATTGCTTGTAGATAAGATTATCTAAACGTTCGACTTTTCCATTGTAGCTGTAACTTAAGTTTGAGCTTATAAAACTTTTTGCATTTGAAAATAGTCGTAGTGTAAGGGGAAGTTCATCGACCTTTATTTCAAATGATTGCCAATTCGAATCCCATTGATTTCTTACCTTAGTACCTAGTTGATCTAGGTAGCTATGACTAATAATCCCAATCTGGTGTCCTAATTCGTGGATAAGAATACTAATCATGGCAGGAATGTCATTAGCTATAATTTCTGACTCTTCAAGATTAATAAATATATGACTTTGTTGACTGAATCCCGTTTTTGCAATACGTGCCGTCATATCAACACTATTATGAAAGAATTCTCCAGCATATTCCTTACTAACAAAAATTAGAGGTCTTTTCATATAGATCTTATTAATAAATAACTGATTGATCTCTCTTAAAATTGCTTCTTCTAGGGCGTCGATTTGGCACTCGTATTTATTTGAGAGGCAATTAAAGATTGCTCTTTGAAGATTGTGGTAGGCAAAACTGAAGTTTTGTTCGATTAGTCCTGATCCATTACCAACGATATCTCCAGAGCCTAGTGCATCCATGATAGGTTTTGATTTTTTATTAAAATTCTTCGTTAAGATATAACTTTGAGAAGGACTTAGCCTTTCAAGTTCTTTTGAAAATATATAATTTGAAAATAGTATTACTGATAAAATTAAGTAACTTTTCATTATTTTTTCCTACTGCTTAACGACTTCCCCAGTATGGGCAAAGAATTGAGTATTTAATTGGTAGAGATTATCTGCTTCATTTGTTGAAAATTTCTCATTGAAGTCTTTTATAAAATCAAATATAAATTTTTTGGCTTCAGATACATCGCTTTGTTTAACTTTCATTGTGACAGATGTAATTTGACGCTCTTCTACTGGTTGTTCTTCGATTGCTTCTAGAGCACGATTAATCATACCGTAGTGATGTCGCTTAATTGCTGAGCTAGGCACATCATTGGTTGTAATAAGACCTTCTTTTTGTACTATCAGGCGGCCATCGTCATTCCTACCAATTGTCTTAGTTTCAAGCATTGTCTCAATAGCGTACTTGATTTGATTGATTGTCGGTTTCTTCCTGAGCTTATGATAGATCCATTCTTCGTCTTCTATAAATGACGGCATTGATATAAGTTGCTTTATTGCCAAAAAATACCAGTCACTAATTGCATTAAACTCTTTGAGGCTAAGAGCGATTGCTTTTCCTCTTGGATTGATTATCGCAATTTTTTCTAGAATCTCTTTTGTATCTTTATTTTTCTTTTGTGCTTTTTCTAGCTGAACAAGAAGCATGAAGTATTGCTTCTCTTTCATATTCATTCCCAAATCTTCACTAAGAGCATTGATCATTTCGAGGCTAGGGGATCTTTGTCCCTTAATGACCATTGTTAAGGAACTTGGCGATCGATAACCAAGTCGATTTGCCCATGTTTTAAGATTATTGGATGTATGAGAGTAGAGGCCATCTGGCATCCCTGCCTTAATGAGGAAGTCACAATAATTTTCAAAGTCGAAAATTGAAACTTTTGGATCTTCAATTTTATGTACTTCTTCCATCTTTGCCCTAATCAAAGAAAGGCCCTCTTAATAAGGGCCTTTAGGTTTTATTTAATTATTCACAAGCTTCAATTGTGTAGTTTTTAGTAAATAGTTTTCTACCCAGTTTATTATCATGTCTTCTACCGTGAAGTGTTTTGTGTACATCGATGTCATATGAAAGTGGGTGAGTATATGAATAAGTTTCATATTCTAGACAGATATCACGTCCATCTCTTCTTCCTTGGAGTGACCATCTTACACATCTTTCTCTTTCTGTAACGATCTCTGCTCTTCCGTAGAAGCTAGTATATGCTGTACAGATACTATCTCTATCGCCACCACGGTGTTGCCACTCAACACATCTCTTAAGCATTTTCTTTGTTCTAATTGTGTCACCATCAATACAACCAAAGAATACTGAGATTGCTCCACCATTATCTAGGTTTAGTGCTGGCTCATTAAAAGTAACTTTCATAAAGTTGTCTTTGATTGTTTCCCATGAATCATTCTCATTAGGCATACCAGCGAATACTGATGTTGTTACGAATAGTGCGGCAATAAACGTGATTAGTTTTTTCATTTAATTCTCCCTATAGTTAGTTTGATTCAGTTGAATCATGTGATTTTGAATCTAAACTAAAAATATGTAGCAGATAAAAGTATGTAAATAAAATTTCACGATAAAGCAAACTATGTTTTCACAAGATGTGAATCTTGTTGTGCAAAGAGATAGTTGAATCTTGAGCCTAAGGAGTTAAGTTGTGGATTATTCAGGCAAGTTAAAATAGTAAAGATTTCGTTCTTTCTACATATGGAAATAAAATAAAGGCGTGATTTCTCACGCCCTATTCAATTACATTTTAGGTAAAGCTTTAGCTTCAAGTGACCCAAGGAAGGCCTTGATACTTTCTCTGTCTTCAGCAGAGATCTCTACACCTAATTGGTGCTTGGCCATAATAGTGATGGCCTCATCAAGAGTCTTTACGCTTCCATCGTGAAAATACGGAGCTGTCTTTGTGATATTTCTTAGAGTAGGTACCTTGAAGAAGAACTTATCATCTTCATTCTTAGTTACTTCAAAACGACCTTCATCTTTAGTCGGATACTCTTCAGCAAGTCCTAGTTTTTGGAACATTCCACCACCAACGTTGGCACCATCATGACATGTTGTACATCCAATCTCGTTAAACTTTTTTAAACCAACTTTTTCTTGGTAGCTAAGAGCTGAATGATCTCCATTTAAGTACTCATCATAGCGACTTGGTGTTAATAGTGTTTTTTCAAAAGCACCAATTGCAACACCAACATTATTAAAGTTGAAAGCTTCTTTATTTCCAAATGCTCTTTCAAAAAGCTCGCGGTACTCTTGTGTATCGATTTTTTTCATCGCATCTGATGCTTGTGCAAGACCATGCTCAACTGGATTTAAAATAGGGCCAAGTGCCTGCTCTTCAACATCTTTCGCTCTACCATCCCAAAACTGTAGGAAGTTTAAAGCTGCATTATAAACAGTAGGAGAGTTACGTCCACCAAGAGTTCCATCGTGACCTGGTGATGTTGGTAGGTTATCAACACCAAATTGATCTAGCTTGTGGCATGAATTACAAGAGATGGTGTCATTAATTGATAACTTCTTTTCAAAGTAAAGTGTCTTACCTAGATGAATAAGATCCTTATTTGATTTTGTATCAATTAGAGAAGCTGGTAGTGGAGCTAGAACTCCATCGATTTCAGTAAGTAATCCTTTGTCATCAAATTGTTTAACCTCTTGCTTGTTACAGCTTACAGCAAGTACGAACATACCTAAAAGCATACACTTTTTCATGTCTTCTCCCTCTTTAAAAATATAGCGTTATCTACTTATTATATAAGATTTATTAAAATCTAAAATAGGAATTATTTCTCATTTAGATATTTAAGAACCTTGTTTTCAAGAGGAGCTTTTGTCAGTCCTGTTCTGCGAGCAAGTTCTGTTGCTTCTTGTTTAGTCATTCCTTCATACTGGTAGAGGTGAGTTAGATACCAAGCTGCTGCACGATTTCCGCTTGAGCAGTGAATATAGATCTTTTTGTCTTTATTAGCATCGATAAGTTTTGATATTTGATAAAGTGAGTTAGCATCAATTTCGCTCTTCTTATTAAAGAATGGGATTTGATGGTATTGAAGATTTAGCATTTTTGCCGTTGCCTCTTCGTTATATCCTTTAAATTCATCTTCTCCTCTTAGGTTTATTACCATTTCATAACCATCTTTTTTGATTTTACTAAGAGTCATTTTCGTCGGTTGCGGAGCAATTGCTAGATTTCCAACAACCTTGGCCTCTTCATAATTCATTACAAGTGGCTCGCTTGTCGAATTACTAGAAGTTGAACAAGCTGTTAAGAAAATTGCCGTAATGATTATTGAAAGAAGTGATGTGATTGATTTCATATATTATTCCTTTTTTTATTTATAATTCACTAATCATACCTCCAAATTATTAAATGATATTTGACCTACATCAAATAATTCTTCAAGATAGTGGAATAGGATGTTTTATATGCAAGAACTTATTCAATTTATACGACACAATATGGTTTTTATTATTATCTCTGCTTTTGTCTTGTGGCGAGTATATCGCTTTTTCAAGTCCAAAAAGGAGGTCGAAAAAATATTGAATTCTAATGATTATCAATTAGTCGATGTTCGTAGTGAAGGTGAGTTTCTCTCTTTTTCAATTCCTAACTCAGTAAATATTCCAATTGATCGACTAGCCTCTGACTATGAAAAGCTTGATAAGAACAAGTCTGTCATTGTTTACTGCGCTTCAGGTGGAAGAAGTGCAATGGCCAAATTACACCTTCAAAGACTCGGCTTTAAGAATGTAGTCAATGCTGGTGGTGTACATGCTTTATCCCGCATTCTACAGCGAAGATAATGGCCGAAAATCGATAATATTTACCCTAAAATACTATTGAAGTACCATATATTGGTACTATTATGATAAGTGTTTAAAATAGTTCTCGCTTGAACTACTTTCTCTTCATTAACTTAATAGCAAGGAGAATGAAATGAGAAATGACGTATTTGTTGCACTAAAAGAAGTAATGAAGGTTCGTAAGGTTAATTATAAGGATCTCGCGGCCCGAATTGATATGTCAGAGTCTGGCCTTAAGAAGCTTATGGCAAGTCAGGATTGTTCTATAAGTAAATTAGATCAAATTTGTGATGTTATTAATATTGATCTAGGAGATCTCTTTGCCATTGCTCAGAATTCAAAAGAACCAACTTTAAAAATCAATGATAAACAAGAAGCTCTATTCTTAAAGAAACCAATTATCTATCACTTCTTTACTGAGCTGCTTTCTGTCGATGGCGATTGGAAGAAAATAGCCTCAAAACATCGACTCGATAAGAATGAATGTCTTTCAATGTTAAGAGATTTAGATAAGGTTAATCTTATTGAATTAGGAGAAAAGGATCGCGTAAAACTCCTGTTTAAATGGAGTGATATCAATATCTCTGCGAAGTTAGGTGCTCTAGTCAGTTTCAATATTGATCGTGCATTCTTCGAGTATGCTCAAGATCAATTTCAAATGGAAGAAAAGACGTCACATGGTTCTAGGGGAAGTTTTTATCTAAAGAAGGAATCAGTATTGGACTATCTTAAGGCCCTGGATGATGTGCAATCGGAATTTGCTAAGAGGTCAAAGAGAGAAGAGCTGCTGTATGGTAAAGAGAATCTTGAAAATATTACTTTCATGACTTATATGGCCACAGACTTTAGAGCAGCGGATTACGTATTCACTAAGTAAATAATTCAAGATCAAAGTTAACTAATGTTATTTAATTTCAAGGTTGCTATATCTCAATAAGTTTATAGAAATCTTTGAGGAGTGAGTATGAGTGGTTTTTTAAATACTATTGGCATAATTGCAATTATTTGCCTTGTTGTTCTGGGGATAGCTGTATTTTCTTCTTTTAAGTATTCAAAAGATGACGATGGTAAGGTTACACTTTCTTTTTTCTGGGGAGCAATTAAAGTTAATGAAAAAGAGCAAAAAGTGAATATCCTAGGGGACTTTATTGCGGTTGACGGTAAGGATGAAAAAGTTAAAGTTGCTGGTATTGTCGATGTTGATGGTAAAGATGAATTGGTAAATATTGATAATGGAAAGATACTTGTAGATGGAAAAGAGAGTGTTATAAAAGTAGAGAAGTCTCTCGTTGTTGAAGTAAAAGAAGATCATGTTATTATTCAAAATAATTTCAATTCTGATATTTTGAAAGTGATTACTTCTTTAAAGAAAAAAGATGATAAAAATTTAAAAGTCGAGGGGAGAGTTGTTGGTGAAGATGATCGCTATCTAATACTTGAGCCTAAGGATGCTTCAAAAATAAATATCAATGTAAAATTTGAGTCTTAATAAAAAAAAACGCCACTTACGTGGCGCCTTTCTTATATAGCATCTTTGAATCTTGAATCATCTGAACTTATTGAGTCAGAGTCAATCAGTTCCAAATTCTTTTTCTTAGAAAATGGCATTTTAATTACTGATGGAGTTACTTTTGACGCTGTCATAGTGCTTGCTCCAGTTTCATTTTCACCAAATACGATCATTTGAATATCTTGAACAATTCTTGAAAGATCGTTTGACTGTTCTTTCAGTTCTGCTGCTTTTGAAGATGATGTGTGGGCAACAGAAGTATTCTGTTGAGTAACCGCATCAAGTTGTTGAACAGCAGTTGTAATTTCGTTAACACCAGCAGATTGCTCTGTTGAAGAAGCTGCAATCTGTCTAACTGAACTATTTACTTCATTGAAGCTTTCTAGGATTTCACTTAGAACAGAGTCACAAGTTTTGATTTCAACTAAACTTTCATCTACTGACTTCTTACCATGCTCGATAATGCCAGACATTTTAGACTTAGAGCTTTCAACTGTACGGTGTACTTGCCCAATACTTCTATCTAGTAGTTCTGTAATTTCTTGTGCTGCTGTACCACTCATTGCTGCAAGAGCACCAACTTCTTCGGCTACGACAGCAAAACCTTTTCCATGTTCCCCGGCTCTGGCCGCTTCAACCGAAGCGTTGAAAGATAGAAGCTTTGTTTGGAACACGATATCGTTGATAACTTTTGTTTTTTCTGAAATTTCATCAATCACTTTAGTGATATTTTGAATTTCAACATTGTTTTCTTCAACACTCTTGATCAGAACTTCGTTATTCTTATGAATATCTTCGATTTTATGTTTTACGCTACTTACATATCTTTTACCTTCTTGAGCCTTTTCCTGACTTTTTTCTGATAGGTCTGAAGTTGTATTAGCATTCTCTGAGTTTCTATCAACCATTGCAGAGATCTCTGTAATTGAAGCCGAAGTCTCTTGTAAGCTGGCCGCTTGTTGCTCTGTTGCTGATGAAAGATCAGATGAACTTTGAGCTAAGGCATTGGCAGAGTTAAGTACATTGTGTGCTCCAATTTTTAACCCCTCAGCAAGCTTAACAAGGCTATTAGAAATTGTTTTAGCAAAAGTCAGGGCAAGTAGTAGAATTGCAATCCCTGAAATTGTAATTAAAGTCATGATAACTTTTCTTACAGTGTAGAGTGAAGATAAAGCTTCATCTTCATCCATTTCACTTAAGATATACCAGTTTAGACCATTTATGTTTAAAGGTTTATATGCACTAATTACATTTACATCTCTATAGTCTTTAAAGATTTCTGCACCAGACTTTCCTGCAATTGCATGATCTGCTCCAAGTGTATCAATCTTAGTTGCAAGCGCTGAAGTCTTCTTAGACTTCATATAATCGATAGCTTCTTTACTTAATCCAACTTCGTGCATTGTCTTAAAAAAGCTAGCTTCATCTTCTACTATTGTTCTAGAGATACTTCTCATAATCTTATCTTTACCGATTATATAAGTTTCTCCAGTATCACCTTGTCCTTGCTCTTTCCACTTTTCACCGCTTGTTAAGATTTGATTAATCTTTGCAACTGGAACTTGGAATACAAGTACTGCGCTAAGTTTGTTATTTTCAAAAATAGGTGCCGAAATAAATTGAGCAGGAGATTCATAACTTGGGTAATACTTTTTGATATCAGTAAAGAATACTTCATCTTTTGATGTCGCATTCATTGCTAAATTGTATGCTTCTGCTAATCCTGAGTCAGAGTAAGGACCAACTTTTAGATTTGTTGCGAAGTCAGCTTCTTTATATACTGAATAAACAACTTCACCCTTTCCCGCATCAATTAAGAAAATATCGTAGTAGCCAAACTTATTTAAGTAAGTACGAAATGCCTGGTGATATCTTTCGTGTGTTTTTGAATAGCTTGTTCCATCATTAAGAGAAATAAGTGCATCCTTTGAACCAAGAGGATTATTATTTGAACTGATGAAAGCATTTTGAAGAAGTAATTCATTCTTGCTCAGTTCTCTGATAATTTCACTAGTCTTATCAAACTCTTTTCCAATATTTGTTTTATTGTATTGTTGCCCAAACTCATTTGCATAAAAAGATGTTAATGAGGATTTTGCAGCATTAAAGTCTGTTCTCGTCTCTATTTCAAATGATTGAAATGAACTTTTGAACTTCCTAGCAGCATCAATCGTTGAAATATTTTGTGCCAATGCAGATGCCTGTCCGGCCATTGTTTTGTAAAGCTCTTCTAGCTGAAAACTTCTTCCCTCGCGGATCGAAACTAACATATTTTCTGCATTTTCATGTAGTGTCTTGTCGACATTACTTAAGACAACAAAAGTAATTGTTAATGAAGGGATG
This sequence comes from Halobacteriovorax sp. RT-1-1, assembly GCF_047085455.1. NCBI lineage: Bacteria > Pseudomonadati > Bdellovibrionota > Bacteriovoracia > Bacteriovoracales > Halobacteriovoraceae > Halobacteriovorax > Halobacteriovorax sp. RT-1-1. The sequence goes on from NZ_JBKIXZ010000002.1 coordinate 406,589, forward strand.
AGCCCGGCCAATAAGAAACCGAGAACTAGTTTTTTATTAAGGGAAAATTTACTTATACTCATTAACTATCCTTTTTCATTAGGCTAAAATAAAATTGTTAACTGAGTTATCGAAAACTTTCTAAATAACTTTATAGTAAATATTGATATTTTTTTTATAGATAAACTTTGTTGAACCCTGGGAGTCTTTTGATAACAGTTAGTTAAAGATTTTTTGAATAAAATTGCTGATTTTAATTATAAAAAAACCCTAATTAAAAATTATTAAGATAGGCAATTATGTTACTCGTGATACGAGTTGGAGATAGAGGACAAACTATGGAAGCTTTAAGTTATTTGAAGAGTGTGATGGATTCGTATCATGAGTTATCGATCGATTGTTGGGGAGAGCTTCAACAAGCATTGCGAATCAAGTCTTTTAAAAAGGGGACTGTTTTAGTCGACTTTGGCGATATTCCAACAAAGTTTTATTTTGTCTACAAAGGGCTTGTTAGGGCCTATTCCATGGGACAAGATGAGGCAGCGAAGGAGATCAATAAGAACTTCTTTGATGAAGGCAGGTTTCCATCTGCTGTCGTTGCAACACTTGATAGGACTCCTTCTGAGATATGTATCGAAACACTTGAGGATTCAACTCTAGTTGAAATAGATCATTCTAAGTATCGTGAACTACTTGAGAAGTATGAAGACCTAAAGTGGTATCACATAAAATATTTAGAAAAACACTGGGTAAAGGAAAAAGAGCCCGTTGAGATATCTTTATTGGATGGGGAAGCAAAGGAGCGCTATCTTTCCTTTATCGCAGAAAATCCTCTATTGGCGAAACGAGTCCCTCTCTATCATTTGGCTTCCAAGCTAGGCATTACACCAACCCAGTTGAGTCGAATCAGAAAAACAATTAATTGATTCTTCTCAACATATGTAAAGGAAATGTTACCTCTATTTTTATATATTAGGGGCATGACAAATTTAGCTTTAGTATTATTATCAATTCTTTCGGGATGTCTTATCCTTTTACAAAGTAGTCTTAATGGGCAACTTTCTAAGTATACGCATAATCCCTTCTTTTCATCGTTTGTGCTTTACTTCTTTAGTGCTGTTTTTATGATGTTCATATTTCTAAGTACACGTCTAAAAATACCTAGCCTAGAAGTTATAAAAGAGGTTCCTCTCTACCTTTGGGGAGCTGGAAGTATTCTGAGTATTGTGGGTCTAACTCTCGTTTATTGGTTAATGCCAATTTTAGGGGTTTCAAAAGTATTAAGTGGTATAATTACAGGACAAATTATTGCTGGAATGATTGTTTCTCATTTCGGTTTTTTTGACTTACCTGTAATTGAAATAAATCGTTACAAAATTCTTGGCGTAGCCTTCTTATTTATAGGTGTATATTTTATCAATTGGAGTGCAATTAATGAAACAGTTAAATAATGAAATTAAAGAGTTTCTTCTAAATAACACATTTAACAACATTGATATTTTAATCAGTGATAGAGAAATTTTAAAACTTGATGATGAGAGTTTAGAAAACAAACTTATTGTGAGAAAGCGTGGAGGTTATTGTTTTGAAAATAATCAATACTTCTACACAAAGTTAAAAAAGAATGGCCTTGAGGTGAAAAGAGTTTTAGGTCGTGTTGTTTACGGTGATACACCTGATGATAAGCCGAGATCTCATCAGGCTACAGTCATAACACATGATGGTAAGTTATACTTAGTGGATGTAGGATTTGGACCATATACACCTGGAGCAGTAATCCCTTTAACTGGTCAGGAAGTCGAGAGCTTCAATAAGCGAACTTATCGAGTTTCTAAAATTAATGATGTTGATTATCAATTAGAAATTAAAAAGGAGGATGGGTTCTTTTCTCTCTATCAATTTAACCTTGCTAATTATAACGATGCTGATTTTAAGGTCGCAAATTACTATACAAATACTCATGATGATTCAAAATTTACGACATCTCTCATCTTGTCTCAACAAATCGAAAATGGAACAAGATTTATCAATAATCTTATCTATTCTGAAATCTATGAAAATGAACGTAAAAGTATTGATATAAACTCAGCAGAGGAGTTATATAAGCTAATTAGTGATTCATTTAACGTTAATATTACAAAAGAAGAATGCTCTTATCTATTCGATATTGTGAGTAATTTTTAATAAGCTAGTATGCCTAAATTGTTTAGGTTGACGGGAAGCTTATAAAAAGAGACTAATGACTTAATAAATATAATAAAAGAGAAATAAACTGTATGAGCAATAGCTTCACTAATTTAAAGATAGATAGCAGATTAAAAAGCAATCTCAAAGATTTAAAGTTTGAGAATATGACACCTATTCAGGAAAAGTCTTTACCAATCATTCTTGAAGGCAAGGATATAATTGCTCAAGCTAAAACAGGTAGCGGGAAAACTGTAGCATTTGGACTTGGTGTCTTAAATACTATTGATGTTAAACAAACAAGACCACAATGTTTAATTTTATGTCCAACAAGAGAATTAGCAGAACAAGTTGCAATGGAGCTAAGGAAACTCGCTCGAGCAATTTCTAACATGAAAGTATTAACAATAACTGGTGGAAGATCAGAGTATCAACAAGAGAAGTCTCTATCTCATGGTGCCCATATTGTGGTAGGAACACCGGGAAGAGTATTGAAGCTTTTAAAAAGAAAAATTCTCGTTCTTGATTTTGTTAAAAATTATGTTCTTGATGAAGCTGACCGTATGCTTGATATGGGCTTTTATGAAGATATCTCGAGAATTTCAGCATTTGTTCCAAAGCAAAGACAGACTTTACTTTTTTCGGCAACATTTCCTGAAGACATCGAAGATTTAAGTAAGAAACTTCAAAACGATGCTATTAGACTTAGTGTTGATGTTGTCCATGAAGAAACAAATATCAAAGAAGAGTTTATTCAACTGGGTTCTCATAAAGATAAAATGGATATGCTTTTTAGAGTTCTTGGAAAGTATCAGTCTAAGCGCTTTATCGTTTTTTGTAAGACAAAGAGAATAACTGATGTTGTTGCTGATGAGCTTTATAAAGCCGGTGTGGCCGTCGAGTCAATTCATGGTGATCTAGACCAAAATGAAAGAACCGCTGTTTTAACGATGTTTTCAAATAAAAGTCTTTCTGGAGTTGCTGCAACTGATGTCGCGGCCAGAGGGATTGACATTAAAGATCTTGATCTTGTTGTTAATTATGATCTCTCTAATGATCCTGAGGTCTATGTTCATCGCATAGGACGTACTGGACGAGCTGGAAATGAAGGAAGGGCCGTTAGTTTCTTTGTTGAACAAGAGATTGATAATTTAGAGAACATAAAAGAGTATCAGTCACGAGATTATGAAATTATTGATCCATCTAATTTTAGTGAAAGCACTGAGTACAATATTAGACCACTTATGGCGACAATCTATATTCATGCAGGGAAAAGAGATAAACTAAGACCTGGTGATATTGTTGGGGCAATCGTCGGTGAGTCTGGAATTGATTCGAAAGAAATTGGTGATATTTCGGTGACTAAGAATATGAGTTATGTTGCTGTAAAAGCTGAGCATATAAAGCATGTCGTTGAAAGTCTTCGAAATGGAAAAATTAAAAAAAGAAAATTTAAGTTAGGAATTCTATGATGAATAAAGAGCTGATGAAGATTTGGGTCGATGCTGATGCCTGTCCTAAAGTTATAAAAGAGGTTTTATTCAAAACATCTATTCGTCTACAAATTCCATTAGTTCTTGTCGCAAACTCTTATATGAATATTCCTCTTCATGAACTTATTACTTTTATAAAAGTTGATAGCGGTGCGGATGTTGCTGATATGTATATTGCTGACAACGCTAAAATTAATGATCTCGTTATTACAGCAGATATTCCTTTAGCTGCAGAGGTCGTAAAAAATGGAACTCTTGCTATAAATCCTAGAGGAGAGCTTTATGATGAAGAAAATGTCGGAGAACGTTTGTCTATGCGTGACTTCATGAAAGAGCTTAGAGATGGTGGTCTTATTACAGGGGGACCTGATGCATTTAGTACTAAGGATAAGGCAAATTTCGCGAACTCGTTAAATAAAATCCTTTCTAAGAAGGGGTTTAAGTAAATATAGTTTACAGAGGGGATTATAAAGGTTGACTTGTATCTCTATTCGGGAGATGAAGAGGGTTGATCTAGATACATTTTAAATATTCGCCTTTGCTAGTATTTGGATTAAGCAATGGCACTAGCGCTTTTTAAGCAAGGATATTTATTATGTCTTCAGTCAAATCTTTTGATTCTTTAAATCTATTACCTGAAATTCTTTCTGCATTAAAAAAGAAAGGTTATACAGCACCAACGCCGATTCAAGCAAATTCAATTCCACACCTATTAGATGGTGGAGATATCTTAGGGATTGCTCAAACGGGAACTGGAAAGACTGCTGCATTCTCTCTTCCTATTTTAAATAATTTAAAAATTAAAAAAATAAAAACAAAACCAGCTCGTATGAGGTGTCTAATCTTAACTCCGACAAGAGAATTAGCATCGCAGATAGAAGAGAATATAAAAGAATACTCTAAAGGATTGGGGATTTCATCCGCAGTTATCTTTGGAGGTGTTAGTCCTAGGCCTCAAGTTCAGAAATTGTCACGTGGAATGGATATTATCGTTGCAACACCAGGCAGACTTCTAGATCTAATGGGTGATGGCCACGTTCGTTTTGAACAACTAGAAACTTTTGTTCTTGATGAAGCCGATCGTATGTTAGATATGGGCTTCATTAGAGACGTTAACAAGATCATTGCTAAACTCCCTGAAAAAAGACAAACTCTCTTATTTTCGGCCACAATGCCTCAGGATATTGTGAACCTTTCTAAGAAATTGCTTGTTAAGCCTAAGAAAGTTGAAGTGACACCTGAGTCGACAACAGTTGAAAAAATTGATCAAAAGATAAATCTTGTTCATAGAACAAATAAGCCGAAGCTTTTAAAGAATATTTTAGAGGATACTACAATTGAGCACGTGCTTGTTTTTACTAAAACTAAGCATGGCGCTAATCGTGTGGTTAAGCATCTGGATCAAGTTGGAATTACGGCCGCTGCAATACATGGCAATAAGTCTCAGGGGGCACGAGAGAAGGCCTTGGGTGGTTTTAGAAAGGGAACTGTTAGGGTGCTTGTTGCTACTGATATTGCTGCTCGTGGAATTGATGTTTCCCATATCACTCATGTTATTAATTATAATCTTCCTGATGATCCTAAGAGTTATGTACATCGTATTGGGAGAACTGCTCGTGCTGGAAGAGAAGGGATTGCTATCTCTTTTTGCGACGATACAGAAACAAAGCTATTAAACGATATTGAAAAAACGATTAACTACAAAATTCCTGTCGACACGAATCATGCTTTTCATGGAGTTGCGGGGCAACCTGACTCACAAGAGGCGCCTAGAGCTCCTAGGACGCCTAGGCTTAGAGCAAAATCTTCTAAAGATAATAACAATAAGCAAAGAAGCGCTAGGCGAAGAAGAGCAAAACAAAAGTCTAAATCATCGTCTCTTTAAGAACACTAAAAACGCGTTAAAAACTCAAAGTAAGTCGCACCATCTAGCATAAAAGTGGTGTAGACTTCTGTGTTTTGACCGATTTTCCCGCCAATTGGGGCAGTATTAATATCTGAGAAATCATAATTCTTATCACCGAATTCCTTAATAACAAAGACGAGTAAACCCGCACCTTGTGAAAGAAATTCTCCAAGTCCATTTTCTTTCGCTACAGCGTAAGCAACTTTAGAAAAGCCTGCATGACACCATTTATTTGAAATATCTCCTTGGTTATGTAAAGCACTACAAGGATCATCATTTTCGATAAAGTAGTCAGACTTAGAATTTGATAAGAAAAGGGCCGATTCACGACTTAGTCCTAGGACTTTAAAATCTTGGGGTCTTTCTTCATTATTCTTTATATATTTTTCAAAAAAGATTGAGGCAGCTCGAGTTGATTGTTCACTGTCTCCAATAACTATATCTTTGTACTTTTCAGAAAGCTCTACATACTCTCTGGCCATTCTAGAATATGAATCTTCTTGCGCCTGCATCATGTTTGGTTTGATGTTAAATCGCATATCACTAATATTTTCAGTGCTCGATAGGGCAGAGAGAGATAGTAAGATACTTAGTGGCATTATCAATTTCTTCATATGTCGTCCTCTTAAATTATTTTGATCATCTTAACTAATTAGTTAGTTTGATGGTGAAAATATGAAAAAATGAGTGCCTGTTCTAAGATTAGACAGACGTGATTTCATATGGTTATACTATGAATTGAGAGTTGGAGGTTATTGATATGAAAAAGATTTCCGAGCAATACAAGCGTGATTTACTGGAGTCGATTCCAGTCGTCTCAGGAATGAAGCTTGAAATTAAGACTGTAGAAGATCAGAAAATCGTACTAAAAGCTCCTTTAAGTAAGAATATTAATTATGAAGGAACTGCATTTGGTGGAAGTATTAATACACTAGCAATTCTTTCTTGCTACCTCTTAACTCATCATACGATGAAAGTTCATAATATTGATTTCAAGTCTCTCGTTATCCAAAATAGTGAGATTGATTATCTTATGCCCGTGGATTCTGACTTTGAGGCCATTGCAGAAATTGATGAAGCTTCAGTAAATAGTTTCATACAATCACTTAAGCGACGCAAAGTCGGCCGCTTAAATGTTCATTCAAAGATTATGGTAGGAGACAGTGTTAGAGCGAGCTTTAAAGGACGCTTTGTTGCTACTTTATAATACGAATTCTTCTCTTATTAGAAAGAAGCGACCACGCCCATTGCATAAAGACCATAACCTTATTTCTAAAGTTGATTAAGAAGAAGATATGGACAAGACTCCACGCAAGCCATGCAATTGGACCTGCTAGCTTAACACCTTTCCATTCTAGTACAGCTTTGTATTTACCTACTGTCGCCATCGATCCTTTATCAAGGTATTTGAAGGCAAAGCGCTTATTTTTTAGTAGTTGCTTGGCAAGATGCTTTCCTTGTTGGGCCGCAACTGGTGCAAGAGAGGGAAGTGGGCTACCGTCTAATGACTGGAAGTTAGCTGCATCTCCTAAAATGAAAATTTCGGGAAAATCTTTTAAACTTAAGTCTTTTTCTACTATTGCACGTCCCATTCTGTCTTGTTCAACACCAAGCTTTGAAATTAACTTTGTTGCGCGATTTCCTGCTGCCCATATGATATTCTTAGATTCAATTTTCTGGCTTTTAGTTTTTATATAATCGTCACCAATTTCTTCAACGACTTCATCTGTTAAAACAATCACACCTAGCTTTTCGAGATAGTTCTTGGCCTTTTCTGAAGTTGGATGGCTATAGCTTGAGAGAATATGTTGACCACCTTCAATTAGATATATCTTTGTTAGTTTTGGATCGAAGTCGTGATATTCGTTAACAAGAGTTTTATAGGCAACTTCTGCAAATGCCCCCGCAAGCTCTACTCCAGTTGGGCCACCACCAATAATAACAATGTTTAACTTCTTTTCTTCTTGATTAAGCTTTATCTCTTCTTTTTCAAATGAGTTAAGGACACGGTCACGAATACTAAGAGCATCAGTTAGAGTCTTTAAGCCAGGGGCACTCTTTTCCCAGTCATCATTGCCAAAGTAGAAAGGTTTTGATCCTGTTGCTACAGCTAGGTAGTCGTATTGATATTCATCACCACTTTTACATTCTATAACTTTTAGATCTTTATCAATTGAGACAACTTCCTGCATGTGTACTTTGATATTTTTAGCATGAGATAAGATTTCACGTATTGGCATTGATATATCTCCTGGAGATAGGGATGCAGATGCTACTTGGTAAAGAAGAGGGTGGAATAAATGATGATTTTTCTTGTCTAGTATCACGACTTCAAAAGAATCTTTATTAGCAAGACCTTTTGCCAGGGCAATTCCTGCAAAGCCAGCTCCAATAATGACCACTTTTATTTTCTTCATGATTTCCCCCTTGTTCTAGTACATTTTAAATTTAATTCAATTTTGCGCTTGAAACAATAAAGCTAATTTGAAATAATTTATTTCTAATATGGAAATAATAGAAAAGACTACATTTGATCGTTTATATGCCCTTCAGGTGGCAACTGTGGTTGCTCGAGAGGGAACATTTACAAAAGCAGCTAAAGTTCTAGGAACATCAGCTTCAAATATAACTAAAGAGATTCAGAAATTAGAGAGTTATCTCGGAGTTGTACTATTTAAAAGAACAACTCGATCTTTTGTTCTTACCGAAGAGGGAATGCTCACTCTTGAGAAGTCTAAAAATCTTTTAGAGGAATTAAATAATCTAGAAGAGCAGTTACATGGAGTTGTTGACTCAGTTAAAGGTGTTATTCGTATTACTGCGCCAACGACAATCGGTCAAAGCTTCTTGGCGTCAATTTTTGCTGAATTTCAGCTTCATTATCCATATGTTGAAATTGATTTGATTTTGACAGATAGAGTACTTGACCCTGTTGAACATAATATCGATTTAAGTATTAGAACGGCATTTCAATTAAAAGATTCAAATCTTTATATGAAAAGAGTTACACAAATCGACCGTGTTATTTGTGCTTCCCCTTACTATATTGATCATTTTAAAAAGCCAACAAACCTTGAATCTTTAAGCAGGCATAACTGCTTGCTATATCTAAGAGGAGATAGCCCTTTTATTTGGAGCTTCAAGAAAGGTCAAAAGATTAGTCATATTCAAGTACAAGGCTCATATAAATCGAATAATTTAATGTCTCTCATAAAGGCTTGTGAGTTAGGAGTTGGGATTCTCAATGTACCTCGTTACTTAGTAGATGAACAAATACAAAGAGGTGAGTTAATTGAATTATTTAAGAGTTGGGAGCTTCCATCTCATAGTCTATTTTTCTTAACCTCTAGAAAACCTTCTAGTTCAAAGAAACTAGAAGTATTAGAAGAGTTTTTATCGGAGAGATTGACATAAAAAAGATAAGTGAAAAACTTGATTCATATATTATTCATGAGGAAGCGCAGGAATATAATGGTTGTTCATATATATATGAAGGAAAGTACTATATTCAACGATCTTCCAAAGTAACACCTAAGAAAGTTGGTCAATTTGTCACATTGTGGAAGAGAGACGAAAGTGGAAAAACAATACCATACCACTTAAATGACCCTCTCGATTATGTTTTGATTATTTGCGATACAGAAAGTGAACAGGGTTACTTCTTATTTCCAAAAGATGCTCTAGTGAAAAAAGGTATTCTCTCTAGTGAATATAAAGAAGGAAAGCGTGGATTTCGTCTTTACCCCAAATGGGATCAACCTACTAGTAAACAGGCTATCAGTTCACAAAAATGGCAACTCGATTATTTCTTTAATGGAACTTTTCAAGGGATTCGTTAGAAGCTAGTATAGCCAAATGAAAAGATTAATACTTGTTACAGTTTTATGGGCATTTTCATTTAGTCTAATAGGGCAATATATTGCTGGTAAGATGGATACCTATCTGGCCATATTTCTAAGACTTTTTTTCGCATTCTTAGTGTTTGTTCCATTTTTAAATTTTAGAAATATTTTTAGAGTAGAATCTCTTAAGACAATGCTCATTGGAATATTGCAAATCGGAGTGATGTACCTCTTTTATTACAATTCCTTTAAGTATCTATCAGTATCAGAAGTAGCACTCTTTACTATTTCAACACCTCTCATTATTTCAATTATTGGAAATATTATTGAGAGACGCTTTATCTTAAGACAGCTCTTCAGTGTTTTCTTAGTTGTTTTTGGTGCGGCCATCATAAAGTGGAGTGAGATCTCAAATGATTATATTATTGGCTTCTTGCTTGTTCAGGGAGCAAATATCTGTTTTGGGCTAGGACAGGTTCTTTATCGCAAGATAATCTCTGAACAAAATCAGATGCAAAAATTTGCACTGTTCTTTTTAGGTGCCCTTATTCCAATCTCATTTGTTTTAATCTCTAGATCAACCTTCGCAAATCTTTCACAAATTACATCCTTGCAGTGGGGAGTCTTGTTGTGGTTAGGCTTTATTGCATCTGGTGTGTGTTACTATCTTTGGAATACTGGTTCTAAGCAAGTTTCATACGGAGAACTCGCTGTTATGAATAATGCAGTTATCCCTGCAGCTATACTTGTTAACGTCTTCTTCTGGGGAGCAAAGATTCAATGGACATCATTTCTACTCGGTGCTTTCATTATAATTTGTGGTATTTTGATTGAAAATAGGAGAACTCAAGATTGTTAATGTAAGAGTTGTGAATATTATTTAAGTTTTTTTGTCCTAAACTGAAATGCTAGAATACATGTATGAAAGCAAATAGTATTCGCACAGAAGTCATAGCAGGAATAACAACCTTCTTAACGATGAGTTATATTATCTTTGTCAATCCGCTCATCTTATCATCAGATGGCACGGGAATGTCTTTTTCTGCTGTTATGACAGGGACTATCCTGGCCAGTTTCGTTGCAACACTTCTTATGGGTCTCATCGCAAAGCTACCTTTTGCCCTTGCTCCTGGAATGGGGCTTAATGCTTTCTTTACTTATACATTAATTCTCGACCAAAAAATTCCCTGGGAGCAAGCCTTGGGCCTGGTCTTTTGGTCAGGTGTTGTCTTTGTTATCTTATCAGTGACGCCATTTAGAGAGAAGTTAGTTAAATCGATTCCAAAGAACTTAAGAATGGCAATGGCCGTTGGGATCGGTATTTTCCTTGCTTTTATTGGACTTAAGAATACCGGTATTATCATTGACCATCCTGTAACACTTGTTCAAACAGCACCGCTTTCAAGTGAGGGGACAGCTGTCATCCTTGGATTTGTTCTAATTATTGCCTTATTTAAGAAGAATATTCCTGGAAGTCTTCTGATAGGGATATTTTTTACTTGGACACTAGGAGCTCTCTTTGGAAAGTCGACTCTTCCTGAAAACTTCTTTGCAACTCCTGACTTTAGCTACTTTATGCAAGCAGATATCTTGGGGGCCTTAAAGATTGCTTATATCCCAAGTATTCTCACTCTTATGATGACTGATCTTTTTGATTCTTTGTCGACTTTTATTGGCGTCGCAGAGACGGCCAATCTTAAAAATGAAAAGGGTGAAATTAAGAATATGAAACAGGCCCTAACTGTTGATGCACTTGCGACTCTCTTTTCTGCATTCTTTGGAACTTCTACGACGACAACCTTTGTCGAAAGTTCCGCTGGTGTCAGTGTCGGTGGCCGCACTGGATTAACATCAGTTATTACAGCGATTTGTTTTCTTCCGTTTCTCTTTCTTGCTCCATTTGCACAGTCCATTCCAAGCTATGCAACGGCCCCTGTTCTTATCTTTGTTGGGATTCTCATGTTTAAGAATATCTCATCAATAAACTTTGAAAAATTTGAAGAAATGATTCCTGCATTCTTATGTATTGTTCTTATTCCACTAAGTTTCTCAATTACAACAGGGATAATGTGGGGATTGTTTGTACATACTATTTTGTATATTGTAGCTGGTCGCATAAAGGACTTAAGTCTAACAGAGTGCTTACTTTCTATTGTTGCCTGTCTATATATAATTTTTCATTGATCTCTATCAAATATTTTTTAAGTTTTTATTGGTATAGTAGGATTAAGGAGTGAAAAATGAAAAAAATTATTATCTGTGAATCATGCGGTGCAATTAATCGAATTGATAAAACAAAACTTTCGGCAAGTGGTGCTGTATGTGGAAAGTGCTCTAAAGATTTGGACACAAGTGCAAAAGTTCAAAGTATTACCTTTGATAAGTTAGAAAAGATCATTCAACACTCTGAGCTTCCTGTCTTTGTTGACGCTTACGCAGATTGGTGTGGCCCGTGTAAAATGTATGGACCAACTTTTACGGAGTTTGCTCAAAAGAATTGGCAGTCTGCAGAGTTTTATAAAATCGATACTGAAAAGAATCCAATGATCTCGGTTAAGTATGGTATTCGTGGCATTCCCACGACTCTAATCTTTAAAGAGGCGAAGTTAGCGCATTCACAAAGTGGTGTTTTACAAGTTGTGCACTTAGATCAAATGCTTTCTAATTTTTAAAATAACTATCTCCAAATGAGCTTAATGAATTTGTCTACTTCTAGTTCAAAATCAAGTCTAGTTTGACTTAAAGAATTAAGCTCCTTCGTATCTAATGTTGCAGGTAATTTAGATGTCTGATAAAGGCCTATGATATATGTATATGTCATGAGAAGATTCTGAGTGGTCTCTTTAATATCACGTTTAAAATGATTAGCAATATTCTTACTTAAATTTAATAAGTCATCTTGGTGGCCCTTTTTAAAAGGGTAGATAATTTCTTTTGTAATATTCTTCTCTAAAATTAGACTTGCTCTGGATAATAATTCTAAGAATTTTGTGTCCTTAGTAAAAGACTTAACAAGCTCTTTAAGGAATGAATCGATACTAGAGGTATTGATGAGTTCATTATTAATATGCTCGAACCACTTCTGATAAAAGTCATAGAGAATATCTAAGTAAACTTCTTCCTTCGTTTTATAGTAGAGGTAGTATGTACCCTTAGCTACTTGGGCCTTGGCCACGATCTGGTTCACGCTAGCAAGTTCAAAATCTGAACTTATAAATAAATCATAAGCACTTGTTTTTATTAATGTTTTCTTATCCATTCTTACCTCTTTTAAAATTTTACTTGATTACTGACCGGTGGTCAATTAAGCTGTGACCACTGGTCATTTTGTAGGAGTGATAAAATGAATTTGAAAAAGCTAAGTAGAAGACTGTTGTATTTTACATTCTTCTATAACTTATTTGGAACAATCTCTTTTGCTTTCCCTGCAGCCTTTAATAATGCTTCCGGGCTTCCTTTTCCACCCCATGCGGTCTATGCAGCATTTGGGGCTGGAAATATTTTTATCTGGTCTTTCGTTTATCTATTTTTGGCCCGTCAAAGAGAATTTAATCGTCCCTTACTATTAGTTGGTGCCATAGGAAAGTTTAACCTTTTCGTTGCTTTGGTATTCGGTTGGTATGCAAAAGAAGTTGGAGGATCAACCCTGGCTCTCGGCTTGGTTGATGTGGCGATGGGAGTCGTTTGGATTAGTTACTTACTAAACTCAAAAAATCAAAAAAAGGAAATGATATGAATTTAATAAAGTATGCACAACAAAGATACTCTGCAAAATTATATGATGAAAGTAAAATGATACCAAAAGAGAAGGTCGATGAATTAAAGTCAGTCCTTCATCTTGCACCTTCATCAATTAATATTCAGCCTTGGAAGTTTACATTTGTTGAAGATAAAAAAGTAAAGTCTGATCTTGCTGATGCCTCACTTTTTAATGCTGATAAAATTAAACAAGCTAGTCTTCTAGTTGTGTTCAGCGTCCCCGAAGATCTTGAAACTTTTGAAGAAATGATTTCTGGAGAAATGCCTGAACGTACACTCGCAATGTACCAAGGTGGCAAAGAACAAATGTCTCCTGAACAGCTTAATGCGTGGTTTACTCGTCAGCTATACATTGCTCTAGGGCAGGCCTTGACTGCGACAGCACAACTTGGTCTAGACTCGACGCCAATGGAGGGGATAGAGGCGGATAAGTACATGGAGATTCTAAAGATGAAAGACTTTAGGCCTGTGGTGGCCCTGGCCGTAGGCTATGCTGCTAGCGATGATTATAATCGTTTAGAAGTTATGCCTAAATCTCGTCGTGCTTTTGAAAAGGTTATTGAGTCGGTATAGGAGTGGTCTAAACGAAGCTCTTAGTTCCATATTTTGGTACTTTGAAATCAGTTGTTCTGCGCTATCTTAATATAGGGTATGGTTTATTCATCATCTAAATCTCATTAGGTGAATATTTGAAGGAGCGTATCATGTTTAACTATTTAGGAACTATCATTATTAAATAATTTCGTAGCCTCCTTAAGCGGAGGCTTTCTTATTTGTACATATTTTCAAACCCTTACAGTTCAACAATATTGTAAAAGTAACTGATTCCTTAGAAGTCATTTGAAGAAGCTCTTCCATTCTATTAAATTCAGCGAGAATAAAGAAGGGAAATTCATGAAAATCATAATCTTAAGCCTATTATTATCTCTTGGTGTTAACGCTGAAATGGTGTCGATTAGACAGTATCAAACTCCAGTTAAAAACCAAAAAGACAGAAATACATGTGCATACTTTGCGGTTACGGCCATGCTTGAGGGTGCCATTAAAAAGAGATTTGATATGGAATTCGATATTTCAGAGCAATTTCAAATCTACTATGGGAAAGAGCACTTTGGAGAGTATCCAAATGCTGAGCATGGGTACACTTACGAGATTGCACGTAATTTTCGCAATCAATACTTCTTTATCGAAGAGGCCCAGCTTCCTTATCAGATGAGTTATTTTGAAAATAATGGCCCTTGCTCGCAATTCGATCCATTTGATGAAAGCGCGCCGTCTTACTGCTTCTCTCATGCTCCAGTCGATACTGGCTCGCTTAAGAGAGTGAAGGTGGATGGGTTAGAAGTTAAAATGGTCACAAATCTGTGGAGCTCTTGGAAATCCAAAACTGATTTATACGAAGATGAGATTAGAAGTGGGAATGGCCTTGTTGCAACAGTTCTCGTTTATTCTCCTCTTTGGGAAAATGCCCATGTGACACTTCCTGATGAAACTTTTGCAAAGTGTGAATCGGGTGAAGTCGCCTGCTATGGCCATGCGATTCACTTTACTGGATACGACAAAGAAAAGAGAATTTTTCAATTTAAAAATAGTTGGTCAAGTGAGTGGGGCGATGAAGGATATGGTTATATGTCTTATGACTATGTCATGAAGCATGCAGTTGATCCCATCTCATTTAGATGGGACCGTTTCTTGGCCGATATCAGAAAATAATATCAAATAAGATATTTAAAATTCTGACTCTCAATTGAATTAATGCTTTCAAATGTTGTCTGTGCAATATTACTTAATGCCTCATGAGTTAAGAAAGCTTGATGAGAAGTAATTAGAACATTTGGAAAAGTCATTAACCTTGCTAGGTCATCATCTTGAAGTACGTCTTGAGAGTGATCGTCAAAGAATAAATTTTCCTCTTCTTCGTAAACATCAAGACCTGCAGCTAAAATCTTCTTTTCTTTCAAGGCTTTTATTAGGGCCTTTGTATCGACAAGCCCACCACGACTTGTGTTGATGAAGACGACACCATCTTGCATCTTCGAAATATTGGCATCATTAATGAGATGATATGAATTTTTATTAAGTGGAATATGAAGTGAGATGATCTTCGATTCTTTTAAAATTTCATCAAATCCAACATACTCAACACCCAGCTTCTCTAACTCAGTGTCTTTTGTTAGGTCAAACGCTAGAACTCGACATCCAAAACCAAGGGCAATCTTACAAAAGGCTTTCCCAATCTTACCCGTACCAATAACTCCAATCGTTTTCTTATAGAGGTCAAAACCAACAAGACCGTCGAGGTTAAAATTACTTTCTCTAACGCGATTATACGCCTTATGAGTTTTTCTATTTAAAGTTAGAATCATTGCCATCGTATGCTCTGCAATGGCCTGAGGAGAGTATTCTGGAACTCTTGTAACAGGGATTTTTTTTGATTTAGCGTATTCCAAATCGACGTTATTAAAACCTGCACATCTTAGTGTGATGAGCTTAATACCAAAATCACTTAGCTGGTCTAGAACTTCTTTACTCACTTTATCATTTGTAAAAATACAAACGACATCATGACCTTTAGCAAGTTGTGCAGTTTCTGGATTAAGTTGCTCTTTGATGAATGTGACATTGTGTCCATTCGCTTGCTTTAATAAATATTCTTTTTCAAAATTGTGGGTACTGAAAACAATTATCTTCATACTTCCTCTCTTAGGCGGTAATAGATTATATCTAGTATATGATACAAATATTGTTAATATTGTAACTTATAATCTTAAAATGAAGTTCTTCATGAAACAAATAATGCTAACACTCTTATCTTTACAAGCATTTGCGCAAGTACCGGCGATTAGACCAAATAACTCTGTTATTATTGAAGATTTTTGTATTTGTAGCGAACAAAAAGATATTCGAGCATCAGCAGGTGAGAGTTGTACTCAAGTATGTCAGAATACTTCTTTTGATATAACAACAATGATTGCTAAAGCTAGCGTAGGAAAAAATATTTCTACCAACCCTGACTTAAGAGATCTTAACGGTTGGTGTTCTCATGATCTTGATAATGGAGCACTTAATCCAGCTTCATGCACATTAGTCGTAACTGATGAAGCAGGGGATCAGTATCGATTACTTCCAAAAACATATAATGGCACGAATTCATTTGAAGTTATTTTAAACGACCTTGCTATTAACCCACGCGGAGAGCTCTATGATGAAGAGAATATTGGAGAGCGCCTTTCAATGAGAGATTTCATGCAAGAGCTGGCCGAGATGGAGTTGCTATTTCATTTTGTGATGACACAGAAAAGAACCTTTTAAAGGATATTGAGAAAACGATTAAGTATCAAATTCCTCAAGATAAGGATCACCCATTTCATGGTGTCGCAGGAGCTCCTACACAACCTCAAAATAATCGACGTCCAGAAAAGAAGAAGCAGGCTTCTTCAAGAAGTGGTGCGAAGTCTAAAGGCAACAAAACGAGTAAGTCGAATAATCAGCAAAGAAGTGCGAGACGCAGACGTGCTGCAAGTAAAGCGAAGTAGATTGAAATAGGTTAGTGGGATTGCTTCTTTTATGGCCCAATATGCTTCCATACAGAAAGCAGGGTTTTAAGTGTTTGCTTATGATTTAAGTCTTGGGCTTCATTTAAATATTTAACTGTTGCCAACTTTATATCCCTGATAGTTGAATTCTTATTAAGATATTTCATGTAAGCATTGAAAAAAACTTCAGTTGCAACCTCATATCCTACACCCTCAAATTCAGCTGTTCCCTCAGACAAGAGATAAAAAGCATTCGTTACTATGCCTGCATTATAATAAACATTAGGGCCATTAGGCTTGTATTCGTCAAAGTTACTTGCTTGACCATTTTGTTCTGGGTTTGAAATATCACGTAAGCAATTACCTTGACCAATATATGCTTCATGTCCTAACCGATAGCAATCTGCACTTGGATTATTTTTAAAGCAAACAAAAACCCCGATAATATCTGCAAATGCTTCATTGAGTGATCCCTGGTCACCTTCGGAAGCAAGTTCTATTGTATTTGCTAACAGCCCATGAGCAAATTCATGGGCAACGATTCCAATACTTGCAGACAAGTGTGTGTGATCTGAAATATCTGAACTCTGCCCGAATGTAATTATATTTTTATCTTTATCCCACCATCTTGCATTATCATTAAATGAGCCTTTTTTTAAAAGCACTGAAATTACTTCCGCGCCTTTATTATCAAAGCTATTAAATCCTAAGTGCTCTTTTACGATTCTTATTGTTTTTATAGTATTAACATGAGTATCTACGAGAGCAGGGTTTGAGAATAAGCAATTTTGTGATTGTACAATTTTTCCTGGTACTCCCCAAAAATCATCAGAGAGGAAATACAATGGATCATTGTTTAGGTTGCCATTGCTGTGACCTGTAGTAGTTGTAACTTTATATTCTTTGGAGTGAAGGTATTGTTGAGCACTATAAATATTTTCAACAACGTCAAACACCTGAATCTGACCACGAGAATCTTTACTATGACATGTGACCATACGGTGATCTTTAAACTGATTAGCAAAGTTATAAGGAAAAGCCTTAAGCGATATGAAAATAGTTACAAGAGCTAATAATTGATACATATGCTCTTATAAGGAATCTAAATATGAGTCGCAACTTATATAGTTATAATTTCAGTGTTTTGTAAAAACTACAGGAGTTCTTAATATAAATATTACAGTACCGAAAGCTTGACCTGCGGTGAGAGCGTAAGCTCTGATCGCTGAGTCTGCATAGGGTTGCGAAAGAATGGAACGAGTGTCAGCTTCGTGAGATTGCAGGGACGCGAAACCGAGATGTAATTACAGTACTTTATGCTAAGTAAATAATTTGATTTATTAAGGAAAGCTGACGAAAAACCGATAATATTTATATGAGATTTTTCATTTTAACATTTTCATTTTTTTCAATATTAGTTTCTTGCTCTTCAACAAATAAGGAAGAGTATTCTTTGGTTTATGATCCATCAAAAAAAGTTAAAGCCCCCCCTATATTGAACAAGGAAAAAATAGATTTAGATGTAAACCTTGTTGAATATATTCTTAAAAATTCCTATTCAGGTTATTTTTTTAAAAATAAAAATAACGTAGAACTAGGAATTAAAAAATTAAAAGAATCTGTTGTAAATATTGAATCGATTAAACCAGGAGATTTTTGTAATGTATTAGGGGAATCATTTTCTCATGTTCAAGATGAGCATTTGACTTTTCAGTTTGGCCCTAGGAAATGTGCGAGAAATACATTCGTTGGAAATGTCGGTAAAAGAATCGATAGTGAAGAGAAGAGACTTTGGACGGTAAAAAAAGTTGTTGAAGGTAATAGTAACGTTCTCGTTATCACTATCTCTTGGTTTGCATCACCCTCTTCAAATAAATGGGATGGGATGCTTAGAGAAATTAAGACGCATTTAGATAAGATCGATTTTGTTGTCGTTGACCTAAGAGGTAATAGTGGAGGAGATGATACTATTGGATATCAGTTAGCAAAATTATTAACTGGTGGCTCTCAGTTTTCTACACCATATGCAAATCAATACAAAGTCGTTACAAGGCCAGGTCTAGAAAGTCGAGCGAACTTATCTTCTTTCTTGGCATATAATGCAGAATCAAAGAAACAAAAAGATTTTTTTTTAGACTTCATAAAAAGAGATAAGCAAAAATATACTAACTATAAAAAAGAGACCGCTATTGTAAATAAAGTGTTACCTAAAGTTGTTAAGGCCAAGGCATTAAAGCCAGTCGTGATTTTACAAGATCGTGCTTGTGCATCTTCATGTGAAAGTACAATAGACTTTTTTGAATATATTGATGATGTAACAAGAGTCGGTGAGAACACAGCTGGTCAGGTTCAATTTGGTAATCTTGGGTTTGTCGTACTTCCTGAAAGTCGCATTCAGATAAATATACCTTCAACATTTAATAGCTATAGAGATAACAGATTTATAGAGTCTATAGGTATAAAGCCCGATGTTAATGTTCCAAAGGGTCAAGATGCATATGACTTTGCGATAACATATATGAAGAATAGACGTAAGTAATAGAATGTACGGTTAGTTATTAGAATTCCCACTATTTACGATTATTTCAATAATCTGATCATCAAAACCATCAGATTCTTATGTATACTTTTTAGACACTTTTACTTTCTCCATAAAAATTCTTCAATAGGACTGTCTCTCGATCAAGATAATCTATAAAATTGATTCGTATTCACATTTTTACTTTGGCCGAGGAGACACTATGAACAAGATTATTATTGGTTTTTCACTACTTTTAACATTACCAAGCATTACAGCTCAAGCAACACCTGTGTTGACATTTGACTCACTAGTAAACCCTGCAAAAGTAAAGCTTGTAGAAGAAAAAGTAACGAACATTTTAACTACGTCATTAGAGCGATCTAAAGTCTTAAAAGAAAACAACGAATCTGATTATAGAGACCTTGTTGAGCATATTAATATGTCATTCAATGGAGAACTTAAGCTTCTTCTAAAAAATAAAATCAAAACTGTATACGAAAGAAGAAAGAATACTTACACAGCAGATGAATCACTAGAAAGTGATGTTGCAGAATTCTTCCAGGAGATTAATGAAATTCATTCAGAAATGTCTGAACTTAGAACTAAGTCTGAAGGAGTTAATGGATGGGAAAAAGATGTCGAGAATAGAACTCACAAGAAAATTGCACAGCTTTGTAAATCTAAAACTTCAAACCTTTGCAATACCTTAGAGAGCCTAATCAGAGGTAGAACATTACATGCAGGTAATAAATGTATTTCGACTTCTCTTTCAAACTGTACTATTGATATTATTAAAGACATTGCTCGTTTAGAAGACAAGCCAGTACGTGAGTACGATAAATCTAAATATATTCCACATAGAAGTATGTATCTTCTTCCGATTAGTTTCTTATCAGAAAATAGCTATATTGATTCTTTAAAAGAAATTCATAGAAATAAGACAGAGATCAAAGTGTCTCATAGTACTTTCTTCAATAACACTATTTCTTATTCAGCTGAGGAAGTAAGTTTCAAGCTTAGTCGTAATGGAGCTTCTAGAGTTATATTTGGAGGCCAATATAGTAAAGTAGAAGATTCATTAGGGTATTTTTATGAACTATACTCTCAAAAAGAAACAACACCGAATATGTCAGCTTCATATTAATCAAGAAAAAGTTATATAGAACTTAAAAACAGTGCTTTAGGGTACTGTTTTTTTGTTTTTACTCGAAAAGAATTTTTATCAAATTCATTAAGAAGAACCCTTTAAAGGGGAGACTAATGATTTTGCCATACTGGCATTTCTTATTTGAAATTTAGTGATATTGAAAATGTTAGTGGGATTGCTTAGTTGGTTACCCTCTCTCGCTCCCATCGTGGTCGCTCATCAGGGTTGCACGGCTTCAATTAGCATACTGCTTTTCTTGTAAGAAAATAGTCATTCAAAAAGTGTTCGTGGGATTGCTTAGTTGGTTACCCGAAAGCTCCCATCGTGGTCGCTTCTGGGTTGAATTGCGTCATCTGCTCCTGCAGATGGCCGCAAACAAAAAAAAAGCCGAGTGGGTTAACTCGGCTTTTAATATCTTAGTCTCCGAAGAGATTAAAACTTGAATGTTACGAAATGAAAATGGCGGGAGCGTAAAGACACGATACCGAGTTAAAATACATATCTTGCAGTTCATTTAGATTTAAATTTAACAAAGAGTATAACAATTTGTGTGGTCATTTTTCTAAAGCTATCTAAGTAGGATAATTTTATGCTATTATTATTCTCAATAGTTTATATTTGTGTGCTCGACAAAATAGCAATTTTTTATAACCTTTGAAAAGGAACTTTTATGAGACTTCTAATTTTAGTTTTCATTGTGTTGTTATCTTCATGTGTGAAAAAAAATAACTTAAATACAAATAAACAAGTATCAATCTTATATGGTGGAGATATTATCACAATGGCCGGTGAGAAGATTGATTATGTTGAGGCACTTGCTCATAGTGATGGAAAGATCTTATATGTAGGAAATAAGGTCGAAGTTCAAGAGAAATATAAAAACGCAAAGATGATAGACTTAAAAGGTGGGACACTAATGCCAGGCTTTATTGAACCTCACTTACATGGTTCATTAGCAGCAGTCTTTCTACAAAATGAAATCATTGCTCCTTATGATTGGGTGATACCATCTGGAGTAAAAAAAGGTGTTGTTGGGCATAAAGCGTATATTAAAAGAATTACGGATTCTATAAAGGCGAATGCTAAAAAAGATAAAATATACTTTATCTGGGGATACCACCAATTATGGCATGGTGATATGTCTCGACAGATTCTAAACAACATTACAAAAGAATATCCCGTTGCTATTTTACATCGTTCATTTCATGAGATTTTCTTAAATGATGCTGCTATAAAAAAACTAGGAATTAAGGAAGAAGACTATAAAGCTAATCCTCAAGTAGAGTGGGGAAGAGGACACTTTTATGAAGGTGGTTGGTTAGCGCTGGTACCTAAAATGGCACCATATCTATTAGAACCTAATAGTTACTTGGCAGGCCTTAGTAATCTATCTAAGCTTCTACTATTAAATGGAGTAACAACTGCTGCAGACCCTGGCTTTCCAAACTCAAACTTTGAACAAGAGCTAAGTCTGCTTATGAAAGAAATGAGTAAGAATCCCCCTTATGATTTCTATCTTATTCCAAATGGTACTCAATTATATTCAATGAAAGGTGGAAACAAAAATACATTAAAGTTCATTGAAACTCTTAGTACAAATCCAGAATATAATAGTACTAATCTGAAGTTTCTTCCAAAGCAGGTAAAGCTCTTTGCAGATGGTGCCATATATTCTCAACTAATGCAGATGAAAGAAAACTATACTGATGGCCATAAAGGTGAATGGATGACTCCACTTGATCTACTTAAAGAACAGATTGAAATGTATTGGAAAAATTCTTACAAAATTCATATGCACTCGAATGGAGACCTTGGTCAGCAACAAGTGATTGATTATGTTAGAATTGCTAAGAAAAAATATCCACGTAATAATCATCGCTTTACACTTCATCACATGGGGTATTTTGATGAAAAGATTGCAAATGATATGTCTGAATTAAATATGGAAGCATCTGTGAATCCTTATTACTTATGGGCCTTAGCAGATAAATACACAGACTATGGTCTAGGAAAAAAAAGAGGTCACAATTTAGTGGCCATGAAGTTATTAATTGACAGAAAAATACCCTTATCTTTTCACTCCGATTTTTCGATGTCACCAGTCGAGCCCTTAACCTTAGCTTGGACAGCAGTCAATCGAGTTACGTCTGAAGGAAGTTCTGTTTCACAAGATCAGAAAATTTCTGTCTTTGATGCTATGAAGGCCATCACGATTACAGCAGCACGAACACTCGATCTTGAAAATGAAATTGGAAGTATTGAAGTAGGTAAAAGAGCAAATTTTACACTTCTAAAAGAGAACCCTTTTAAAGTCAAACCAATAAAGATTAAAGATATTAAAGTTGAAGGTGTGATTTATAATAGTGTCACTTATCTGAATGAATAGCTTATAAAAATGTTATTGAGATTGCTTAGTTGGTTCTCCTGACCTTATGATCAGGATGATCGGTATGTCTGTGAGAGGCTGGAGCCGAAGCAGACCCCCTTCCGGGTCGGTCATGAGTTGTTCGTCGTCATTTTGCCATCGTGGCATCTTTAGTTTGAAATTAAGTGTTATCGAAAATGTGATTGAGGTTTCAGAGTTGGTTACTCGAATCGTCCCATCATCGTGTATACGTATAAATGTAGGTTGGAAATTTTGCGGAGAACCCTCTCTCCCTCGCATCCTGCTCGGTCGTGCAGGGTTGTTCCGCGCAAAATGCCTTCGTGGCATTTTTCGCGTCCAAAAAAAAAGCCGAGTGGGTTAACTCGGCTTTTAATATCTTAGTCTCCGAAGAGATTAAAACTTGAATGTTACGAAATGAAAATGGCGGGAGCGAAGGGACTCGAACCCTCGGCCTTCTGCGTGACAGGCAGACGTTATAACCAACTTAACTACGCCCCCGCATTTCGTAAGACTTAATATAGGGATTTCGGTTTCATTCGTCAATAGAAAAATTTAAAAAAAGTTCAATTTTTTTAGCCTGTCTATAAAATTTGTCTATGGTTGTGTGAAAAAGCCAGTAATAAAGGACGTTTCAGAATAATTCTGCTAAGATTGGTCAACGAAAAAAAGGTAAATTTTATGAGTTTTTTAACGTCACTTTGGAATTATATATTAGTATCGGCTCCGTTTTTAATGTTTGGGCTTCTTGCTGCAGGAGTTATTAAAGCTTTTATCTCTGTTGAGCGCATAAAGAAGGCAATGGGTGGTAAGGGATTAAAGGGAGCGGTAAAAGCCTCTGTCTTAGGTATTCCACTTCCTCTTTGTAGTTGCGCTGTTATTCCTACTGCGGCCACATTAAAAAAGCAGGGGGCTTCAAATTCGGCCACTTCTGCGTTTTTGATTGCAACACCTGAGTCTGGGGTTGATTCAATAGCCATGACTTATGGAATGATGGATATCCCAATGACGATCATCCGCCCAGTCGCTGCTTTTGTGTCGGCGTTTGTTGCTGGTGCTCTTCAATTAGTTTTTAAAACAGATAAAGATGTTGAACAGGTTAGTGGGGAAGTTAAGCCTAGTTGTTGTGGAAGTTCAAAAAAGAAAGATGAAAGTGTTATTGTAAAGCAAAGCTTTGCAAAGAAGGCGCAAGCTTCTGTTCACTTTGGATTTGTTGAGCTTGTTGATGATATGGCCATCTGGCTTGCCTTTGGTATTGTGGCCGGAGCATTCATTGACTTTGCACTTCCTGCTAATTTCTTTGATGGCCTTTCTGGTTGGGGTGGAAGAGGGGCAATTCTACTTGTAGGGATTCCTCTTTATATTTGTGCATCAGCGACGACACCTATTGCAGCTTCTCTTGTAATGAAGGGAATGAGTCCTGGTATGGCATTACTTTTTCTTTTAGTAGGTCCAGCGACGAATATCTCAAATATTTTAGTTATCGGGCAGTATATTGGAAAAAAAGGTGTTGTGATCAACCTTCTTTCAATTGCTCTTGTTGCGCTAGGTTTTTCTTTCTTAACGGACTACCTTTACAGTGCATTTTCATGGCCTCTTAACTTTAATGTTTCTCATCACAATCACGAGACATCAAGCTGGTGGGAAGTTTCATTAGCGGTAGTGTTTACACTTCTACTTCTTCGCTCACTACTATTTGTCGAGCTACCTAAGAGAGTAAAGAAGTATTTTGAAGATAAAGGAAATTCAGGTAGCTGTTGCGGTTAACAGCTACCTGTTTGAATATAGAACTCTTTATTATTTGTGGCGTTTTTCGATATCGTCTTTTGACTTATAGATCATACTTCCAAGAGCATTGATAATTGAAGATGAGCGTTTTCCAAAAGCAACCCCTTGAACATTTGCCTCAAAATTTTCGATATCAAAGATCTCCATCTTTTCTGAGTCATGCCAGTCTCGACTAAAGCGTCTTTCAAAGCTTGCTACTTCTTTCTTATCAAAGATCTGTGCACCAAATTCTCTAAATGAACCTTGGAGAGTATCTGGATTAATATTTGATGAACCACCTAGAACAGTGATTCCATCAATCGATGTAATCTTTCTATGGTTTTCTTGGTGATATTCTTTAGTTGAGCCGTCTGGAAAGTTTGCTGTAATACCATAAGTCTTACGTGCACGTACTTGAATTCCTGCATCAACAAGCTTTTTAACGAATAGGGTATTTGGGAGGCCGTTCATTCCAAAGTTTCCGTTGTGATCGATAACTAGCTTAATATCGAGAAGAGGGTTCTGTCTCTTGGCCTTTACAAGGGCATCGATTACATATGAGTCATATAGGAATAGCTGTTCCATAAAAATATTCTTTTCTGCCTTTGAGATCATATCAACGAGGATATTTCGAACATTCTTAATTGTTCCATCAACATCGGCTTCGGCAAGGCGAATAACGGAGTCACCTTTAATTTCATACTTTTCTTTCTTGATTCGCATATCTTCTAAGATTTGATCTTTTTGAGAGAGGTAGGCACGGTTATCGAAACCTTGTTCTTTATAGTAGAAACCTACTAGCTCTTTTGGGTCTTCCGTAAGTGCCGCTTGAAGATCGCGGTAGTAAGAAGCTTGAACAAGTCCTGCTGCAGCACCTGTTACGTAGATAGCATCATCGTAGTAGTAACCACCACTATGGTCAGTCCAGTTTTTTGAACCAAAATATGCTTGTGCATTTTCAGTGTTTCCATCAACGACAATTACTTTAGAGTGATCAATTTTTGATTCAAAATATGTACTGCCTGACTCAAAATATTTGATCGCTTCAGCAGTTTTTGGGATTAGTTTTGTAATTCCAAAAGGGATACCTGGAGGGTGACGCTGAATATTTGCCTGAAGTAATGAGACACTTTTCTTTAAAATAGGGTCTTTTTCACGACGCTCTTTAATGTATTCAAAGATCGGCATCATCTCATCTAACATATTATAGTTAGTAGCATAGTCGTGTAGTAGGACAACTTTAAAATTAGGGTTTTCTTTAAGCTTCTCTTTCGTTTGATCTAAAAGATACTCTGATAGAGTTGCTCCAAGAGTTCCTCCGAAGAGAAAAATATCGATAAAGATTGAGTCCTTAGAACTTGCAATCATATCACGAATCTTAATGTAAATCGGATCCTGTTGAAAAATGATATTTCCTGTAGGATCTTCAGGTGTTGGCATCTTAATATAATCAGAATCGAAGTCTAGAGTCCCACCTGCAAAGATAACTCTTTGATTCAGCCAATCGATACGCTCTAGCGAACGCTCGTTCTCCGAGACGATTTCTGTTTTATTTGAAGGAACAAAACCAAGCGCTGAAAGAGAGTAGTTATTAATATCACTAAATGTTTCTGAAAAATCAATTGTTGCAATTTCATTCTCTTTAATACTTCCGATTACATCTTTACTGCTTGCGATTTTCATTGCCTGTAGCTTTAATGTTGGAAAATAAGTTGAAATAGAATTTGATGTGATTCCTTTTCTCGTGATCTTTGTAAGAAGCTCTTGTGCAGCTTTTTTATCCTTATCCTTCGTTAGAGGATTATCAATAAAGTCTCTGAGTATAAATAGTTTATAGGCCAGGAAGTAGTAGAGAACCTTACCAAGCTCTTTTTCATTTGGAGAAACTTTTGTCCAGTAAGTAACAGGCATTGCTATTTTATTTGGCAAAACTTCGTCAATATTCTTTAAGAACTTTACTGCTTGTTTCTCTTTCGATTTATCGAGCTCTTTTATCGCATCAAAGAAAGTCGGAGCATGAGCATAGTCACGTTTTCCATAGACTGATTCGTAAGACTCTAGAAATAGTTTCTGTGAGTCGAGACGGTCTTTGATATTAAAGCTTGCTGCAAATGATTGCGTAGCAAGAGTTGAAAGTAGAGCTGTTGTTAATAATTTCTTTGTCGATTTCATTGTCGATCCTATTATTTAATAAATTTCTCTAGATTAAGTTTTTGTACAAGAAAGTCTGTATTTTCTTGTAGAAGAGTTTTTCTGATTGCATCTTTAACATGCATTCTTAAATCAAAATCTCTTGGGTTTGTCGTAATGCGACTCTTGCTCGTAAACTTCTTGTCTTTATGACTGTAAACTAAAGTTTTTAGCTCACCGTTGAAGTTTGTACGGATTGTGCCATTAGAGTAGTCTCCTTGAAATTTGAATTTGGAAGTTCTAATGTCGTTCTTTTTATCAAATACACTAAAAAGTCTTTTGAAGAAGCTATCGTACTTCTTATCAAGGGAAACAATCTCGCCAAAGTGAAAGATCGTTTTAGTTTTCTTAGGAACCAAGCTATCAAGATTGTATTCATAGATTGTATCAACAGTAAGAACTTGTGGTTCTTCATTCTTTGCTTCAAATTCCTGCTCTGTGATATTCAAATATTTTGATTTAAATGAATCTATTTTTAAGTCTGTAGGGTAGTTGATACGATAATACTTACGAAGTCGTACATATCCCTTTATTCCATTCTTTTTTGGATTTGGAATAGGTTGAGATATCTTCCAGTCTGTATCAATTAGCTCTGATGTCAGTGTAATTGCCCCACCGATATATTGATAAATATC
Organism: Halobacteriovorax sp. RT-1-1; assembly: GCF_047085455.1. NCBI lineage: Bacteria > Pseudomonadati > Bdellovibrionota > Bacteriovoracia > Bacteriovoracales > Halobacteriovoraceae > Halobacteriovorax > Halobacteriovorax sp. RT-1-1. Next base: position 433,931 of record NZ_JBKIXZ010000002.1, read on the forward strand.
GTTAGAAATTGGGATTTGTGTATCTAGGACACGATGTGAGAAATTCTTATTATAAGTTTGGAAAGCTTCATAAAGTGATCCTTGAGTCTCAAGGTTTATAAGTTGATTTGTTTGTAACTCATCCTTATATGAAACAGAGTCTTTATTGTAAGGTGTAAACATAATATCGAACTCAAAATTAGAATCGATAAGCTTATGAACCTTAACTGTATAAACAAAAGTATTGAGGAATTCTTTTGTTAATTCAGGAAGTAGTTCCGATTTTAAAGTCGTCCCTTCCTTATTTCCTTTTTCGATAAGTCTTTTGAATCCAGCACTAAGGCCTTTTTCAATTGCTTCTTTACCGTTTTTTGTGAAGTATTTAGCGCCTTTGTCTGACCAGAAGTCTACAGACATCTTGTAGTCGACATTTCCATTGAAGTCTTCATAGATGACATACTCTTCAAAAGGGAATAGTTGTGGGAACTCTTTGTATTCGCCAGGAACTTTTTGAGACGCTGGAGCTCTTCGTTCATGGATTTTTTCTTTCGAATAGACGTTATCAAACTTAGATGTTGAAAAGAATTGATATGCAACAAATGCATTAACACTAAGTACGCACGCTAAAGCAATAAAACTTTGTTTCTTACCTTCACTCATAGTATGTCTCTCTCATTAGTATTTATCCTTCTTATCTTGTCGGATTTTAAATGCAAAAACTTTACTTTAAATTCGTAATCTCTTGAAAATACTTGATAGAAGTAAAGTCAGACTCTATCACTTGTAAAAATAGCGAGTTGTTTTTTATAAAATCTCGCTCGACATATTACCTTTATTTAAGTTTAGAAAAATCTAGTTGGGCGTTATCGTTATTTACAACCAAAAAAAACATGGAGGAAAAAAATGAAAAAGGTAATTCTAAGTCTACTTCTTGCAACAGGTCTTTCTTTTAATGCGTCTGCAGCAGTTGGTATGTTAACAGGTAACTGCTACATCGCTTATACTGGACTACTGGCAATGAAAGTAGGTGTTGGTTACTCAGTAAAAGCAATCTTCTCAGGTGACCAAAAAGATTGGGCAAAAGCCGCTAAGATTGGTCTTGCTGGATTAATTGTTCTTGATAATGAAGGACTAGCAGAGTTTGGTCCTGTGTATGGAACAATTAAAGGTGTGAGTGCAGATCAAATTGCTATCTACAACTCTGAAGTTGAAGAAGCAAATTTAATCCTTGAAGAAGTTGTTGCTCAAATGGATCGAGACACTTCTGTAGCAGAGACTAAAGAAATTTGGGCACGCTACGAATCATCACTATCTCCTGAAACATTAGATGTAATGCGTGCAATTGTTTCAGAATAATAAATAAAACCTTCTACAAAAAGAAAGGCCCTCTTTATTAAGAGGGCCTTTTTATTTTATAAATTTTCTTCGTAAACGAGCTTTTTTATATCCTTTACATTATCTACGTAAAGTTTCCCATATAGATGGTCGATCTCATGTTGAAAAACTGTTGCTAAAAAGTCTTGTGCTTCAAAAACGACTTCCTCTGCCTTTTCATTTAAATATGTCACACGAATATGATTTGGTCTTTCTACATATCCTCTCAGTCCAGGAACCGAAAGACACCCTTCCCAATATCCATCTTCTTGTTCTGTTAAGAACTCAATTCTTGGATTGAAAATAATGAGCTTTCCACTTGGTGTTGCATCTTCGTATCGTGAATCCTCAGGTACATCAATTATTGTAACTTTCTTAGAAACACCAATTTGGGGAGCAGCAATTCCTATTCCACCTACTGCTAGCATTGAATCATTCATATCTTCTAGAAGTTGCTTTGTCTCTTCACTAAGAATTTCTTCTTTAGTAAAATCTTGTGCTATTTCTCTTAGAACTGGATCTCCCATTGTTCTGATTCTTTGTACTGTCATAATTTTATTCCTTTAAATTTACTTTCACCCTCGATTCTATCATAATTTCGTAATGAAAATCTTATTTGTTTGTCTTGGAAATATATGTCGTTCACCGGCCGCTGATGGGGTACTTCTACATCGTATTCAGGAGCTGGCCTTAGAAGAACAGATTCAGGTTGATTCTGCAGGTACTAGTGCCTATCACGCAGGAGAAGGTGCCGATAGACGTATGCAGGAGCATGCCTTGAAAAGAGGATATAAGCTTCCAAGTATTTCAAGAGGTTTCACAAAAAGAGATTTTGAAGAGTTTGATCTTATCGTTGCTATGGATAAGTCTAATTATCGAAATATTTTAAAACTTGACCCTGAGGAAAATTATAAAAATAAAGTTAAATTATTTTGTAGTTTTTGTAGTGGTCCATATACTTCATATGAAGAAGTACCCGATCCATACTTTGGTGGTGCAAGAGGCTTTGAGGAAGTGATGGACCTCGTTGAAAATGGAGTAGAAGGAATTCTAAGTCAATATGGCAATAAAGAAAGATAATTATATTACTCCCAAAGGCTTTGCAAAGCTTGAAGAAGAGTTAAATTTTTTAATGAAAACTGAAAGACCAGAGATAACTGAAACAGTTAAATGGGCTGCTTCACTTGGAGATCGATCTGAAAATGCTGATTATCAGTATGGAAAGAAGAGGTTGCGTGAGATCGATCGTCGCATTCGCTTTCTAAATACAAGAATCAATGCCGCCTTAATTGTTGATCCTCTCTCTGTCACAACTGATAAGATTCAATTTGGTGCAACGGTTACCTTAGAAGATGAGAATGGAAAAGAGAAGAAATATTCAATTGTAGGCGTCGATGAAGTGGACACGACAAAAGGATATGTCAGTTGGAAGTCTCCAATTGCTAGGGCCATGATTGGAAAAGAAGAAGGTGATGAGGTTATTGTTCAGGCACCAGGGGATGATTTTGAGTACACTATTATAGAAATTAATTATATTGATATTGAGGTATAAGATGATTATTGAATGTCCTGTTTCACTTGGTGAGCTCGTTGATAAGATGACTATCTTAAAAATTAAGACAGAGCGTATAGAAGACAATGAGCGCGTATCTTTGGCACAGGCCGAATATGATGAATTAGCGAAAACTTTGGCCGAACTAAATTTAGAAGGAATAGAATCTTTTATGAGTGAGCTTAAAGAGATTAATGAGAGGCTCTGGGTAATTGAAGATGATATCCGTCTTAAGGAAAAAGAAGCAGACTTTGGTGAGGAGTTTATCTCTCTGGCACGTAGTGTCTATAAAACAAATGATTTAAGATTTAAGGTTAAAAATTCAATCAATATGAGTTACAATTCAGGCATAAAAGAAGTCAAATCATATAAATAAATAACAAAAGAGTATTTAATGTCGAAAATTCCAACGAATTTAAAGTACGAACTTTATGAAAAGTCAGTCCAAAATCACGAAGTTGATATTGAATTTATCAACAAAGAATATAAGAAGATTTTTGGCCGCTCTCCAAGATCTCTACGTGAAGACTTTGGTGGTACAGCTGCAATGGCCTGTGACTGGGTAAAAGAAGGGAAAGATCGTGAAGCTTGGGGTATTGATCTTGATGAAGAGCCACAGGCATATGGAATGGAAAATCACTACTCTCGTTTAACAGAAGAAGAAAAAACACGTATGCATTATATTAATGGAAACGTGCTTGATGATTATGAATTTAAAGCTGACGTTACGGTTGCTTTTAATTTTTCGTATTTCATCTTCAAAGAAAGAAATGTTCTTCTTAATTATTTTAAACAAGTAAAAAAGAATATGGGACCTGAAAGTATCTTTATGGTGGATATCTTTGGTGGTGAAGAATGTCGTCAAGAGCTAGAAGAAGAGACTGAGCACGATGATCACACTTACTACTGGGATTGTGATAGTTACAATCCATTAACAGAGGAAGTTCAGTACTATATTCACTTTAAAACACATAAAGATGGAAAAATGTATCGTAAGGCCTTCTCATATGATTGGAGACATTGGTCAATTGGCGAGATCAAAGACATCATGAAGGATGCTGGATTTGAAAATATCATTACTTTCTGGGAAGGTGAGGATGATGATGGTTCAGGTGATGGTATCTTCTATCGTTCAACTGTTGAAGAGAACTGTGAGTCTTGGGTGACTTATATCATGGCCTACTAACGTATTTTCAATGCCTTAGTTAGTGTAAATTCGACAGAATTTCTTAAAACCTAAATAAATTCACATTTTTAGTGCTACAAGCTACTGTTTTTAAAATCTAAATAGGACAGTAGCTTGTGAAAAAACTAGTTTCATACTTTGTAGGAAATAGCTTTCTAGTAAACTTATTAAGTATCATGATGGTGCTCTTTGGGATTATCTCCCTTGCCCATATGAAACGAGATCTAATTTCAAATTGGTCATCAAAGAGAATTCAAATCACTGCCACATTGACTGGTGCAGGTGCATCTCAAATTGAAAGGTTTTTAACTTACCCAATTGAGCGTGCAATTAAAGGTAGTGCTGGTATCGATAAAATTTGGTCAAACTCGCAACAAGGGTATATGCGTATCAATGTTGATGTGAAAGATGAGTTTGAGGAAATAGGTGATTTAGAGACTCGAATTAAAGATGCTATTGAAACAATCCGTGGAGATCTTCCATCTGAAACTAAAGATATTGTCGTTCGCCATATTAAGCAAACAGATTCTTGGTTTAATTATTATGCAATTTTAAATTTTGAACAAAGTAATGACTTACACCAGAACTGGTTATTGAAAATAGAAGAAGAGCTTGAAAGAGTCGATGGAGTATCAAGAGTCGATACATATGGATATACAAAAGATCTTTATATTAAACTTAATGTCGATAATATGGCCCGCTATAGAATAGCGCCATCAGATGTTTATAATAAGATTAAAGAAACTTTTAGAATTTACCCTTTAGGAAGTATCCGTAAAGGAAGTGATTCTTATTCGATTGAAATTGAAAACTTAAACTACGATATTGAATCACTTAATAATCTTTTGATTCGTTCAAATAATTCAAGCCATACTTTGCGTCTAAGGGACTTAGCAACTCTTGAGTATCGCTTACCTAAAATTAAACGATCTAATTACATAAATGGGAAGCCAGGGATTAACTTTAATATCTTTAAAGATGTTGAAGCCGATTCAATTACACTAAAGGAAAAACTAGAAGAGAAGCTTAAAAAGATTAATGAGCAAGCTCCTGAAGGTGTGAATATCATAAGTGTTGAAGATGGTCCGGCATTCATTGAAAGACAAATTAATGCTCTACAATCAAATGCTCTAATGGGAATCGTTCTTGTTTTGATCACGCTTTGTTTATTTTTAGGTTTTAGAACTGCAATTATGACTTCTCTTGGGATGCCTCTTGCATACTTTTTTACATTTACAGTTCTTGAAACAATGGGGATTTCAATTGATCTAATCTCTGTTGTAGGGATGCTTCTTGTTATTGGGATCCTAGTTGATGATGCTATTATTATCTCTGAACAGTATATGCAAAATCTTGAAAACGGTGCCAGTTCAAAAGATGCGGCCGTAGGTGCTGTTCTTTCGACTTGGAAACCTATTTGTGGAACTGTTGCAACGACACTGATTGCCTTTGCCCCAATTCTTGTTGGGAAGGATTCAATGTCAAATATCTTAATGGCGATTCCTGTTGTGGTTTTCTCGGCGCTTCTTTTAAGTTTATTTGAAAGTTTCTTTATCCTTCCAAACCACTTAAAGCACTTTGTAACAAAAGCAAATGCACATCATGAGTCTAATTACTTCCAGCGCTTTAAAAGAGGGTATCTTAAATTACTCGATGGAGCACTAAGATGGCGCTATATTGTTTTAACAGGTTTCATTGTGGCAATGATTGGCTCAATAATCTTTGCGAGCAAGAATATTAACTTCAATTTCAATTTAAATATTTCTTCTGAAACAGTTGAATTTGTCGGTACTTTGAAAGAATCAAAAAATCTTGAAGACTCATATAAACAACTGACTCCTGTAGAAGAGGTTATGAGTAAGATTGACAAAAATAAGTATAATAACTACCAATTCTCAATTGGACAAAATTATACAAATGGTAAGAAGCAAGAGGGGCCACAGTATTTTAGTTATAGAGTTTCTTTTTCACAGCTTGATAATAATGTTGAGGCCAACAAGAAAGATGTACAAGACTTCCTTAAGGAACAACTTAAAGAGCTTGAGAAAACTGGTAAGTTTGAAAGGCTAGAGGTTAAGATTGCAAAGGGTGGAGATGATGAAAGTCGTGAAAACCTTGTCGAAGTAACAATTCAATCTCTTTCTCCATTTAATGTTGAAGAAGTGACAGAGTATACTAAAAAATCGATTGAGGATTTAAAAATTGAGGGAATTAAATCAGTTGATCTTGATGATTCGCTTTTTAAAGACGCTTGGATTTTTACACCTCATAAAAATGAGATTCAATCACGAGGACTTTCTCTGGCTCAAGTCTCAAGTCAATTAGTTCAGTTCATTAGTAAGAATGAAGTTTATGAGTATACAAGTGGTAATCGAAAGATTCGCTTTTTAACTTATGCAGCTGATGGCGATGATCTAAATTTCGAAGAACTAGGTAACCTTCCTGTCGTTCTGGCAAATGGTGAGATCATAAAGTCATCTGATATTGGAGTTTGGAAAAAAGAAAAGAAGCAATCGACAATTAGGCACTCAAATTTAATGAGAAAAGTTGTTGTTGATCTTCCGTTTGATAAAGAAATTATTAAAAAAGAAGTTCTAATTAAAAAGGTTGATCTACTAACTCAAAAGCTTTCAAAGAAGTATCCAGATTTAATGTTTAATGCACAGGATGCTGATGAGCAGTCGAGAAAGAATAAGAGTTCAATGGTTAAGAAATTTGCTTTTGCTCTTCTTGGTATCTTCTTTATTTTAGCGATTGTTTTAAGAAGTATTATGCAGCCGATCTTAATCTGTTCGGCCATTCCTTTTGGAGTGATAGGTGTTATCTGGGCATTCTACTTCCAAGGACTCGACATTAGTTTAATGGCGATTATTGGTATTATTGGTATGGCCGGAGTTGTTGTAAATGACAGCTTACTTCTTGTTGTTACAATTAATGAGAAAAGAAGTGATTGGTTTAGCTTTCATCGTCCAGAGATTTTAGAAGGGGCAGGAAGTCGTCTAAGAGCGATCATATTAACAAGTATTACAACACTTGGTGGTGTATTCCCAATGGCATATGCAATCGGTGGAGATGCCGGATTTACGAAAGGCCTTGCCATGAGTATGGGGTGGGGACTTCTATTTGCGACAGTTTTAACTCTTGTGGTTCTTCCATGTATGCTTCTTATCCAAAGAGACTTCATGGTTTTCTTTAAGCGCAAAATTTTAAGAATGAATAGAGTAGAAGAAGTTGAAGAAGATATTGATGATGTTGTTATCGTGACAAATAAATTAGAAGAAGAAAGTGTTATTCATTAGAATAACTCTTTCTCTGCTTCTTTCGCTTTTTGTTCTTCAATCTTTTTAATCATTGATTCACGTTTTAGAATTCGTTCAATTCTATAGAGGATAGTTTTCTCTAGAATTCCATCCGAACGTACAAGGCGCCAACCTTGTAGAAAATCTTTTTCAATCATTTGGCGTCGGTAAATTGAAACCTTAGAAACCTCTTGTTTTCCGCGATATCCTTTAATGACATTGATAACTAATTTAAATTGGGCCGCTTTAACCATCTCTTTTGAGCCGAAGGCATCGGAGAAGTTAATTTGACTCGTGTTGTTGATCCAACGTGTTTTTACGACTCCAGCTTCTTGATTTTTTACTGAAATATCATACTGTTGCATGATCTCAAGAACAGCTTGCCATGTCTGGTTAAAATTCGACTTATAAGTTTTTGAAGGTATTTCTGATTCTTCAACTAATTGTTCAAATTGTTCATATGAACTACAACTAAATAGCAGGGAAAAAAGCACTATTATTTTTAACATTTTCATATAATTATAATAACATAGTCGTAGACTCGATCGAGATAGAAAAATTGACACTAAAGGAGATGGTAGTGGAGCATTTTGGTCAGATGAAGGAAGTTTTAAAACTTGAAGCTGATTCAATTCTAAGAGTAATAGATCTTTTAGATGAGAAGATGTGTAACAAACTGACTGGTGTCTTCGAATATCTGCATGCTCATAACGGCCAGATGGTTTTATGTGGCGTTGGTAAGTCAGGCCTTATTGGAGAGAAACTATCTTCTACATTTAGCTCTCTTGGCCTTCGCTCAATTTTTCTTCATCCAACTGAGGCCCTTCACGGAGACCTTGGGAGAGTTAGTGAAAACGATGCCATTATCTTTTTATCAAAATCTGGTACCACAAGTGAGATCTTAAAATTAATACCATTTCTAAGAATAAGAAAAGAGAACCGTATTGCTCTAGTAGGTGATTTAACAAAACAAATTGCACTTGAGTGTGGGATTTCTTTTGATTGCTCGGTAGAGCGCGAAGCCTGTATTAATGATCTTGCCCCAACTACTTCATCAACTGTTGCTCTGGCAATGGGAGATGCCATTGCTGTTGCCTATGAGAAATTTGTGGGTCTATCACGTGAAGGATTTGCTATTAATCACCCTGGTGGGAAATTGGGTAAGTCTCTTACGATGAAAGTAAAAGATTTAATGTGGGTGGCGAAAGAGTGCCCAATCCTTAAACCATCAAATCTTTTAAAAGATGCCGTTCTTGAAATGACGAATAAACCTCTTGGGGCCCTTGCTGTTATTGAGAATAATAGCTTTAGTGGAATTCTTGTCGAAGGTGATATCAGACGCTCGATTGCTAAAAATGCTAATGCACTTGAAACGGCTCTTAGCGAGATTATGACGAAAGAGCCTAAGAAAGTTTCTTCTGATGACCTTGCTATCGATGCCCTAACATCAATGGAGCAAAATAAGATTTATGTACTCCCTGTGATTGATGGAAATGAATTCAAGGGATTCATTCGAATGCATGATCTTCTTAAAGAAGGTTTTTAATTTTAAAGAGAAAAATCTTTTATTTCTTGTTTAAAATTTTCTGTACGAATTAACTCTCGACCATCTTGTTTGATGACGGCCGAGATTCCAGTATTGGTCGCTCTAATAATTGGAAGATTAAATTCCACAGCTCTCCACTTTGCTAAGAATAGGTGCTGCTCTTGTTCTGAGTAAGGCCCATACCATGAATCGTTTGTCACATTGACGATGAAATCAATTTTTTCTCCACGCTTCTTCACTTCTTTAATGTATCTTCCAACATAGCGAGGAAATAGGACTTCATAACAGATGAGTGAAATAAAGTGTTTATCTTTAACTTCAAAGTTTGTGTACTTAGTTCCACTCGCAAAGAATGAGATATTTGTTAAGTAAGGCGCCAGGTATTGGTTAAGTGGCCCAAAAGGTAGTCCTTCTCCAAAAGGAATGAGTACTTGCTTATGATAGACCTGATCAATAATTCCTTCACCTCGAGATAGTACTGTCGCATTATACGTATTCTCTAAGACACTTGGATTTGTTGAAGCAAGATCGTATGTTCCAAAGAAGTAGCTAGCATTACTCTTAATAAAGAGATCCATTAGCTCGTCTGACAACTTTTTACTTTTTTCTGAGAAAACAAATCTAGGATAAGAAGTCTCCGGCCAAATAACCAAATCGATATCTTCAATTCCTTCGGCCAAGCTTAGTCCTTTATAGATATTAATAACTTCTGATGAGGCAAGCTTTATGCCCTGTTCAGATTTAAGCTTTAGGTCATTTCCAATATTTCCTTGAACAATTCGAATCTTAAGATCGTTACTTATATTAGACTTTATTGGGCCTACTCCAAAATTCATCAGTAAAAGTGCAAGGATGATTCCACCTTGAACTCTTGGAAGCTTTTGTTTTTGGTAGAACATAAAAATAAGATGCCCAATGAATAAACTTAAGAAGCTATAGAAGGGAACTCCTAGGAGTCGTGCTGGTTTTAAGAATGGAGATATCTTAAGCCACGGATGGCCAAAAAGAGCTGGGAATTGTTGTGGCGTAAAATATTCAAGAATAACGAAGATTAGCGAATAAAGGATTCCTCCCGCTAATGTATCGATCTTCACATACTTCTTTAAAAAGAAAAAGATAATAAGAAAGAGATAGAATTGTGGCGCAATAATAACCGAAAAGAGCTGCCACAGGATAAAGTTAAATGGAAAAAATAGGTTTCCAAACTCGTTTAGTGTGAATGTTAACCAATAGTATCCTGCAAAATTATAACCCCAACAGAATAAGAAAATATTTATGAGGTTATACTTAAAACGAATTTCACTTTTAAGCCCGTAGAATAAAACGGCCGCACTAAAAAAGATTGTTGGAAAGATTGTGAACTTTCCTATGAATGGAAAATTTAATGCGTAAATGATACCTGCAAGAATATGAAGCACAGGTAGAAAGAATTTATTTTTCAGCAGGCTAGACATACTTTATTGTCGTATATGATTTAACATTTGCCAATACTAAGCTTATGAAATTACAATATTCTTATGGATAGAGAATTCTTAAACGACATACAAAAACATCAACATCTCTTCATGGAAGATAATATTGCACAGGATGTGCAACTTATAACATGTCCTAAGTGCGAAAGTGAAAATATTATTGAAGAACGCTGCCAAGATTGTGACTTCGATTTAACTTTTAATCCATTAGGAGAACCATTAGGGGAGAAGAGCTTCTATACTTTTCGTGAAAAGTATTGGCTGACACTTTCTCCTCTTGAAATGGAAAACCCTGCAATTTTCCAAGGTGATGTGAAGTTTAAGAAATTTATGATTAAAGTGCGTCGCCGTTATAATAATCTTCTTGATTACTTCTATAGTGAGCACTCAAAGACTGATAAGCTGAGAGCGCTTTATCTTCAAGAGTTAGTGGATATCGTTATTGAAATGATGAACTCTGGAGTGAGCGAGCAAGAAATTTGGCAACCATATACGCAAAAGGGTATCGAAGAGGTTTCTCTTTATGAGCGTATTAAGGAAGCAATATCTGAAACACGCGAGCTAAATAATAAGAGTCAAATTGAAAGTTTTCTTGATTATAAGATGATGGGATTTTTTAAGGTGTCTTATTTATTGTATGGAATGCTAGGAGTGATCTTTATTATGGGGACGACCCTTGCGCTTACGTCCTATTTTAGGGCCATCTAGGAATTAATTATTTTCTGATAATTACTTTTGGAGTGTTTGCTACTTCTCTTTTGCTTTCTTTGTAGTTAGCTAGTTGACCATTTGTCTTTGTGTTTAGCTTTTCAGCAAGTTCAACAGCTGCTGTAGCATCAACACGTCCTGAAGACTTAACCTTTCCATTAAAAGTGATCTCTTTCTTTGCAGTGATTGAGATGATCTTCTTAATTTGCTTTGCTGAAAGACCTGGGTATCCAGCTTTTAACATTGCTGCTACTCCAGAAACAAAAGCAGTAGCTTGTGAAGTTCCTGTTAGCAGACCGTTTCTTGAAGTCGGGATAGCAGAGTTGATCTTATATCCTGGTGCAGAAACGTCTACTGTTTGTGCTCCCCAGTTTGAAGAGTTAAGAATCTTCATCGACTGATCGTGAGCAGTTACAGTAATAATATTTGATAACTTGTAGCTTGCTGGGAAGTAAGCAGTATTCTTGTTATCGATATTTTCTTGCTCGTTTCCTGCTGCTGCAACTACGATGATTCCTTTTCTTTCTGCTTTCTTTAGAATTTCAAGTTCTTCTAAATCCGGCTCTGGTCCACCACCTGAGTAGTTAATGATATCAACACCAAGATCAACTGCGTAACGTAGAGCCTTGATTGTTGAGTTTAAGTTGTCCTTACCTGAAGCGTGACGGTTGTAGTACTTCAGTGAAAGAATCTTAACATTTGGAAATACTGACTTAATAATTCCCGAAACGTGAGTTCCGTGACGATTCTTATCGTAAGGAGTATTTACATTATCAGCACCTTTAGAGAAATCTAGTCCAAAATTAGAAATGCTAGCATCTCCTTTAGGTACGTAGATATTATCTTTAAGGAATGGGTGAGTTGGATCAATACCTGTATCAATAACAGCTACAACAACTTCTTTTTGTGTCTTTAATTTTTTAAGTGCACCTGGAAGATTAATTGATCCTTGTGCAAAGTTATTTTTGATACCCCAGCTTGAAAAGCGTGAGTGTAGTACGTCAGTATTTGATGTTTCCTGTTGGTATTCTTTTTTGAAAACACGTTGTCTTAGTTGATCAAATGATAATTTCTGACCTTCACCAGCTCCAAAAGCAAAAGAGCTAGCAATTAAAGTAGAAAGTAGTAGAAAAGATTTTAGTTTCAAAAAGTGCTCCTTAGTAACTCAAACTCACTGTTATAGAATGCACAGCTTGTGCCAACACTATGACAGGATTCTACCTACTTAAGTTGTTCACCTATAGCCCATATGGATACTTTATAGATAGGTGTCAAAATCTTATACACTATTTTAAAAGTGGTGGTAGAAAATAAGGCCAAAAAGCCACCGTGTTCATTACTCCACTAAGTTAAGTTGCCGTAATCATTGTACCAGAATTTGGCATGGGCCGTGCTTAATTATGAACAGAAGAAGAACTTACCATGGAGGGTAATTCAGTGAAAACTATTTGGACATTATCAATCAGTATTTTTGTGTTTGCATATGTCATGATCGTCGCGCCAATTAATAATACGAACTCAAGTACAATAAGTCCTAAAGTGGAAGAAGTACTTAAAACAAATGAACAGGTTAAGAAAGTGCTTAAGAGAGACATATCGAAGTATGTCTATATAAAGAAGGAGACCTTTAGTGTAGACGAGGGGATGGCCCTATAAAAAAAGCCTGCATAAGCAGGCTTTTTTACTAACATTTGGAATATGAAAAAAGCTATACGGCTCTTCGCATGTGTTGTTCTTCACGCTCTCTTTCTTCTGCGTGTGTGATACAAAGATCGGCCCATGGTTGATTTTCAAGCCTTTTCTTACCGATTGGCTCGTCACAATCTTCACAGTGCCCATAAGTACCTTCTTCAATTCGGTGAAGGGCCTCTTCGATTTGTCTTAGCTTAGTCATTGCTCGAGCACGCATATTAAATGTAACCTGTTGGTTAATTACTGCGTTTGCTACATCACCTTCATCAGGTAGATCATCTGTCGACATCTTAAGGTCTTCAGTACTTGTTAGAATACCACCGTTAAGAATCTCAGCTTTAGCGGCCAATAACTTCTTTTTAAAATATTCTAGTCTTTCAGCTTCCATTTAGTCCTCCTCCTTAACGAAGTAAAACAAGCAAAGTTTGTTGGTTAAACTATTACGCGACACTTAATTTTAACCCTGAATTTATTTAGTTCAAAAGTCTTCTTAAAAGTCGGCAATTGTTGCTTTTAATACATATTCAATAGTTGCCCTAAAACCTCAGCCTTTGCTTCGCTCTGAAGCTTCATGGGAACCTATTGTAGGCACTCTTCGTGTTTGGCGGGAAAATAATTAAGTTAATTTCTTTTTACCAGTAATATCGGTAAGTTCTGCCGATAATAAAAAAAGGACGCTGAACGCGTCCTTATTTTTTTCGCCTAAATTTATTGGCATTAAACTATGCTTATCGTTGTTCGAACTCTTCTTGAATCATTGGACGATTTAAATCGACAGCTCCTGTTGTTGAATTCACTAGGAAGTACTTATCAAAAGCCGTTGTCGCCATATCTGCAAGAGCGTAATTCGTCCCATTGGTTAGTATCGCTGTATCAAGAACACCTGCAAATGAAGTAGGGTTAATGAATACGTAATGATTCTTTACTAACATTGCTGAACCAGCATTATTCGTGCTGTGAATATCTGTTGGATTGTGTCCATCTTTATGTCCCACGTAGAGAACATTTTCGAAGCTAACATCAAATGTATTATTTCCTTTATTTGAGAAGAATGCATATGTATTGACTGGCGCAGGATCAGTGAACTTATTGCCAATAAATTCAAGATTCTTAAATGCAAACATTTCTGAGCTAGACATTGAATAATCAATGCGATCAACAAGAAGAGAACCTGTAGGTGAGCCAAATGTATTATTTTTCACACTAATATTTTCAAATACTGGCCCATCTCCGCTATTCTCTGTTGAGTAGGCTCCTGCAACTAGTCCTGTTGCTGTACATCCGATACTACTTTCAATCGTATTATTATCGAATTGAATATTATGAAATTGCGCTCGATCATCACCAGAGTTATTGTAGCGACTAATTCTTCCCATGAGAATTCCGGCATCCCCTGTAGAAGTACAATTAAACTTTACTGTAGAGTTTGCAATTCGGAGATTTTTAATTCGTCCGTGTTCAACATATGGAAAGATACCATTAAACATTTGATTGGCACCAGTGTAGTCATTGTAGAAATTTGAAATAGTGAAGCCATTTCCATCAAGAGAGCCATTGTATGAATTATTAAAGTCTGATAACTGAAGTGATTGTCCACCCATATCAATGTTATTCATTAGTTTAAAACTAAAATTACTTAGGAATAAATTATTCTTAATGAATGTTAAATCACTTGCATTTGAAATAAGGAATGGACTTTCCTCTAATCCTGTTACGATTGCACGACCGTTAGTTGCAAATTTCATAAAACGATTAAATGCTACGTTTAGTTTTGAGTCTCCAGTTGCTGTAAAGTACTGACTTCCAGCAAAAGTCGAAGGAAGAGATTTATTGGCAAGATCATTGAAAGTAAGGCTTATTTCGCCCCCTGGTGTTCCATACTTTAAAGTACTTTGAGCAAGTGCTGTTGTACTATCACTATAGCCATTGTAAACAACATGATTTGCTGTGATTCTGTCTAGGACGTTTGATAGAGTAGAGTCATTGATAAATCCAATGAAGTCGATAATGTGAGAAGTACTCGTTCCCCATCTTGTATAATGGTGTCCATTAACTATAACGAATGTGTTGATGTCTGGCATAACTCCAACAAGAGATCCACTTGAATTTCCAGTAGCATAGCCAAGGTTATTAAAAAGTAGTCCTGAATAATAATTATTATCAAAGTTTGCTGAGGAAAGATTTGTCGTTGATGAAAGTGTCCCTAGGGCACCACCAACACCTTCAAGTCCTGCTGATCCCGCAGCTGCACCTGTGACTGAACTTGTTGCGATATGATTAAGTGCAAAATTTGCAGAAGTTCCATCGAGATTTAGTCTTCCAATTAAGCCTCCAGCGCTTCCATCTGCACTAACGCTTACTCTTGTTGCTGAAGAATAAATTCCAAGTGTGTTACCAGGATTAGTAAAAGCAGCATGACCAATAAACCCACCTGCATTTTTTAATGTCGTATCAATACTTCCTGTTGTAATAGATGAGTGAATCTGAAAAGTTTCAGGATTAAATATCTTTCCAGCAATTCCGCCAGCACCTTGAATCGTACTATATGGAAGATCACTTGAAATTGCTAAGTGAATATTATTTTCACCAAGCTCTAGACGGCCTAGATAGTTTGCGGCCGTTGACTGATGTTGTCCTAGAAGGCCACCAATAATCGCTGGTGCCGCTGAAGTATATGAGTTAGTAAAAACATAACTATTACTATAAGTACTAATATTAGTAAGATTTTCTGAGAAGCCGATTAGGCCACCAACTGATTGTTGTGGATTAGCTGCATCAACTTCGATATTAATATTTCCATTAACATCATAAATTTTAACTTCACGACTATTAGTTGCAGTATCAGTTGAGCCACTTGTTAGGGCACCAATAAGGGAGCCTACGTAAGCACTATCAGAACCAGGAAGTCCCGTACATTTTAAACTAAAGTTACTAAAAGTGATTCTTTCAACTTGTGCGAATACATTCTTTGTTGATGTTCCATCATAGTAAGACTGATTAAATAATCCACCGCACGAGTAACCAAAGCTTGAACCAGGTGGTGTTGTTGATGGATTCGAGTTTGTCATTGAACCTGAGATTATTAATTCATGAAGATTTGAAGAATCGCCTAAGTACTTTGCAAGTGCCGGCCCTGCTGTTAACGAATTAACATTGATATTTAAGTTACTAAGTCCTGACTCAGCGTTAGCAACCGTGCTTCCAATACTATTAAATAATGAGTCAGATGCTCCAATAATATGTGGAAGCTTCTTAAGACTTATAAGAATATCTCCCTCTAATTTTCCACTAAAGTCAGTAGCGCCCGTTGCTGGTGCTGAACCTGCAAAATCAATTGTTCTCGCAACAATATAATTCTCTGAAGGGTAGGAAGCGATATTATTAAATTGATCGGCCGTACAAATAATATTAAATCCTCTTGATCCAGCGCTATCAGCTGCAAATGGAGAGCTTGTTGCCGCTCCTGCAAACGCACAAGAATCAAAGCCTGCAAGTAGAGTAAGACCTGTCGCTGAATCTTCTGTTGCTAGTAGATACTCCTCTGAAGGAAGTCCTGCTGTTCTTGGAATCCTTTTAACTTGAGAGGCTCCAGAGCAAGCAGTATCATAGTAGGCTACAATTTCAACTGGATTATAAAAACCACTATCACTAGTAACAACGTTATAGTCGGCAGTTAGGTCATAGGTGAAAATATCTCCAGCATTTGGTGTTAAGCATTTTGATTCAAGAGTTAAGCTTGGATCGACGACACCTTCAGCATTAATTGAAGGGTAGCGAATCTTAAGTGATTGAGCGTTACTTGGAGCTTCATCGCAGCTTTCTCTTTTTCCTTTCCCAAAAACTTGGACAACCCCGTGACAAGTTTCAACCTTGAACTGATTTCCTGTCGTACTGTCATGAACAACTGTATTAGTTAGTGATGCACAATTGGCCGTTGTCATTACTAGATTCATTGGAGTTTCAGTAGAGTCAACTTGAGTATTAATTTGAGAACAATACTTTGTTCCAACTAGATTCGTTGGAGTCGTTCCTTGGTGCCAACCGATGGCCTTTACATCGTAGTTTCCAAAAGGAAGCTCAATTTCGATTTCAGAAGGGGAGCTTGGATCAAGACCAATTTGAAAAACTTGTTTTGTATCGTTATTTCTTCCAAAGATAAGTACACCACCATCAAAGTTTGAGTTTAAGTCTCCAACTAAGAATTGTGATTTTGAAAAAGTAACTTTTGTGTTTGATGTTTTTACTCCACATGAAGTGAGAAGAAGTGAAACAAGAAATAATCCAAAAATATGACGGTGCATACGGTCCCCAAATTCAATTTAATCCACAAAACTCATCGGTTAAGCAAATCTTAACCTTTAAAGAATTGGGGACAAAAACTTACGGGATTTCAGTTGGTTATGGTTTTAACCTCAATAGTGAATGCCATTTCTTAGTGCCATATTAATAATATGTGTAATTAAAAAGCTGACCATTGGCATTTAAGTCAAAATTTCCTGTACCTGCAGGAGAGCCTGTGATTGTAAGTGTACAAGTCGTATAGGGAGAACATGAAATGTCTCCTGAGATTGATAAGGTGTCTGGTGTTGAATAGATACTAAAATTCACAATTCCATCAGTGTTATTATTAAATGTAATTGTCGTGCTTCCACCTGTTGTAATATCAACATTTGATCCAGGTGCTGGTATGAAATCTGAATCCGGAATCATAACAATAGGGTTTGCCATTACGCTAAAGCGCTTCTCTGGAGAATAGATTAATCTACTTGAAGCGTCATCAAAATACGATCCAATCATTCTAAACTCAAAAGTATCTCCAAGATTAAAATTAGTAGTATTACCGTCGAGAACAACATCTCCTGACGTCGTATCAAATGATATAGGGCCTGAACCGATTGGATATCCACAGGCAACAAAAGTTGAATCATCTGTTCCAGCGACTTTGTACTCACAAGTATAGTTCATCGAGTTGCCAAGATAAGTATCGTTTCCAACATCATATGGGCCACCAACCTGTACTGTCGTTGCAGAGTTTCTTTCAAATGAATAACTCGAATTTGTAAGAGAAAGTTCAAATGGAGTAGGTGGCATAATATAAGTGAAGTAAGTGCCATCGTAGAAGTGACGATCGTTTCCTGCTAGGTCTTTTTCACCGATACTGTTCATGGTCATAAGTGTACCAACTGGCCCGGTAGAGCAGTCAGTTGTTCCACTATCTTTATCTTCATATCCTTCTATTCTAAGAGGTAAGTGGAATCCGCCTGTTAGCCTTACTGGAAGAACCATTCCAACAGAAGCATCAAGAACCATTTTAGCGTAGTCGACTCCATCGAGTAAATTTCCATTAACATTGCTATAGCAAGTATTCATCGATTCATTAAATCTTGATTGAGTATAGATTAGATCCTTATTAATTGGTCCTTCATAGTGAGGAATACCAAATTTAATAGATAGGTCAGTTGAATTAAATCTTATGTATTCACCAACATTACAAGCTGAAGTTTCACAAACAGACATATACTTGGCCGTTTGTAGACCATCAATAAACTCAGCACAAGGGTGACCTATATCAACGACGTTGGCCGGTGCCACAGTATCGACTTGAGTTAGATTGAAAGTAAAAGTTGTCTGCTCTGGGATTGCTGCGTTTTTTACGACTGAACAATAAAGGCTTCCTTCCATCATCTCGCCTGCAGTTGAACCATGCCAACCAAGAATCATAATATTCCAATTTCCATTATCAAATTCGTGATCAAGTGTTGCTTGTGAAAGAGGAACAACATAGAGAAGAGGAGGTTTATCCGCTGGCCCACCAACTGCTAGCATGACCGCACCATTATCAAAGAGTCCTGCTACTTGAGAGAACGCACCTTGAAGCTTTACTTCGACGTTTGAGGACTTTCCTCCACATGAAGTAAGGATAATTGCGAATGATATTAGTAGCATATTGATAATTTTCATAATTCCCTCAGGCAGTTAACTAAATAAATTATCGTCTATAGCTATAATAAACTTTAATTTAGTGTGGACTAAATTTCTCGTGATTCTAGGTGTTTAGTAGGATTCTCATAAAGAGATCTGCCAATAATTAGCGCAAGAACTTCGATTTAATATGCGTGAGGATACTGAAAACGATAAGGGCCGAAAAACCACCAATGACACCTAAGAATAGGTTTTGCAGTATTTCATAGGTATAGAGGTCTAAGTGAAAGCTATGAGCAAAGATTCCGCCAGCTACGAGAAACATTGCAATTGTCCCAACTATTCCAAGTCCTCTCATAATCCAAGGCATTGAACTGACACAAGCGTAGCCAAGTCTCTTATACTCTTTTCTTATAAGGTAGAGCCCAAGATCATCAATTTTAACTAAGACAGCGACAAGTCCATAGATAAGGACAGATGCTAAAAGCCCCACAATTACAAGAGTCATTAGCTGATTTACAAAAGGTCCACTAATGCTATTTTGTGCAATTACGATAATTTCAATTGAAAGAATTAAATCTGTGCGAATCGCTCCTGAAACTTTTTTCTCTTCACTAATTTCGGCCAGGATCTTCTTGCTATCTTGCTTGGTAATCTTTTCGACCACTTTGTGGGCGCCTTCATATGCTAAATAAATTCCACCAATTAGAAGAACGATTTTTAGAGCTGGAGGATAAAAATAGGTAAGGGCAACAACGCCTAAGATGCTGTAGACTTTATTTAAAAGTGAGCCTACAAAAATCTTCCAGACCATTGGAAGCTCCTGATCGGCGTTTACTCCATGGATAACACCTGCATTAACTGCAAGATCATCACTCATTAGAGCACTGGTTTTCTTGATGGCAACTTTAGACATGATGGCCACGTCATCAAATGTTGTTGCAATATCATCGAGAAGAGACAGGAGACTAAACATACTTAACAAATGACTTCGGGCTTAAAACAAGCTCGCCCGAGCGCTCCTTTTCATGAATATACTTTCTTAACTCGTCTTGTGCTTTATTGATTGCTGAAGCTGGCTTTGGTTGATCATACTTCATAAGAAATTCTTCTCTTACACCAGCAGTAACTTCAGAAAGAAGATCATTGATTAATTCTTTAGACGACATTCTTAAAGCACAGGCCATAAGATCAAGACTAAATTGTAAAAAGAACTCACGCTTCATATCGATTGTCATATAGCGAAGGCGATCGATATCTTCTACTGACTCTGAGATATTGATAGCGAGTTGAGGGTTCTTCTCATGTATCTTAGCTAGTTGCTTTTGATAATCATCAGGATTTAGGCCATTGAATAGATTTGTATCAAGACCTTTTAATTTATTTTGTCTCTTTTTAACAAGAGAGCCAATTGAATCATATGTAATTGAGTTTAGCGTTTGTGTGAATTCAACTCCAATGCGTAGGAGGTGAGTTTGAAGTCCTTCTCCTGAAACACGGTAGCGATTAACTGAGGCAATCTTAGCTTCGTGTAGCTCAGGTAATTCCTGATCTGTAATTGAAGTAATAAAAATTGATTTTCCTATTTCGTACTTCGCTTTTCTTTTCGCATCGATAACAAATGCAAGACCTCTTAAAGAGATATCGAGAATAATATCATGTTGAGTTTCATCTTCACCCTCAACTTTGTATGAGATATTTTTGAAGTCTGGATATTTATAATTGAATCTCTCCACACTTCGTCGATCGCGCATACGAACTTCACTAGGAGTCTTGAACGAAAGACCACCATTTTCAAGTTTGAAAATATCTTTTTTGAAAATCATATCCCCAGCAGGATAGTGAAAAAAGACAGGTGAAAGAGGTGCTATTCGAGTATAAAAAGGAGCACTTTCTTTTGTGAGCCTGATAGAGCATTTTTCAATTGTAACTGAGCTGAAAGTTGCAGTGTATTCTTCGCGCATGTCTTCATTGTTTTGCCAAAATTTCAAAACTGCGCCTTCCTCATAAAGTTCAGTAAGCCTCTTGAGGATATATTCCTGATCGAATGATGACCATAGTTTCATAGTTAATTACTTCTTTAAGTTTTATTGTTTTTTATTTAAGTCTCGCCAGCTACG
The DNA here is from genome assembly GCF_047085455.1 of Halobacteriovorax sp. RT-1-1. Lineage (NCBI taxonomy): Bacteria > Pseudomonadati > Bdellovibrionota > Bacteriovoracia > Bacteriovoracales > Halobacteriovoraceae > Halobacteriovorax > Halobacteriovorax sp. RT-1-1. Next base: position 454,781 of record NZ_JBKIXZ010000002.1, read on the forward strand.
CCCCTTACGGTTCGCTCTGTTCTTTTGCCAGTAATCTACTGCCTGACTGTGTTCTTTGTATGTTTTTGAAAAAACGTGTGTTCCATCATTTTTAGAAACAAAGTAAATATATTCGTGCTTCTTTGGGTTTAGGGCAGCTTTAAGTGCCTCTAGCCCAGGGTTTGCAATTGGCCCAACTGGAAGACCTGAAATCTTATAAGTATTATAAGGAGTTTTCTGTCTTAGGTGCTTTTTGCTGATATTACCTTTATACGACTCCCAAATCCCGTAAATTGTCGTTGGATCTGATTGAAGACGCATTCTCTTTTTTAAACGATTGTGAAAAACACCAGAAATTGTTGGTCTTTCAAATTTTGCACCAGTTTCTTTTTCTACCATTGAAGCAAGAGTTACTAGTTGGTGCTTTGTTAGTCTTACTTTAGAAAAATCAAGTTCTTTCGTTTTATCTTTAAAGTTGTCATACATGCGGTGAATGATTGCACGTGCTTTCATCTTCTCGTGAAATTGATATGTATCAGGGTAAAGGTATCCTTCAACTCGATCAGCTGGAATTCCTAGTGAGTGAACAAATTTCTTATCTTTTGCTTCTTTGATAAATTCATTTTCATCAACAATTTTCTCGTCGGCCAGAACTTTAGCAATTTGGAATAAGTTATATCCTTCTGGAATTGTCACGCGAACAGTTAAACTCTTTCCGCTAATTAAAAGGTCTACTAGCTCATCCATAGTGATCCCTTTTGGGATGATGTAGCGTCCGGCCTTGAAGCTGGTTAGTTTACCCTCGAATTTCACATAGCGGTGAAAGAGGCGAGGAGAGTAGATAATTTTATCTTGGGCAAGACGGTAGTTGATTGTTCCAAAAGTGTCGCCACTATTAATTTGGAATTCAGTCTCTGGACCGTTGTATTGCCAATGATAAATGTTGTAATAAGTGTGGGCCACTAAAAGGCAGATCGATAATGCTGGTGCTAGCACCAAAAATACAAATAAGTTTTTCTTCATCATAATGATAATAGGATATCTTATTTTTATATTTTGTGAAATTAACTTCTTATGAAATCTTCTAAGATGATCACCGCACTAAGCTCATCAATTTTTGTTGGATCAAATTGAAAATTATATTCCGGAGAGTTAAGCATTCTCTCTTTTGCCGACTTAGTCGTAAGTGTTTCATCTTGTTGATAGAACTTTATACTAGGAAATTTCTCAACTAAAGCGTTAAAGATGGCCTTGTGCTCTTTTGTTTTCTCACTCTCATTGCCATCAACATAATAAGGTATTCCCATAACAATAACTTCTACCACTTGATCATCGATCACTTGTTCAAGTTCTGTATAGAAATGTGCAATTCCCTTATTAATGATACGTCCTGCGCCTATTGGGAAAGGCTCACGTCCTGGGCAGAAGAAGCCAAGGCCTATGACTTTTTCACCGTAGTCGATGGAAAGGATGTTGAGACCACGTAATTCTTCAAATTTTGGATAGCTAGAAAACTCATTCATATTAGGTAGTTATGCCCATTTTGGCGCCTCAAGTCAATCTCTAAAGTCAGCTTGACTAGGAAAGGGTGAAGGTTTATGATGAGTTTATCTAATTAAATCAATACCAACCAATTTAATCTTATAAAATCCATGCCATTAATGGATCATTAATAGAGGCAAATTCTAAACCAATCCAATTTTATATATTCAGATATTTCAGGAGTAGTACATTTTATGCATTTAAGTGAATTGAGAGAGATGGAAATCAAAGAGTTAAACAAGATTGCGGAAAAAGCAAAAATTGAAAACTCTGCGGGTATGAAAAAACATGAACTAATCTTTGCTATCCTAAAAGCACATGCAAAAGAGAAGCAGGACATTTTCGGAAACGGTGTTCTTGAAATTTTACCAGATGGTTTCGGTTTCTTAAGGTCTCCAGGCTATAACTACCTTCCTGGTGCCGATGATATTTATGTATCTCCAAGTCAGATTAGAAAATTCGCTCTTAAAAAGGGTGACTCTGTAGAAGGACAAATTCGTCCACCAAAAGACAACGAGAGATACTTTGCTCTTCTAAAGGTTAGCACAATCAATGACCAAACACCTGAAGCGCACAAAAAGACAGTACTATTCGATAACTTAACTCCACTATATCCACAAAAGAAAATCAACCTTGAGTTTAATCCAAGCAATTACTCAACTCGTATGATTGATATGTTCGTACCACAAGGTTTTGGTCAGCGTTGTCTAATCGTTGCACCTCCAAAAGCTGGTAAGACGCATTTACTACAAGAAGTTGCTAACGCAATTACTGAAAATCACCCAGATTCAGTTCTAATCGTTCTTCTAATTGATGAAAGACCGGAAGAAGTAACTGACATGAAGAGAAATGTTAACGCAGAAGTTGTTTCATCAACATTTGATGAGCCAGCAAACCGTCACGTTCAAGTAGCAGAGATGGTTCTTGAAAAAGCGAAGCGTTTAACTGAAGCAGGAAAAGATGTAATCATCCTTCTTGACTCAATTACTCGTCTTGCTCGTGCATATAACACTGTTGTTCCACCGTCTGGAAAGATCCTTTCTGGTGGGGTTGACTCAAATGCTCTACACAGACCAAAGAGATTCTTCGGTGCTGCTAGAAATATTGAAAATGGTGGATCACTTACAATTATCGCAACAGCTCTTGTTGATACAGGTTCAAGAATGGATGAAGTTATCTTTGAAGAATTCAAAGGTACAGGTAACTCTGAAATTCAACTTGATCGTAAGCTTCTTGAAAAGAGAATCTTCCCAGCACTTGATATCAATAAGTCATCGACTCGTAAGGAAGATCTACTTATGGATCAACTTGATCTTCAAAGAACATATGTACTTAGAAAGGTTCTACACCCAATGAGTACAATTGATGCAATGGAGTTCATGCTACAAAGAATTACGAAGACTAAAACTAATGCTGAATTCATGGATTCAATGAATAGCTAAGAAGCAGCTAAAAGGATTTTCAAATGAGCATGTTTGATAAGCTTGATTCAGTTGTACAGCGCTTTGAAGTACTAACTGAAAAAATGGCAGACCCAACATTATATGATAGGCAAGAGGAGTTCAAAAAGATTTCAGCTGAGCGCTCAAATCTTGAAGAAGTTGTTATTGCTTACAAGAAATATAAGCAGATCAAAGAAGATATTGCGGAAGCAAAAGAGATGCTTAAGGAAAATGATCCTGATATGAAGGAGATGGCAAAAGAAGTTCTTGATGAGAACGAGCCATTAATTCCTGAACTTGAAGATGAGTTAAAGATTCTTCTTCTGCCAAAAGACCCATTAGATGATAAGAACGTTATGGTTGAAATTCGTGCCGGTGCTGGTGGGGATGAGGCTTCGATCTTCTCTGGTGATGTTCTAAGAATGTATCAAAACTACGCTCGCTCAGTTGGATGGAAAGTTGAAATTGATTCTCTTTCTGAAAACGATGAGGGGATTAAAGAAGTTATCTTCTCAATCTCTGGTGAGAAAGTTTACTCAAAAATGAAATATGAGTCTGGAGTACATAGAGTTCAACGTGTTCCAAAGACTGAGTCTCAGGGACGTGTTCACACATCAACAATCACTGTTGCAGTTATGCCAGAGACTGAAGATCTTGAGTGGGAACTTGATATGAATGATGTTCGTGTTGAAGTTATGCGCGCATCTGGTTCAGGTGGACAGCACGTTAACACGACAGACTCTGCGGTTCGTATGACTCACATTCCAACAGGAATTGCAGTTTATAACCAGGATCAAAAGTCACAGTTAAAAAATAAAGAGAAGGCGAAGAAGATTCTTGCGGCTCGTATCTTTGATAAAATGCTTCAAGAAAAAAATGCTTCTGAAGCAGCTGAGAGAAAAGGTCTAATTGGTACTGGTGATCGTTCTGAGCGTATTAGAACTTATAACTATCCACAAGGTCGTTTAACTGACCACCGTATTGGCCTGACTCTTTACTCTCTCGATAAAATCGTAGAAGGTGATTTAGCTCCAGTTCTTGATGCTCTTATTGCTCATAACCAAGCTGAACTCTTAAAGGGCCAAGAAGAGTAGTAAATGAGTTTTACAACTCTCGGTGACTACATTAGCTCGTTCTTTAATGAGAATAAAAAATTCTTAGAGGCAAATTACCCTGGAATTACAATTTCTCGCTTAAAGGGTGAGCTAAAAGATTTCTGTCGCATCCTTGAATCTCAATTCGATGACATTTATATTTCTGAAAATAAAGGTGTCATCGAGCAATTCTTAAAAAAAGTCAGGCAGGGGATTCCCCTCGAATATATTAGTAATCGTGCATTCTTTTATCGTTCTTCATTTTACATAAATGAGAATGTTCTTATTCCACGTAGTGAAACTGAAATCATGGTGGAGTGGACTTCTGAATATATTAAAAAAAATAAGCTAAATGATATTTCAATTGCAGATATCGGCACGGGAAGTGGCGCTATTGCCTTAAGTTTAGCAGGTGAGATTGGTGAAATAGAAGCGCGTATTGTGGCCAGTGACATTAGTCCAAAGGCCCTTGAAGTTGCTCGTGCCAATAAATTCTTTCACCGTTACCGTTATCCAAAGACTGTGAAAATAGTCTTTGAAGAGTCTGATTTATTAACTAACCTCAATGAAAATTTTGATATCATCATTAGTAACCCTCCATATATAAAGGAGAGTGCTGACTTAAGTGAAGTGCATGGACAGGTTCATCGTTTTGAGCCACATCTGGCCCTTTACTTAAAAGATGAAGATTACGATAATTGGTTTAAAAATTTCTTCCAACAGGTGGAGGAAAAGCTGAAAGCAGGTGGACTGTTCATAATGGAAGGTAGTGAATTGCATTTAGAACACTTAAAAGATATTTTGAGTGAATATGAATTTACTAATCTCGAGTTGATTAAGGACTACACAGACCGCTACCGTTTTCTAAAAGGAATTAAAAATGGATAAGATTATAGTTAAAGGACCAGCTCGTCTTTCTGGTGAAGTTGAAATTTCTCCTGCAAAGAACGCGTACCTGCCAATTTTAGCAGCAATCCTTTTAACAGATAAGAAAGTAACACTAACGAATCTTCCAAAGCTTCGTGACATCAATACAATGCTTAAGCTTCTTGAAATGATGGGAGTTGAGTGTAATCGTGATGGTAAGAATGTGACTTTCGATGCATCAACTCTAAGTTCTCACGAAGCAACTTATGAGCTTGTTAAAACAATGCGTGCATCAATCTTTGTTCTAGGACCGCTTTTATCACGTCTTGGAAAAGCAAAGGTTTCTCTTCCTGGAGGGTGCGCAATTGGGACACGTCCAATTGATATCCACCTAGATAATCTAGAGAAGATGAATGTAAAAATCGAAATGAAGAATGGTTTTGTTTTTGCTGAAACTGATCATTTAAAAGGCGCACATGTGAAACTTAAGTTTCCATCAGTCGGTGCCACTGAGAATTTAATGATGGCCGGTGTCTTTGCTGATGGTCAGACTATTATTGAAAACGCAGCGATGGAGCCAGAAATTGACGATCTTGCAAACTTCCTAAATACATTAGGTGCAAAAGTTTCAGGTATCGGTACATCTCGTATCGTTGTTGATGGAATTAAAGAATTAAGCGGTGGAACGTACCAAGCAATTGGTGATCGTATTGAAGCTGCTACTTATATTATTGGTGGCCTTATGACAAAGTCAGAGGTTACGGTAAAGAACTTTAATCCTAAGCATCTTTTTAATGTTCTTGAAAACCTTCAAGGCATGGGAGCCAAGCTTGAGATCGGTGATGACTTCGTTAAGACATACCCATCATCACTAAAAGGTTCTAAAGTAATTACTGAGCCATTTCCTGGATTCCCAACTGATGTGCAGGCACAAATGGTTGCACTTTTAACAGTTGTAGAAGGGAACTCTCTTGTAACAGAAAATATTTTTGAAAATCGTTTCATGCACGTACCAGAACTAACTCGTCTTGGTGCAAGTATTGAACAACTTGGTAGCTCTGTCTTTATTGAAGGTGGTAAACCTCTAACAGCTGCACCAGTTATGTGTACAGACCTAAGAGCGTCTGCGGCCCTTGTTCTTGCTGCTCTTTGTGCATATGGTGAAACAAAAATTGATCGTGTCTACCACTTACAACGTGGTTATGAAGACCTACCTGAAAAGCTTAAGAAACTTGGTGCAAGTGTCGAACTCGTAAACGAATAGGGAGAAGCGTAATGAGTGATTGTTTATTTTGCAAAATTCTAAATGGTGAGATTCCTTCAACGAAGGTATTTGAAAATGAAAATGTTTATGCATTTCAAGATATTCAACCGCTAGCAAAAGAGCACTACTTATTTATTCACCGCAATCACTCTAAGAATATTAATGAGATGAACCGCGATGATATGGCCCAAGTTTTTGATGCCATCAAAGAATTCTCTCAATCAAATGAGCTTGAAAAGAATGGCTTCCGCGTAGTCTCAAATATCAACCAACATGGCTGTCAAAGTGTATTTCATACGCATTTTCACGTACTTGGCGGGGAACAGCTTAAAGGTTTTGGGTCTTAAGTCGCTTTTTAGTATTCCAAATTAAAAAACAACTATTTCAAAATAGAAAAAATATCTCCTTTGGATTGATTTTCGCTATAACGGCAAAAATTAATTTTAAGGAGATTTTTTATGCGTTCATTTTTTCTGATTCCCATGATCCTACTTCTTTCATGTGGGAAATCTAACGAAAGAGCATTTTATGGCCAAAATCTTAATCCAAGCTTTAAAGGCCAGTCACTTACTGCAACACAAATTCAATGTGAATCAATAAAAACGAATATTACAGACATGGAAATTACGTGCCCTATGTCTTTTATCAATGAAGATAAACAATTTCTTTTCTCTATTGATATGGACGAGCAAGCTATCGATATGAAGAAGTATCCAGAGCTTGGCGAAGTAGAACTTGAAATTTCAATTAAAGAAATGATTCATGCAAGATTCTACCTTGTATCTAAATATGGAAAAAGACTAAGTGAAGATACTTTATTTGACGGAAGTCGTACTCTTAAGTTTCAAGAGTTAAATCGTGGAGATTTTGCGGCCCATGAAATTTACTTAAAGATTAATAATTATTTTACTGGAGATCGTCCGAAAGTCGTATCACCAGAGGAAGATCTAAATTGTAATACAGGTATTTTTAATATTAATGATGTGAATCTTGCAGATCTTAAAGGTCAGTGTGAAAATTTAAAATTCATTCCTCTTGTAAAGGCCAAGGTTATTATTCCAAAAGTGGAGACTGTTTCGATCAATGGAAGGCTTTCAGCACTTACTACAGCAAATAGTCCAATAAAATTACCAAATCGAGATCTCGTAAATTTTAAATATGTATCAGTAAGTGATTTAGAAGAAGGTGAAGTCGATCCAAGTTTATTTTATCTTGAAAGTATTGACCAATATGGCCTTCACTACTTTTTAAATGATTCAAGTTACTGTGTAACTGTAGGAGTGATGGAAGTTTTTAAAGTTAATATCGACAAGAGCTTACATCGTTTGAACATTAGTCATTATGAAGGTCTTAATATCATAAAAGATAAATCTAGCTATAAAATAAGTCGTCAAAAAAAGTGTTATCCTGTTGAGCCTGTTTTAACTGGATTTGTAGTAGTTAAGGAATAGGGAGAGTTATGAAAGTATTAAGTTTAGTTATGTTATTTGTATTAGTTTCTTGTGGCTCAGGTAGTGACAAAAGTAAAGAAAGTGCTAATCAAGCAATGATCTCAAGCAAATCATTTCTACTTGAATGTAATAAGTTAGAGAGTTCTCTATTTATCGATAGTGAGTGTAATAAGATCGGTATTACAAACCAAAAATTATTTCTATTTAATTTTGATTATTCTAACAATCAAAACATTTATGAAGATGGAGTAGAGAACTTCGTAAATCTTAAAATAAATCTAGGTGAATATGTTATTGAAGGCCGTTTCATATTGATTTCAAAATATGGGAAGGTTTTATCAAATGAAGCTGTTTATAATCAAAACGAAGGAAAACTTTCGTTTTTTGAACTTGAAGAAGGAAATTTTCTTTCACATGAAGTCTATCTGCAGACAAAGTCCCTAATTCTTACTAATGGGGAAAATATTAAATATGATTTAGGAAAATCTTTAAAGTGTGTAACAGGAAAAGTGAATTTTGAAGAGTTTCAAAATTTAGTTCAACCTGACGGATGTGAAAACTTGAGGATGGAAAAAATCTATACTGGTGCTCTTGTTCAAAAAGCTGAGTTTTATGAAGCTGAAGAAACAAGGTTAGTTACACGCGTAATGAAAAATGGAGTGATTTCTAAGCCTAAGAAAGGGCAAGAATTTGTAAGTATTTCAGTTTTATCAAAATATGAGGTGAAGTTATTTAATCATTTCTCTAAAGAAGTGAAAGAATTTTCTGAAGTATATGAAATAGATGAAGAGTCAGGGACACTTTTTATTAAAAAGGAGAAACAGTGTTTAACAACTGGAATCTTGAAATATACAGATCGAGAAGTTAGAACTGGGAAATGGTTTGTCGTAGCAGATGAGATTGTGATGAAAGCTGTTTCGGGAAGTATTGAAGTTCAAGGTACTATTTTAGATGCAAAAGAAGATTATAAACGAAATGAATGTTTTGATCTAAATCCACAACCGATTGGATATATGTTAATTAAAGAATAAAAAAAGCCTCCGTAATGGAGGCTTTCTTTTTATATGCTGATTAAGCTTTAACAATTGTCATTTTTAGATTTTCATCATCAACCTTAAACTCATGCTCAAGTTCCCCTGTGCTAACAGTTAGAGAGTTAGCAAGAGTTTCTTTTGTGATGTAATCAGTATGAGTCGTGATTGCTTTTGCAAGAAGATCAGTAGCTGCAAAAGTTACTTCAATTCTATCTTCAACATTGAAACCAGAATCTTTTCTTGTTCTTTGGATTCTGTTTACAACCTCACGAGCAAGACCTTCAAGGATTAGCTCTTCTGAAAGGTTCGTGTCGATATCAATTGAGATATAACGATTTGATAGGGCCTGAGTACCTTCTTTTGCTTCACGGAAGATTAAGATATCTGAAGGCTCAAATGTTTCTCCAGCAAGTTCTAGGCTTCCTTTTTCTTCAAGCTCATTCAGCTCAGCTGCTCCAAGCTTTGAGATGATCCCCATAAACTTACCAAAATCTTTTCCTAGACGTTTTCCTAGAACAGGAGAATTTGGTTTAGCGTATAGTTTGATGTAGTGGTCTTCATCAGTAGTATACTCAACAGTTTTAACGTTAAGTTCTGACTGGATATATCCTTCAAGCTTCTTGATTTCATCAAGTAAAGCTTGGTCTTTGTGGATTACACTTAGACGAGCAAGTGGAGTCTTAACCTTGATTTGTACTTGATTACGCTTTTGACGTCCAAGAAGAATAATCTGTTGCATTCTATCAACTGCATCTTCAAGGATTGAATTTTTAAGTTCTTTATTAGCAACAGGGTAGTCACAAAGGTGAACTGAAAGATTCTTTTCACTTGAATCAAATTTCTTAAGTTCACTAAAGATATGCTCAGATAAGAATGGCGCAAATGGTGCCATTGCAATTGTAACTTCTTTTAGTGTTGTGAAAAGTGCAGTGTATGCTTGTTTCTTATCTGATGTTAGTCCTTCGCCCCAGAAACGTGATCGGTTAAGGCGAATATACCAATTCGTTAAATCTTCAATGAAGTGGAATAGGGCAGGAACAACGTTGTAAAGTTGGTACTGTGCCATTTCAGCTTCGATATTTTCTTTAAGAGTTTGTAGTTTTGAGATTACCCAATTGTCAGTAATATTGTCGCCACTTTCAGCATGCTCACTTAAATTCCATCCATCAATTGATGCATATGTTTGGAAGAATTTGAAAGAGTTTAGCCATGGTAGAAGGGCACGACGAACCATGTCCTTAACACCTGCATCTGTAAAGCGTTGTTCTTCACCTTTCACAAGTCCTGAGTTGATTAGGTATAGTCTTAGAGCGTCTGATCCGAATTCTTCCATAAGCTCATCTGGAGCAGTGAAGTTTCTTAGAGACTTACTCATTTTCTTTCCATCTTCAGCAAGAACTAAACCATTAACAATTACGTTCTTGAAAGCTGGCTTATCAAATAGCGCAGTTGAAAGGATTGTTAGTGTGTAGAACCAACCACGTGTCTGGTCTAGACCTTCAGCAATAAACTCTGCAGGGAATCCATTTTCAAACATTTCTTGGTTTTCAAATGGGTAGTGAAGTTGAGCATAAGGCATTGATCCTGATTCGAACCAACAGTCGAATACATCAGGAATACGCTTATAAGTTCCAGCTTCACCTTCGATTGTAAATGTCACTTCATCTGTGTACTCACGGTGAAGATCAGTAAGTTCAACTCCTGAAAGCTCTTTAAGCTCTGCAATTGAGCCAAGGCATTTCATATTTCCTGTTTCATCGTTGATCCAAACTGGAAGAGGAGTTCCCCAAACACGTGTACGAGAGACTGCCCAGTCACGAGCGTTCTCAAGCCACTTACCAAAACGACCTGCTTTGATGTGACCAGGTACCCAGTGGATTTGCTCGTTATTTGCAACAAGCTTATCAACGATCTCTTCTACTTTTACATACCACTGTGGGATTGTACGATAGATTAGTGGAGTTCCTGAGCGGTAGCAGAATGGGTAGCTGTGCACTAGGTTTCCGTGATCGTATAATTTTGTATTATCTTTTAGTTCTTTGATGATTTCTTTATCAGCATCTTTTACATAAAGACCTGCATAAGTTGAAACTTCTTTTGTAAATTGACCAGCATCATCGATAGGGCAAACTTCTGCCATCATGCCAGCTTCTTTACAAATTCTATTATCGTCTTCCCCGAATGCCGGTGCTTGGTGAACAATACCAGTACCACTGTCAGTTGTTACGTAGTCGTCATTTAAGATTTTGAAAGCACCTTCAGCTTTGAGATCAGCGAAGAAGTCAAAAAGTGGCTCATAAGTAAGACCTAGAAGTTCGCTTCCTTTGAATGATTCCCCAACAACTTCAAGGTTGCGCTTCTTTGCAAAAGCTTCAACTCTTGCTTCAGCGAAGATGATTGTTACACCACGGTCGTTATCTTTTACACGAACGTAATCAACATCTGGCCCAACACAAAGAGCAAGGTTCGATGGAAGCGTCCATGGAGTTGTCGTCCATGCGGCAACATAATCTGCACCTGCTTTAGCTGGATCATCTAATTTGAAAAGTACAGTTACGGCCGGATCTTGAACGTCACGGTAATCAAGACCTGCTTCAAAGTTTGATAGACCTGTTCCTAGACCAGTTGAGTAAGGAACAACTTTTGTTCCCTTGTAGACCATATTCTTATCCCAAAGAGATTTGAAAACCCACCAACATGATTCCATGAAAGTTGGATCCATTGTCTTATAGTCATTGTCAAAGTCTACCCAACGTCCAAGGCGTGTTACAGTTTTACGCCATTCAGTTGTGTAGCGATCAACAATTGAGCGACACTCTTGGTTGTAACCAGCAACACCAAGTTTCTCTAGTGCTTCGTGTGCAGTCATTTCTAATTTTTTATTAATTTCTTGCTCGATCGGTAGACCGTGAGTATCCCATCCAAATCTTCTTTGAACGTAGCGACCTTTCATTGTCCAATATCTTGGAACGATATCTTTTAGCGTTCCAGCAAGTAGGTGACCGTGGTGAGGAAGACCTGTGGCAAATGGAGGGCCATCGTAGAAAATATATGGCTCTTTCTCTTTTGTTTGTTCTAGTGATTTTTGGAAAATTTCATTCTCTTCCCAAAATTTTAAGACTTCATGTTCTGTGTTAACAAAAGAAAATTGTCCGTTATCCTGACTCATCGTATCAACCTTGTCTGTTATAGTTTTGTGTAAATTAATATTTGGCCCAAAATTTAACATGAAACCCATGATTTTGACAGTTTAGATGGGCCTGAAAGTGGCAATTCTTACCGAAAAACTTGCAAATTTGCGGCACAGTTAGGGCCGGTGGCCGAAATTGTCGATAAAGTTCATGATGCTACGTATTTTATTTATTTTAACCATTACACTTTCAACTTTTGCTAGCTCATCAGAGTTAGAAACAAAGTTTAAGGACGACCGTAAGTCTCTAATCAAATGGGATGAGCTTAAGGCCCAGAAGTGGCTAGACTTTGATGAGTGGAAAGAGGAATTACGCTTCAAAGAAAGCTATCCACTTTGGCGTGATCTTGAAAAAATCTCAGGTATCGATGAAGAGATTGGCCGTGTGATCAAATGTGTGGGGGAGTGTACTCTCTTTCGAAAGCTTGGAAATAATAAAATTGGTTTTCGATCTCTGATAAAAGAAAATGATGATATTGAAACTGGTATCGATAGCTACCTTTGGCTTATGCTCTTTGATGGTACATTGATTCGTATAGCACCTGAAAGTTCAATCTCACTAAAAGAAATGAATATTTTAAAAGACGAAGTATTTTTCAATATTCGTATGAATGTAGGAAATGTTCTTTTGATTTCACGCTCAAAAGAAAAACTTAAAGAGTTGGACCAAAGAGATACTGATTCTGTTTTCTTTCCTCTTCCTATTAATAAAACCAATCCCGTCGTCTTTGATAAAGATGTTTCTATGAATGAGTATCTTTTTGAAGATGGACTACGTTATAAATCTCGTACTCGCTTTATTAATGAGGCGATAGAAAAGAACAATAAAAATGTCATAAGAAAGAGTCGATTCTTTATACAATCTCCATTGTATTCATTTGAAGCCTATTCTCCATCATTTGAAACTTATGTTTCAATTGGTGATGATAGCTACCTTAAATTCAGAGATGATGAACAGTTAGGATACAAAAATGACTTGGCCTCATCTCCAAAAGTAAACTTACGTGGTTATGAAAATGATAGTTTTGAAGAGTTAGAATATGGAAGTTGGTATAAATTTTCTTTCATTAATCGAAATGTTTTTGTCACGAAAGACTCTGAAGTTTTAAGTCAAAATGAATTATTTACGAAGCGAATTTACGGAATCTACTATACTCGTGAAATCTTTTTAGAACGCTACGGAAAGCCATTATTTGCTGAAGGTGATGAGGTTCAGTTAGCCAAAAATTATGGTTTGAGACTTTGGAAAAAAGAAGAATTAGAAAAGCGTCTAAAATTTCTATGGACTCATGTTAGAGAGGTTGAAACGACAAATCTTGCGATCGCTGATCGTTATCGAAAATCTGTTTTAAATCGAGCAAACCGTCGTGATAAAGATGTCCTACGAAAAGATTTTTACACGAAGGCACAAGAAAGTTACTATAAAGTCGGTGCGATGGAGAATTCGAGAAGTTATTTTCCAAAGCTTAATTCAGAAAAACAAGAACTATGGAAGAAGTTAAATGGTATCTACACTGAAATTTATCCTGGCCTCAGGGAGTCCACGTCGAAAGGAACTACTATCTTGGATGAAAGTTCCGATTCAAATTAAGCCTTCAGCTGTTGAAGAAATAACAACTAAAGAACATCCAAAAGATATTGTCGAAGAATTGGCCGAGCTAAAGGGAAGAGATATCTTTACGCAAGAATTTCCAAAAGATGGAAATGTCTTTGTTGTCGCTTCTGATACTCTCGTTGCTATAGGTGATAAAGTTTTAGGAAAACCTAATGATCGCGACCATGCAAGGCAGATGCTACTAGAGTTATCTGGTAAAGAGCACGATGTTTTTACAGCTGTATATATGGCCTATAGAGACAAGGAATATACTTTTTCAAGATGTTCAAAAGTAAAGTTCACAGATATTTCACCGGAAATTTTAGAACTTTATTTAGAAAGTGATGAGGCCCTTGATAAGGCGGGGTCATACGGAATTCAAGGACAAGGTCTACTCTTTGTTGAACATATGAGTGGCTCGTATTCAAATGTTGTAGGTTTTCCTCTAGCTGACTTTATTGCTGAAATGAAAACTTTTCTTGATGAGCTTGGATTTGAGAGCAACAATTGGAGAGAATTATTTCAATAAAAGACTATTTAAAAACACAATGCCTGAACTTCATTACTCTTTCGAATAGTGAAAGTGAATTAATAGTTGAACTTGAAGTTTGGGCAAAGCCTGGTGCAAAAGTTGAAAAGGTGAGTGTTGCGGAAACTGGGCAACTTATCGTTAGCACTCAGGCCCCACCTGAAGATGGAAAGGCCAATGCTGGTATTGAAAAGTTAGTTGCAAAGAAATTCGGCGTAGCAAAAAATCAAGTTCAACTTACTCAAGGACTTCAGTCTAAGTTTAAAAAAATGGCCATAAGCTTCGTCTTTGCGCATAATAAAGATACTGAATATTACTTAGCTAAGATAAAAAAGGCCCTAAATTGAAATCAGTTTTAATGACTCTTTTATTCATACCGACTTTGACTGTCTATGCTCAAGCAGACAAAGGTGAGACTCAATCTGAAAAAGAGATGAGTAAAGTAATGTATGCGAAAATTGAAGAGGTGAAGAATATCCCTCCAAAAGATTACGTAACAAAGACTCAAATCATAAGAAAAGAAATTGATCATTATATTGATCTTAAAAAGGGTGTTTGCTCTGGGGATTACTCGACATTTGTTTTAGATCATAAGGATATCGAGGCCAGTCAGCATAAACTAACTAAAATAGAAAAAGATCTTTGCTACAGAGAGCTTAGAGGCTTTCAAGTTACTTATATCAATAACTTATTCATAGCCAAAAAGAATTATCTCAATCATTTACATGAAGAGAGACTGAAAAAACTGGAAGAGATACGCGAGGAAACACTACGTAGCTTAAAAGCTACGTACGACAAGCAGCTGATTTCTCCTAAGGGAAATCGCAAGAAAAGATAAATAAGAAAAAAGCTGTGGGCCTATTCTTATTCCGCGTCTTCTTGTGTTGCTGTTCTACCAAGAACTGCACGAGTTGGTCTTAAGCTTCTCACTTTTAATAGTGATTTTCTTGGCTTTAGTGAAGCTGACTTACGAATAGTCTTTAGCTTAATTTGACCAATTACGCTGTTGTTCGTGTTAGACGATAATTTTTCGTTAGATGTTTCTTGTGATGACATCTCCATCTCCTTATTAAACGATTAAAGGTTAAAAAATCACTTACCTTAATCGTAATAAGATTCAAGAGACTCCAGAACTTAAATCCGATTAGGTAAGTAGTTCATCTACTCGTAGAAAAACTACTCTCAATGGTCACTCCGTGACAAAGTTTAGTAACTTAAATATATACTCGGCACAAATTAGCAAAAAATTGAGCCTTTCAAAATATTTCCCTAATCATATCACGAGGTTAGAAATGGTGCAACACGGCTATCACTAAGGGATTTGGGCGTCAATGAAAATGCATTAACCACTTGTAATTACTGAATAGATAAGGCAAATTACTACTATATTAATTATAAGGATCGCCTGTGAATTGCAAAAAAATGTTGGCATTGCTGATATTGTTCATAAATCTAGTTTCTTGCTCAAGTATAAAGAAAGTGGCCACTAACCAGATGGGGGATATGATCTTTGAGACATCTGAGGCCGTTTTTACTGAAGATAACTGGGACTTATTTGAATCGACAATTGATAGCAATATTAAATTAGTTGAAAACCTCTACGCCGCTGATCGCGAAAATCCTGAATTCATTGTTACTCTCATAAAAGCATATAGCGGTAAGGCATTTGCCATCGATGAAACTTACTATCTTAAAGATCAACTTAAAGAACTATCAAATTCAAAATACCGAGTTAATGCTCTTGCAAATTACACTCGTGCTCTAAATTATTCTGCGCTATTTTTTGAAGTACGAGGATTTAAAGATTTTGATTTCACTCGCTACATTTCTTCACCAGAAGATTTTAAAAAATTACTTGATGAAAACTTAAGTGATAACGCTACAAATATCGAAGGTGTTTTTTATACAGGACAAACGCTTGCTTCAATCATTAATCTACAAAGAGATAATATGAGGGCCGTCGCTTATCTTCCTCTTGCAAAGGTTATGTACGATTGGTCATGTGAAAAGAATGGAAATTTAGCGCAAGGTGCTTGTGATATTTTCAATGCTTCTTACGCTGCTTCAAGACCTCGTGGACTTGGTGGGGACCCTGTAACTGGTAAGCGCTTATTTGAAGAAGCTATTCAAAAATGGCCAAATAATATGTTAGTTAGACTTTCATTTATTCAGTTTTATGCAGTTCCAATGTTTGAAGAAAATATCTATCGTAATCAGAAATTAGAAATGAATAAATTTCACCGTGAGCAGATGGAGCCAACTTATTGGAGTGGTGGAAAAATTGAAACACCAAAGGTTGATTACAATAACCTTTTTAATTTAATTGCACGTAAGAGATTAAAAATAATTGAAGGCTTAGAAGAAGAGATCTTCTAATTGGAAAAATCATGTCAAAATTTAAAGCATTATTAATTCTACTATTAACGACGAATGTAATGGCCCTAACTTTAAAAGTTGGTGTTCTAACTCCTGAGGGAACGAACTGGGCAAAGAATCTTAAGAAAATGGCAAAGGCCATTAAGAAAGAAACAAATGGTGAAGTAAAAGTGAAGTTCTACTTCGGTGGATCTCAAGGAGATGAACCAGATGTTTTAAGAAAGATTCGCGTTGGACAACTTCACGGTGGAGTTTTTACTGCTAAGACACTTGGTGATATCAATGGTGATGTTCGTGTTGTGGAAATTCCTTTTAACTTTTTTCATGATCGCAAGAAGGCCCTAAAGACACTTGATGATTTAACGCCATTTTTAAATAAGAAAATTAATGAAAGTAATTTCGTTAATCTTGGCTTCTTTGATATTGGGATGGTTTACTTTGTTTCAAAAACAAAGATTTCTTCTATTGATAGTCTAAAAGGTGTAAAAATCTGGTCTTGGGAAGGGGATCCTCTTGTTGAAACTATTCTTGGGGAGATGAAACTTGTTTCGGTACAGCTACCTCTTCCTGATGTTTTGTCTTCTCTTTCAACTGGAATCATTGAAGCAGCTTATGCACCACCTTTAGCGATTCTATCAATGCAGTGGAATACTAAAGTTAAATATCTTATTGATTTCCCTCTTACAATGTCTGTTGGAGCCTTCTTAGTAAATGATAAAGTCTTTAATAAGATCTCTCCTGCAAACCAAAAGAAGGTATTAGCAATTTCTAAGAAGTATATTGATCTTGTTAAGGCGACAAATGAAAAAGACAATCAAGATGCTCTTGATCTGATGAAGGCATCTGGTGTTGAATTTGTTAAATTTAGTGATGCCGATATTAAACGTGGATATGAAGTACGTGAGGCAACAATTAAAAAGTTAAAAGGAAAATTATTTTCTGAAGAAGCATATAATAGACTTGAAAAAAGTTTAAAAGCTCAAAAGAAGTAGAAAGAACTCATGATACGCAAGATAGAAGAAGTTACAGATCTCGTTGTAGGCTGGCTAGTTGTGGCCAATGTTGCTGTTATGCTAGGCTTAAGTGTTTTAGCCATTATCTTTCGTTGGTTTGATATTTCATTTTCTTGGGTTGATCCACTTGTTCGACATCTCGTATTTGCTCTGGCCTTCTTAGGTGCAACACTTGCCAGTGGAAAGTCGAGGCATATTGCAATTGAGATTTTACCAAAATTTTTAGAGAGTGAAGGTAAACACCGTTCTTTATTCATTCTAAATAAGATAACTCAAGTGTGTATTATTGTTGGAACAACTTGGCTTTTTGCTTCAGGTGTTCAGTTCTATAATGTCGAGAAACAATTTGGAAACTTAACTTCACTGGGATTGCACTCTTCTGTTTTAGTCGCAATCATTCCAATTGGCTTCGCCCTGATCTTCATTCGCACGATCTTGGCATTTTTAAATTTTAAGGAAGATTATGAGCCTCATAACAATTAGTATTGCCGCATTTATTTTGGCACTAATTGGAGTGCCACTCTTTGTTGTTCTTGGAAGTCTTGCCCTTGCAGCTTTCTTTCATAATGGAATTGAGCCGTCGGCCGTCTCTGTTGAAATTTACCGTCTCGCATCGGCCCCGACAATTCTAACGATACCTCTTTTTACTTTTGCTGGTTACTTACTTGCTGAATCGAATGCACCAAAAAGACTATTTCGTTTCACGAATGCGCTACTTTCATGGATGCCTGGAGGAGTTGCTATTGTTGGACTCGTTCTTTGTGCTTTCTTTACTGCCTTTACTGGTGCTAGTGGGGTAACGATTGTTGCTTTAGGTGGATTAATTTATCCAATTCTTATGAATCGCGGTCACGATGATAAATTCACGATGGGATTTATTACGACTTCAGGTTCTTTAGGTCTTCTCTTTCCACCAAGCTTACCAATTATTCTCTATGGAATTGTAGCAGGAGTGGATATTGATCAGCTTTTTAAGGCCGGTATTGTTCCAGGAATGCTTCTCATCATTGGTTTAGCAATTTATTCAATCTTAAAGGCTCCGAAGAACCATAGTGAAAGAGGGAAGTTTGATTTGAAAGAGGCGCTTCTTTCTTTAAAGGGCGCAGCGTTTGAATTATTTTTGGCCCCTGCTGTACTTGTCGGAATTTACGGTGGGATTGTAACGGTTACAGAAGCAGCTGCCTTTACTGCGTTTTATATTTTAATGATCGAGTGCTTTGTCTATCGTGATCTAAGCTTTACAAAGGATGTACCTAAAATCGTTGTGGATTCAATGACAATGGTAGGTGCTATTTTAATTATTCTCTGTTGTGCTCTTGGCTTAACTAATTTCTTAGTAGATGAAGAGGTGCCTAATCAACTCTTTGGTGCTTTTAACCACATTCTTACGAACAAGTACGCTTTTCTTGCTTTCTTGAACATCTTCCTTTTAATTGTTGGAAGTTTAATGGATATATTTAGTGCGATAATTGTCGTCGTACCTCTCATCCTTCCATTAGCTCAAGAGTTTGATATTCATCCAATTCACTTGGCCATCGTCTTTTTAACAAATTTAGAGATCGGCTATATAACTCCTCCAGTGGGAATAAACCTCTTTATTAGTTCTATTCGATTTAAGAGACCGATTACTGAACTGTATCGCTCGGCCTTACCTTTTCTTCTTATTTTACTAATTTGTTTGGCCATTATTACCTATGTTCCTGCCCTGAGTCTTATCTGGGTAAAATAAAGAGGATGAATATTTTTAAATACTTACAAATTTTGGCCTTGGGTTTTACTGCCTCGGCCTTAGACGTGAAAAAAGGTGAGTGGGACTTTGAAGTCTATGAAGGACCACTGGACCCTCGATTAGTTATTGATTATCAAAACGATAAACAAGAGTTCCTTGATGAGGTTACAGGACGGACATACTTTAGTGTAATGCTTGAGCCTGCTATCTTTGATTTAACTCAAGAATTTGATCGCTATATCTATCCTAACTTTGCTTGTTCAAAGCATGAGATGACTGAAAATATTGAGTATATGCGCTACCTAGTGCGACTAACAAGTATTGCAAGTCTTTATGAGTTTTACCGTCAATCAAGTATTGCTCTTTATCAGTTAGGTGATGAAAAGAGTTGCGCTCTTAGCTATGATGCAATTTTTAAATCATGTAAGCCGAAGTCTAAAGATATGAAACTCTTTACTAAAAGAGTATCTGACTACTTTCCCGATATCGTTGACTGGGGGAAGTATCCTATTAAGCTCCAAACGGATCGACGTTTTGATTTAGCAAATTACCATCCAACTTTAGTTAAGATTCTTAGCAGTCACTTTGGTGGTGATAGCAAGACTTCTATTATTAACAGCTGCCAATTCGTTAAGAGTGAAATTCAAAGCTTGTGTAGTGAGGAAGATAGCTATTTATCTGCGCTAAATGTTGAAGAGATTAAGAAAGAAATTTTAACGACGAGTGCCTATAAAATTATCAATGCTAGTGGAAAAGGTGAGTCTTGTTTTTCTCGTTATGAAGAGATGACAAAGGATCAAGTTTCTATCGATAAGAAGAGTGCTGAGATTATTCGTACCGCATTAAAGGGTGAGGATGATTTAAAAGTTTTCTGGTTTGGTTCTTTGCGAGAGTTTGATGAGAAGGGAATTACTTTAGTTGAAGAAAAGGTTGTTAAAGAAGAACCTAAAATTGTAGCAAAGGTTGAAGTTAAAGAGCCTAAGGTTATCAAAACGGTTGATATAAAAACAATTAAAATCATTAGAAAACCTAAGCCTGAACCAAAGAAGCCTGAGCCAGTTAAAGAGATTGTTTTTTCTGCGTTTGAAACGGCCGTCTTAAATTATGAGAAGTCTAAGAAACAAACTGAAGTAGCAATGCCTTCTTTTAAAGACGATTATAAATTCTCAAAGAAGACTCTTGAAAGATTTAATGGTTCATTAAGAAGCTATCAAACAAGAAAACAACTTTCTAAAATGAAGAGAGTTGATAACCTTGGAAGCCTTCAGGCCCCAATGAGTTTAACGTTTATTAAGTATCTAATCGATTATAACCTTCATCAAGGTCTTTATAATATGACAAGTATTCTAGGAAATGAATTCTTTGTTATTAACGATCTAGAGGGGAGAACTCGTCCAATTAAGATTGTTCTTGATAATAATGAAGAGACGAAGTTTAGATGGAAGATTTGGGTTACTCAAGCTGAATAAGAAAGGCCCGCTATAAGCGGGCCTTGTTTTTTGTGCTTTAATTTTCCCATTGCTCCTGAGTCGAACCGCTCGGGCTTGAACCCTCGCTCTCGCTCCTATTGTCTAGCTAAAGAGCAGGGGAGCTAGCACCGCAAACAATAGACTGGTCTATGCCAGTCAATTTTGCGGATGCTTAATACTTACGTGATAGCTTCTTAAGTCTCTTCTCGTATGCAGATTTAACTGATAGAGCTAGGAAGAAACCTGCGTTTTCACCATTCTCATCTTGACCAAATAGTGAGATGTTACCAACTCTCTTGTCACCAGCTTTGAATGATTTTGTCCATGCAAATCCGTAAAGGTTAAAGTTTTGTAGTGGTACCCAAATACCAAAAACTTTTGGACCAACATAGAATGCCATGTTTTTAACTTTTTCAACAGTAAATGCTACTGCTGGTAGAGCACCTGCTGCTACACCTGGGATCATACGTCCACCAGGAAGAGTCTTAGGGTCTAGTCTATTTACATCTGATGAGAAAATATCATCAAGTGAAACAGTAAACGTTAGAACTGAACCAGCACCTTCTAGGTTAGGGTTAAGTCCGATAAATGACTTCTTGTACTTTGGTACTTTGTAAGTAGCACCTGCCATAATTGAAACATCTTCAAGTACCATTGAAACGACAACGTTATCTTCAAGTAGATTAACATTCGGTCCATCAACACCTGGGATTTCAACATTTCCTTCTCCACAAGAAACAGAGAAGAAAGAGAAGCTTAGTAGAGCCACGACTGTCAGTAGTCTTTTTCTTAATGTGATTTCCATATCCATACCTCACTAGTTTATAGGAAAAAATTCTCTCGTATGTTCATCTATCGACAGATATGAAGGGGTTCTTAATTTTTTTTGAAGAAAAAAAAAGCCCCTAGATTCCTAGGGGCATTTTTCCTGTATAGAATGTTTTGGTCAGTTATTACAGAATTTTTAAAACTTCTGATTAGTATCTATCAGCAAGTCTTTCAAGTGATCTTTCTTGTGAGCTTGAAACTGTAAGCGCTAAGAAGAAACCACCGTTTTCACCATTTGCATCTTCACCAACAAGTGAAAGGTTACCAACTCTCTTGCTATCAGTATAGAAACGAGTTGTAAGCATTGCACCTGCCATATTAAGGTTATTTACTGGAACCCAAATACCAAAGATTTGTGGACCTACGTAAAAAGCAATATTCTTAATACTTGGTACTGAGAAAGCAACTGCTGGAAGGGCACCACCAGAAACACCTGGAATTGCACGTCCACCTGGTAGAGTAAGTGGATCAAGACGATCAACTTTTCCGCCAAAAATATCATCTAACGATACAGAGAAAGCAAGTAGTGTACCGTTTGATTGAAGGTCTGGTGAAATTTCAACATAAGAATTTGTGTAGTTAGGGATATTGAAACGAGCTCCACCCTCAACAACAACGTTTTCTAAAATAATATCAACTAAGATATCATCACCTAGAAGGACTACTTTTGGTCCATCTACACCTGGAATGTCCATGTTTCTAGAACTGTCCCCCGAACCACATGACGTCGTTAATAGTGACAGGGCCATAAGTGCAGAAGTGATTAAAAGTTTTGATTGCTTAAATACTACAGAATTTTTCATAATTACCTCAAATGACTTTCTATTGATTATTCATTTTCCTTTTAATAGAAGTCTCTTTGAAGGCTTGTGCTCTTTTACAACTAATTGAACTCCACTGACGTACGACAAAGACCACAAATCGTTCTCTCTTCAATTTCGATAAATGCATTATGAAGAAATCAAGAATTTAAACAAGGTGATGTTGATCTGAATTTACTTTTTTTGAAAAAAATGTAAATTTTTTCAGAAATGGTCTTGTTATTTCAAATACTTAGTGGTGCTCTACATGACTTTTTTTGAGGGTGATCGCCTCGGATGGTCGTTTAGAATTTTACTTTCAAAACTGCCGTAGAAAATGGACACTGCCTTTGTAACTAGTCGAAACCTTAATCGAAAAGGTCCATCCCCCGAAATTTTCCACCTAACATCTCAAGTGAGAAAAGGTTAAAATATAGGGGTGAGATTATTAAGTGACAGAACAAATTTACGAACTAATTCAACAACGGCCACTAAGAAAGTAGGGCGTAGTAATGCCGCTGCAGACTTACCTGTTGCTTCAAAATCTACTGGTGGTCAAAGTATCGTTCGACGTGAAAGGCCTTCTGAGCTAAGTAGAGGCGAAATTAAGGCAAAAATAGAAAATCACAAAAGAGAAAAAGAAGAAAAAATGAAGGCCGCAATTGCTGAACATAAAGCTACTAAACAAGGGCAAGCAGTGCAAAAAGCGTCTTCACCTGTAGAGAAAAAAGCGCAGGCCATTAAAGAGGCGACAAAGGCGGAAGTAAAGATCACTCCTGAAGGAGAGCCTTTTGGTGATATCGCAAAGAATGATCCAAAAGATCCAGCTACTCAAGAAAAGCTTAAGGGTGTACTAACAGCAGGGGCATTTAATTTTTCTGATAAAGAAAGAGATGTTCTGGCAAAAATTCTTAATCAGTAGAGTCTACTTACTCAATCATTAATTCAATTTTTTCAATCACCTCAGGAATGACCTTTGCAAGGTTTCCATCAATGATTGTAGCTGCTGAGTGGTTGTGTCCACCACCACCAAGGGCCTGGGCAATCACGCCAACGTCAACTGTTTGATTGACTGAGCGAAATGAGATCTTAACTTTGTCACCAACTTCTCTAAACATACAAGCAACTTCAATACCTTCAAGAATGAGTAGGTGATTGATAAAGCCGTGAGTGTCTTCAGTTTCACAACCAAAGCTTTCAATCTCTTCTTCTGTTAGAGAAATCCAAGCAACCTTGCCATTAGGACTCATTTGACAAGAGGATAGAACCTTTCCTATGAGCTTCATGTATTCAACTTGTTTAACACCGTTGATTTGATTAAATGCTTGAGGAGGAGAAATTCCAGTATCCATAAGTTTTGCAACAATACGATGCGTATTACCTGTTACAGTAGGATAGCGGAATGAGCTTGTGTCGATAATAATTGAAGTATAAAGGGCCAAGGCCATTTTCTTATCAAATTTTACACCAAGCGCCTCAATTAACTCGCCAACTAGTTCTCCTGTTGCTGCCTTTGAAGAATCGACACAGTGGATGGCCGCAATTTCTTTTGGGCAAGGGTGGTGATCGATAAATAGAAGCTCGCTTGATTTTAAAACAAGCTCTTGAACGTTCTTACCAATGCGAGGAAGAGCGTTAGTATCTGTTACGATAAATAAATCAATTTTATCAAAGTAGTCTTTTGAATCATTGTAATTTGTAATCACACCATCTGGATCTAGGTAGCGATAGCGATCGAATAATTTTTCTTCATTAATGCAGATTGCATTCTTCCCAAGGTTTCTTAAGGCCATGCAAAGGGCAATCTCACTTCCGATACCATCGGCGTCTGGAAAGATGTGAGTTGTAATAACAATATTATTAGCTTTTTCAATAAGCTTCTTGAAGCGTTCTACATTTCTGGTCATATTTATCCTAGTCGGCAGAGTTAGGTAAATGATTAAATTTTAAGACTTTTCTTATTGTTTCATTTTTTGCTAGGATTTTAAAGAAGGATTTTTAATTAAGGACTTATGGAATGAGTGACAATAACCTTGTAGAGTTGTCGGACATTAGAAAAACATTTCCTGGTAAAGATGTTCTCAAAGGGGTGAATCTCACAATTGGTCGCAAAGGAGTTTTAGGATTCCTTGGACCAAATGGTGCAGGTAAGTCGACTCTAATGAAAATCATCCTTGAAGAACAGGAGTATACGGGGGGAAGTCTCGTTAAAGATAGCGAACTAACGATTGGCTACCTTCCTGAAGAGCCAGCGCTCTATCGCCATATGTGTGTTAGGCCATTTCTAAAATTCGTCCAAGAAATTTATCAAGTTGAAGAAAATATC
Source organism: Halobacteriovorax sp. RT-1-1 (assembly GCF_047085455.1). Classification (NCBI taxonomy): domain Bacteria; kingdom Pseudomonadati; phylum Bdellovibrionota; class Bacteriovoracia; order Bacteriovoracales; family Halobacteriovoraceae; genus Halobacteriovorax; species Halobacteriovorax sp. RT-1-1. The sequence goes on from NZ_JBKIXZ010000002.1 coordinate 479,308, forward strand.
TATTCAATCGAAGAAGTTATTGAGAAGTGCGGACTTAAAGAAGTTGCTCATCAAAGAATTGAGAATTTATCTAAAGGTTATAAACAAAAAGTAGGGATTGCTGCTGCAATTTGCCACAATCCAAAGCTTCTTGTGCTAGATGAACCACTTGTTGGGCTTGACCCACATGCCATTATTCAAATTAAGGACGTGATTAAGGATCTTTCAAAAGATCACACGATCTTCATTTCTTCTCATCAGTTAAGTGATCTTGCTTCGATTTGTGATGATATTGCAATCCTTAATGAAGGTATCATTGTTGCTCATGGGCCTATAGGTGATATTGAAAAGCAGCTTGAAGTTGATCAAAGAGTTGAAGTTGAGTTTGAATCAGTTGATGAAAATAAGCTTCAAGGCCTAAAAGAGATGGGAATAAGCTTTATTAAAAAGAATGATATTTATGAGTTTAGCGGACAAACACAAGACAGTGATTTAAGAATTACACTATCTAAATATTTTGCTCAAAATGATTTAGCTATTTTATCGCAGCAAAATATTAAGGTAGGACTTGAGGATATCTTTAAAAAGCTAACAGCAAAAAAGGAGGGAACTCATGAATAAGAAGCTTCCTCTGTTTAAAGGTATTAAGTTGATTTATAAGAAAGAAATTAGCGAAAGCTTTTCTTCTCCAATTATTTATATCTTTGCGGCCATCTCAAATTTTATTATGTCTGCAATCTTTTACAATAATCTACAAATGGCACCGCAATTAACAAATAAGACAATAGTGGACTTTGTTATTGCACCGACATTTTCAGCACTTAATTTTATTCTTCTCTTCTTTGCTCCAATGCTAACGATGGGAGCCTTTGTGAAGGAGAAGAGAGAAAATACTTTTGGGCTTTTAAAGCTTTCAAATTTAACTGACGATTCAATCTTCTTTGCAAAGTATTTTGCAGCTGCAACGAAGCTCGTCTTTATTACTTTACCTATTTTTATACTTCCTCTTTTCTTAGCGCCAAAAGGCTTTAACGACTTTGCCATTTTATTTACAAATATGCTGGGAATTTATGGACTAGGGCTTTGTTACTTAATTGTTGGGCTTAACGCTTCATTATTAAGTCGCTCTTATATTGCATCCATTGTTATTTCATTTGGTGCACTTTTTTCTTTCTTAATTATTTATGCAAGCTCGAATGTTATTGATAATGAAATGATTCAGGCCATGATGAGATACTTTAGTTTTAGCTCACATATCTTCTATTTCGCTAGAGGAGCTGTTTCTAGTTTTGACTTAGTTTATATCCTTTCTTTCGTTGGCTTCTTTAGCTTTATTGGTATTCGAAACTTGGGAGTTAGAAAATGAAGAGAATTACCCTAAGCCTCTGTGCCATTTTTTATCTTATTGCTTGTTTTCTATTTCTTATAATTCCTGAGCATATTTTTTTAGTTGGCGCGACATTTATCATTGCTCTTTGTTTAACTCTTCTAACTTTTTACTTTCATCTTGAAGAAGTTAAAAATTTTGTTAAGAGTACATTTGGAAAAAATCTTCTATCAAACTTTACTGCCTTCTTTCTAATATTTTGTATCCTTGCAGTATTAAACCTAATTGTTTTTAAACGAGGACCAATCTGGGACTTAAGTAAAAGACAATTAAATACTCTTTCTGAACTAACAATTAAAACTGTTAAGAAGATTGATGATAAGGTTGAAATGGTGGTCTTTTCTAATAAAGAATCAAAGAATGCTATTCTTTCACTACTTGAACTTTATAAGAATCAAAATCCTTCACTTGTGACTAAGTTTTATGATCCTGAGTTAAGGCCAGATATGATTGCTCAATATGGAGTGACAGTTTCTCCTTCAATTGTATTAGCAAAACAAGATGGACAAGAACTTAAGAAAGTTGTGGTGACTCGTATTCTTGAGTTAGGAATTACTAATGGTCTCATTCGACTTGAAAGAGATAAGGATCCGACTATTTGTTTTAATTATAATGCGAAATTTCAAGACAGTTCTGATAATGGTTTTACAGGACTATTACATGTTCTTAAGCAGTCGGCTTATCGTTTAAATGTAGTTGATCTTTTAAAAGCAAATGAAATTCCTAAGTCTTGTGATGTCTTTACGATTCTTGAGCCAACAAATGATTTCTCAAAAGAAGAAATCTCAAAACTAGAAAATTACTACTTCGATGGTGGTCGAGTTTTTGCAGCGATTATGCCGAATTTCCACGGAGAAAAGCTGGCAAATATAAAGAAATTCTTTTCGGATAACGGACTTAATATTGCAAATGACATCGTGATGGATCCTGTTAATGGACTTGAGTCATCAAAAGGGACTGCGCCGATTATTTCTCGCTACGATTCTTTAAATATCAATTCAGACTTTACTGAGAGAGTTTTCTTTCCGCTTGTTTCGTCCATAACTTCAACTCTACCACAAGAAGAGAAGGGAAGTTTCCACGCCCTGGCAACCTCGACGCCTGAAGGCTGGGCAGAGAAGAAGATGATTTCTGTTATCGCTGGGGATGTAAAAAAAGATAGTGAGGATATTGAAGGACCTATTGATATGGCCGCGGCCATTACAAGAGATGGAGTTCCTGCAATTGTTGCTATTGGAAACTCTGCCTTTATTTCAAATAAGTTCTTTAGTTATCAAAGTAATTTTAAATATGTATCAAATCTTTATCACTGGTTATCAGGTCAAGGACAACTGACTTCTCTACACTCAGTCGTATTTAAAGAAATTCCACTTTTAGTTTCAGATATTGAAAAGAAAGTGATTTTTTATTTCTCTATTGTTGTTCTGCCTCTTGTTTATCTTGTGATCGCTCTAGTTCTTTACCAGAGAAGGAAGTTTGCAGCTTAATGAAGAATCGTTATCTCTTTGTCATATTAGTTCTTTCTATTTTTGCAGCGTATTTCTTAGTTGAAAAAGATGAGCAAAAGGAAGTTGCCTTAATAACTCAGAAAAGAAATATTCTTAGCTTCTCTACTTATGGAAAGATTAAATCTATTACTGTTGCTGGAAATACAATTGAGATAAAAGAAGCAATTGAAGATAATCTTAACCTTTTCTATGATGAATTACAGAAGCTGAAAGTTGATCGCATCCTTGAAAGTGATGAAGTAGACGAGAATCTTTTAAAATTTGATGGGGCAGAGACTATCACATTTAATTTTACTAGCGGAAAAGCTGTCAGCTTCTTAGTGGGAAAGAAGATTGAATTAAATCAGTCTTTTTATATGGCCGTAATTGATGGACAAAAGTCGACATGGCTTATTGCTCGCTTCGAAACAGCTTTTCCAGCAGATGCTAACGATAAGAATCGCGATCGCTCAAGTATTCCTTATGAGAAATTTCGTGAAGTTTTACAAACACCTAAAGAGTTTTTTTATACTAAACTTAAAGAGTAGGTCATTGCCTAGTTTCAATTTATGAGGAACTCGATTAAAATAGAGACGTGCTAGAAATATATATTCAATACATTAAATTTCTTCTTTATCCGAAACTTGTGAACTCTAATATAGCTCACCACAGGTTAGAGATAGAACGCATCAAAGAAGCGAGGCTTTTTGAGATCGTTAAAGAGGAGAGTGAGCGTGGAGTTAATTTAAAGTTTGCAGACTTCGCTCTAGCTTCATGGCCCTTTGTTTTCATTTATGGCCTATACTCTCTTGCACAAATTCATATTGGAATAAATCTTGCGGGGAAAATGGCCGAAGATGGTTTCTTGCCAGCAATCTTTTCTTCAAGTGAATTTCAACAGAAGCTTTTTCTCTTTTCGACACTTTTTAAAGTCGTCTTCTTTCCACTTTCTGCTTGGGTATTTGTTAAGTTCTGGCGTTTAATTATCACAATGTTTGCAAGTCTATTCGATAAAGACCTAAAGGATATTGAGTTAGAAGATGTGATAGCAGGTGCGTTAGTTGGGAATTTCTTCTTAATCATCCCAATTTTTGGAGATTTTTTAAAATTTATTTCTCAAGTGATCTACTTGTACTTTGGACTGCGTTATAATCTGCAATTCTCATTTGTGCAGAGCTTCTTCATCCTTATGTCTCCGTTATTACTCATCGTGGGCTTCATGCTCTTTATGGTGATGTACCTAACGCTCATGATAAGCTTTATTTAGTCTTTACGCGTTGAGCGCATTGCCTTCCTTTTTTGAAAGAAGATGTAAGTGGCCTAAAACTGGCCCGGCCGTCATAATAGAATTTAGAGACACAACACAAAAAAATATCTGACATTAAGAGGAGTTTAAGTCAATGTACGCAAGTCACGCACACGCAACTGGTGGCATTGAAGTCGTATGCGGCCCAATGTTTTCTGGAAAAACGGAAGAACTTATCCGTCGAGTAACTAGAGCACAAATTGCTCGTCAAAAAGTTCAAATTTTCAAGCCTGTTATTGATGATCGCTATCACAAGACAAATGTCGTAAGTCACTCGTCACGTCATGTGGAAGCTGAGCCTGTCAAAGACGCAGTTGAAATCTTACAGAAGGTTTATGATTCAACTCGTATCGTGGCAATTGATGAGGTTCAATTCTTTGATGCAACAATTATCAAAGTTGTTTCAAAGTTAGCACGTCGTGGTATTCGCGTTATCTGTGCTGGTCTTGATCAAGATTTCAAATCAAAGCCATTTGGTCCAATGCCTGAGCTTTTATGTATTGCTGATGATGTTATGAAGATTCAAGCGATTTGTACTGTTTGTGGCGCACCTGCTTCGAAGTCTTACAGACTACCATCTGACAATAATAAAACAGTATTAGTAGGTGAGGCCGATCTTTACGAAGCTCGTTGTCGTGCTCACTTCGATTACTACGAAGAAGATGAAGATGTTAAGGCATTTTCGATTTCACTTGGAGGCCTAAAAGAGGTAAACTCTAATGGCGAGGTGAAATTGAACAATGAAAACACAATCTAAAAATTCGAACCAATATAAAATTAGTCAAATCGAACATAAGTATGGAGAGAATGTTTTTATTCTCTCCAATCCTCTTGCTGAAAGTTTACTTGCACGCTTCTCAAGCGAAGGTGTTATTCAGCCAGAATTAAATCACTTAATTCATAAACTCTATTTCATTTTATTAGAATCTGTTTTAGGAAACTCGTTTCCTAAAGAAGTCGTGGAAGTGCGCTCTCGTATGGCCGGATTAACAGAGAAGGCCATCTTTAAACAAGAGGTGATAAAAAGGGAACAGCCAGTTCTTTGTGTAGACCTTGCTCGCGCGGGAACTTTTCCAAGTCATATCTGTTTTGAGAATTTAAATTACTTTTTAAATCCTGAACTAATTCGCCAAGACCATTTCTATGTTCAGCGCAAAGTCGATGAGAATGAGCAGGTCATTGGTGTTGATGTTTCGGGCTCAAAAATTGGTGGTGGCCAAGAAAATGCAATTGTTCTGCTTCCTGATCCAATGGGAGCAACTGGTGGCTCAATGTCGTTTGCCGTTGGTCATTATAAAGACAAAGTTAAAGGGCGTGCACTTAAGTATATTTCACTTAATCTTATCGTAACTCCTGAGTATATTAAGAGAATGCAAAAAGATCATCCAGATGTTGAAATCTATGCTCTTAGACTTGATCGTGGGCTATCTCCAGATCATGTTCTTAAAACAATTCCTGGAACACTGTGGGATGAAGAAGTTGGGCTTACTGGAAAGCAATATATTGTTCCGGGCGCAGGTGGCGTTGGGGAAATTTTAAATAATTCATTTGTATAGGAATTGGGGAAGAATTCATGGCAATCGAAACTTATTTTTCTGAAGAGAAAATTAACGAAAGAATCAAAGAGCTTGCAACTAAGATTGATTCAGACTTTCAAGGTGAGGAAGTTGTGATCATTGGCGTGCTTAACGGAGCCTTCGTTTTTGTGGCAGATCTAATTCGCCAAATGAGTTCTCCTGTATATTTTGACTTCATTGGAGCAAGTTCTTACAAAGGGACCGAAAGTACTGGAAAGGTTTCCATTACAAAAGATATTAAAGTCGATATCAAAGATAAGAATGTTATTCTTGTTGAAGATATCGTGGACACAGGTCTTACAATTAGTGAGCTAACGAAAATGTTAAAAGAAAGAGGACCTAAGACAATTAAGCTAGCGACTCTTTTACATAAGAAAGTAAAAACACAACACGAAGTTCAAATTGATTACCTCGGCTTTGAAATTGAGGATAAATTTGTTATCGGCTATGGGCTTGACTTTGATGGCCGCTACCGAGAGCTTCCGTTTATTGGAATTTATAATGGATAATATGATTGCCAAGGCCGAAGGATCGGTTCGCGTTGACCTTCTTGGTGGAACTCTTGATATTGTTCCACTAAATCAGGTCTTAAGACATACAATTACTCTTAATCTTGCAACTTCTCTTAAGGCCAAGGTTAAGGTTGAAGAAATAGAATTTGAGGGTGTTGAGTTTGTTTCAGTAGATTACGATTCGGTAACAAGACACTCTAGCGTAGAATTCACATACGAAGACTTTGATAGTGATACATTTGGAGCTTTATCTTTTCTGGCCCAAATTCTTCATCACTTTAAATTAACTAGTGGTATTCGTTTAACGACAGAGTCTGGTTCTCCTCCGGGGGCAGGCCTTGGTGGTTCGTCTTCTATGGGAGTAACTGTTTATAAGGCCCTGTGTGACTATTGTGGAGTTGAGTTTCATCGCCAAACTGCGATTAATACAGTTCAAAATATTGAGGCCAAGATTTTAAATAAGGGCCCTTGTGGGTATCAGGATTATTATCCTGCTCTTTATGGTGGGGTACTTGCTCTAAAGGCGACAAATAGTTGTATTGAAGTTGAGCAGCTCTACAATGAAGAATTTAAGAGCTTTGTGGAGTCACACTTAACACTTGTGTATTCAGGACAACTTAGACTTTCGGCCATTAATAATTGGCAAGTTTATAAAGACTTCTTTGATAATCAAAATGGTGTAAGAGAAGGGCTTGGAAAAATTCGTGATTTAACTTTTAGCGCATACAATGCAATTCGAAATGGTGAGTACGATGACTTTCTTGGAATGCTTTGCCAAGAGGGTGCGCAAAGAGAAAAGCTATTTTCGGGTATTGTTACAGATGATATGCGAGATATTTATAATAAACTTCGTGAAAAAGACTTGGTTATTGGAATGAAGGTTTGTGGAGCTGGCGGAGGCGGATGTTTCTTACTGGCACATGGCCCTCAGCATAAGTCCCAGGTTTTAAAAGAACTAGCACGTGTAAAAGATATGCAAGTGTTAGAGTTTAGTGTTGAGAAACCGCTATGAATTTAAGCTTCAATCGTGTTGCAGGACTATCAATGAAAGGTGGACGAAGAGATAATTTCTTCTTCTGTCTTCTTGATCATCACGAGGGAAGCGGACGCTGGTTTTTAAAATCAATTCTACATGTAAAAGATGAAGTTCGTGATGAAGACGTTGAAGATGGTGATGATATCCTCAATCAGTGGATAGATAAGTATAATCTTAAGCACGTTATTATCGACTTTCCATTATCGAAGCCTCCTTGTCATAACTGTGACCTTAAGTGTCCAGGTGTTGCAAAATGCCCCGTTGGCGATGTGAAGCAGGTTCGTGAAGATATTGCATCGATCTTAGAGATGGATCGAAAGATGGAAGAGGAAAATCCAAAAGAGTATGAGCGAAGGAGAAATTTTGAAGACCTCACTCATTTTGATCGCGATACATTTGTAAAAGAGTCTAATGATTTCATGCTTTCGAAGTCTTTTAAGAGAAGATTAAAGAAAGGCTTTATTCCTTACTGGAATCGCTCTCTTGATTTTTGGATATGGTGCTCTTATCACGATCAGCTATTAGAGCTCTTCAATACAACTTTTGATTCATTTGGAAATACATCTCTTATGATGCTTTCACGCTTCTCATATATGAAGAGACACTTTCCTGAAGAGTGCCAATTCTATGAAGGACATGTAAACCTCATTCTATTAGAGCTTCTAAAAAGTCGCATTGTCCTTAAAAAAAATATCGTCAATTTAACGGATCTTGATCTTGGAGTTGAGGCACGCCTTGATATCGTTAAAAAGATTGAGAATAAATTGGGAATCTTTATTTACGATAATGATCTTGAAGTTATTGTAAAAAATGTAAGGGCCTTTGACTCATTCTTACTTGCAGTTTGTGGATTGCAAAAAGCAAAGGGACAAGCTCGCAGTATGCCAGATTGGACTCTTCCTCACTTAACAAATTTTATTCTTCCTTCATTTGATCCACGTGCTTAAAGCCTAGTGCATTAAATAAAAGTAAAACCCCTGGAATCATAAACATGGCCACTCTTGGAGTATCAAGATTGAAGAGCGCTATAGAGATCATAAGCACGCCACCTGTCCATGAATAGAGTTTGATATAACTCTGTGCAAACTTTTTATTATAGAGGCGAAAGATATAAATAATTAGGTGAATAATTAAGTAGACACAAATAATTGAGATCACCGTATGGACCATTAATTGGATAACTTGATCTTGAAAGTGAGGATCTTTTATTCCATTTGCAATATTCGGATCAACAAGCCTTAGTGATTGATAAGCAATCTTAAAGCTTTCTCGATAGGTTTGCGGATTTGCGTAAACTAAATAAAGATAAAAAGCGACAAAAGCATCTGCAATCATACATGTCGAAATACTTAGAAATTTGAATTTCTTTTTGCTAAACTTAGAAAAAATATTTTTTAGAAATGAAGAGTTATTTGAATTAGTCATAAGCTAATTATTGGAAATAAAATATGGTTTTACAAGTTGTGTTATTAATTCTTGCTATTGTTATGCTTTACTATGGTGCAGAGTTCGCTCTGGAGTCAGCTGAAAAGATTGGACTTGCTCTAGGGTTATCACCACTTGTTATCGGTTTATTAATTGTGGGCTTTGGGACTTCGCTTCCAGAATTCTTCGTTTCTCAACTTGCAAGTTATCGCGGTGAGCCGGGAATTGCTCTGGGAAATATTGTCGGCTCTAATATTGCCAACCTTTTTCTTATTCTTGGTGTATCTGGATTAATGGGACGTCTTTTCATCTCTGGAACAGAAATCAAGAAACAACTTCTTCTACACCTAGCACTTACAGTAATTCTTGGGATCGTTCTTCTACAAGATCAAATCTACTGGTGGGGAAGTGCTCTACTAATTGGTTTTATGCTTTTCTATCTATGGGACACATTTGCTTCGATGAAAAAAGAACGTGCTCACCTAGGTAATCAAGAACAGCCTCATCACATGGATGAGAAAATAGGGCCAAAAGAAATCATTCACCTTTTTGCTGGCTTTGCCCTTTTATATGGAGGGGGAGAGTTACTGGTTAAAAGTGGAACAGCCGTTGCTCTTGAGTTTGGAATTTCAAATTATGTTATTTCGGCAATCTTCGTCGCCTTTGGTACTTCGTTCCCTGAACTGGTTACGGCAATCATGACAAGTCGTAAGGGAAAGAACTCGGATATCATTACAGGAAATATTATCGGTTCAAATATTTTCAATGCGGCTTTTGTTTTAGGTAGTTTAGTGTTCTATAAAATCAAGATTGCGGAAAACTTTATACCGGAGATGTCCGCTCTACTATTTGCTTCACTATTTTTACTAGCAATCTGTTTTGCAAAAAGGGCCTTCTACCGCATCGCTGGTGGAGTTTTCCTGGCCTGCTATATTGCCATGGTCCTATACTGGGTTCGTTAAAGCACAAAGTTCCTTCTAGTTTATAAACATGGAAGTGTTAAAATAACTCCTATGAGCTTTAACGTACTAGTGGCCGAACCAGATTTTGAACTAAGTGATATTTATGTCTTGGGTATTGAAAATGCATTTCAAGGTGTAAATGTCATTCGTGTTTCAAACTTTCGCGAATTAAAATTAAAGCTTCAATCATCAAAAGATTATAAATTAATTGTCACAGACTATTTTAGAGAAGGTGATGATGATATCTTCTCATTCTATGATTCAATTGATTGTAATATCCCATCTCTTGTCATTACTTCATACACTGAAGCAGAGTTTGTTAACTTTGAAAGAGATGTAACTTATCATAAGAAAAGAGAACATCTACCAAAGCCATTTTCATTTGTTAAATTTGAAAAGCTTCTAACTCAATTAGGTGGTGTTTCTACTTTTGTTCAATCAAGTAGTGCATATAAGAAAATTAATACAGAGTACTTCTTAAGAGGAACTCTGGCCATTTGTGATACATACGTAAAGCTTAGTGACTCTAAATTCGTAAAGGTTATTCACCGCGGAGACACATTTACGATTTCACAAATTGAGAGCTATCTTGATCGCGATATAAACTACCTCTATATCAACAAAGACGATATCGATGAGTACGTTAAGAAAGCAGGAGAGGTTTCATTTTTAAAGTATGATCCTTCAACTCCAGCAGAGCATCTTGATATAGCTCAAAAGTCCATGATGACTCTAAAGCGCCTCGTTGGCCGCTATGGAATTAGCACAGGAACATCTACTGTTGTTGATAGCTATGTTTCAAATATTTCAAAACTTGCGCAGGGAAGTCCAAAACTTCGAAACCTTTTAAAAGAGCGCGAGAATATGACAAATTATCTCTACGATCATTGTTATCTAACAAGCCTCTTTGCCGTTGAAATTTCAAAGCAACTAGAGTGGGGGAAGAAAGATAATATTGAAACTCTTATTCGAACAGCTGTCTTTCATGATCTTCTACTTGAAGATGAGGCCCTTGCTCGTATTTCGTCACAAGAAGAATTACTTAAGGCCGAGCTTACAGATTATGATAAGAACCTTGTCCTTGGGCACGGGCGCTTAATTAGTGAGATGCTTGAGAAGGAAGGGCTGGCAGATCAGAATATGTATGAGATTCTGATTAACCACCACGAAAGGCCAGATGGGTCCGGATTTCCTCGTGGACTTTATGCGAATCAGATTAAGCCACTAACGGCCGTCTTTATTGTTGCCCATGAACTTGCTAAGCAAATTGAGCTTCGAAACTACAATCTCGACGAAAGCCGTACTATTTATCAGTACTTAGCGGATAATTTCGGGCGCGATCACTTTGAAAAAATCATCAAAATTGTCGATAAAATCTTAAAATAATGATAGGGTGCATCTTATTATTTAATCGTAAGAACGGAATATTTCGTGGCCACTAAATATATTTTAGGTATTGAAACAAGTTGTGATGATACATCAGTAGCAGTTCTAAAGGGAGATCCTGATAAGATTTCTCAAGGTGAAGTGCCTGAGGTGTTGGCCTTTGAGCTATTTTCTCAAGAACAAATGCTCGCCCAATGGGGTGGAGTTGTTCCAGAAATTGCCTCTCGAAATCATCTTGAAAAATTAGCACCTCTTATCAAGCAAACAATTGGTAAGGCCGGTGTAAACCTTTCTGATATTGATCTTGTTGGTGTGACGACTTTCCCTGGACTGCTAGGGCCATTACTTACAGGACTTAATGCTGCTAAGACAATTTCTCTTTTAAAGAAAGTTGATCTCTTTGCAGTAAACCATCTCTTTGCTCACCTGGAAGCAATCCACTTAACAGAAAAAGTCTCATATCCATACTTAGGACTTCTCGTAAGTGGAGGCCACAGCCTCTACACACTTGTGAGCGCAAGTGATGAGATTGAAGTTCTTGGCTCAACAATTGATGACGCCGCTGGTGAAGCATATGACAAAGGTGGAAAGCTAATGGGGCTAGGCTATCCTGCTGGTCGCATTATTGATGATCTTGCAAAAGAAGGTGATATTAATCGCTTTGAGTTTCCAATAGGGCTTAAGACATCAAAAGATTGTAACTTAAGCTTCTCTGGTGTGAAGACATCTTTAAGAACCTTCCTCGATAAGAATCCTCAGTATCTTGTAAAGTCGCCAGAAGATATTAATCAAGATACAAAAGATATTTGTGCTTCTTATCAGCATGCTATCGTTTCAGCTCTTAAGCTTAAGCTACGTTATGCACTTGAAGCAGCAAAAGAGAAGGGATTTAATAATCTTCCAATTGTTGTTGGTGGTGGAGTTGCTTGTAATAGCTATCTTAGAAAAGTGCTTCAAGAAAAGTATAAGCAGGTACATTTTGTACAGCCGAAATTTTGTACCGACAATGGTGCAATGATCGCTAATTATGCTTTTAGAAACTATAATAGTCGTATCCAGTATCCTGATACACTAAGTATCGATGCCAGATCACGATTTATTAATAAGAAAGAACATAGGAAGGCCTAATCATGGAAGAATCAAAATCAAAACTACCTTGGGCCAATAAAGAACTCGGTCAGCACTTTTTAAATAATCAAAATATCATTACTAAAATTACAGATGATTATGCAGATGTTGCAAAGAATATCATCGAAGTTGGACCTGGTCCTGGAATCCTAACAAAGCATCTTGCTGCTCATGATGGCAATCTTAACGTTGTTGAAATGGATACTCGTATGATCGAATATCTTGGACCAATCGTTAAAGAAGAAAATATTCTTTTCACAGATGCCCTTGCGCTAGATTTTGATCAATTTATTAGCGATAAGAATATTAGTGACGAGTTATGGCTGGTTTCAAACCTACCATACAATATCTCGACACCACTTCTTTTAAAATTTCTTCAAACACCAGCAATTAAGTATATGACGCTGATGTTTCAAAAAGAAGTTGCTGATAAGGTTTTTGCCTTTGCTTCAAAGAAGAATTTCATGGGGTCTTTAATGGCCCTATCACAAACATATTTTAAGACATCTTTGCTTGTAAAAGCGCCTCCAGGTGCCTTTACACCTCCGCCAAAGGTTGACTCTGCTGTAATTAGCTTTGAGCGCCTGGAGAGTCCAGTGATTCCTCTGTCTGAATTTAGTAAATTTGAGAAATTCTTAAGAGCTGTCTTTCAATTTAAGAGAAAACAGCTTGGAAAAGTTCTTAAAACTTATGCTCCAGCAGATAAGATTGCCGAGGCCCTGGCCAAAATCAATCAGCCTTTGACAGTTAGAGCAGAAGCGCTAAAATTAGATGACCTTCAAAATTTATATAAGTATCTAAATGAGTAAATAATGGGAAAGAAAATAATCGCCAAAAATAAAAGAGCAAAGTTCGACTATCAAATACTTGAACTTTACGAAGCAGGAATGATGTTAGTGGGAACTGAGGTTAAGTCTTTGCGCGCTGGAAAAGTCTCAATTGGTGAGTCCCATATTACAATTGATAAGAACGGCGAAGTTTGGGCCAATAATATCAAAATCCCTGAATACGAATTTGGGAATCAATTCAATCACGAAGAGGCGAGAAAGAGAAAACTTCTTTTAAATGAAAAGGAAATTGCTGAAATCGCTCACCGTGTGAAGGCCGAAAGGCTTACGATTGTTCCAACGATCATCTATTTTAAAGGCTCACGTGTTAAGCTTGAAATTGCTCTTGCAAAAGGGAAGAAGCTTCATGATAAGAGATCTGATCAGCAGAAAAAAGATGTTGAGAAGAAGCTAAGAAAAGGGGACTATCAGTAAGAAACTGAAGTCCCCGTCGTATTTTTAGTGTGTCATTTTTTGATACATTTTATCGAAGTACTCGTCATTTACTCCAGAATAAATTCCATCGCGATCTTTCTTATACCACTCTGGTGATTGGTCACTAGTGTGACAACCAAGACATTTATTCTTAATGGCCGCTTTTGTATGGGCCTTTTTTTGTGTCTCATCTTCAATGGCAAATGGGTGATCTGTTACCATCGAGTGGCAGTTTAGACACTGAACATTAGCAAATGAGTGCTCCACATTGTGTTTCTCATTGGCCTTATCCCATGCAACGCGAATTGATTTTATTTTTTTAGGATCAAGCTTGCGAACAGAAGCAACACCACTAAAGGCCTTTGATACATCCTGCCAGTACTTTTGTTTGTGAGCGTTAAATTTGGCATCACTTGTTTTTAAATCTTTAAAGTGCACGATATCGTTGTGGTTGATATAGCCACCTTCTTCATTCATTCCAAGAGAGTGACACTGCATACAGCTCGTTTTATTCTCTTCTTTGGCAATCATAAGAGTTCCAAAAGAAATCGCGTGAGGTGTCTTGGCCCAGTGATCACCTTGATCTGAGTGACACTCAAGACAGCTTTTTGTATCGGCAAGCTTTTTAATACCACTATCAGCAAAGCTTAGGCTTTTTTGTTCTTTATCGCGAATGCTATCAAGCTCTTGTTTGTGATTATTGATGTAGCTTGTAAAAGGGTTATTTGGAATCCTCTCTCCCAACTGCTCACGCATTTCATGGTAAGAGAATTCTTTTTCAATTTTTTCAGTCCCTGCAGAGAAGGCGACTTCTCCGATATAGTGGTTCTTTGAGAGAACTTGAACGATTTGTGTTGTACCAACGTCAATAGAGTAATTTGTAAAACTTTGTGAGTGTGAACCAATAATCCAATCGATCATCGGGTATGTTTCAGCAAATTTCTTATCGTAATCAAGTCCAGCATGGGACATAAGAACTAGTTTATGGAGTGGATTCTTATCATCAAAGCCAGCTTCTTTAAGCGTTGTTAATGTATTTTTAAAGTTTTTAACTGGATTGATAAATAGATCTCTAAACTCTGATTGCAAGCTTCCGGCCGCCACGATTCCTGTTAGAAAGATTGTGCTCTTTCCAAATTGAATCTTTGCATATTCTTGGTGGGGTAGGGACTTCTTATCAGCAAGGTTTGAAACGAGAACTTTAAAACTTACTTGTGAAAGTACTTCTTTGTAGAAATCAAGTCCAGCAGCTAGATCCTGATCTCCTGGGATTGTGTATTTAAGCCCAAGTTTATCTAATCCTTTTGCAAGTGATAAGGCCGCAAATTTCTGAGACTTTTCAATATGGCCAGGAACAACTGATGAAGGAAAGAGCATATCACCAGTGTCAATATAGAGGTATTGATGATCCTTTTTAAAATCACTCATAAAGCCTGCAACTTGCGGAAGACCTCCTAATGGAAATTGGCGGCATCCACATGGGTGAGTCTCTCCAGAGATCGAGTGAGAGAAGAGGATTGAAAATTTTGGTCCTTCAATTTTTAACTCTTCACTGTCGCGATCCAGGTCAATAATACTTTGACACGAAAGTGCGAAAGTTAAGCTTAGGAGTCCTAAAATTTTTTTCATGCTATTCCTTATTTTTTGTAGCTTGCTAATAACTTTTTAGCAGTAGGGACGTGGCGACTTTTTGGGAATGACTTAAGCATCTCCTCAAGTGTCACAACTGCTTGTTCGGCTTGGCCTTGTCTTTTAAAAGTTCTGGCCAAATAAACTAGTCCATTAGCATTGTAAGCAGACGAAGGCATTGATGTATAAAGAGTTGAAAAGTATGTGACAGCATCGTCATTTCTTTTTTGGATATACGAGATCATTCCTAGATTGTGAATGATACGACCTCTTCTTTTACCTTTGATTTTATTTTCATTATAGAGTTTTTCAAGAATAGGACGAGCTTCGCTGTATTTACCTTTTCCATAAAGAAACATGGCCTGATCATAAGGTGAGCGACTTTTTGCTTTCGCTATCTCTTTTCTTTCAGTTTCTTTTTTTTTTAGGAGTGCTAATACTTCCTTGATGAACTTATCTTGTTCTTCAATCTTAGCTGTAAGCTTTGTTACCTCATCAGTTAAGACAGTATTCTGTTCTTCTAGTTTTAGAAGTTTTTGATCAACTGTTTCTAGCTTTTGATCCTTACCGTTTGTGTACTCTTCAAGTTGTCCTTGAAATTGAAGAACGCTATCTTGTAGCTCTTGTACTTTTGAGAGTGAATCAGCATTAAGCTTTTGATTCTGTTGCATTTGCACAGACATCGTATTGATCTTTTGTTCGCGCTCAATTTGTTCTTGTGTTTTACAAGATGTCATTGAAGCACCCATTAAAATTGTTAATGTAATCGTTGTAAGTAGGGAAGGTTTCTTCATGAGAAATTCTCCGAATAAGATATATTAAATGCTATCGAGAGTTTTCTTACGATATGCCTTGAACTCGGCCTTTTCTGAGAATTGCTTAGATAGAATGGCGTACTTCTTAGCTTTGTTAAAGAATTTTCTCTTGTAGCTTGATTTTGCTTTTAAGTAGTAGAATTCGGCTTTTCGGTAAAGGTTAGGGGCGAGTGTTTGTCCGCCAGCTTCCTTGGCCGCAAGGAAAGCAACCTGTGCATAAGTCATTTCTAACTTCGGGCGTACGGTCGTTAGACCGCAGCTACCCAAAGATAGAAGTAAAATTAAAAATGTGATTTTATTTTTTAATTCTTTCATTTTTTAAAGATTACTTAGCAATAATTACGAAGTTTCCTCTTCTGTTTTGTGACCAAGAATCTTCATTGTGACCAAATGAAATTGGTCTTTCTTTACCGTAAGAAGTAGTAGAGATTCTTGAAGCATCAACACCAAGAGCTACTAGGTAGTTCTTAATTGCACGTGCACGGTTTTCACCAAGTGCCATGTTGTACTCACGTCCACCTCTTTCATCAGCGTGACCTTCTACTTGTACTTCAACAGAAGTATTTCCTTTAAGGAAGTCAGCGTTTGCTTCAAGAGTTGCTTTAGTTGATGAGCTAAGTCCTGATGAATTAAATGCAAAATAAACAGTTCTTAGTGCACCAGCTTTACCTGAATCTGAGTCACCATTCACTTCAAGAGAAGCATTGCTGTAATCAACAGATTCTACAGAAGTTGTGTCATCAGTTTTTGATGATGAACCACATGAAGTCATAACTAGTGCAGAACCTAAAAGTAATAGTGTAAAAAGCTTTTTCATTTGTTCCCCCTTTCCATTTTATGTAGAGATTTTATTGTTATCTGGAAAATAGCTATACCTATAAAGTATATAATAAATTTAGGTGTTTAGATACCGGCAGAAAAGGAGATTTCACTAGAGTAATTTGCTCGGGTTATTAAAAACCCATACTTGATTGACTTTATCTTTTGAAAAATGTCTTTTTCCAAAATAAGGAAATCTTCAAATAATTGCCAAGTATTTAAGTAAAGAAAAAGTAAAGTTTAACAAGAGCTATTTACAATGTGATTCGCTCAAAATAATGTTTATTTGAGGTTATTGAAAAGTCCTTATCTTGTGTGTAAAAGCCTGGCCGCCGTCTTTTCCTGTCTCTGCTTAAGTTGCGGCCAGGCATTTTTCAATCCTCAAATTTATAATTAAATCTCAAGTTGCTTTAATACTCCTCACAAAATTTAGATGCACTGAGACTGTTGGTAATACCAATGGGCGGTTTTTTGTGCATAAAGTTAGTCTTTTGAACTTTTAGAAGAAGGGGAGAAATATGAATACAATTGGAATTAGTAAAAAATTAGTTATTTTATCACTTATGGCCGTTGCTTCACATGCAACATTACCTGATGAAATTGATTATCAAAAGTATTCGAAGCTTTATGATACTTCGAAGGCCCAAAGCCATTCAGCGATGTTTAAAGTAGAAGAGCTAAAAGCTGAAATTATGAAAATCGCTGAGCTTCTTGAAGTTAATACTCACGATGTTGAATTAACTCAGAAAATCGTTGCTGATGCGACTGCTATGATTGATCAATTAAGCGGGGAAAGCGAAATTCTCGAAGTTAACTTAAATGAGCTAGTTAGAGAACAGGGGCAAGTAGAAGAGCTCTTAGTTTCTGTAAAAAAGGAACTGAGTGAAGGTCAAGTCATCATTAGTAATAATGAGGCCATGCTTACATCTCTTAAAAAGAGTGTTGAACTTGAGCAGTCAATTCTAAAAGAAACAATTGCACAACTTGATGCTAATAGTCGTTTAGCTAAAGAGAATGAAGATCAACTTATCTCTTTAAAGGCAAGAGTTACTCTTTTAAGTAAGCAAACTGATAATAAGTCTGTTGAAGTGAAGAGCTTAACGAATGAGTACAGTAGTGTACTTAGTAAAGTCTCTAAGAATAAGAAGCAGCTCGATACTCTTTTACCAAAAGTTAGACCATTAGAATTAGAAATGGAAAAGCTTGATAATTTTGTTGCCCGAAAAAGAGAAATCTTTCGTTCAGCAAAACTTAAGGCCGAAGAAATTAATATCGACTATAACGAGCAAACAAGTAATATTCGTCCTCTTTTAAGAAAGAGAGATACAATTCTTGCAAATCTTAGTGTTGAAAAGAAAGAATATTCTAAAACTCATGTTGCCCTCATTAAGTACCAAGAAATTATGGATACTGTTAAAGAAGAAGCAACTGCTCTTGAAGCTGAGATTGAAAGAATTGAAGCAGATCAAACGATTAAAAAACATGAATTAGAAAAGATCGAAATCGACTTACTACAGTTAGGTGATGATCAGACTTCTCAAAGAAAAGATTTACTAGCTAGAAAGTTACTCGTTGAAGGTGAAATTAAAGCATTAAATGATGATTTCCAAGCTGTTAAAAAGAAACTTTCAGTAGTTGAGTACAGGATTAAAGAAGGCGATTTAAAGCTAATGTTCCTTGAAAAACAATATATTAGTGCTGAGAAGAAACTAAGATATCAAGAGTCACTACTTGTCTCTGTTGATGAGAGGATTATTAGAACTGCTCCACGATTTAAACAAGTCGAAGCTGCTCTAGAAGAAGCTAAGTTAGAGTTAAAACGTTCTCAAGATGATCTTGGTGCATCGATCAATGATTATGAAGAAGTGAAGCATAAACTTACTGTTTTAAATGGTGAGATTAAAGTGCTTAGTGAAGAAGGTGCTGATCTTAGAAAGAAAGAGCTTCTTGCAAAGGATAAGCTAAGAGTTGCTCAAGTGTCTCTTAAAGAACTTAAAGAAGAGCATGTAAATACTCAAAATAAACTCGTTGAAACTGAAGTGAATTCAGGAAAGATCTCAAGAAATCAAACGACTCTTGAATCAAATCGTGACTTACATCAGAAGAAAATTTCAAGTCTTAATGACAAGATTTTTGAAACTAAAAAAATGTCTGAAGATACTGCTAAGAGAACAGAAGAGTTAAATATCATTGTTTCTGAAAAGACTAAGAGAAAATCTGAGCTAACAGATGAAATCATAACAACACGTTCTCGTCTTAGAACAAATTCTTCTGCTATCGTTGAAAATCAAGCGGAACTTAAGGCCGGTCAGGATTTCTTGGCCAAGCTAGAAAAAGAAAGTACAGAACTTCTTATGCGTAAGACTAAGAGTGAAGAAACTCTAATTGTCTCTGAAGCAAGAGCAGAAGAATTAGAGCAAAAAACTCAAGATGCTCGAATTAAGTTTGAAACTCGTCAAAATCTATTCAATGAGTATGTAAGTGAGTCTAAGGTTCTTGGACAAGTTGATGCTATTACTGATGGTGCAAGTATAGGTTCTGAAACAGCATCTGCAGATGCAACAGCGGATGCTAATAAGTACGGTGGTCTAAATGGTCAAAGCGTAGGAGAGTTAGATAGCTACCTTGTTGGTCTTGAAGAAGGACTTGAGCAAGGGAAGACTGATGGCTATGAGCAAGGTGTTAATTCAAAAGAAGATTACGACCTAGGACATAATGAAGGTTATGCAATAGGGCTTCAAAATGCCAAAAATATTGCTATGGAAGAAGACTTTCACACTGCGTTTACGCAAGCAAAAGAGCTTAAGATGTCAGTTCTTCCAGACAGTCATGTTGTTCTTGTTAATAAAGTACAAGAAAAAGCTTTCTTTATGGGTGCTGTGGAAATGCCATATCTTGCTAGCCTTGATGAGAACACATCTGATGATACTCATTCAGATCATGTTCCATTTGATCTTGGAAATTCAAAAGATACTTATGAGGAAGAAGTTACTCGTATCCAAGCTGAAATAGAATCTCTTACAAGTAATATTGAAGAGATCAAAGGAAGTGCTGAATATGTATATACAGCGCCAGCTAAGATTGCAGAAGGTAAGGCAGAGCTTCGTTGTCAAAAAGTATATAAAGCGGTTGCTGAGCTAAGGGCCATTTGTGAATCTTCTTATCATGAGCTTTACGGGCAAGAGTTCCTAGCTTCACATCGAAAGGTATACTTTGAAGAGTACGATCAACTCTTTGTCGATGCCAGAGAAGAAGCGAGAACTAACGATCATGCTGACACTCGTAAGATTGGTTTTGATCGTGGACACCGTTATGGATTTGGTGATGCGATGGTTGAAGGTAAGAACGTGGCCTTCGAAAATGGAAAGAAAGATGGAGCACTTTTAGCTGAAGAGGAAAATCTTGGAGAGCTACGCGAACAAATGGCAATGGAAGGAAAAGAGAAAGGAAACGCTCTTTTTGAAGAACAAGCTGTTGTAAGAGTTGATAAGTCGAGAGGGGCCATTTTAACAAGTGGAGATCCTAGAGGACTTGCTCAAGATAGTAACTTTGGAGTTGGACTTGGACTTGTAAACTTCGGAAAGATGGCAAGTGAGAAAGGCGCTATCTCTGCAAAGGTTATTTCTACAACTGATAACGTTGAAGTTTTCGATAAGAAGGTAAACCTTATTGATCTTCCAGCAGAAACTAAGATGGATCTAAAAGATGTGATTTTTGCGAAAATTGCAAATAATGCTCAACCAGGTTCTGAAGTAATTATGGATATTGAACTTACTTATCCAGGTGATAGCTTAAAAGATAAGTATACTGAAGTGACAACTTTCAAATCTGTTGTTCTTCCTAATCCTGACATTAGATATGCGGTTTCATTCGATGAAACTGTCGAGTACGGGAAGTGTTGGCTAGGATGTAAGTATAAAACTCACGATGTTAAGTTCCAACTTAAGGGAGTACGTGACAATATCCCTGGTGAATTTAATGTTAGATTAGAGGTTCTAGAAGGTGGTAAGTATATAGATTTAAAAGAATCAGCACTTACTCTTGGGGTTCCTGGGCAAGGTAAAATTGAGTCAGGAAAACTTTCTTACAAATTTAAAGAGAAGGCTTCTGGAAAAGAGTTAAAATTCAAATTTGAAGTCCTCTATAAGGGGAGCGTACTGCATACCAAAGTTTTCAATGTTAAAGTAAAGTAATGTCAAAAGGGCCCACTTAGTAAATAGGTGGGCCTTTTTGGCCTTTAGATCCTGTAAATATTTCAAATCACAATGTCATATTCTGATAAAAACTTACAATTGCCTCGATAAATTAATTTCTTTTTGAAGTGCCCTCAACATTCTCAATAGGGAATTATAAAACAATTCTTATCAAAGTGATCAAAAGGAGAGGGAATCATGATGAGATCAATTGCTGAAGTAGCAAAGAAGAGAAATGTTGTTTTATTAGCTGTTATGGCCATGGCCGCCAATGCACATGCGGGACTTCCATCGGGACTTCCAGACGAGATTGATTACCGTACCTATCTTTCCTCATACAACTCAGCTAAGTCTCAAAGTGATGCTGCTAGAATGTCTGCCACTCAAATCAGTGATCTTATCCTTGAAATCGTTGCTAGGCTTGAGGCCAATGGAAGTGAGATCTCAATCTCAAAAAGAGAGATCGAAGAGGCCATCCTTCTTGTTTCTGATTTAAGTACACAAAATATGAATCTTGAAACGACAATTTCAGAGCTAAGCTTTGAAAACCAAGGCCTAGAACAAGAACTTCAAAGACTTGCTGACTCACTAAGCGATGTAAACGGAGAAATTAATCGCACTGAATCTGATCTTTCAGGCCCTCGCAATACGGCCCGCAACCTTAAGCGTGCTCTAGACTCTGTTCTCTCAAGTCTAAGAGCTAATGGAGATCGACTCGATAAAGCACAAAAGAAATTAGACCGCACAAGAGATCAGATCAAATCACTAGAATCAAATATCTCTAAAGCAATAGATGAGCGCGACCGCTTAAATATCAAACTTCCAAAAATCCAAGAAGAAATAAAATCAAAGAAACAAGATCTTGCGCAAGCAACTTCTAAGGTTTCTACTTTTGAGTCACAAGTCGTAAATGCTCGCACAAAACTTCAAACGGCAAATTCTGAAGTTAGTGAAGCACAAGCGCAAGTAACTCAAATCGAAAATAAGATCAGTAAACAAGAACAAGCAGTTAAGCCACTAGTTCAAAAAAGAAGTAATTTACAGTCTCAATTAAGTACTGCTCAAACAGCATTATCTGCTAAAACAAGCGAACTTGAAAAAGCGAAGAGGGAACTTGAGAGTGCAAAGTCACAAATCGATGGACTTAAATCACAAAGAGGTCCTCTTGCTTCTCAAAAGACTAATCTTGATAATAAGAGATCTGTACTAGAAGCTGAAATGGTACAAGTTGAGGAGGCCCTTAAAACTCTAATGGCCGGTGATCGCAACGATCGAGGTAATGCTAATCAAATCAAAAACCTTAGAGAGCGTCGTAAAATTTTAAGAGATAAAATCCAAGAAACAAAAACACGCCTAACTCAAGTGACTACAGAGCTTGAGCAACTTGCTAAAAAGATTGCTAAGGCCGAAAGTACAATCAGTGGTGGTAGCAATCAGATTGCTATCCTTGAGTCTGAAATAAATACGAAAAAGGGTGAGGTTAGAAGTCTTCGCCAAGATATTAAAGATGTTGAAGCTGAGATCGCACAAGCGGCACCTCAGCTTGAAAAGCTAAGGCAAAGACTAGTTGCAGCTCAAAATAGTTTAAATAGTGCAAAGACAGCTCAAGCATCGGCCAAGTCTGATCTTGATAAGGCACAAGCTAAGCTTGCCCTAGTTAAATCTGATATAAAGCGTCTTGAAGTTGATATCGCTTCACTTCAAGATCAAAAGCAAAAAGCATCACAAAGAGTTGCACTCATTGATTCAGATCTAAAGAAATTTAGAAATGAACTAAATCGTGAGAAGAATCAGTTTGATAGTCAGCGCCGTGAAGTTGGCTCACTAAGAAATACTCAAAATGCACTCGTGGCAGAACGTGATTCATATGAAAGAAGACTATCAGTAGTTGAGTCAGACATTAAATTACTTGTTGATCGTCTTGATTCACTTCACGTAACTCGCTTAGAGTTAGAAGAGCAGTCTCAAGCAAGAAGTGAAAGACTTGTTGCCAACCAAAATATCATCGCTGATTCATCACAACGAATCATGCAAAACTCAAGTGTTATCGCTTCGAAAAGATCACAGATGGCAAGTAACGAAGACCGTATCGCAGATCTTGAAGTTGAAAGAAGTCGTCTTCTTGAAGATAAGCTAGTTAAAGAGCAAGAGTTTGCAAGAGCAGACACTGTTGCAAGTGATCTTGAAAATATCACAAATAATAAGTACCAAGCATACCAAGGCCGCAGCAACCTTTATGTTCAATATGAAAGAGATGCAAAAGCTCTTGGAGCATCTCAAGGTGAAGCCGCTGGAGCAACTGCAGGTGAGTACAAGGCAAGTGCTGATGTACAAGAAGATGCAAGTTTCTTTGGGGGTGCCAACGGGAAGAAGCTAGGTGAGTTACGTGGCTACCTTGCGGGACTTGTGGATGGAAAAGAAGATGGTCTTACAAAGGGGTATGAGGCCGGTGTTAATTCTCAAGCAAGCTATGATGAAGGTTTTGCAAAAGGGTATGAAGCTGGTGTTGCAAAAGCTAAGAGCTTAGCAAAGTCACAAGAATTTCCAAAAGGATATGAGCAAGTTAAGAGCGAGACTTTCTCTAATAAACCAACAAATAGAGTGATGTTATCAAATAGTGTTAACGGAAGCCTTTTCTTAGAGAAAGCATTCTCAATGGCACAAGAATTTGTTTCTCCAGCTTTTGAAGCATTAGATTTTGTCGCTCCTGAATACACAGCGACTACTGAATCATTAGGTTCAAGATTTACTTCAAAAGTAGATCAAGAGATCGCCAAAACACAAAGAGAGATCGAGTCATATGAAAATGATAGTGCAAAAACAAAAGCGCTTCCTCAGTATGCCTACACTGCGCCAACTCGTATCGATATCGATGAAGACTTCAAAAATTGCTTTGATGTTTACAAAGGTGTTAATGAGTTCAAGAAAGCGTGTGGTGCTTCTTACGATGCCGCTTATAAAGCTGAATTTAGTGTTAGTCACAAAGATACTTACTTCGCAGGCTACGTGGACTTCTTTGAGAGTTCTCGTGATGAAGCTGCCGCTGGTAATTTTGAAGAAGAAACGCAAAAAGGTTTCGACAAAGCTTACAAGACAGCCTTTGCTGAGGCTCGCCTAGAAGGAGAAGGTGTTGCCTTCAAAAATGGTGTTGCAGATGGTGAGGAAGCTGGATTTGATGAAAATATCCAAGCAGCAAAAGAAGAAATGCTTGCTCTTGGTAAGGCCCAAGCAAAGAAGCTATTTGCTAGTAACGCTGTTGTTCGCCTTAACCAAGCAGCACAAACAAGTGTAAAAACTGAAGATGCAAAAGGTCTAACTCAAGATGGAAAATTCTCTGTAGGTCTTGGGCTTGTAAACTTTGGAAAACTTGCTTCAAACCGCGGTGCGATTAGTGCAAAAGTAGTTGCAGCAACTTCAAATGTTGAAATCGTAAACTCTCGTACAAACTTAAGAGTTCTACCAGCACAAGCACAAATTGAGCTAACAGATGTTATCCAAGCGAAAGTTGCAAATAACGCTCGTCCAGGTTCAGATATCGAAATGAAGATCGAGTTAACTTACCCAGGTGATGAGCTAAGTGGAAGCTACACTGAGATTGCAACATTCAATGCAAATGTTGTCGTTAACCCAGAGGTTCAAGTTGCCCTTGATTTTGAAGATAAGGTTAAGGATCGCAAGTGTGCGCTAGGTCTATTTAACTGTAAGTTTAGAAGCCACGATGTAAAAGTTAAGCTAACAGGTCTACGTGACTTTGTTCCTGGAAGCTACGATGTTGCAATCAGTGTACTAGAAGGGGATAAGTTTGTTGAACTTAAGAAAGGATCAACTAAGGTTGCAGCTCCTGGTCGCGGTGTAACAGCAACTGGTGCCCTAACTTACAAGTTTAAGAAAAAGACAAAAGACGACAAACTTAAGTTTAAAGTCGATGTTTCTTACAAAGGCGAATTACTACAAAGTAAAGTAATCGATGTAAAAGCAAAATAAGAATCAAAGAAATTTATAATTAAAATTAGACCCCTCGTCCAAGGGGTCTTTTTTATTCATTTAGTGGACAATCTTTTTCACTTGCACAATGACTTCTTAACTCATGAAATTGAACAGCAGCATCAGCATTATCATTGTGAGCGATTGTCGCTCCTCCAAGCTCTCCCCAATTTGGAAAGTTGTAGTAAAGGCCGCCATTCTCATTGATTTTAATTCTATTGTGACACATGTGATTTAAAAAAGGTTCGTTGTCGTTGTCTCGTACGCAAAGTTCGATATTTCCATCGACGATTCGATAATCAGAAATTAGGGTTGTATGAGTAAAACCAGCGCTTTCTTTTCTTGTGAAGACAAGTTGTGGCTGTTGGTTATTGTCAATTTTCTTCTTTATATCCTCAAGTAGCTTTTGAGAATCTTCACGCTTCATTGGTGACGTTGACAAAGTTGTCTTTAGGCCTTGAAAAGTCATGGCCTTGTTGGCCCACTCTTTTGACATTTTCGTCGCAAGATATGATTGAAGATCTGGGTGATATGAGAGCTCAAAAAGGTTATTAAAACCAGGGATTTTTCGAACTTTATTATCGGCAATATCATCAATAATCTTCTTGTAGTATTCAAGGGATTCTTTGCGCTCTTTTGAATCTGGAGCAGCATCCAAGTTAGCGCGAGCTTCTTTCTTACTGCCATCAAAGAAGGCAAGGCGATTAAACTTTGATGTTAGAGAAGCATGTCCCCAGCAATACCCCTGAGTCCCTTCAATATCTGATAATGTGATGGAATCGTAATTTCTAAAGGCCATAGAATTATTTAGTTTGCTATTTTCAATTATGGGATCGCGTCTTTTGAAAATATCAAAGTTATTTGGACATAGGGTTTCACATGAGCAAGTCTCACTTGTGCAGCTTCCCCAGCTCTTACACGAACAAACCTGCTGGCGAACTTCTTTAAGGATATTTCCAAAGTCTTCAAAAGCTGTCTCTCTTGTCGGACGCTGACAATCCACTTGTTCAGATGACAGAAGTTGTACATGTTGCTGAAATGAAAGTCTCTTGGTTTCCTCAGCGGTTTTAATTTGATTGTATTGATAATTACTAATGGCCGACTTCGCTCCACGATAAGGAGTTGTGATAAGATTTTTTACCGCCGTAACAGCTCCTAGTCCTGCTTGGTTACACGAGCCGAGAGCTAGTAAAGAAATAAGAAAGAAAGTGGATACCAGTAACTTCATTACTTAATATCCTTAAGAGCAGAGGCTATATGCACCAGAGCAGGAGCTTCTTTCTTTGCTCTTTCAATTAACTCATCTAATCCCTTATGCTTTAGCTTTCCTGATTTTAAATAGCGACAGATCTCCATCGAGACTGCGTAGGAATTTGGAAACTCTTTAAGCATTTGCTCACAGTAGAAGCCATGCTTTTTACCCTTTAGACGTGAAAGAGTGTCGTATTCAAGCTTGGCATTTATATTTGCATGTTCTAGTCCTGAAGGATTTCTAAGAGCTAGGGCCTTTGAGTATTTCTTCTTGGCCATGAGTTCTTTGACATTCTTATCTTTAAAGAATTGGCCATAGAATCCACTTTGAATTTGTTTTGAATTAGAAAAGACATTCTTCCAAAAACGCAGAATCTCGTCTTTATCGGAATCTTTAGAAGAAGCAATCGCTTTTTGATATGACTTAAAATAGCTCTTGGCCTTGGCCTGATCGAATTTATAAAGCGCAAAGAGGTAGGACGTTTCTAACTCTAATGGGTCAACTTTTTTAGGTTTAAGTTTTTGGGCCTTTTCATAGAAGCTTATGGCCTTGTCTAAGTGGCCGTAGGTTTCAAGCTCAAATGCTAAGACGATATAGGCATTAAACTTTTCTTCATTAGTTAGACTTTTTTCAATGCCGTGTTTTTTTATAATTTCTTGGGCACTACTTAATAGGGCAGCATCTAATGCTGAGGCCGTGGCATTAAGTAGCATTAAGAGGAGTAAAAGTATTGAAATTACATATTTCTTCACAGACTTCTTATCGGAATCTGTTCGAATATATTGATAGGGTAAGTACTTGATATGTCATTAGATGTCATAAGTTTTTATTAGGCGATGGGACCAGAATTTGGGAGGATATTCCTATGAAAAAACTAATCCTAATCGCAATTTTAAGTCTTAGCTCTTACGCAAATAACTGCTCAAATCTTGAGGTCATCGCAGACACTTACAAAAGTGATCTTAAGGCCGAGCTTCAAAAGACATTTTATCCCGAAGACGCCGAAGGCCAGGCCAAGTTTCGCACAAGAGTTGGCCAGAAGCTTAACTACCTAAAGGCCCTAAAGCATCAAGTGGATGTGTGCTATCAAGACTATCAAATGAAGGATGAGGTTTATAATTGCAGTCTATCTGCTGATCTTCTAAAGTCACGCCATCCTGGAGGTCTAACGACAAGTTATACTGGAGCGATCTCTACTGATGGTGATTGCATGGCCTATCTCTTTCTTGGGCATACCATGACTCGAAATCGAGAAGGCAAAGTCGTGCTAAAAAACCTTGGTGGGAAATTTGAAATCAACACGCTTTATAAGTGCAGTGGCGCTTATACAACTGAGGAAGATTCATTTCGTAAGATGATCTTATCAGGTGATAATTTCTTTGTGATGGATCAGTACATGATTTATCGCACCGATGTGAAGGTACTTGGCAAAAAGTATGTGACGCAAAACCTTCTTGAGATTAATTATAAAGATTCTGAAATAGTCTTTCATTACGGCGCAGCTGAACTTGCTATATCGACAAAGGATGGAAGTGTCATTCGCACAAACTTCCTGACGATGGATGAGGTGAGTGAGGGACGTTGTGAGACTTCGTATAGTGAAAAGAATAACTCAATCTATCCACGCACAAATATTGACGAAGAGGCGTGGGGATTTAAGTTAGAATACGTGGCATACTGAGATTTATGATATGAGAGCAAAGAAAGTTTTAATCACAGGCTTTGATGCCTTTGGAAATAATCTCATTAATCCAAGCGGCGAAGTGGTTCAAGCAACCACGGCCAATTTCTCACACCTTGAGGTTCACAAATTAATTCTTCCAACAGTTTTTGAAAAGAGCTTGGCCATCTTAAAGAAGGAGGCCTTCTTTTTAAATCCCGACTATATCATCTGCTTTGGCCTTAACGAAAAGGCCCGCGAAATAAACCTCGAAGTTCTGGCCCACAACCTTAACGATGCAAGCATCGCAGATAACGAAGGCAATTGCCCGGTAAACGAAGTGATCTTTGAGGGAGCAGCCGCAACTTATGATTCCACTCTTCCTATAGGGGAGATTGAAGACGCCCTTCTTGCGGCCCAAATTCCCGTGGCCATCTCTCGCGACTGCGGACGCTTCGTGTGCAATCACGTCTTCTATGGCATTCGCCACATTATCGAAGAAAAGAAGATGCGCGCCAAGGCCGGCTTCGTTCATCTTCCAAGCTTTGAGACCATGGGGCTCAGTGATCAGGTTGAGGCGCTTGAAGTGATTTTGGCGGTGGTTAATCACTAAGTGAATCTAATCGCGGAAGCGTTGCGCAAACTATGAACCGTTTTCTTTCCACTTTTGAAATGCTGTGCTATACTGCCGCTTACGTATATTTGTTCCAAATATCCGCAAGTCAAAATCTAATGGGGGTGCCCTGGTTTCGACGGGATGGTTGACAGGTATCCGGGCGTGTCCAGGTTGGTCTCCACGGTCCTGGTAAAAAGGAGTCCACCGTTAATTGCAGACGATTATGCAATGCCAATGGCTGCCTAATTAATTAGGAATAGTCTTGTGAGGCGCTACTGCCAAGAAACAGAATGTAGCAATCCAGTTGAATCTGCTGGTTAACTAGGTTTCGAGCCTGCCGGGGCATCTCGTTAATCACTCACCGGGGTTTGCCGAGGTCACGTATCACGGACAGTCTTGTCTTCCGACGATAAATGAAGACTACACACGTAGGCCGCTATCAAGACGCTATTTCGGACGTGGGTTCGATTCCCACCACCTCCACCACGATCTTCTAACTATTTAATATTATTCAGCTTTTCGTGGTGGTTGCCTTGTCGTGTGGCAACGGTGTGGCAGGGTTTACTCGTCATTTAATATGTCATCTAGAGTCTCGTCCATGTTATATAGTTTTGACTTAACAGTAGAGTAGAGCTCTTTAAATGATTGAATAGCTTCAGGTGAGTCGTACGATGAAGTAGAGTGAGTTACAAATTTTATGTCGGTCTGTTCGTATTTCATAGCATCAACAAGATATTTCACGTCAGACTGATCAGGATAGTAAAACAAAGAATAGTTAGTTGAAGTTATATATGATATGCCCCAGACATATTGTTTGTACTTGAAGAAAATCTCATTATCCGAGTAACCAGAGCCTTCACGTGCATCTTTAATTAAGTCTTTTTTATCAATCATCTTATTAATTACTTTTATAATTTTATCCATTTCTATCTACCTCTGTTCTATCTAATCCATTTACTGTACTGAGACTAAGATGTCTAATTACCTCAAATAACTCATGTCCAATCACTCTCTTTTGTGGTTCTGTTAGAGAGTTGGGATTATTAATATGACTATCAAGTTGTGCAATGAGGTCAGCGCATTTTGTCCTTAATAAGGGGTTACCTTTTAACTGGCCTGATATTTCACTCATTAAGTTTATTATTTCGTTTCTATTGGTTTTAACTTTATTGTCTTCATCTATTTTAAATCTTTCTAAAGAGTGTAGCTTTGCTCTTAGATCACTGAGTGCCACTTGCTGGGTATAGTTTTTAAGAACATTATACAAATTTGTAAATTGCTCTTTTTTTGTAAAAAATAAATATATTACTATACCAGATGCAAAAATAGCCGTTATAAAATTAAGGTACTCTAGCAACGATTTTAAATTTGCTAAGGTTATCAAATTTGACATTATACAAACTCCTTTTCCTGATATATCGGACTATAAAGAAAAGGAGTTTAATAAAAAATCAAAATGAAACAACGTTAGCGGCTTCAATCATAAAATCTTTGTCTAAGTGAGCATAGATCATTGTCGTCTTGATGTCGGAGTGCCCTAATAATTTCTGCAACGTATAGAGGTTTCCTCCATTCATCATAAAGTGACTCGCAAATGTATGCCTTAGATCGTGAAAGCGAATTATTTTTGAAAGGCCCGCAACTCGTTGTGCTTTTTTAAAGTGTCTTTGGTTAATATGGCTGTAGGGTAGAGGTTCGCCATTAGGTGTAGAAAAAACGAACTGCGAATTTCGTGTTTTAAGACGATTTTCGAGTATGGCCCTTACCTTATCATTCATTGGAATGTATCGGCCTTTATGGGTCTTTGTCGTGTTTCTAAGGCCCTCTCTTGTTAGAGAGCGATTGATGCTTATGAAGCCACCATTGAAGTCAACTCTATCCCAACATAAACCACAAATCTCGCCAAGTCTTAGTCCTGTGTTAAGAGTCATCTGATAAAAGTCGAGCAAAGGATTATTTTGATTCTTGTCGATGAATTGTTGTATCTCTTCCTTAGACCAGTATTCAAGTTGTGAAGGGTCTTCCTTTAATTCCTTAAAGCCACGAATAGGGCTTCGAACTAAGTAATCAAGTTTAACCGCTTCATTGATAACAGTTTTTAAAACCATCATCACTTTATTAACTGTTCTATTCTTTTTGCCTTGCTTGAGAACGTAGCTCTCAAGTTTCTTAGCATGGTGATAGTTGATGTGTTTTAATTTCACTTCACCAAGAACAGGAAGGATATACATTTTAAAATTCGACTTATATCCACGAATCGTTTTCTCTGCTTTTCGTCCTATGACGTGTTCTCTAAGCCACATTTCTGCAAACTTTTTAAACGTGATTTCGCCGTCTATGTTTACACCTGTGTCGATAATACGTTGCCTTTCTACGAGCATCTTTGCTCGGAATTGATCAGCATCGTACTTTCGGTAAAAAACTTTTGATATACGCTTGCCGTGAGGCATACGAATATCAACTCGGTACTTTTTTTGTTTTTGAGCGTTTTCGCTCATTTTCGAACACTTTTTGTTCGTTTTAGTACCTTTTTTGTCCTCGTCTAATTTAGCCATTTTTGCTCCTTTTTTGAAAAAAGGATTTGTGGCCTACTGTCGTCCTCATTATTCGAATGTGAAAGAGCACTAGACTTATACCAAATATAGAAAATAAGAAAAGGCCTTTCATACTTTTTACCAACTCTTTTGGAAGCTTTTTGTAGAAAAACGTTGCGATTTGTTGCGAAAAAACAGCTCTTTAGCGATTTTGTTATCTATTTGCTGATCTTTTACATAAAAACCTTCATTTTTGTACTTTTTGTAGCTCAAATCATAGTAGTTACCGATGATATCGCCATCGAGACGTGATTTTAGAATTGATAAGACACGCTTAGATTGATCTTCAAAATGACAAAAGTTATTCAAGGCATACACGAATGAAGGAGAGTTCATAAAAGCTGAATTTGCACGTATATCTTCAATTGTGAGTTCTTTATCAGGTGCAACGGACTTGGCCTGATGGACAACTCCAATTAGTGCAATCTGATATCTTTGTGTTGTAGCACAAAGTGTCTTCATAAAATTCGCTTGAATTTCGGGGGAAGAATCACCAAAAGAGCAAGTTGAGAAATTATCAATATAAGCTAAATCAATCTCATACTCTTTCACAAACTTAAATAGAGAAGCTACCCATGATTGTGGGTCATAAATAGTCGCTTGATCTAAGTCGGATTCATCTATAAGAATAAGCCTACGCATGATGTGATTACGTTCTTCAATAGATTTATACTTAAGAGATAACATTGTATCGAATCGACGTTTTACATCGCCTTTCTCGCCTTCTGAAAGAAAGAGTAGGGTTTTGTAACCATTGACGATATTCTCGCAAGCTAGAGACTGTACAAGAGCTGACTTGCCTTTATTTGTTCTTCCTAAGAAGACATGAGTGTGTCCTCTTTGAAAACCTTTGTGAGCTTTTAAGAAATTGTACTTCGTTTTAAAATCTTCTTTTAATTCTTTTATTTTAATTTGATCGAGACTATGTCTCTTTATTTGTTCTTTTGGTTTTAATACTGCTTCGTCTAGCGAAAATCTTATATCTGAAACAGATATCTTTTTTAATCTTTTCATTTTTTAAATTCCTTTTTAAATAAATATTAATCTTTATGTTTTAGTTTTTTAGGAATGTTCAAAATGAGCACTATATTTATTATCTTATATTTATATAGGCATCATTTTGAACACTATATAGTAGTCATTTTAGCCACTATCTATGTTCGGAATGTTAGGTACTAAGAGCTTATAGTCGCTATTTCCTGTATAAATTGAGCCTTTTTTCCATTCTAGAAAACCATTAACTACAAGTTCTCTAATTAGATTTCTTAGAGTCCTGTGTGTACCAATCTTTAAGTCTTTCATGATCTTTTTCTGACTCGGAAATGACCTTCTCGCATTGCCTGAGTAAGAACGAAACTTAAGGTAAGCATAAAGGCCCATGGCCTTAGCGCTTAGATTCTGACTCTGAAAAATCTCATTTGGGATTTGCGTGAAATTTCTTACCAAAGCCATGACGAATCCTCTTCTTCTGCTTTGATAGTTTTCGAGTCAATCCACTTGATAAGCTCTTCTTGTTTGAAACGTACAAGACGACCGATCTTTACGAATGGAATCTCTTTTCGAAATACCGCTGTACGAAGTCGTGAGACTTTGACTGAGAGGAAGCTAGATGCTTCTTCGATACTTAATAACGCTTTTACTTGTAATTGTGACATTTAAGTCCTCCTTTATATCGTGGCCAACGTCATTGTTGGCTCGTTTATAAAGGTATGACTTAATTAATTGTTCTATAACGGGAGAAACGTGTAAGAGTTTTTTTACACGATTCCTGTGGCCCTTTCTTTAATAATTTCGGTAAGTTGCTTGATGCAGGTTTTTTTGTAGTGATTAAGCTTATTTTCTAAATTTGCTTTATTATCGTAGCTCCACTCGAGCTTTTTTTGGAATAATTGGTCAAAGAAGTATTCATGTGTAATGGCCATATAATCAATATAAGTCGCCCAATAGTTTCTATATTGCTCTTTGAATCGGTCTTTTAAAAACAAATAGAATCTATATTCGAATACGTGTTTGTGCTTATAATTGATTAAATAGAAATGTGATTGCTCTACACCATCTTTGATTCCATCATAGTCATAGCCTGTAGGTGTGCCTGAAATAAGCTGTTCGATAATAGCTTCTTCAATATTTACAGCTCTCATTCGTTCTACCGCATCTTGCGATAGATACTCTTTCATATCTCTTGTCGAAGGATTCTTCATCATTGGTCTACGAAACTTTTGTTTTGAATATAACTTGTTGCTGTATAGTAAGAATATAGATGACCTAAAATATCTTTGAACGTTCTCTGAGAACTTTTTGTCTTTACCAATTAGCCTTTCAATTTTTTCTTCGTATTCCTCTAGTTTCTTTAGATTTGGGAGAAATGTTTGAAGGTAGTCGTATAATTCTTGAGAGTTAATAAGTGTGTCTACTTCTTCTTGAGTGAAGCCGTCGCTAAATAGGTTTCTAATAGAGTTTGGTGGAATGTATAGATTTCCATTTTTATTGATGAAGTCTTGAAATATCTTGTTTGTATTCATTCTTCTAGTTAGCACTCCATTGTTAAAATATCAAAATTATGTAGGATGTAACCTACTGTTAATATGTATTTAAAGTGAATCTTTTCATGTTTTTTTGTTTATCGGTCGATGAGTCTCTCAAATTAATTTATGTTATTTTAATTTCTCTTTGAGGGTTTAGGGATTATTTGGTGTATAAATGGATAAAAAAACAAAGCATATATTTGCCTCAGATCAACCAATAGTTAGTAAAAATGATGACCTGTTAAATAGATCAAAGTTTTCAATCGAATTGTCCAAGTCAATTGCCAGTTGGAATGAAGAAGATAGTCTTGTTCTTGCAATTTATGGAGAATGGGGTGAAGGAAAATCGTCTGTAAAAAATATGGTTAAAGAATACTTCACAAGCGAAGAAAGCTCCAAAGATGTAACCATTTTAGAATTTAATCCATGGCAATGGGGCGACTCTGAGAAAATAACAAATGGATTTTTTAAAGAGTTAGGTAATTGCTTTAAAAACAGTAAAGATAGTAAGGGGCAAGAGCTTGCCGAAAAATTTGATGGATACGTTGAATATTTAAAACTGGGGACAAACTTTTTAGAAAAATTTAAAAAATTATTAAAAGGGGCTTTCGCAACATTAGGAACCGTTGGATTAGTTTCAACAAATATATTAGAGAGCTACAATAAGGAAGTATTTTATGTTTCATCTAGTTTCCTAGTTTTTTACTTATTATTAGATTTTCTTTTTTTATTAGTTAGTACGAAAGCTACTTATCTTAATATTAAGTTTGGATATAGAAAGAATATGTCTCTTGATACTTTAAAGGAAGAAATAAAAGGTGATCTAAAAGAGATGAAATCCACTATTGTGGTTGTATTGGATGATATTGACAGACTGACTAAGACTGAAATTCGTGAACTCTTTAAGCTAGTAAAGGCAAATGCTGACTTTCCGAATATTGTATATTTGGCTCTATTTCAACGAGATATTGTGGAGAAGAGTTTAGATGAAAAGGATGTCTACAGAGGGTTTGATTATTTAAAAAAAATTGTTCAGGTTGGCTTTAGTTTACCAAAAGTATCTAAAAGTACTGTATATTCAGTCTTATTTCAAAAACTGGATGAGTTAATAGATGAAGATTCTATTAATCACCAGTTTGAAGAGGATCGTTGGAATAATATTTTTCAAGAGGGAATTGATTATTATTTTAAAAACCTTAGGGATGTTAATCGATTTATATCAACTTTTACTTTCCAACTTGGCTTATTAAAAACAAAGAAAACTTCTGAGATTAATTTTGTTGATTTAATAGGAATGGAAGTTTTAAGACAATATGAGCCCGAAACATATGAGTTTATTTACACACAAAGAGAAGTATTCACAAAAAGTAGAGATGAGCATTTCGATACTACAAAGAAGTATTTAGAAGCCTTAGTTAGTGGACATTTAGAAAAATGTCATAACCCTGATGTTATAAAAAAATTATTCAGTGTTCTTTTTCCAAATGTTGAATGGTGTTACTCGAATAGAATTGACAATATTAAAAGTGATAGCTTTGTAAATCTTCATGTCAGACATCCAGGGATTTTTGATAGATATTTTATGCTTTATTTATCTGATAAAGATATATCAAAGTCTGAATTTGAATATGTATTATCGATAACAAAAAATAAAGAAGAGTTTTTAAACTATTTAAATTCTCTTATACAGAAGGGACAAGTTCATAATTTTCTTGTTTTATTTGATAATTATAAAGAAGTTGTATCAAAAGCTGATGCTATCCCCTTTATAACTGCACTCTTTGATATTTCGGATGATTTGGAAGATGAAATGTCTGGTATTTTTTACACCTCTTCAATTGGTTACGTTCGAAGGATAATTCATTGGTATTTTATTAAAAGGGACTTTAGTGACGCAAAGAAAAGTATTTTCTTAGAATGCTTAAAATCGACTAGAGGTGTTTTTCTTCCTATTGATGTCATTCATGATCAAATTGTTACTAGAGATGTTAAAAAATATCCAGATCATTATATATTTGAGGAAGATGATTTTGATGAGTTAAAGGGGATTGCAACCTCTATAGTTAGAAGAGAAATGAAGAATGATACATTGTTTAAAAATAAGTTTGTACCGCAAATTTTGTTTATGTGGAAAAAGATTGATGAACACAATAATGTGAAAGAATGGGTAAGTGAAAAAACTCAAGATATAGAATCATTAATTTATTTTCTTGAGAAATTATTGTCCAAGTCTATTTCAAGTAGTGGTGGTAAATCTAAAACAACTTATCGTATTGAAGATTCTTGGCTTGCTGAGTTCTTCGATGATATCTATGTCGTTTATAATCGAATTGGAGAAATATCAGAATACTTAAAAGATGATGCAAACAAAATACTAATTAAAGCATTAATTGAAAGTAAGGATTTATTTGAGAATCCTGATAAGAAAAAGGGGAGGCGCTTATAACTCTTATATTTCAGTAAGGTGTATGAGTTTAAATGTGGCAAGCTGTGTGGCAGGTTTAATTCAAATTTGACAAAATAACTCTATAATACTTCAACTGATAATGTTTTTATTGGTGAGATATTTTTAGGACCGTCGCCATATGCTGTTTTTCGTGTGGCAGATATGTGGCAAAGTAGAATATTGCCCTCCACACTAGAATAATGAAGGAGACAGTAGGCCCAAACCCTTATGTGATTTTGGTTAGTTATTTGATTGTGGTCTAGTTTTGCCACACGTGTTCTGTTGTAATCGTCGATTATTAGCTGTGTTTGGCCGTTCTTGGCAATCCCACCACCTCCACCATGCGCTCGCGCGTTAAGACTCCTAAGGAGTTTTAACGAGCCGCTATCTCCCCAACATTTGGAAGTTTGAGCTACGCCGAGAGGAGTGCATTTATGCACGACGGTTCGGTAATGGAGGTATGGGAAAGGCTTTTGGCTGTTCGTGATGACTCAGCTTTACCGTTGTACATTCGCGACGTTACAACGTCAGCGATGCATGGGCGGAGACCAGCTCTCTTAATGACTCCATTCAAATGTGGCAAATTTGTGGCAGGGTTTTCTTCTTACTTCATTAAAAAATGTCTTAATCGTTAATTTGTTTAGCTTTTTCTTAGTTACATGAAGAACCATTCATCCGTATTTCTAGATACTTCTGGCCCAAAACATATTGTTTTATTAAGTAGTTGATTTTGTTCAACTTTCTTCACTAAGTTGTCGATTAATAGCTAACTCTATTTTTAAAATTGGCTATATGGTGTCAACTAATAGCAGTCGATGCTATTACTTAACAATTATTCCTTATTAAATATAGAATGTTCAAGCAGGTAGTTCTTATACATTGAGAAACTACTTATATATTACGAATAAGAAGGGTAAATGAAATTTAATGAAGATTCTAGAGTCAAGATACCGACGTTATTACATTTAATCAGACTTGGTTATGACTATATATCCTTATCGAAAAGCAAGTGGGATGAAGACACTAATATCTTTACTGATATATTTTACAACAAAATTAAAGAGCTAAATCCAGAATTAAGCGATGAAGATGTAAGCCGTTTATATAGTGAACTTTCATTAAGCTTAGAGAACGAAGATTTAGGTAAAGTGTTTTATGAGAAGCTGACAAGTAAGTCGGGAGTTAAACTCATAGACTTTGAAGACTTTGATAGGAATCAATTCAATGTCGTTACTGAGTTACCTTGTAAAAAAGATGATGAGGAGTTTAGACCAGACATTACTATTCTGGTTAATGGCTTGCCCCTAGTGTTTATAGAAGTTAAAAAACCAAATAATAGAGAAGGGATAATTGCTGAACACAAGAGGATTCATAAACGATTTCAAAATAAGAAATTTAGGAAATTCATAAATATAACTCAGTTAATGATATTTTCAAATAATATGGAGTATGATGATACAACTCCACAAACTATCCAAGGTGCATTTTACTCAACGACCTCCTATGAAAAACCTCCATTTAACTATTTTAGAGAAGAGGAAAATTTTAATTTAGAAGAAGTCTTGAAAAATGTAACTGATGACGAGGAAAACTTCGTTTTGAAAGATACAAATCTAGTTGGAATTAAAAACTCACCAGAATTTGTAACCAATAAAAGTCCAGATAAGCCCACAAATAGAATTTGCACTTCATTACTTAAGAAAGACAGATTGGCGTTTATTCTTCAGTATGCGATTGCATATGTAAAAGAAGCGAGTGGCTTACAGAAACATGTTATGAGATATCCTCAAATGTTTGCTGTAAAAGAGATTGAAAAGAGGATTGAAGAGGGCGAAGACAAAGGAATTATTTGGCATACCCAAGGAAGTGGAAAAACAGCTCTTTCATATTATTCTGTAGGATATCTAAGAGATTACTTTTCTAAAAAAGGAATAGTACCGAAGTTCTATTTTATAGTTGATAGATTAGACCTTCTAAATCAAGCAAGTAAAGAGTTTAGAAAGAGGTCTTTGAGAGTTCATAACATTGATAGTAAAGAAGATTTTGCAAAAGATATCAAATCTAATGAAGCTGTTCACAATGATGATGGCAAGAGTGAGATTACTGTAGTTAATATTCACAAATTTAAAGATGATCCAAGTGTAGTAAAAAATGAGGATTATAACTTGAAGATTCAAAGAATTTTCTTCTTAGATGAAGCACATCGAAGTTATGACCCAAAAGGAAGTTTTTTAGCAAATTTGATGTTGGCAGATAATAGTTCAGTTAAAATTGCTTTGACAGGAACGCCATTACTCGGAAAAGAAGTAAATTCAAGAAAGATTTGGGGTCCGTATTTTCATAAATATTATTATAATCTTTCAATTAAGGATGGATATACACTCAGATTATTGAGAGAGCCAATAGAGAAAGGTTATGTTCTAAAACTTAAAAAAACCTTAGAACAGATTAGGGTTTTAGAAAAAAATATTAAAAATAAACAAGTATACTCTCATCCTAGCTATGTCTCCCCAATGCTTGAATATATTGTAGAAGATTTATCAATGACGAAAGTGAAATTAAATGATAATTCTATTGGAGCAATGGTTGTATGTGACTCTTCAGAACAAGCTAAGGAAATGTTTAAGATATTTAATGAAAAGTATAATGAAAAAGATGGAAGGGTCACAACATCGAAACTTATTCTTCATGATATTGGAACCAAACAAGAACGAGAAGGTTATGTTGAAGACTTCAAAGATGGAAAAATAGACCTTCTTTTCGTCTATAATATGCTACTAACTGGCTTTGATGCTCCTAGGCTGAAGAAATTATATCTTGGGAGAGTTGTAAAATCTCACAACCTTTTACAGACCTTAACAAGAGTAAACAGAACTTATAAAGATTTTAGATATGGTTATGTTGTAGACTTTGCAGATATCAAAAGAGAATTTGATAAAACGAATAGGGCCTACTTTGATGAATTACAATCAGAGTTAGGTGATGAAATGGAACACTATTCAAACCTTTTCAAATCACAAGAAGAAATTGAAGAAGAAATAGATGAGATTAAAAGAGTTCTTTTTCAATTTGATACAACAAACGCTGAAACTTTCTCGGAACAAATTAATCAAATCTCAGATAGAAAAGAGATGCTTAAGATTACTAAAGTTCTAAATAACGCAAAGAGTTTATATAATTTGATTCGTCTCTCTGGTGACACGGAACTTCTGGATAAATTAGACTTTAAAAAATTAACAATATTGGCTCGTGAAGCTAACAATCACTTAGCGATGATTAACGCTAAGGAAGCCTTAGAAAAGAACGTGGATACAACTAATTTATTGAACATCGCATTAGAAGATGTTATCTTTACATTCGCAAAAGTTAAGGAAGAAGAATTAGTTTTAGCTGACCAGCTAAAGGATATCCTCCAAAAAACTCGTGAAGGCCTTGCTGGTAATTTTGACCAAAAAGACCCAGAGTTTGTCTCCCTCAAAGAAGAGCTAGAAAGGCTCTTTAAAAAGAAAAACTTAAATGAAGTTACTAAAGAGGAGATGGAGAAAAACATCCAAGAGCTGGAGAAGATTTATAGCGAGGCTAAAGAGTTAGAAAGAAAAAATCAACTTCTACGAGCAAAATATGAGAATGATGAAAAGTATGCTCGACTACATAAAAGACTAATGGAGAAGCAAATATTAACCAAAGATGAGGTGAAATTATTTGAGGCTCTACATAGTCTAAAAACAGAAGTTGATTCTAAAATACTTCAAAACTCTAGTATGTTGGATAATGAAGGCTTTATTCAACGTATGATTCAAAAGCTCGTTATATCTCAATTCAAGGGGAGATTTGACCTTGATGCAGCTAAGTCTAGGGCTATCAATAATATGATAGTTAAAGAATATTTAGATGAATATAACGGCAGGATTGAATGACAAAGAAATTTGAAATACAAACTAAAGAGTTAATTGATGGTTTAAAAAGTGTTTGTGCCAATTATGGTCTTGGAAATGATGGTAATGAATTTAAAATTATCACTCA
The DNA here is from genome assembly GCF_047085455.1 of Halobacteriovorax sp. RT-1-1. NCBI lineage: Bacteria > Pseudomonadati > Bdellovibrionota > Bacteriovoracia > Bacteriovoracales > Halobacteriovoraceae > Halobacteriovorax > Halobacteriovorax sp. RT-1-1. The sequence continues at coordinate 519,311 of NZ_JBKIXZ010000002.1, forward strand.
GGTCTTTCTCTATAAATTTTTGAATGACAAATTCATTTATGAAGTGAAAAAAAATGATGAAAAAGCTTTAGAGTCAGAAAGTGTTGAGGCGTATATTTCCTCTCTCTCTAAAGATGATTATGAAATGCTTTGTATGCAACTTGGAGAAAGCACTGCGATTCTTAAGCCAGAACAACTTATTTCTAAATTATATCAAAAACAAGATACAAGTGACTTTTCCGACTTGTTTGATAGTACCTTGATGGAGATTGCTAAAAACAATAGCGATATTTTTTCAGTTCTTACAAATGATGGAAAGAAAATAGTTCTTTTTGAGAATATTAGTAAATATGTTACTGATAAAAAAGATGAGTTTTGTAAAGCAGTTATAAATAAACTTACAAATTTTAGCTTCGAACATATCTTTGAAGAAAAGTACGATTTCTTTGCAACAATTTTTGAATATTTAATTAAAGACTATAACTCTAATAGTGGGGGGAAGTACGCAGAGTATTTTACACCACATGCTGTTGCAAAAATAATGGCAAAATGTTTAGTTCAAGATGAAGTCTCAAATGTTACGTGCTATGACCCTTCTGCTGGCTCTGGTACACTTCTGATGAACCTTGCTCACGAGATAGGAGAAGATAAATGCTCTATTTTTTCTCAAGATATTTCTCAAAAATCATCTGGATTATTAAGATTAAACTTAATTCTTAATAATCTAGTTCATTCAATTCATAACATAGTTACAGGGAATACCATTTTAGAACCTTACCATAAAAGTGAAAATGGAAAATTAAAACAGTTTGATTATATAGTTTCAAACCCTCCTTTTAAATTAGACTTTAGTGGATATGTTCATCAACTTGACTCGAAAGAGAATAGTGAGCGATTCTTTGCAGGCTTTCCAAACATCCCAAAGAAAGACAAAGATAAGATGGCAATATATCCATTATTTGTTCAACATGTTATTCACTCTCTCTCTAGTTCTGGTAAAGCAGCAATCGTCGTTCCAACGGGCTTCATAGCTACTCAAAGTAAAATAGAGAAGAAAATAAGAAAGAAACTTGTAGACGAAAAAATGTTAAAGGGTGTTGTAAGTATGCCTAGCAATATTTTTGCCTCTACTGGTACAAATGTATCAATCTTATTTATCGATAAAAATGATAATTCTGACTCAGTGGTTTTGATTGATGCGAGTGAACTAGGAGAAAAAGTTAAGGAAGGGAAAAATCAAAAAACAGTACTTAAAAAAGAAGAGGAAGATAGAATTATAAATTGTTTTAATAATAAAGTTGAAGAGGATGATTTTTCAGCTGTCGTAAACTATTCCGATATGGAACCAAAGGACTACTCTTTTAGTGCAGGCCAATACTTTAAAATTAAAGTTGATTTTGTGGAAATATCAGAGGAAGAATTTCTTGACGAAAATAAAAACAAAATTGAAAAATTAACAGAATTGTTTAGAGAGTCACATTCACTAGATTCAGAAATTTTAAAACAGTTGGGAAAATTAAAGTATGAAAACTGAATGGGGGATAACGAGTCTTGAAGAGATTTTAGATGAGTTGATTGATTATAGAGGAAAAACTCCAAAAAAGCTTGGAGGGGATTGGGGTGAATCTGGGTACAAAGCTATTTCTGCAAACAATGTAAAATTCAGCGGGTTAGTAAATACTGAAACTATTAGATATGTAAATCATGAAATTTATAAAAAATGGATGAAAAGTGAAGTTAGGTGTGGTGATTTATTGTTAACTTCTGAGGCGCCTTCAGGACAAGTAATGTATTGGGACTCCGATGAAAAGATAGTTCTTAGTCAGCGCCTCTATGGATTGCGAATAAAGAAAGATTTTTGCCCAAAATTTATAAAGTATTACTTGCAATCTGCTCTCGGTCAAAAAGAGATTTTTAAAAATAATTCAGGTTCTACTGTTGCTGGAATTTCTGCAAAAACTTTTAAAAATATTATGGTGCGTCATCCTCTGGAGTACAAACATCAAGAAGAAATAGGAGAAATCCTTTATAATATAGATAAAAAGATATCAATAAATAATAGTATTATAGAAGAGTTGGAAGACTCAGTAGAAAACTATTTCCAAAGATGGTTTTTACAATTTGAGTTTCCAAGTGAAAATCAAATGTTTTACAAGAAAGAAGGTGGAGAATTTGTTTTTTGTGAACATTTACATCAAGACATACCTAAAGGCTGGAGCACTGAAGAGTTAAAAGATGTAGTGTCAGATATTATTGACCACAGAGGGAAAACTCCTAAAAAACTCGGTGGAGATTGGACAGATGATGTCGATGGTATCCTTGCTTTGTCTGCAAAGCTAATTAAAGATGGTCGATTAGTTAACATTGAAAAAGCAAACAAAGTAAGCAAAGAACTGTATACAAAATGGATGAAAGAAGAGCTATGTGACGGAGATGTAATTATGACCTCAGAAGCACCTGCTGGAGAATTCTTTTATGTTCATGGTTTTAATAAGTATTGTATGAGTCAAAGAGTTTTTGCTATTAGAGCAAACAAAAAGAAAGTTATGTCGACGTATATGTATTGTCAGTTACGTTTTGGACACACTTTCTCACAAATTCAATCTAATCTAAGTGGTAGTACTGTCGCTGGAATAAGACAAGATGTGTTAAAGAAGTTAAAATTTCTTACTCCTGACTTAAAGGTTCAATCGAGCTTCAATGAGATTGTTTCTCCCAAGCTTGCAACGATTAGAAGCTTAGAAAGAGAGATTTTTCGATTGAATGAAATTCGAGATTGGTTAATTCCCTTTCTAATATACGGCCAGGTATCTAGTAAGTAATATTTTGTAATTTTATTAAACTGGGTTGTAGCAAAATTAATAGCTTGCATCGAGCCCACCACCTCCACCATTCTTCGTATTGGTTAAACAAACTCACAAGTTTAACCGATACACTATGTATGAAATACATAAATATCGCAATTCTTATATCATTTATTCAATTCGTAACGTTTGCAGCATCAGACTGCACCCACGACGCCAATAACTTCCGCTGCGTAAAGTATGTGAAGAATTACGACGCGGACACGGTGACGTTTGATATTCCAAATGTGCATCCGCTGATTGGAAGTCGAATCAATGTGCGAGTGAGTGGGGTGGATACGCCGGAGATTCGAACGAAGAATGCGTGCGAGAAGAGCAAGGGGCGAGATGCGAAGAAGATTGTGACGAATCTTTTAAAGCACGCCAAGCGCATTGATCTAGAGAATGTGCAAAGAGGTAAGTACTTTCGCGTGGTGGCCGATGTGAAAATCGATGGCCAGTCCCTGTCATACTATCTTCTTAAAAATGGCCTTGCCTATGCTTATGATGGCGGCACGAAGAAGAAGGTGGATTGGTGTAAGACGAATCGCGAGATTGCGTCGGAGAACTAGGATGCTGGGACGCATCCCGAAAAGGTTCCAGGAACCATTTACATTTTAGGAACCTTCAAGCTTACAGGTTTATATATTTACTTTCTTTTAAGCATTTTAAGGCACTACCTGCTCTAGATGACCAGCTGACCTTCTTGTAACAAGATTCAAGCTGTCTTGAATTTTCAAATTCTTTATTTTTTATAAATGAAAGGCAATCATTAGCTTCTCCAATTTGAGAGCTCCAACTTTCAGAAATGGCATAACATACTGCCACAGCATTTCGATCAAAGAATCCAACATCTACGATCTCCATGCACTTTTCATAACCGTCACTAGATTGACTTGTCCAAGAGCTATCTTGAGAGTCACAAACGTCATACGTAGACATTGGAGTAAACTCACCAGCAAAGCTTAAAAAGTTTCCAAGGACAAGAAGTGTAACTAATAACATTCTCATTATATTCTCCTATCATCTATGTAATGTTTAATGACAAATATTTGTATTGATTATCCCTACTTTTATGATTAGTTTCATTCATTTTGAAGAATTTTTATAGGCCGTTAGAAAGCTAACACTTAATAACTTTTCCAATAAATTAAGGTTTTTATGTGTACAACCTGTTAAAATCACTTTTAAGGAAGCTAAGGTAAGACTATAAAAGGAATAAAGTGGAAGGCAACGTAAGAGACCATATCGAAATAGGCGAGCGAGTCCGCATAGTACTTAAAAAAGATCAACGAACAGGAAACCTTACTGAAGGTATCGTAAAAGATATTTTAACGAAGTCAGATTATCATCCGCATGGGATCAAGGTTCGTCTTGAAAGCGGAGAGGTTGGACGCGTAAAAGAAATTCTTTAGCATCTCTTGTTAGCTTAACTCCAACGTAATCGGCGGATTGTTGTACTTGTAACTCTCATCCAAGCTACAAGAGTTTACAAATATGATTCCACCAAAAATATCAGTGCCGTAACCTTCGTGGATATGGCCAAAGGCATGCACGCGAGGCTGAACTCGTTGGATAGTTTTGAGCAGGTCTGTGCATCCGACACGTTCGCCATTTGCACATAAGTCCATCACGGCGCGAGGTGGCCCGTGGGTGAGGAGGATATCAGTATCATTTGGGATTAAGTCCCAATGTTTTTGAATCTCAGGACCTCGGTGCCTGTTAAATGCCCAGTCATGAAACCACGGCTGAATCGGTGAGCCCCAGATTTTAAATCCTTCAATTTCAATTCCTGAATCATTTAAGTAGATGATGTCGTTGTCTTTTAAGATTGCTTCGGCCTCTTCCTTTCTTTCATCATCAAAGCAGAAGTCGTGGTTGCCAGCGATGACGATCTTGTGTTTGAAGTCAAGGCCTGCTACAAATTCTGCAAATGCTCTCGTATCTTCCAGCGAGCCACGGCGTGTGAAGTCTCCTGTGTGAAAAAGGATATCCCCTGATTCGAAGGGAACTTCGCCGTGGCGATTATGAGTGTCTGAGAAGAAAGTTAGTTTCATTTAGGTATAATAGCATATGTTTTAATATACTGGTTTTAAATCTAATTTGATAAATATCAAAATAAATATTGACCTTTCTATTTCTTGAGTCTATTTTGACAAGTATCAAAACAGATTCAGGAGGTAAAAATGAATTTTTTGGATGAATTGAAAGAACTTTCAAAGCAGGCATCGAACCTTTCAAGAGGAAAAATCGATATCAACGTTGAAAGAAAGATTAGAGAGAATGTTTTTGAAATTATGGAAGAGCTTTACGGAAATGCTACGACTGCTAATTTCATCAAGACGACAAAACTTATGTACCGTGATTGGTCACAGAGCTATAGCGAAGACATCAGATTTGGACGTGATGAAGATGCAGACAAGGCGATGGTTAAGCTTAGTACATTTGAGTGGATCGTATCTCTTCCATCTGTGCAAGAAATGCGCGCATCCCTTGGCGAAGGTTAAGAGATGAGTCTTGCGAACGTATTTAAAGTTTTAGGTGATGAGGCGAGATTAAGTATTATCAGAAGCCTGGCAGAGAAAGATCTCTATGCAGAAGTTCTTGCAGAAAGACTTTCTCTGTCTCCTGGAACGATTACGCATCACTTGAAAAAGCTTGAAGCTGTAGGACTTATTAAGTCGCGCAAGGAGCAGTACTACAAAGTCTTCTCACTACAAAAGAAGATGCTTGATAAGAATATCCTAAGTTCAATTTTAGAGGTTTCAATTTCAAACGAAGATGAAAATGAAGTTCAATATGAACAGAAGATCATCAAGTCATTTTTTAAAAATGGTGTGCTTAAGTCGATCCCTGTACAACGTAAAAAACGACTCGTTATTTTAAAGCATCTCTTACAAGAATTTAAAAAGGGCCGTGATTACACAGAAGCTGAAGTTAACGAAAGGATTGAAAAGTATAACGAAGACTTTTGTACCATTAGACGTGAGTTTATTGCAGAGAAGCTAATGGAGAGAAAGGCCGGCATCTACCGCGTAAAAGCTTAATGCTGGCCAATTTTTGTACACTCACAATTCTTTCAACACTTTTCCTAACCAACAACCCATAACTAGCTGATTATCCACACCTCAAAAGCCCACTTCTTTGCAAAAACTGGCTTCTGTCTTGCTGTATCTAATTACTGATACAACTCTTTTAAAAGTTTGGAATTATGAAGCACTCATTATTTTTATTCAAAGTTTTGCTCTTGCAGTTATCTGTTTGCAATTTCGCAATAGCGAGTGAGTCTGCAATACCGGCATCACTTGATTTAAGTAGCATTCAGTCTTCAGTTAAAAATCAAGGAAATCGAGGGGCGTGTACATTCTTTAGTGCTACCTCTTTATTAGAAAGTGAAATCATTAAACAGCAAAATATTGAGATAAATATCTCTGAACAATTTTTGATTTATGCTACCAAGAACTATGCTCGTTATGGAGAATTAGAAGAGGGCTCTAGTGTCATTAGGAATCTTTATGCAGCAAAAAAGTATGGGATCACTTTTGAGCAGGATCTACCTTACCAGCAAAGCTGGTTCTCACCGGGGATGCCATGCTCGGAAGACGCCCCTGTTAGATCATCTGGTTATGAATGCTACCACCATAATAGCAGTGTCGATAAAAATAGAATTATCTCATTAGGGAATAATTTAGAAATTATTGACATAGACGATTATGAAAATCAAAGATCTGATCTAATTATTTCATACCTCGCTAAAAATAAACGGCCAGTATCTGTTAATATCGTAATTAATGATGACATCATGCTTAGTTCGAAAAATGGAGAGATCAAATATAATACGAGGCTAAGAGATGAGTGCAATATTTCTAATCATTGTTTTGCTCACTCCATCGTCATTACAGGTTATAACCTAAAAGATAAAACTTTTAAGTTCAAAAATAGCTATGGAAAAAGCTGGGGAAGTAATGGGTATGGAACAATTACCTTTGAGTATATTAATAAACTCTATGGGGCCCCTGAAATTATGGCCGTCGAGCTAAAGAAAAAATTGAAGCTTATTAAGCCGAAAGTGCCAGCAGCTATATCTCCTAAGGTATCAGTGAAGTCAGATATTGATTTTGATGGTAGTGACATAAATATAAAAGTCAATGGAAGGGTAGAGTACTTACCAAAAACACAGTTTAAAATTCAGTTTGCAATTGTAAGAATTGATGAAGCCGGTGAGCCAAAAATCATCACACTTGATGAAAGGTTTGCTACGTTGTTTCACTATGCAACAACAGATGATTCTGGAAATCTAGATTTAGATGAAATTAAAGAAGTAAGTTTTAAAAACGTAAGACATAAACTCAAAAAGCTAAAAGAAGAGCTCTACCTATTCACTCTTGTTAATAAAGTAAGTGATAAAGAAGATGAAAATATTGACTATACCTTTAGTAAGCTCACTTTTCCTGCTTATGTGGAAACATTCAAAGACTGTTCTGAAGCATCAAAAATAGGCCCTAATCCTGACAAGCAAAAATGTTTTGATAAATTTAAGGGCAGCTACACGCTCCAAGAGTGTCTATCTCATGCAACGCTTTTTGATATTATCTATATGGATAAGGTTGCTAGTTGCTTTAAAGAGCTTAAGGGGCAATCTAACTTTTCTCAATGTAGCAGTCTCATTAGATCGATTCCTAAGAGCATGGACAAGTACACTCAACTTGAAAATTGCAAAGACATTTATGAGGGCGAATACACCGTATACGAGTGTAAGAGTGCTGCAAGATTAATGTCTGATGGCTACTATAGAGATCAACAGCTAACGAGATGTGAGCTAGGGTTTTAAAAATGATCTATCGTAAGTTGTTGTAATTATATTGTTTTAAGTGGTTTTTCATAGCTGAGCTTAAGAAAGGCTGATTTTTTTAATTAATTTAATCTATCAGTGCGTCATCTGTTGGTCTATAACTCCTTCAACAAAACAAAAAGAAAAGGAGAATACAAATGAAAAAGACAATGATGATTTTACTTAGTAGCTTAATTCTTTCACTAAACACTTTTGCTTCTACAGAGGTTGAAAACTCAAGACTTGTTAATATCGTTACTCAACTTGAGACGTTTATTGGTGAAGATAGTGAGCTTATGGCCGATTCTCAGATTAAGCTAATCTTTGAAGAGAGTTTAAATAATTTAGATGATTCGAAAGTTATTCTTTCAAATATCCTCGAACTTGATGAGAGATTTGAAGTAACAATGGATGATGAATTCGCCAATAAGTTAGCGATTTTTTCAGCACTACTTCATGAAGTGATGCTAGCGACTAGACCTTAACTAAACTTTAAAGAGATCCATCGTGTAACAGAAGACATCCTCTTGGGTTGTCTTCTTTACTACCTCACGTATCTCTTCAATGGCCTTTACCATGATGCCATTAACCTTTGGTAGATCTTCCTTAGAAAGAGTGATAACAGAGGAATAGTGAAGCTCATCTTCAGTTGCTCGGTCCATACTTTCCATCGCACGCAGACGCCAATTTGAGTGATGTCTTGCAATCATTGGAGAGTTCTTTCCAAGGTGAAAACTTTTTGATGTAAGCTTTATTTTATCACCGTCATTAGTAATAAGCCCCGCATCCAAAAGGAAGTCGATAACCTTTGCCACAGTCTCTGTGGAAATTGAAAAAGTTGCAGCGATCACTTCTCTGTCGTACTGCTTTGTGATTGAGAGGTAGGCGTGGATCGCAAGATAGTGCCAGCTTGAGTAGTATTCGTATTGCTGCTCTTTTGTTAGCTCTTTCTTATCAGTTAGGCGTTTACTGAGATCTTTTGAGTCTTTGACAAGCTCATCTATCTTGAGCTTGTAATAGTCACTTAATCTCTTATTTCCAGCGCGCTGATAATTAACCAGCGTTAAATAGAACTCCGTCTGCTTATTTGATAGAGACAGAAAATCTGCTGTGAGCAGTGCCTGCTCAAGACTAAAGTGAGCATCTTTGTTTAGGACTTGTGAGATATAGGCCGTTTGGCAGGCCAGTTTTTCAGCAAGTCTTGACCTTGTTCCGCGCACCCGTTTTCCAAGCTCTTCAAGAGCATCAATAGTGAAATCTTTGTAATTTTGATAACTGAAAATATCCATAAGTTCTCGTTATTATTGGCTTGTGTTCTCTTCTTCGTAGTATTAGTTAATACTTTAGCATATTTTTAGTTAGCCTTGGCATCGTTGTGTATTTATTAAATACAGGGCCTATAAATTAAACACTTTCCCCTTTGCTAAATTGCTTTTGGTCTATATTGAAACCATGAAGACACAAAAACTTATTTCACTAATTGGACTATGCTTATGCTTGAATCACCAGGCCTTTGGTGTAGAAAGTTTGGATATTAAGCATAAAGTTCATGTGGATTTATCAAAGTATAAGACACTTCTTGATATTAAGAAGTTTAATCTTCATAAGGAAAAGCCTCAGCAACTAGATTTAAATTCTTTTTTAAAAAAGAGTGTGCAGGACAATTCAGATGAGGGTGGCTTTGAGAGTTCTGGTGGAGGAACGATTGTTAAAACAGGAGTCGGTGCACCTATCTTATTAGACATTGCTGTTTATGATCAAAACTTTGTTGATGAATTTAATTATTCTCAAGGTTCATCAGTTGTCTTGAAAAAACATGCCAGTGTTCTTGGTTATGAGAAATTCACTTTTGATCGCATTAAAGAAATGGAAATATATACACTTTTAGAAGAGAGAATCGAGAAGTGGCAAGAGAGTAGTCCTTTGATTACTCATGGGATTAAGTCCGCCCTAAAGGGAGCTGATTGGAGATTTACTCCACATCGAGTTAGAAGCTTTTATGAGGGTGAGATTTTTGAAGGTGCAGTTTTTTATTCTGGAGATAAAGGCGCTTGGATTTCTACTCCTGTTTGGAATAGTGTCGGTGACTTTTCAAAAATAGGGCTTCTTATTCATGAAGCCTTAAGACATATGAGTATTAGCTATGGTGATAAGTTAAGTGAAGAAGTAATCCATGATATCACTTACCGAATTACCCTTACTGAACCTATCGAAGGTGAGACTCTTGATTCTAGGGCCTATTATCATAAAGACTCAATTACGGCGCTACATTATAAGAGTAAGGATAAGCTTGCTCAAAGCAAAGAAAGACTAAGAAATCTTATTTTAGATGAGAGATTAACTAACGATCCTGAGCTCCTTTCTCTTATTCAAAATAGCATCGATAATATTGATAACTCTAGTGTTCTAATGGAGAGCGTAACGGCCCTTGATAAACTTTATGAAGTAACATTTGAAGATAAGAAGGCAAATCTCTTACTTGATCTCTCTAGTGGCATTCACGAAGTCATTACTAGTCAACTTCGTGTAAAAGCTTCAAGGCCTGCCTTAGAGTTAACGGATGCTATTCGATCAATGAACTCAATTATCAGTCTAGAAACAATAAGTGAGAGCTTAATAATTGATTATATTGAAAGTGGTAAGATTCCTTATGAGTTCTATCAAGTGAAGGAGCGCCTTCAATTTTTAAATGAAATTCAGAAACTAAAACAGCGACATAAAAAGCTACTTGAGAGAGGTGCCTTAATTGAAGCTTACTAGTTCTAGAGATAATAAGTATTAATTTGATTTTATAGTTTTTACGATATACCCTAGGGGGGTATGTGTAATATCATGCTACCCATAGGAGAAATTATGAAATTATTTATAGCTTTTATATTATCTTTTAACGTTTTTTGCCATGAGCTAGAATATCAAAATTACCTAAGTCTTCAGAAGTCATTAGTTGAGGGAAATCTCGACCAGGGCCTAAAGTCTTGGAAAACGATGTGTAAGAAAGAACTTGGCCACTATGCTAAAGATTATAAATACGGTGACTGTGATAAGAATATAAAAAGTGTCAGTGCTTTAAGAGATTCATTTAAGCTTCTTTCTGAAATTTACATCAAGAATGGAAAATCACTTGAAAATAGCGACCTGAAGATCGTGAAATGCCCAATGGCAAAGGCCCGTTGGATTCAAAAAGGATCTTCTGTTAAGAATCCATATTACGGAAAGAAGATGCTTACTTGTGGTGAAGTAGAATCATAAGAAGTAAGCATCTAAATTTTTTATAAGTGTATACAACGGTAAGTATCAAAAGTTTGAGACTCGATATCGTAAAGATAGAGTGCTTCCGAATATCTCTTTGTGTAAGCAACGTAGAGTCCACCTGATTGTGGATTTCCACAATAGTAGCGCTTGTCGTGTTCGAGTCGATAAACAGCAGTAGATGCTGAGCTAAATTGTTCAACATCTTTTTGTGCCTCAAGATAGGCGCTTTGAACTTCATCGTAGAATGGAAGATCTGGCGTGAACTCGACACATTTGTATTCTTTTAGATTTCTCAAATCAGTATTGTCGATATAGTAGTAAAGCTTAGAACTTTCTTTGTAATAGATCTTAATGTGAGACTCGTGTTTCCCGCAGTAAAGGGCACCGTCATTAGAGTGATGAAAGGCCATCGCAGAAAGTTGTAGTAATACAGCTAGACTGATTAATTTCATAAAATCTCCTTAATATTTCTACTTTATACACCAAATTCAATATATTGAGTCAGAGATTGTACTTTTAACAAGGTTTGAAAAGGAAGAATCCAGGAACCTCGTTAGAAGTTCCCGGAATTATTAGATCTTATCTTAGTTCTTTTCGATTGAAGATGTCTTAGCGTAGTTAATCGCTGTTGTAAGCAGAAGCCCAACAAAGAATAAGACGCTTAGGCTTGTTTGGTAATTAAAGCCTTCAACTCCAGCGATCTCCATTCCACCAATGGCAAGGATTCCAAAAAGAAGAGCAAATAAAGCGTCTCCTGTGATAAGTCCTGCGGCAGTTAAGATTCCTCGGTGAGTGATCTTTGTCACAGACTTTGTTCCAGAAAGTCTTGCAAGCGATCCCAGAAGAATTCCTGTACCGATATATGAAGGAAGATAGATTCCAACTGCAAAAGCAAGTGAGCTTAGAATAATACCTTTACGCTTTCCGATGATTTCAATGATCACAGCTAATAGTCCAAGGCCTGCTCCGGCAAGTACTGGCATCATTGGAATATCACTTTGAATAAATAGTGATTTTAGAACTGTTGCAAAGAAGGCCGCCTGTGGTGCAGGAAGGGCCTCGCTTCCAAGTGTTCCTGTTTCATGAGCAACGTAAACCGCTAGAGGTACAGAGATTGCACCACCAAGAAGACCAACAAGTTGTCCGATGAAAGAGCTTGAAACCTTAAGGCCATTAAATTGCATTGTCTTATAATCTTGAGATGAGTCATTAGATGCACAGATGGCAACACAAGCTGCAACAATAATTGGAACTAGAAAGTAAACACCTTGGATACCTTCAAGACCAATTGCAAGTCCAACCAAACTTAGAACTAGCATTCCCATAAAAACAGTTCCACTAACAGGTGAAGCAGATGATCCAACTTGAAGTGATAAAAGTGCACCTAGGCCACTTAGGAAAAAGATGAGTAGTAGGGCAACAATTCCAAGTGCAACAAGACCTACGAGTGTTGCTCCTGAATACAGCATCATCGCAATTAGTAAGAATGCACCAAACCCAATCGATGCTAGAAGTTGCTTTCTTACGCTTGCTGGAATTTCTAATTGTTCAGCATCAAAGTCTGCTTCTTTATTAGCTAGAGCATTGCGAGTTTTTCTACCTTCAATAATATAAGCAATTAATGAGTAAACAACTGCAACAACCATAGCTGCTCCACCAACCCAACGAAAAGTTGTTCCTGGCATATTTTGAGCGGCCGACATTCCTTTAACAACTGCATTTAAAAGTCCTCCAAAGAAGATTAGGATTGCAGTAGGAACAGTTAGAAGTGCTCCAATACCAAAGTATAGTGGGTTAATTGGAAGTGGAAGTTTTGTTTCAACGCCACTTAGTGTGAACTTTAGGTCATATATACTTGCCTTTAAAACTTTAATTTGACTTAGGAAGGCCATGACAAATCCAAATGCTAGCCCTGGAATAAGTGAAAATTTTAAAGGTGGTCGTGCCTGAGGATTTTCTGCTGCTGTCTGAATTAGACGGTCACAGGCAACGGCCTCTGGCGCTGGAAGTTTTGGATCAGTTAAGAATCTCTGTGTTGCAAGACCAACAAATCCCCAACCTAGGAAACATCCTGCAGCTGAAGCTAAAATGAGAGATAAAATATCGACTGGTGGAACAGCTACTCCAAGTTCTGCTGCTAAGATTTGAACGATTGGTGCAACAAATGCGACACCTGCTGTTACGGCAACTCCTGCTGAGCCTGTTACTTGGGCCATGGCAAGAAAGCCTTTCATATCGTCTTTAAAGAAGGTACCCATTGCGACCCAGCCAAACAGAACGACGAGGGGACTGATCCCCGGTGTAATTCCAGCCTTTAGTGCTGAAAAGACAAATGCTGATCCGAGAACAAAGGAGATGACGAAGCCGAAGACAATTCCAGCTCTTTTCGATTTTAACGATGGTTCGTTAGCATTACTCATAAACTTTCTCCAGTTATTATTTAGTTATAATTATAGAATTACTTTACTGCTTAGATTTAGCAAGTATTATGTATATATGACGAAAATTGATAAAGAAAAGCTAACAGAAGAAATGAATTCTAAGAATCGTGAATGGCTAATTGAGTCTGATGGTGTTTCAGCTCTCTTCATTCATAATCTCGAAAACTTCGCTTATCGCTACCTTGAAACATCGACTGATAAAGGAATTAAGTGTGTTGTTGATGGTGAGCTCTATCAAGTCAAATCAACTGAGCCTTCAATCATTGAGGCCCTTAAGTGGGATAATCCAGAGCTTAAGAAATCCCTTATCGATTTATGTAAGAAGTATCCAGGAAAAGCTTCTAAAGAGCTTAGAGTTAATCTAAGTTTAGAGACGAAAATGCTAGGGGAGCATAAGAATGAATGCTATGCTCATATCACGTGCTTACTGCCAAATGGAGAGAATTTAATTCTCTTTGAAAAGACAACGTCTATGAGTTTTGATGATCCGATTGAGCTTCGAAATAAGCATGCGGCCCTTCTAGAAGAGGTTTCAGTAATTTTTTAAGTATTTGACTAAAATGGTCGATAAGATATCAGTGAGATATCTTATTTTCATCCTAATATTCATTTCATGCTCTAAAGTTCTTAGGGGCCCAGCTCAGCTAAAGCAGAAGCATATTGTCTTTGATCTGGACCACACGCTCGTGGCCGAAATAGAAGAGGGTGAAACATTTAATCCGAAAAGAACTATTACCATCCAAGGCATTCACTATAGGATTATTCCATACGCCCAGGAACTCATCACTGAGTTATCAAAACGAGAAGATGTTTCAATTTCTTTTTTTAGTGGTGGGAGCGAGGATCGAAATCTTGAATTGTTAAAATCGCTCAAACTTTCAGACGGAAGTGATAAAAGTTTTCATGATATTTCTTATCGCATTCTTTCAAAGCGCCACCTTTTCGATAATAGAAAAAATGTCCCCGAAGATTCTCGCTTTGTTCATAAGTGGAAGAAAGATATCTCCCTTGTAAGTGATGATCTTGATTCAATCATTCTCGTGGATGACCATAAAGACTTCTACTATCAAGGTCAAAAAAACAATACAGCATGGTTAGGAGAGTGGTTTAATAATTTTGAAAGCTATTCAGATGTGGAAGATTACAGGAAAAGAATTGGAGATGCTAAGGGCTTCAGACTTCCTCCATCATATAAAGACTGGTGGATGAATCGCAATAAACTGGCACTTGTTGGAAGCGCCATTAAAGAGGCTTTGGATAACGATGAAGTCTTTGTGGAATCAATGAGAATTCATCTCAAGCATCTAGATGAGCAAAGAGCTGGAAGCCTTGAGAGTTTAAAAGATCGAGTTCATACCTTTGGAATACGTTTTGCGCCGGAGTCTTGTTCCTCGGCGCTTGGAAGTTTTCTTCAAATCCGATAGAAATGATATGTATGCAAGGAATTGGTCATATGAAAATAAGCGAAGTTGCCCAGACAACAAATCCTCGATACGTGTAACCAAAGACAGTTGGTAAAATTCTAATTGAGATTCAAGATATTGAAGAAATAAAAAAATAGTGCCAAAATCTTTTTGTTGTGAAGTTTAGTATGAGGCACTTATGTGGAATGACGAACAAAAGAATATCTGGTTTGAAGAACAAGAGATAAAAAGATCGTATCGAGAAGAAGTCGTAACAAAGATTAAGAATCTAGAAGCTCTCTTTGATATCTCTCAGTATGGAGCACTTCCGTATGATGAGAATAGGTATCCGCTGTTCTTAATAAAAAGCAAGAATTTCTTACCTGAGAATAAAACGATTCTAATTACTGGTGGTGTTCATGGTTATGAAACTAGTGGTGTTCATGGAGCTCTCGCTTTTTTAGAAACACAAGCTTTAAACTACACAAACGATTTTAATATTATCGTTGCTCCATGTATTAGTCCTTGGGGTTATGAAACAATTAATCGTTGGAACCCAATGACCGTCGATCCTAATCGTTCATTCTTCAATGATGGTCCTGCGCCCGAATGCAACCTTTTCATGAAGGCCATTTCTGAATTAAATCTTGAGATTTTTGCTCATTTCGATCTTCATGAGACAACGGATACTGATAATACTGTCTTTAGGCCGGCCCTCGAAAAAAGAGATGGAATACCTCAAGATATTTGGGATATTCCAGATGGTTTCTATCTGGTGGGAGATAGTGAGAATCCAACACCTGAATTTCAAAAAGCAATTATTGAATCTGTTCGTAAAGTTACACATATCGCACCAGCTGATATAAATGGGAATATTATTGGAGAGAAGCTAGAACAAGAGGGTGTGATTAATTATCCTTTGAAGAAGCTTCATCTTTGTGCATCTTTTTCTGATGCAAAATTTTGTACGACAACAGAGGTGTATCCAGATAGCCCAAGGGTTAGTGCTGAAAATTGTGTGGATGCACAAGTGGCCGCAATTATTGGTGGCATGGATTTTTTAGTTAATTCGATTAAATAAGCTGAAATCTTTCTAATGAATTATATTTGAAATCTTAAGATATCTTTGTAGAATACTTAACAAAGTTAAATATTAACAAGGTTACGTATTATTAAAGATTCATTATCTCGTAAATTTATCGAAGTCATCCCATCATCTATGGGCATTATTAGATCGTATATTAAAAGTGCTAGTGAGTCAGAGCTTAGCTTTCCAAAATATCGAATCCTTGCAAGAGTTGATAATGGCACATGTTCAGTAAGTGACCTAGCTGAAGTCATGTGTGTATCTTGTGCGGCCATTTCAAAATTAGTAGATACTTTGGTCAACGATAAATACATATCTCGTGAGACTTGTAAAACAGATCGAAGAATCACGAATCTAAAAATTACATCAAAAGGCAAAAAGAAATTTGAAAAAGTCAGAAGTGCTGCTAGCTGTCGCTTTTTAGAAAACCTAGATGATATTGATTCATCTGAGGTTAAAAAAGTAACAGATGCACTACTGGTAATTGAAAAATTTGTTAAAAATATACAGGAGACTAATTCTTGAAGTTTTATAAAATTGGATTATTGTTTTTTACACTTGTTCCTTGCTTAAGCAGCGCTTCAGTTGAGGATCTTTATTTAAAATCTTTAAAAAAGTCAAAACAAGTTGAAGTATTCGATCTTACAGAGAAGAAGACTATTTCAGACCTTGAAACTGTAGAGTCAACACTTTATCCGTCAGTTGATATTGTAAATACTAACACTTATAGTGAAGAGTATCGCAATGTTACAACTCGTAATAATGAAGTTGATTCAGAAGTTTTCCTTTCTTTAAATCAGAAACTATTTCAAGGTGGAGCTGAGTTTGCTCTATATGACTATAATAAAATTGTACCAAAGCAAGCTAAAGCTCTTACTGATAGAAGTCTTGCAGAGTACTACTCTCAATTCACGTCGCTATTCTTTCAAATGTCTTCCGCTATTGAAGAAAAAGAAAGAGTCGATGCATTATTAGAGAACCTAAGAAAGAGGGTTAGTATTGTTAGAGGTAGAACAAAAATTGGACGAGATCGCAAGGCCGATCTATTTGCTCTAGAGTCCCAACTTCACCGCCTCGAAGCAGGACTTGTACAAAGTAAGGCACAGGTAAAGACTTCGATGACTGATCTTATGAATTTTTCTGGACTCGATAATATTGCTGAAGTGAAAGATAGTGTTGATCCATTGAAGTTAACGCTTTCATTAAATGTCGATCTTGAGAACACACCTGAACTTAAAAGTTTGAAGTATGATTATGAAGCTTCTATTGCAGAAGCAAAGATCGAAAAGGCCGCATATTATCCCCAGGTTGATCTTAGGGCCAATTACAATATTGATAAGAACGAGATTGGAGAGCGTGATTGGGGTGTAAGTCTCAATGTCTCTTTAAACTTATTAGACTTTGGTGAAAGAAAGTCTCGAGTTGTAAGTAAGAGAATCGCTTCACAAATCAACAAGGCCCAAATTGATTTCAGTAGACGTAATACGAAAAATCGTTGGAATGCATTTGTTCAAAATTTTGAATATAAGAAAAATGAATTAAAAACACTTAGAAAAGCATTGTTTCGAAGTCGTGCTTCGTATCAAGAGCAGTTGAAAGATCTTAATAAAGGCCTTGTTACACAGATTGAAGTTATTAGGTCACTAGATGATGTCATTGATCTTGAGAAGTTAGCGATTAGATCGTCTCTTGAAGTTAAGTCTTTATATTATCAAGCGAATGCTTACTTAGGTAATATCCCTAAAAATTAAGAAGGTTATATATGAGTTTATCATCATTATCGATAAGAAATCCTGTATTTGCATGGATGTTAATGTTCTCTCTCATTCTCTTTGGAATCTTAGGATTTAGAGAATTAGGAATTAATGAAAACCCAGATGTTGATTACCCATCAATTTCAATCGCCTACCAATATGAAGGGGCAACTCCAGAAGTTGTGGAAAAAGACGTATTAGAGCCGGCCGAATCTATTCTTGTTTCAATGCAAGGGATTAAAGATATGACATCTACTGCTGGACGTGGGCAAGGGCGAATTGATTTAGAGTTTACACTTGATAAAGATATTGATTTCGCACTTCAGGAAGTTCAAACTCTTCTAGGACGTGCTCAAAGACAGCTTCCTGACGATGTCGAAACTCCAACAGTGACAAAGTCCAACGCAGCTGATGATCCAATTCTCTATTTAGCTCTTGTTTCAGATACTTTGTCTGAAAGAGAACTTAATATTTTGTTTAAAGATGGTGTTATTGATCAGCTGACTACAATCGAGGGGGTCTCTGAAGTTCGTGCTTTTGGTGCGAGAGAGCCTATGATGAGAATTGATGTTATCGCTGATAAGCTAGAAGCGTATCAATTAACTCTCTCTGATATTGTTCTTACACTCCAACGAGAAAGTGTTGAGCTACCTGCTGGTAAGTTTGAAACGGTTTCAAATGAGAAGAGTTTAAGAGTCTTAGGTGAAGGACGAACAGTTGAAGACTTCAAGAATATGATTATTAATCGACGTGGTGGCCAAGCTAATTACGTACCGATAAGACTTTCTGAAGTTGCAAATATTTACGCTGGTGTTGAGAATCGTACGCGTATCTCACGTGTTAACCAAAAACCATCACTATCGATGCCAATTTACAAGCAAAGAGGTGTTAACGCAGTTGATGTTGCGGATAGAGTTAAGGCGAGAGTTGAGGAGATTTCTAAGAACTTGCCTGAAGGGACAAATCTTTCTGTAAACTTCGATAGAACTTCTTTTATTAGGTTATCAATTGATGAACTTCTTCAAAACCTAGTGCTATCAGTCATCTTAACTTCTTTAGTGTGTTGGCTGTTTTTGAACTCAATGTCGGCAACGATAAATATTCTTCTGGCCATTCCTACTGCCATTATTGGAACGTTTTCTTTTATGTACTTAATGGGATTCTCATTAAATACATTCTCACTTCTTGGACTAACCCTAGCAATCGGTATTGTCGTTGATGATGCTATTGTTATGTTGGAAAATATTGTTCGCTACGCCAAGAAGGGACATGATAAGGTACAGGCAGCTTTTAAAGGAAGTCGTGAGATTGCATTTGCTGTTCTTGCCACGACCGCTGTTCTTGTTGCAATCTTTGCACCTATTACACTAATGCCTGGAATTGAAGGAAGGTTCTTTAAAGAGTTTGCTTTAACAATCTGTATTGCTGTATCTCTATCTTCTCTAGAGGCCCTGACTCTAGCACCAATGAGATGTTCACAATTCTTAAATGTTGCTTCAAAAGGAATCTTTGTTCACGTTTGGGTTGATAAGGCCGTAGAGTTTGGAAATAAAGTTTACATGGGAATTCTTAAGTTCGCACTAGGTCATAGAATTAAAGTTCTTCTTGTATCAACAGCACTGATTCTTGTCGCTTTCTTATCTCTTAATCATATCGATAAAGAATTTGCACCTGAGTCTGATCGTAGCTTCATGTTTGTAATTTTCATCGCTCCAGATGGAAAAAGCTTAGATTACACAAATGAGAAAGTTAAAGAGTACGAAGAAATCGTTTCTAAAAATGAAAATATTCAAAGAATGATTGTTGCAGTTGGTGGTGGACGAGGTGCTACTTCTGGAAACCGTGGTTTTGGTGTTTTAATTCTTAAAGACCGCGATCAGAGAAAGCTCACTCAATTTGAAGTTGCAGCTCAGTTGAGAAAAGAATTATCTGTTATAAAAGGTCTAAAGATTATCATTAGAGATCGTATGGGATCTGCCATTGGTGGCCGAAGAGGAAGTCCAATTGAGTTTACAATTACGGGGCCAGATGCCGCAATTCAAGCACAATTATATGAACAACTTGAAAAGGGGATGAAAGAATCTGATCTAATGGTTGGAATTCGCTCCGATGACATCGGACAGCTTCCTGAAGTTCACATTATTCCTGATCGAATTAAAGCACAACAACGTGGTGTTGAAGTTAATACTATTGCAACTGCTCTTAATGTCGGAGTTGCTGGTTCGGCCGCAACAAAGTATACGGAGCGTGGTAGACGTTACGATGTATTTGTTCAATTAGCAGAGGAAGATCGTACACGCGAAAATATCTCGTCACTACTACTTCAAAATAATCGCGGAGAATTTGTAACTCTAAATGATGTTGTAAAGATCGAAGATGCATTTGGACCACAGTCTATTTATCGTGAAAATAGGGCCAGAGGGATTCGAGTTGATGCCAATTTAAAAACTGGTGTTGCTCAAAGTAGGGCAATTGATTATATCAAAGAACTTGGTGAGAAAGTATTGCCAAAGGGTTATTACTTAAAGTTTTCAAAGGATCTAAATGAATCACTCTTTAGTGTTTTAATGATCATGGTTTTAGGACTTGTTATTGCCTATATGGTTCTGGCCAGTCAGTTTAATTCTTTTTCAGATCCACTAACTGTCTTTCTGGCGATACCTTTTGGATTAGCTGGCTCATTCATCGCACTATGGTTGTCTGGAAGTACTCTAAATATCTACTCGATGATTGGTATCTTACTCACAATGGGGATTGTTAAGAAAACTTCTATTCTTATTGTTGAATTTTCAAATCAACTAAGAGATGAAGGCAAAGAGTTAAAGAATGCCATCTTAGAGGCATGTGAAACACGCTTTAGACCTATCATTATGACTACTTTCACAACTCTTGCATCTGCTGTTCCAGCGGCAGTCATTGTGGGAGCGGGCTCTGAAACAAGAAGACCTATGGCCCTAGTTATTATTGGTGGGGTTTTTCTTTCAACTATTTTTACTCTAGTTGTTGTTCCTTGCTTTTATTCACTAATAGCAAGACCTCGAAGAAAAATTTTAGAAGAAGTTGAATCATAAATATAAATACCGGAGGATCTTTTCATGGATCCTCTGGTATATTTTATTTATTTTAGGTCTTTTAAGATAGCAATAAGCTTACGATAACTTTTATTAGTATATTGTTGGTTTAGAAAAGTAATTAATTGTTCATTTGAAAAGTTTTGTCCCTTATCCTTTGTTTCAAAGAAGAAGTTCACAAATGACTCTGAGATCATCATAACTTTTGAAAGAGGGGAGATATCATCTCCTGGATCCATGGCAAAGCCTTCCCCATTTCGTGTACCGTGGTGTTGCAGGATAATCTGATCAACACCATTAGGAAGCTTCTTAAGCTTTGAGACTTGCTCTGCTGCTAGCTTGGCATGCATTAAAATATAATTTAAGTTCTGTTCACTAACATCAAGTTTATATGCAAGATCTTCAACTTCAAATGCATCAGGATGTTCTTTGTAGACTGGTGCTAGGTAAATATCATGAAAGAAGAAAGCGCAGGCCATCTTCTCTTCTTGAGCAGAGTTACCCCACGAAACTTGTTTTAAGATAAACTGACTTACATATGTTGCAAGAATAGAGTGGGTATAAAGATATGATGATTTATTTGCAAGAAGATATGCTAATAATTTTTCAAGTTCACTCGATTCTTCAATAACTTCCTTGATGATTTTTATACAAGTTTGGCTTACTTTTGATACCTCTTCGAGGTTTGCTTCATCGCTTAAGAGTACAGAAGCAAGAGATTCTAATGAGACTTCAACGGCCTTAAGCTTTTCTTCTGGCGTAGCTGTTGTTTTTAAGTGCATGATTAATTGCATCGTTAAAAAGTTGATACACTGAAGTCTTTTTTCTGATCTCACATAGACTTGATCATCTTCTGCACTTATGTCTTTTTCATTAATCTTATCATCCTTTGAATATACTAATTCAAATTCATCTTCATCTTTTTGTTCTTTTCGAAGATAAATATCACAGAAGGCTTGATCAGTTAATTTAAGTAGATCTAGTGGAAGTGGGTAAAAATCTCCAACATCTAATGCAACCATATCTTTTGCCGTAACATTCATTAGCTTTGCTGATGATCTAACGATTGATTTAATATCATATCGATTAGGAATGTAAATAACAGATGGTGGGATTGCGACTGTTGAATTTTGTTCAGTTAAATTATTAAACATAATAATATTAGACTTCAATTTCACAGAAGAAATGAGGTTTAATATTTCATCAGAAATATTTGGGAAATCTTCAAGAAAGTTTGCACAAACAATTAGATTTACGTAATCTCTACGACCTAAGTAGTTTTGAATTTCACTTTTTGTTTTTGCAACGATTACTTTTAAACCGACGTATGCACTTAAGTTCGCAGCATAAACGGAACTTAAGATATTTTCATCAGAAATAATCAAAACTCTAGATCGCATATAATTCCCATCGTAATAATTCATATGTATTATATACTATTATTTAATTTAATTAAGCTAAAGTTGTTAGGAGATCAGAAATGATAAGAGCATTATATATTACTGATGAAGATATCAATAAAGACAATTATCTAAGAAGTAACCTTCCTAAAGAAATCGAGATAGTAAAGGTGAACTCTAAAGATGAGGCTATCGATCAAGTATTGAGTAAAGGTCCATTTCATATTGCTTTAATTGATGTTGAAAATAAGGATATAGAAGCGCTTGATCTAATGACTGCATATAGTGAACTTGTCGATAGTATTGATTTTGTATTCTTTGGAAACTCATCGCTATATGCTGGAAATGTAGAATCCCAACTCGATGAAGAGATGATGGCCGTGGCCCATCACCTTGAATATCCTTTTAATGAAGACGCACTAGAAAATGTGTTTATGGATATCATATTAAAATATAAAAGAATTGAAGAAAGTGCGGCCTTGATTGAAATCGATGAATCTGAATTTGCTCCATTAAAGCTTCGAAGTTTATATTTATTTAAATCAATACCAGCGGATGCATATATTAAATTTTCTTCAAATAAATTTATGAAAGTGATTAAGAAAAATACTCTTATCACTGAAGCTTTAATTCAAAGTTTTGTTAAAAGAAAAGTTAAGTTTGTATATCTCTATAAAAGTGATCAGCTACAAGTTCTAGAAGATGCTATTACAGAGATGTATATTACGCTTGATAAGTATAAGGATACAAAAGTATTGCTTGAGAACCTTATTCGATCAGTTGGTATCATCCATTCGTACTTAAGATGGATTGGTACTGGGGATGCAGTTTTATCTCTAGTTGATAAGGTGATTGAAAAATGTGAGTACGTAATTGAAAAGGAGCCGGATTTATTGGCCCTGCTAGGAAAGTTTCCATTCAGCGCGGGAGACGTTGCTGAAAAGAGCATTCTTACATCACTATTTGGATGTAGTATCCTAGAATCCATCAATTATAAGGCAAGTGGGACAAGATCTAAAATTATACTCAGTGCACTCTTGTGTGATTCAACATTAGAAAATGATGACTTGTGTAAGATAAATTCAGTTAAAGATCCAAATCTAAGAATGTTTTCTGAAGATGAACAGGAAGAGTTTAAGATTCACCCTGTGAGAGAAGGTGAGTTAGCAAGTTTATTTACTAAATACCCAGAGGTTGATTTTATTCTTCATCAGCATCATGAACAGCCTGATGGAAGTGGTTTTCCTGTTGGTCTTCGTGGAAAGAAAATAACTTTAATTTCTGCAATTTTTATTCTTTGTAATGATCTTGCTTCTTATATAATTCAAAGAGGGCTAAAGAGATCTGTTCTTAGAAAGGCCGCAGAGGTATTAGAAGAGAAGTATTCGTACGTTCCCTTTAAAGAACCTTTCAAAATGTTAACGAAAAAATTCTCTTGATAATAAAGGCCTTGATTATGCACAAGTGAGTATCATTTAACTAATGATAGTGTAAGCTTTAGTGCTAACTTTCAAGGCTAATTCTCCCTAATTCTAGTAATCTATAATTGTAAGCTTTTCAGAAACTCAAGTTGATGATTTTGTTCAACTTTTATCGTTTAATACCGAATATATTTCTATGACCACTCGTTAAGGAGCATTGAATCTATAAGTATATTCTTATCATATTTCTACTTACTTTCTCTAGTAGATCATTTGCTGAGACCGGCAGTTGTTTGGCCAATTCTGAAGTGGTCAAAGATAAAATAAGTTACTTAAGAACAAGTGTTATTTGCGCAAACTCTTCATCGTTAAATGATTGTCTTGAACTTGTGCAGTTAAGAGATATTGAGCATTCTCATTTAATTGATGCCGCTATTAAAGAGGATTCAGCTCTTGTTTGCTCTCTACCTGTTACTGGCTATCCTGTTGTTACATCTACTTTTCTTGCTCTTCAAAAATCTTCGATGCAAGTCATCTCAGAAAAACTTGCTCCTAGAAAGTATGTAAATGATGCACTTGATTTTTATCAACATATGCAAGCTCATAAGAAGCGTGTTGTCGAGATGGGAATGAGACTACTTAAGGAATTTCCTGACGAATTTAAAGGCTTGGATGAAAATATTTTAAAGAGTGTTTTGTCCGTACATGATAATGCCAAAGTAAGAACCACTAGTCGCTATAACGGACGTCCTTTTTATGAAGTGCTCTATAATGAAGGATATGGAAAAAAACTAGATCGTAAAATTGTTGATGCTTTAAATAATCAGGATGAAAAATTTGTTAAAGAAGTCTTTGATCAGTTTAATCTTAATGATTCGACACGTGAAAAAATACTACGTATTGAAAAAATCGCAGACTTTGTTGATAGAGGTATGAGTCCTGTTGCAACTGAGGAATTTGGAAGGAAGACAACTCTGGCAAGTCAAAGTGACTTTTTTCTTAAAGATAAGATGGATAGAAATTTAGCGAAGTATCTGGAAGATAATTATCAAGATATCAATAAGGACCTTCATTATAAGAAATTGAGTGTTCTCGAAAAGGCAAAACTTAAGTCTAGGTTAGATGTTAAGCTAAAGTATGGTGAGCTTGTCAATGAAAAGAAAGCTGGGGTGTTTGCAATTAGTAGGGCCGCACTAGCTTCACAAATTAAGAGTCATGCGAAATCTTTAGGAAGTCGAATTGCTGGACTTTTATCTAACACGAAATTTATTAAAGGAGTTACAGGTGTTGATTTAATGTTAACTTCGATAAAGACTGGATGTCAGGAAATCGGTTATCACGACTGGGTACAGGATCCTAATTGTGGGCCATTAATTGGCTTAGGTCCTAATGTAATCAAATTTTTAGATGAGCCTTGGCTGAGACAAGAAATGGCCTTGCAGCATGGCCAGCATATGTGCAGTGTTGTTGATGGCATATATAATGATCTTCAATCAAATCGTGTTAATAGGAAATCATGCCTTAGGGATGGAAAGGTAAAACTTAATGGCCTCGATAAAAGAAATATTCTCGTAACTAGTGAAGATAATAAGATTGATAAAGTCCAGTTTTATGAAAGAAAATACGGACGTATGGGAGTTACGATACCCGTTCTTAGTAATTTAGAATTTGATCCAAATGGGGAAATTGAGAAGGCCTGTTTTAGTGTTCAAAATGGTACAAAGAATCTATGTAAGAATAAATATGAGATAAAGTCTAATAGTTTAAATAATGTTTACAGAAATGCTATTAGCAAAGCTCAGGAATATTTGAAAAAGAACTCTTTTGATATTGCGCGTTCTATTTCTTGTTGTCTTAGAGAAACTCAGGACCCTTCGTTAAAAGCCTTCTGTGCAAATTGAACAGATAAACTTTAGTCCTCTTAAGTATTTTTACGCATGCTACTCTTGCTAGAATATGATCAACTTTAATGATTGGTGAACGTCAGTATGCAAAAGAAAGTCTCATTTAGTAGTTTAGTCGGTCTTACTGGAACACCTAATGGATTAGATGAAAAAGAAGTTAACAAGCAACGTTTAAAGTTTGGACCAAATGAGATTGTCGAACGCATAGGAAATCCATGGATTGATATCATTATTGATACGCTCAAGGACCCTATGGTATGGTTTCTCGTTGGGATATCTGCCGTATTTTATCTTGTTGGTGATTATACTGAGTCTCTCATTCTAATGCTTGCAACACTACCGTTAATCTTTATGGATGCCTTTTTACATTTGCGTACACAAGTCTCAACGGCAGCTCTACGGAGTCAATTATCGTCAAAAGTTATATTAATTCGTAATGGTAAAAAAGTAGAAGTTGATTCATATGAAATTGTACCTGGCGATCTTGTGGTTCTCTCCTCTGAAGGAGCCTACTTGCCTGCAGATGGTTTTTGGGAGGAGACAGATTCACTTCAAGTAGATGAATCTGTACTAACAGGGGAAGCCTTCCCGATAAAGAAAAATCCCATACATTTTGATCCATTTAAAAATACAGCTGATACTTTAGTTGAAACAAATATATTAGGCTTTGCTGGAACACGAGTTTTAGCTGGAAAGGGAAATCTTAGAATACTATCGACTGGTAGGAATACTTCATATGGAGAGATCGTTCAGTCTGTCGCTCAGATCGCTCACGAAAGAACTCCTTTACAGTCTGCGATATTAGAGCTCACACGATTTCTAATATATGCTGCTGTCATGCTCTGTTTTATCATTGCAGCGGTTAGGCTCTACCAAGGTCATGGTTGGCTTGATGCTCTCTTAAGTGCAGCAGTATTGGCGGTTGCTGCTATCCCTGAAGAGTTTCCAGTAGTCTTCTCCTTTTTCTTAGGAGTCGGTGTCTATCGTTTAGCGAAACACAATGCACTTGTTCGAAGAGCGGTATCGGTCGAAAATATTGGTCGAGTCACTCAAATTTGTACGGATAAAACAGGCACGATAACGGTTGGTAATTTAGAGTTGACCCACTTTGTGAATACATCTGATACTTCAGAGTCTCATCTTCTTACAATGGCACTTGCGGCATCTAATAGGCAGGGGGCCGATCCTGTTGATATTGCAATTATTAATGAAGCGAAGAATAGAAATACGACAATACTTAATCGTTTGTCGGTAATTCCTTTTACAGAGGATAGAAAGAGAGAGACGGCATTTATTGAATATGAAAATACCTTAAGGTGTGTCATCAAGGGTGCCCCTGAAATTGTTTTATCTAAATCATCTCTTAATGACGAAGAAAAGAAGATGTGGGGAAAAGAAATTGAGACATTGGCCAAAGGTGGTCACAAGGTCTTGGCCGTTGCAGCTCTTGTGGTTAATGACGAGCTTGTGGAGTCTTGTTTAGAGCCTGAAGAAGGATTTCACTTTTATGGGCTTTTGGCATTTGAAGATCCAGCCCGTCCCGAAGTAAAAGAAGCCTTAAAGTATTGCATGAAAAATGAAATTAAAGTTTTAATGATTACGGGAGATCATCCCGATACCGCCCGCGCAATAGCGAAAGATATTGGCCTAATACAAGAATCAGCTGTCATTATTTCTGCCGAGAGTGAGCCTCATAAACTTGAAGAAGAGTGGTTACAAGATAATCCAGGGTTCTTTAAAGGTGTTGATGTTGTTGCAAGATGTAATCCTGTACAGAAATTTAAGATTGTTGAGAGTCTAAAGAAGGCCGGGGAGCTCGTTGTCGTCACTGGTGATGGAGTAAATGATGTTCCAGCACTTAAGGCCGCTGATATTGGTGTTGCAATGGGGCTTCGTGGGACGAGAAGTGCCAGAGAGGTATCTTCAATCATTTTGAGTGACGATAATTTTAGCACAATTGTAAATGCAATTCGTGAGGGCAAGCAATTATTTGAAAATCTCAGAATGAGTTTTAAATACTTACTACTTATTCATATACCATTTGTTCTATCAGCTGCCTTAATACCGCTACTTGGCTATAAACTTCTTTATTTGCCAATTCATGTAGTATGGCTTGAATTAGTTATTCATCCTACTGCTCTTTTTGCTTTTCAACAAAATATTAATTTAGATACGCAAAAGGATCTTTCACATCGAAGATCATTTTTTAATAAAAAAGAGTTAATGACTATTTTAACATTGGGATTGAGTTTGACTGCAATACTCATTATCTCTTATATTAGTGCGGTCTCTGAGAGTCAAGATGTCGCTCACGGGCGTGCTAAAGCGATGGCACTGCTTTCTCTTTGGAGTGCTGGCATAGTTATAGCATTAACAAAGTGTCGAACAACTGTCGCTAATTTGATCATACTGTGCACAATCTTATTATCTCTCGTTCTCACACAATATAACTTAATGGCAAATGCGTTGCACTTATCTCCACTTCATCTCATGGATTGGATTAGGGTGATTTTCATCGCTTTTGTATTTGTCTTGATTTTATTTCTTTTGGATAGTCCTTTAAAAAAGAACTTCTCCCTGATCAAGTAGCACAAGATAGAGTCTTAAATCGAACTCAACTTGGTGATAGTTTGGTTGCATATATTCACAAAGTTTATAGAATGCTTTGTTATGATCTTTTTCTTTAAAATGGGCAAGTTCGTGTACCACAAGCATTTCGAGCATCTCTTTTGGTGCGTCTTTAAGAACTCGTGAGATTCTCATTTCATGCTTCTTTTTTAACTTTCCTCCGTGGTTTCGACTAATGTAGGTATGTGTACCAAGTGCATCATTTACAAGATCTTTCTGTTTTTCGTAAATAACCTTACTAAGCTGAGGAACATTACGCATATACTTATCTTTAAGCTCATTTGCATATTTATAAAGTAATTTATCAGAATTTATTTCATGCTTGTTTGGATATTTTTTTTGCAGGTAAGATTTGAGATTTCCACTAGCAATGAGGTCTTCAATTTGTTGTTTGATATGTTCTGGATAGTATTTAAAGTACTTCTCAATAGGCATATATACTCCAATTCCTCAAAAAGTTGCTAGAGGAATGTATTCAACACCATTTTTGGTTGAATGACTATGAAATAAAGTAAACTCATTAACTAGAATGTTGAAGTCATGTATTTCTACCGTCTTAAGGAAGCTTCTTATCTCTTCTTCACCAATACCTTTATCCATTCTGCCTATGGTGAGATGAGGAGTGTACTTCATATTATCCAATTTTAAATCTAATGTTTGTAGCTTTTGTTCAATCTGAGTTTGTAGCTTTTCGAGCTGTGGATTATGTTCGACTCCAATCCATAACGGTGTTCCTCTACGGTGCGGATGAAAATACCCTAAAGATTGAAACGTAAGGGGAAAAGGTGAAAACTTAATCGTTACCATTAATTTGTTAATTTGAGCTAATAATGCATCAGAGACTTCACCAATATATTTTAAAGTTAGATGTAAGTTGGCAGCAGGGTAGCGATTGAAATATTGATGTGCAAAGCTTATTTGATCTATATGCTCTTTGATATCTTTAGGTAAATCAATTGCCACAAAAACTCTCATCTCACAACATTCCTAATTTAGTATTAGTTTAAAAAAAGCCTCACAATTTGAATGGTTAAATATACTGAAGTATTACCTATTAAAACATGAACCTACTTTTGTTTGCACATTTTTGTGCATATTACTTTCTTGATTATTTGCTCTATTGCAATATCTAAACTGCTGAAATTACTGTCTTTAATTAAATGTTCTTTAGAAAAGTTAAAATCACTTTTGTTCCACGATTAAAATACCAAAGGATCTATTCTAACTGGTTTTATTATAAGGGAATTAAATGAGAGATTTATTTAGAACGTTTGTGGTTATTAGTTTTGGAATACTAAGTTTAAATAATGTATATGCTGAGATTAAAGGTCATATTGATGCTGTAAAGCTTGTAAATAATAAATTGGTGGTAAGTGGTTGGGCCTGTGATCAGACAGTAAATCAATCCATTAATGTTCATATTTACGCCGGTGATTCATTAAGCAGCAAGAAAATACTTTCAAACTTTAAAGCAAGTAATCCAAGTGAAGCCGCTGTTTCAAATGTTTGCCAAAATACATTTAATAAACATCGTTTTGCTCACGTATTTTCTGACGATCAATGGAAAGCAAATGCTGGAAAGCTTGTTTTTGGATTCGGTATCTCTCTAACTGGTGGAGCGAATCTTCAGATTGGAAAAAGTGGTTACTTTCGAATTCCAACCTATGTTACTGATAGAAAGATTAGTGACTTCTATACAACGAGTGGACAAAATTTAACGATACCAAATGGGATTACTGCTACTCTTGATCGTGATATTAACGTCGGTTTATTGCAAGTTGATGGAGAGTTCAGGTGCCCAGATAATACATCAAGCTATCAAATTATAGCCAAAGGTATTTTAGTGAATGGTAAGTTTATATGTGGAACAAGTTCTAAAAGATTTCAAGGAAATTTAAGAATTGAGCTTGCTGATGGACTAGAGTTAAATAGTGGAAACCACTCAATGGGAAAGAGGGCCTTTGCTGTTCATGGTCAAGGACAATTACACCTGCATGGAGCTTATAAGAATAGTGGAATCATCAAGTTAGCAAGTCACGCTAATCCTGGTGATACATCAATTACACTTTCAACAAATGTTAACTGGAAGAAAAATGATGAGATTATTATTTCTTCGACTTCATTTGATATGAATGAAGCTGAAAGAGTAAAAGTTGTTTCAGTAAATAATAATGTCGTCGTACTTAATCGAGCTCTCTATCACAAACACTGGGGTGTTAATCGTACTCTTAGTCATAGTGGGAAAAGTTGGACGCTTGATAATAGAGCAACTGTTGCAAACCTAACTCGTAATATTTTGATTACTTCATATGGTGGCGGACATGAGTCATCATATCTTGGTGGTCATGTTATGGTGATGGGAAATGCTAAGGCATATGTTGACTCTGTCCAATTTTCAAAATTAGGAAGAATGGGGGAGATGGCAAGATATCCATTCCATTGGCATATGGTTGGAAATGCAAGTGGACAATACATTAAAAACTCGTCTGTAACAGATAGTTATCAAAGATGTATCACCGTTCACGCAACTAACTACGTAAGCGTTATTGGTAATGTTTGTTATAATCACTTCGGACATGGTTACTTTTTAGAAGATGGTAATGAAGTAAAGAATACGCTTAGTCATAATATCGGTCTGGTTTCAAAGAAAGTTCCAGAATCTCGTGCTTTATTAATTTCAGATGTAAGAGGTGTTGCAGCAAGATTTCCTAGTCCATCAACATTTTGGATTTCTAACCCAGATAATACTGTAGCATACAACGTAGCGGCCGGATCTGAAGGTACTGGATTCTGGATGGCTTTTGAAAAAAATAGAATTTGTTCTCCTGACGGATTATGTTCGACTCCGATAACGAATAATACTCTAAGATATGACAATAATACGGCCCACTCAAGTAAGGTTGGTCACACATGGGATGGGGCACCTGATGGGGCCTTAAGAAATAATCCAAATAATCCCGAAGATAGAGAGCTTGTAAGTGCTCATTATGGGCCATCTACTTATCCTGTGTTTAAAAACCTGGTTGCTTTCAAGAATACAGAGAGTGGAATCTATTTTAGAGGAAGGGCCGCTCAATTTGATAATGCTGTACTAGCAGATAATCGTTGGGCAATCTTTACTGCTTACTCTCAGCGTTTTACTAATTCGGCAATTGTTGGGCAATCAGCAAATAACTCTAATAAAGATAAAGGGATTCTCGCAAGTGCTCTACCTGGTAATTCTTTTGTTTCCGGAATCGTTGTCTATGATGGGCCTTTTGAATTAGATAATGTAACTTTCTTTGATTACCCAAATACACAACAAAGTTACAATGGTAAAAATATTACTCCAATTCCAATCACTAATATTGGAGGAGCGAATCGATTTGAAAATAAGGTACGCGGTCTGAAATTTGCCACAACACCTTGGAAAAGATTTTACTATGAAACGAATAATCAAAACTGGATTGATTCACCTTATTCAATGTCGGTTAGAGACCTTGATGGTTCCCTTACTGGCGTTAGTGGTTCAGTCGTTGTTCCTTATAATAGTTTTAATAATAATGGCTGTAGCGCTAGAACGAATTGGAATGCTTACGTTTGTAACTATAATCTTGGTCTTTTTACTTTCCGTTCTGTTAAGGGGAGAAACGGCGTAGAAGATAATAATAAGATCTACTTTACTTTAAAAAGAGGAGCACAAGCTAAGGTTCTAACTTCAATTGCTTCTAGTAATTGGAGTAATAAATTTAATACTATTGTAGGGACAAATGATATTTATCAAGTTGATTTTGAATCGGTTCCTTCTCAAGATAAACAGTTTAAAATTAACTACCAAGCTGAAAGTAATCAGGCCACAAGTGCTGTTGTTCAAATCGTTGGTGGAAATAATTGTGATCTCATTGGAGCAACAAAGTTACAAAGCTTATCTGCCCTAAGAGGCCATAATGGAAATGGGTATTATGTCTCTGCTAATTCTATGTATCTTAGAATGAAAGCTACTATTGTACACCCATGGCATGCTAAAGCTCCACTTAGTAACTCGTTTTATAGAACTATGGATATAACTTGTAGGTAATGATGAAAAAAGTTGCCATCTTTTTTATAATCACATTTTCAGGAGTTATGCTTATCGACACTGATGTTGAAACGGCAAATGTATCAGTTGTTGAAAGAGCTAATGAAGAGGCATTTTCAAATGAAATAATCTTGAGTGATGATCATAATTCTTTCGAAGAAGTAGAAATTGTTAATATTGAAGAAAGGATCGAAAAGATCGAGATAGAAATTTATGAGTCAGATGATCTTTCAAGTGCAATTGCTAATGATCTTAGTAAAACTATTTTAAGTCTAAAAGAAAGTTCTGGAGTCGAGGTTGATACTTTGGATAAGCTTTCAAATGCAGAGAGGGCATATATTATTTTGAAGAATATAGAGCCTGAAGACTTCTACCAATTGTCGTATCAAGACAAGGATATTTTAATGGAAGAGTTTGGTGGACGAGCAGTTCTTAGTGAATATTATTATAAGAATGAAGTTCTCGGTGAAAATTATGATTTACCAAATCCAAATCAAATAAGGCAATTACGTAGTCTCGCACAATCACAGATCATTGATGAAGGGGATTCAACAATGATGGTGTATGAAGGTAATAATTGATCATTTTTTTAGCTCCTCAAAATCACACATTAGTAAAAAAAGTTAAGATTTAGTTTTGAATAAATTAATACAATCTATTGTCAATATATATATTATTGATGTCTAAAAATCCGGTATAGTTATAGGAAGTGTTAACGAAGGAGCATTGCATGAATGTCAATGAAATCATTTTCCTAATTTCATGCCTCGCATTGATTGGAGTGTATATTACGATTGAGAAGTTTATCAAAATAAAATCTTCAAAAAGAGAATATTATACTAATGCAAGTAAATTGAGTGATTCAAAGAATCGTAGCGCAAAGGTTACAACTGATCACTTGGTTGCCATGAAAAAGAAAAGTCAATTATCGGCTAAGAAAAGTGCTTAGAAAAAGAAAGATTCATTTTTTGAGGTCATACTAGATTTTGTATGACCTCATATTTCAAACACACACTCACTGAAAATTAAACTCGTAATTTATACGAAGGATTGTTTTGAAGATACTAGTGGAAGGTATATTTTCGTTTTCAAGTGTGAATAATCTATTTGGTGCTCTTGTCGCCATCATAGGTATAGGTGTCTTTATTTATAGTCTCATCTATATGAAGAGCTTTAGTTCTAAAGATAAGCTAATCTACTATCTTTCTCTAATTCTTTTTTCAATATCGATGTTTGGGATAATATACTCTTCAAATCTCTTATTTCTCTATCTGTTTTGGGAGATGACTAGTGTTACATCCTTTTTTCTTATCGGCCTAAAAAATGAAGATTCGCAAGTTAGAGAAAAAGCAAAATGGGCACTCTATACAACCGTTGGAGGAGGGCTTTTTCTTCTTTTTGGAATATTACTTATTTCTCAAATAGGTGCTGATTTTGGCCTGTCATTTTATGACTCATTTAATTTAACTAAGTTGATGGAATTGAAGAACTTTGAAAATCATATTTATTTCAGAGTCTCTTTAATCGCACTCTTTATAGGTATTTGTTCTAAATCAGCTCTTTTTCCATTCTCTTTTTGGCTTCCTTTGGCCATGGCGGGGCCTACTCCAGTGAGCAGCTTTCTTCATTCTGCAACAATGGTAAAGGCGGGCCTGATCTTAGGATTAAAGGTATTTCCATTATACGCACAAGACTCACTTTGGCAGATGCTCTTTATTAGTGTTGGTGCCATTACAGTTCTTCTTGGTGGTTTTCAGTGCTTACTTCAAAGTAATTTTAAGACAATGCTAGCATATTCTACTATTTGTATTCTTGGTATGTTGGCCATCCTTTTAGGAATTGCTAACGAATATTCAATTATAAGTTTCGTCTTATTAGTTATTGCTCACGCGTTTTATAAAGCAAGTCTCTTTCAATATGTTGGCTATTTTGCAAAGGCCTTAAAAACGATGGAACGAAAAGAGCTCTTAAATGGTGATCGAGTTGGAATATTATCTTTCATTATTGCACTTCTTAGTACCATGAGTATGATTGGATTTCCCTTAAGTATTGGCTTTTATGCAAAGGAGTATATCTATTTAACAAGTATCAAGACATACTTACCTTGGATTATCATTCCTACTTTTTTTATCGGTAATCTATTTATGGGAATACAAGCGGTGAATCTTCTTCGGGTATCGTGGCCTACAAGAAAGAGTTATGTGATAAATTATAAGGGACTCCTTATATCTCCCTTCATTTATTCAGTCTTGGCCCTCGTTATTGCACTAGTACCTAATCTAACTGGTGTCGGCCTTATTGCTGAAAAAGCATTAGGAGAAATTGGTTTAAGAGAGCAAAGTGTTCATATTAAGTTATGGCACGGTATTCAATATCCATATAATCTTGTTCTTTTTCTGAGTGTTTTGACTATTTTAGGTAGTGTTGGAGGAAGTTTCTTTCTCGATAAATACTTTATTAAGCTTGATGAATTTTCAAAGAAGTATTCAGAGTTTAGTCTGTGGCCTCACTTAGAAAAAATACTTTATTTGATTTTGGATTATTTTAAAAAAATGAATTTGTTGATGCAAAATGGAAGTTTTGCACACTATATACGCATAACATTAAGCTTTTTAACCTTACTTACTATTCTTTCTCAATTTGGTATAACAAATTTTGTCTTTCCAAAAATAGAATTTACTCTTTCAAAATTCTTAAGTTTGTCAGGAATTCTAACTGGATTAGTATTTGCATATATAAGTAAGTCAAATCTTAAGGCTATTCTATATTTTGTACTTTCTGGTTTCTTCCTAGTGCTCTTCTTTGGTTATCATAGTGCTGCAGATGTTAGCATGACTCAACTTATGGTTGAGACACTTTCTTTATTTTTTGTTTTCTTCCTTATAAAGGCCGTTCCAATAGATGGACGTGATCTAAGAATCAATATTAAGCCTATAAACTTTATCATTGCTTTTCTTTATGGCTTCTCAATTATGATTTTTTCTCTAACAAAGAAATTGGATTTTGATATGAGTGCTAGTCGCTATTTTTTTGAAAACTCAAAACTTTTGGCAAAAGGAGAAAATGTTGTCAATGTGATTCTCGTGGACTATCGGGCAATGGATACTTTTGGTGAAGTTCTTGTTGTTGCTATCGCTATTGTTGGTGTATTAGCTATTTTTTCTAAAAGAGGTGAGCGTGAATGAAGCACTAATTCGAGGTAGCTTTAAGCTTGTTTGTCCACTTCTGGTCATTTTATCTGTCTTGTTACTTTTAAGAGGACATGATTTGTCAGGTGGAGGATTCATAGGAGGCTTACTTTTATCTTTGGCCATGATTCTGCACTTTATATCCCACCATGACTCAAGACTAAGAAAATGGATTTACGATAATTACACTTATATTATAGGATTTAGCATTTTAGCTCTTGTTTTTATCTTCTCATTTCCTGTTTTTTTAGGAAAGGCACCACTTAGTTCAATGTGGTCAAGTATTCCTTTCCCCATAGCTGGAAAAATTAGTTCTGTTCTTGTTTTTGATACCCTCGTTTATATTATTGTTTCTTTGAGTACAACGATGGCCTATGTGAAGTTTATTAGCTTTTCAAAGGAAAATGGTAACTAGATGACGTTCTTAGTTGGTTGTATATTTTTAATTATCGGTTTTCTTTTTTTATTAAAGAATACTTGGGTCAATAGTATCTTTGCGATTATTACTTTAGGTAATGGTGCTAATCTAATTATCTTCTCAATTGGAAAAGTCGTCTCCCATGGTTATCCATTTGCTAAAGTCGGAGCGAAGTTTGAGTCTAGTATTGCCGATCCATTAACTCAAGCACTCATCTTAACTGCGATTGTTATTTCTTTTGCAACACTTTGCTTTGTCATCTCAGTTATAAAGAAAATCAATGATTCAAGAGAAAAGGGGAAAGCGTAGTGATACATCAGAACTTTTTTATCGTCTTTCTTATACTACCTCTTGTTTCAGCTGCCTTTTCTCTTTTGTTTAAGGAGTCAGACAAATTGATCTTATTCTTTTCAAATTTATTTGCACTTCTATATTTTATAATTTCTGGATTATTCCTTTTTTCATTTAAACAAACATCAACATTTGTAGTAGGAAGCTGGGAAAGTGGAATTGGAATATCTTTAAGTTATGATATTTTTTCAGGAGTTATGATTTTCGTTGTCGGCGCAATATACTTCACTGGTGTGCTTTACGCTTATCCTGGTGTTACTGTTGAGAAAAAAAGCATTTATCATTTCTTGTACAATACACTCTTTCTGGGATTGACTGGTGCCTTTCTTACTCGCGATCTTTTTAATTTATTTGTGTGGTTTGAAATTACGCTAATGAGTAGTTACGTACTTGTTGTCCTTGATTCATCTCGTAAAAGACTTAAAAGCGGTCTTAAGTATATACTCCTAAATTTCATTAGTGGACTTATCTTCTTGATTTCAATTGCACTCATTTATAAGTTTACAAATACATTAGACTTTAAGGTTTTAAGCGAAAGATTGGCACAATTATACGCTAGTGACCCCGGCCTTGTTCGCTCTCTTGCGATCTGTCTCTTTGGTGCTTTTGCAATTAAGTCAGCATTTTTTCCATTATTTTTCTGGCTACCAGAAAGTTATCCAAAACTTTCAGCTGGACTTAGCGGAGTCTTGGCGGGACTTCTGACAAAACTTGGCCTCTATGCAATGATTAGAGTCTTCGGTCAGGTTTTTCCTTCTGATCTTCAACTGTTTTGGACAATTCTAATTTTAGCGATTCTTACTCTTCTTGTCGGTGTATGGTTTGCAGTTGTTCAAAACAAATTAAGAGAGATCTTAAGTTATCATATTATTAGTCAGGTTGGTTTTATTGGAGTAGGTGTAAGTTTTTGTCTTCACCCTGATTTAGCAATAAAGAAGCTTGGTTTCTCTTGTTCTCTTTTTTATATCTTTCATCACATTTTAGTTAAAACAAATCTATTCTTCGTTTCTGGCTTAATAAGAAATTTTGCATATACTGAGAAAATATCAAGGCTTGGAGGTTTACTTAAGACTTCTCCCATTATTGCGATTCTTTTTTTGATTCCTGCTGCTAGCCTGATTGGAATACCACCATTTTCTGGATTTTGGGCGAAACTTGGTCTCTTTAAAATAGCAACTGAGAGCCGTCTTATTTGGATCATTATTCCCATGATTATAGGAAGCTTCTTTACTTTATATAGTATGGTGAAAATATGGAGTGGAGTGTTTTGGGGTGAGTATCATGAGTTTATTGTGTCTTTTCCAAAGGTCTCTATTATTCGATCATATATCTCCTGTATCTTGCTTTGTATTTTTACTTTAATTATTAGTTTTAACCCACTACTAATTTATGAGCTTGCCCTGGAAGTCGGTAAGATCGGACTAATTTATTAACGAGGTTCTCCTATGAGATTATGGTATATCTTAGAATTTATTATTCTCTATTTATGGGATCTTACTCTAGGTGCTCTTAGAGTCGCTCAAGATGTAGTGACACCTCAGAACTTATCAACTCCAGGAATTATCAAATTTCCACTAGAAGTACAGAGTGATTTTGAAATTGCTTTGTTATCAAATCTCATTACTTTCTCTCCTGGGACCATGGTTATTGATTTAGATGCAGATAAAAAACATCTCTTTATTCACATGATGTTTTTAGAAAATGAAGAGGAGGCCATTAAGGAATTCAAAGAAGTTATTGAGAGTCGT
Source organism: Halobacteriovorax sp. RT-1-1 (assembly GCF_047085455.1). Classification (NCBI taxonomy): domain Bacteria; kingdom Pseudomonadati; phylum Bdellovibrionota; class Bacteriovoracia; order Bacteriovoracales; family Halobacteriovoraceae; genus Halobacteriovorax; species Halobacteriovorax sp. RT-1-1. The sequence goes on from NZ_JBKIXZ010000002.1 coordinate 557,087, forward strand.
GTTTTAAGAATTCTAAGGGGAGCTTCAAATGGAGGAGTTAAATGAGTGTTCTGCTAATGATCTCTATTGGCCTTGTTGTCTTGACCTTCTTTCTTCTCATTCTAGAAGCAAAAAGAGAAAAGGAAGTCCTTGTTAAGGTCCTTGCTTTTGACTTAATTGGAATCTCTGGTGTTAGCCTTTTTCTAATTCTTTATACATTATACGGAGATCTCTTTTTTTATAATATTGCTTTGTTATTTGCTGTCGTTGGCTTTGTAACAGCATTTGTATTTGCAGTTTATTTATCTGATATGAGTAAGGAGAATTAATGATAAATCTTATCGGTGAAGTTTTAATCTTTTTAGGATCTATCTTTGTTTTCCTTGCTGTCGTGGGATTTATGAAAATGCCAGACTTTTATATGAAGCTTCAGGCCGCAAGTAAGGCCAGTGCATTTGGAGCAGGTTTAATCTTGTTAGGAACAGCAATGATATTTGCTAATCTTAATATCGTAATAACTAACTTCTTTCTTTTTATATTCTTATTGATTACGACACCGATTGCAACACATGCAATGGCCTATGCTTATACTAAGAAAAATGAAACTTCATAATTTGTTATTTAAGTGCCTCATAGGCATCTACAATTCCACCAGATACACTCAGGCCTTCAAGGCTTTTTAGTGGACGACTTGTCTTAATTAGTCGCTCTCTCATTGTCCATCTCGACTGTGGCCCATGTGTTGCCAAAACCATGGCCGCAACTGCTGCAACTAGTGGTGTTGAAAAGCTTGTACCACTCGATGGACCATAGGTATTTGATAGGTGTGTTGTTAGAATTTTATCACCAGGTGCAAAGAGGTGAACTGATTGATCTCCATAATTAGAAGACTTTACTCTATTACCATTCTTATCATTTGAGCCCACGACAATAATATTTGAAAATTCCTCTGCATAAGCACCTGGGTATCGATTCGTCGAGTTTTCAACTCCAACATTTCCAGAAGAGGCAATGACGAGAATCCCTTTGTCATTTAGTTCTCTGAGTACTTTCTTAAATGCCGGTGACGTTACTTTAAGCCTCGCAGAAAAGCTTATAATATCAGCTCCTCTCTCCATTGCGTATCTCATTGCCTCTATAAGGTGTGGAAGCTTATCCTTTCTCTTTGCCATAGGCTCTGGTTTTACGATAGGAATGATCTTTATACCTTTTGCAACGCCCTTGATACCGAGGCCATTGTCATGCTTTGCTGCAATGACGCCTGCTACGGCAGTGCCGTGTTTTGTTTGAAAGTCATAATCTCCTGAAAGATCACCATTTTTCTTATTCGCATTATAACCATAATAATCGTCTGTATAGCCGTTATTATCGTCATCAATCCCATTGTTTGGAATTTCCTCTTTATTAATAAGAATACTGTCTTTTAAATCTTCATGATCAATATCAAATCCAGCATCGATAATTGCAATAACGGGTTGATAATTTGACTCGAGAATTTTCCAGGCCTTTTCAATATTTGCACCCTTGTTTTTAGCGTTATATTTCAGATGCCACTGATCTTTTTCTAGTGGGTCATTTGCAAGAGCGGTATTTAATGTGAAAAGAGTAAGAAGAATTGAAATTTTCTTCATTGATATTCCTTGTCGCTTCTAAATTGAATTCAAGCCGATTTATAGTATTTTTAATTACTTGGAACAAGCTAGGTGGTAATAATGACACGCTTTGAAAAGTGCATTATCCTGAAGATTTTACAATTTGGATGTCTTTAATATTAGATCTGCTATAAAGACAAAACTTTCAAGACATTATTTATTTAGGGATTATTATGAGAAAATTATCACTTTCAATTTTATTGCTAGCTCTTGGTCTTAATACTTATGCAATGGACTACAAGAGATATAAAGGTGGATGTGAATTCACTGCTTCTTACCAAGATATCTTTACTTACGAGACTCTTTTTAAGGATAAGAAACTCTCTTTTCGTAATAATTTCGTATACACTAAAACTAGACTAGGGCCTGTTGAAGTTCTTCACTTAGACAGAGGCTTTACTCCTGAGAATGTGGAGCTTCCTCTTGCTGATTATAAATATTTATATCAACGTTTTGTCTATCAAACTGCTCCAAGTCTATATACATTCTTTGCAGGACTTCCTTTAAGTAACTTTAAAAAACCTTACTCAGAGAGTGAAGGCAAGCAGCTATTAGTTTCTCTTATCAAATCACTTGTTGACGAAGAATATAGTGCTCCTTTGGATGATGTCGATTACTTCGAGTCATATGTTGATTTTGATAAGCTATACGCAAGAGATACAGGGATTGATAATTATAGTTATCTTGTTAATGACAGAAATTTTGTTGGCCTAACAACAGATCATACAAAGCGTAGTGTAACGATTCGCTACCAACTTCACTTCTCGCCAAAAGTTCACAACGGTGCATCTTATCACTTATATATGAGATGTTTTGGAGGAGAAGAGATGAAAAGAGTTGTACGACAATAGAAAATAAAGTTATCAAAGAAATTTAGGGAAGCCTTGGCATCAGTACTTAGACTTCCCCAATATGATTAGAATTTATTATTTTATTTGCAAAGGTTTTCTAGCTCTCTCAGCGTTCTCTTCGCTGTCTTTGCACTTGATGAGCTTCTGTACCATAGGATGTAGTGAGAACGTTTCTTTGTATCGACATCACCATCTTCGTATTTTGTGTACGTAACTTCATTTGAATCGAAATAAATTGCTAGTCCGTAGTAACCATAGCCACTGTCTTGTACTTCAGTTCTATATCCGCCATTTCCTAGGTAGATCGTTACTTCTTGTTTTGAAGTCCAGTAATATAACTCTTGTGAGCTTTTAAGTTGAATTACACATACATCAATATCATTCACTGTATTGCTGTAGTTATCGTCATTATTTCTAAAGCCTGTTGGTGTATAATAGTCTAACTGATCGTATAGTTCGTAGAATTGATTATAACTAACAGATGAAAATGAGTTTAAAGAGAATAGTAACGAGAAAATGATAGCTAGTTGTTTCATTAAAAATACCTATGAATTATTGTTAAAATTATTTTTGGTTAACTATCATTCTATTAAAAGTATGTAAATTAATTTTTATTACTTGAGTTATTTTATTATTTTCTAATAATTATCATTTAAGCCTGTGTATTTACACAAAGATTACTCTATTTGCTAATAACGCATTGATAGGCTATACTTATAAAGTCGAGATGTTCTTTATGGCCATGTAGCTGGCAATCACTGAATAATAAATATCTTTTTGACTATAGGATTAATACAAAAATGATCCTAGGTTATTTTCTCTATTAGCAACAGTTTAAATAATTTTATTAAGAAAATGTACTTACACAATCTTGTGTAGCAGGGACAGTAGTCTCTTTATACTCTTAGCATGGATCCTATCTTGTTAAGAGCGATTTACCTTGGAGGTAAAAATGAAATCTAATATTTATGTAGGAAATTTATCATACGATATCGAAAATTCTGATCTTGAAAAGCTTTTTGCTGATGTTGGAAACGTTGTAGCAGTTAATGTTATTAGAGACCAAGAGTCAGGCAGAGCAAGAGGGTTTGGATTTGTTGAAATGGAAACAGCAAGTGATGCTGAAAAGGCGATCAGTAACCTTAACGATAAAAACTTTATGGGAAGATCGTTAATTGTGAACATGGCCAAAACTACAAAGAAAAAATCGCACGATCGCTACTAGTTTCTGAATAAATCGGGCGTCATTTTTTGGCGCCTTTACAATTTTACTAGGAGAAACTTATGATTATAGATTTTGAAAAACATATTGAAAATAAAACTGAAGTATATTCTCACGAATTTGGAGTAGGTAAAGTTATAAGTATATTTAAGCTATATGATGGAGTGTTTGATTATTTTGAGGTTCAATTCGAGAGAAATAATTTCAAAAAATTCTTTATTATGAGAGCAAGTGAAGAGATACGTATTTACTCTAATTCAATTATTTTGTTATAAGCATCTTTATTATACAAGAAGCTAATGTGATTTATCATTAGCTTAAAATATCTTAATTTTTTTTCCAGAATTCATTTATGAACCTTGACTGTATAAAATTATCACTTTAAAATTTTTATAGTTAGGGAGTAGTCAGTTGCCACCCAAAAAGGCAAAAGTTACGTCGACATAATGGGGAAACCCCGGTGTAACTGCAAGAAATTATCTTGTTGACGAGACTAGCACTAGTAATTAATTGTAATTGCTGTGTTGTCTCGTACCCATCTATAGGACTCACTGCAATTCATGTAGTGAGGATAAAATTCAAAAATTTAAATTCAATTTAATCCGAAAACGTCTTCTATATGCCGATATATTATTGGTTTATATAGTTATGTTTTCATTAATATCAATCTAGAAAGGAGTATTAGATGAAAAAATTATTACTATTAGCAACAGTTGGTTTAACTCTTGTTTCATGCTCGTCAAAGAAAACTCAGTGTACAACTGAAGATAAGAGTAAATGGCAAAATGAAGAAGATTTTCAAGCAAAGTTAGTTGCCGAAGGTTACAAAATTAATAAATTTAAAGTAACCGAGGGAAATTGCTACGAGATTTACGGATGGGATAAAGAGCAAAATAAAGTTGAAATTTATTTTAGTCCAATTGATGGATCGATCGTTAAGAAAGAGATGCATTAATGGGTGAGATAAGACTCCCACTTATTTTTAGAGTCTTACATTGGGGGGTGGCCATTGCGGTCATCCTCAATGCTTTTATTCTTGAAGAAGGTAAGCAAGCTCACCGTTATCTCGGCTACATTGCGGTCTCATTCGTCTTGCTAAGATTATTAATTCATAAGAAGAATCCAATCACTCATTATAATCCAAAGGCCAAGTATGTTTATTGGCTGATGTGGACAGCAATCATAGGATTGGCCACGACGGGATTTCTAATGGGACTTGATCGATTCTTTGGAAATGACTTATTAGAGGATATTCACGAAGTATTTTCTAATATTCTTATTTTCCTGTCTCTACTTCATTTAGGGGGAGTATTTTTTGATGCTTACAAGATGAAGAGAAGAACATGGATGGTTATGATAAGTGGGGAAAAAGAGTAGTAGGTAGCATTAAGTTTTAAAAACTTAGTGCTACTTTTTTTAATTTTCTCTTATACTTCATTGAAATCATAATCTCTAGGTATAAAATAATCTTATTGCCGTGATTAATAATAATCATTTTATTTATTTTAATATGAATTATAGATTCTCTCTAGAACCTAACCAAGGAGAGAGAGATGAAGAAGTTATTATTAGGTCTATTAATTGCAGCAACTACTCAAGCAGGCGTTATTCATAGTGACCTTGATTGTCGCGACTCGAGTTTCGCTTATAATAAGATGTCAGTTCTTGAAACTGAAAATAGTCTAAATATTAGTCTAACAGGTGCAACAGTCTTTAAGCTTTTTAATCACTGGGAAGCTCGAGCTCTTACAAGCTTTAGTCTAGATAAGTCTAAATGTCGTTTCAGTGAAGATAGGCTTCTAATCAGTTGTCGAAATATTGAGAATATTACTGTGACACGTACTAATCCACTATTTGGCCAACCTCATGAAACAGATAAGGTTGAAGTCGTTAATCTAAAAAATTTAATGTTTGAAGTTCGCTTTGAAGAACGTGCAAATTACTCTCGATTTGTACTGGAAACACAATACGTAATTGAAGGCTCTGAAGAGGTTACTAGTAACAAAGTTAGTTTCTCTGGTGCTCGAGAAGTTGGTTGTGAAAGAGAATTTTAATACATTCGCACCTATTCAAAGTAATAATTAAACTAGGATAGGTGCGAAATTCGTTCTGTTGAAAAAATCCTGAAAGTGTGTCTGCTCTTGCTTTTAAGCTTCCTGAAATTTTTAAAGAGATAAAGTAAGTCCTGCTAAGTATAAACCTACTCCATATGAGGTATGTGCCATAATGCTCTTTACTCGTGTCTGAAAAGGAGCCGGGGTTAGAGATGCTGCGACGCCAAATCCAAATGCTGGTTGCATGATATAAAAAGGTGCCAGTAATGTAATTAAACCAACGATAAGAGCAGGAATTAATTGAGGGGCAAGAAGCCAATCACTTCCGAAAATTATAATTAAGACAATTGCAAAAAATATTCCGATTAAATAGTGAATACTCCAGCCAATGAGTGATTCATTTGGAGCAGGCTTTGTTTGAATAATTGTTTGGTGGAAAAAAGTACCTTGGGTTATATAATATGCCCAACGGCCAACGAGCTTGTAATCAAGTCCTTTAATATTAAAGGTAATTTTCATCATATATGCCCATAAATCCATAAATAAAGTAGCGAGAATTCCTAGTATTATAATTTTCATAAAATATTCCTTTGTTATATTCACTCTACAAGTTAAAGTTAACTTCAAGTCAATTAGTGTTATCAAGGATTAATATGGATATAAGTGAATTATCAAAAGTTACATCTCTTGCTTCATCTAAGATTCGTTATTACGAGAAGATTGGTCTAATAAAGTCGATAGGTAGACATGGCCTAAAGCGAGTGTTTCCAAAGGGTGTTATTCATAATCTCTCATTTATTTCATTGGCACAATCTTGTGGCCTAAGTCTAGAGGAGATTTCCTCAATGCTTACAGCTAACGGAAAGTTTAAAGTTAGACGTTCACTTTTTACAAAGAAGATTAATGAAATTGATGAGCAGATTGAGAAACTAAAGAAAATGAAGAATAGCCTAGAACACTTGAATAATTGTAAGGAAAAAGATCATTTTGAGTGTGCAAATTTTCAAAAGTTATTGAAGGATGCCTTATAGGAGAAGTACGCGCTAGGCGCGTACTATTAGTAAGCTTCTTTTACAAATCTCTTAAAGACTTCCTGATGTTTTTTTAGATCAAAGTCAGCAGCAACAGAGACGCGAACGATATAGTCTTTGTCGCTCTCTTTTGTCGTCCCTTGAGTTGAGGTTGCAGGAACTGTCCAGTAACAGCCTTTTAATTGGCCGTAGCTTACACAATGCTTACTTTCTTCAGGGATTGCTTCAATCATCATTCGGATAAGTTTGTGGTTAAGTTCACGTTTATGCTCTTCACTAGTCGCTGGAAGGTCTAGTGAGAAAACAGAAGGAGTAAAAGTTGCATCTGCAAGTTCATGCGAAACAAAATTGATCTTTGCCTTTGGAAGATGTTTTTGAATATAGTCAACAAGCCCACGTGTATTTGCGTAGGCCTTAGCGATTCTTTCATTCATACCTGGCATTTCACGAGTTAAAATTTGAAGTTGTAGATTAGTTGCTACGTTATCACAAAGTTTCAGATGATTTTCAATATAGCTCATATACTCAGCAGCACTATCACTTGCAACTGCATAGCCTGCAGTACAAAGGCCACCACTTGGAAATTTTGATCCACTTACATATGAAATAACTTTCACGTCATTTAGGTAGCCGTGATCCCCAAAGAATTTTACATTTGGGCAAAAAGTTTGATCGAGATTGAAAACTGCACCAACTGCAGTTGCTCCATCATCAGTAAATCTTGGCTTCTTAAGAGTTTCACGCAGTTTAATTAAGTCTGGGATTTCAACACGTGGGTTAGTTGGAATCTCACCAATAATATATGGAACACCATCCGCATGAGCAACGTCTGTTAGAATACGCTCAAGCTCTGTTACCATATCTTTTCCACTATCAACTGGAAGGTCAATAATTTCGACGTTATCAATACAAGCAGCTACACGTCTTGCTTGGTCATTTGTTCCACCGTAACAATTCGGCGGTACAATGAACTTAATATCTTTTCCAGGATGGTTTACATTAGCAAAGTGCACTTGTCCCATCATGATTGCATATTGTGCGGATAGACCGCAGTTACTAAATGCAACTTGTGTCTTAGAGTTTGTGATATCTTGAATTGTTTTTGTTAGCTCTGTTGTATCAACAGTATTCATCTCACTTGGACTTTCTCCAAGCATTGCCTTAATAACTGTAAGACAATTTTGCGGAGTCATGGCAATCGATTCACGACGTCTTACGTGTTGAATCTCTTTAATATATGCTTCATCATTACTATTTACAGTTATGATACTTCCTAGCTTTGGATAACGAGCAACATTGATATCAGCTTTTTCACTTCCATCGATTACAATTGTAGTTCCATCAAAATCCTTATCCATTTGTTGTGATTGAATAAAGTCGTACTGATAAACTGATTGAAATAATTCTGATAATGGCCTTTCACTAACGATTAGAGTGCGCTTTCCTAGAAACTTATTTGCGCGAAGAACGGCGAGGATTGGCATTGTTTCAGATGAAAATGAAATAACACTTTCAGCATTAAGTCCCGCTTCTTTTGCAATGGCCCACTCAAGAACACATGAAAGTGGATGACCAAGACGAATATAATCATATGCAGTTGGAAGTTCTTCTAGCTCAACTCCAGCTTCTAATTTTTGAAGAAATTCAACTTTGGCAAGTGACTCATTATAGATATCAAGTCTGTGTGTCGTTAAGCGCAGCCAGTCTGTCGGCATATTATTTACGATTTGCGTTAGTCTTTCTTTTATATTTGTGTCCATATGGAACTCCGTAATTGATTCAATATTTAGTGAGATTCTACGATATAAAATATCAGATGTCGGCCTTTGGCAGAGGATTTTTTTTGAACACAATGTTAAAATTATCCTAATAATACAGTGATAGGGATAATTATGTTGTTTGAACCAACAAAGCACGAAACTTTGATCGATGCTGGATGGAATTTAGAGAAAGTAAACGAAGTTATTGAGTTAATCTTTAATGACACTCTGAGAAATTTTGATGCTAAAAAGTATTGGATTGCAGACAAGAATGAAGATGCGCAAATCGAAAGTAATAAGACGATTTATTATGGCGCTGCAGGTACTGTTTGGGCGTTGAATAAAGTTTCAAAATTTCTTAATCGTGACCTCCCTTTCAATAAAGTAGAATTATTAAATCAAATTCATGAGGACTATCTTCGTCGCCCAGATACTAAAAATGTAGTTCCTTCTCTTTTTCTTGGAGAAGTCGGGATTCTTCTCGTTCAAAACCAGTTTTCTCCTGCAAAAGTAACTCAAGATAAAATATTTGAGTTAGTTGAGTCTAATATCGAAAATGCAACCATTGAGGCCCTATGGGGTGCTCCTGGAACTATGCTTGCAGCTTCTTTTCTTTATCGAGAAACAAAAGAAGAGCGTTGGGCGAAACTCTTCCTAAAAAATGTCGATTTTTTAATTAAAAAACTGAAAGAAGAAGAGGCCAAAGGTGAGCTTGTTTGGGAACAAGATATGTATGGCAAGAAGGTTCGCTATATTGGAGCAGGTCACGGCTACTTTGGAAATATTTTTGGAATCTTAAAAGAGATTAATCTTCTCTCTCAAGGTGATAGGGATTATCTCCTTGCTCACGTTAAAAAAGTTATGAAAGCTGTTAGCAAGGAAGAAGGTGAGATGATGAATTATGAAGTTGTCTATCCACCAATGCCGCAAATAAAGCAGTTAACACAATGGTGTCATGGAGCTCCTGGGGTAGTGACTTCACTTGTAAATTATCCTCGCGATGAATTTGTTGATGATTGCCTTTTAAAATCAGCTGAGGTTATCTGGCAAGCTGGGCCACTTGATAAAGGGGTTTCTCTTTGTCATGGAACAGATGGAAATGGTTATGCTTTCTTACAACTCTATAAAAGAACTGGTGATAAGAAATGGCTTGATCGCGCTCGTTCATTTGCCATGCATGCACTAACTCAAAGAAATGGCCGTGCTACTCTTTTTACAGGAGAGATGGGACTTGCTCTTTATCTTATCGATTGTATCAAAGAGGGAAGTGATTTTCCGTTTCTCGATAGTATTTGATGGGAGAGTATTAGATGTTTAAAAAAGAATTGCTAGATAAGATTAGGTCATACTATGACCACGATGATCCGAGTCACGACTGGTCTCATGTTATTAGAGTTGCAAATTTATGTGAAAAACTTTCTCATGGCCAGGAAGTCAATTTAAGAGTCTTAAATACTTCGGCCTATTTACACGATATTATTAATATTCCTAAAAATAGTGAACATCGTAGTAAGGCCAGCGCTCTTGCTGCACAAAAGGCTAAGTCCTTACTTAGTGAATATAATTATACTGATAATGAAGTAGAGCATATTGCACAAGTTATCTTAGAGCATTCTTATAGTGCCAACTTAAAGGCCAGCTCTATAGAATCTGAAATCTTACAAGATGCGGACAAGCTCGATGCAATGGGTGCAATCGGAGTGATGAGATGGGCCAGTTGTGGAACTAAGATGAAATCTAAGTATTATCATCTTGATGATCCATGGGCTCAAGAGCGCACTTTAGATGATAAGAGCTATTCTCTAGATCATTTTGAAAAAAAGTTGTTAAAACTAAATGATCGTCTTAACACGCAAGCAGGAAAAGAAGAAGGAATGAGAAGGCTTGCTTTCTTTCATGCCTTCTTAGATCAACTTAAATTTGAAATATAATATAGCTATCGGCTTAGATGACATCTTTCAGGATTTTATCAATTTCCTTTTCAGAAAATTCTGCACAATTATCTATGATAAGAAACGAAACGCCGTGGATACAGGCGAGTATTTTCTTTATTTTATAATCATCTTTCTTAAGCGATGTCTTTGTATCGATTGATTCTAAAAGGTATGCATAGAGTTGATCTGTAATGCTTTCAACTTCTTGAAACTCACCCATTGAACAAATTTTCTTAAAATAAATGGCCCTAAAGTGTCCCTCGTTTTCTTTTGCAAAATTAATATAAGCTTTACAGTATTTCAAAAGGCCAGGGGACTTTGAGTTTGAAATAAGATCAAACTCTTCTTTAAGAAGACTTACTCCTTGAAGAGCAAGTTTCACTGCAATTTCATTTCTTGATTTAAAGTGCTTATAAATTGCAGCAGGAGATACTTTACAAGCATTGCTAATATCTCTGATTGAGAAATCGACACTTCCATTCTCTGCAATGATTTGACTTGCATTCAATAGGATTGATTCTTTAAGTGCGCCATGATGATAAGTATCCGATTTTTTTCTCATTTCTTCATTTTGCCTTCTTTTGTCTTGAAAGTAAACAAGTGTTAACTTATATTATGTAAACAAGTGTTAACATTTGAGGAGCATATGAAAAATATATTAGTTATCCAAGGTCATTCTGATTCAACATCTCTCACATATTCTCTTGCTAAGTCTTATCTTGAGGCACAGGAGGCCAAGGGAAATCGTGTGAGCTTAATTGATCTATCTGAAATTGAATTCAATCCTATTTTAGACAAAGGATATAAAGAAATAGTTCCTCTTGAAGATGTGCTTATTTCTGCACAGGCATCAATACAAGAGGCCAGTCATATCGCTATCTTCTACCCAACATGGTGGGGGAGTCTACCTTCCAAATTAAAGGGTTTCTTTGATCGTGTTTTCTTGCCAGGATTTGCCTTTAAGTTTGAGCCAGGGCAGAGCTTTCAAACAAAACTTCTGAGTGGTAAGACTGCGACAATTGTTACGACAATGGATACGCCACCATTTTACTACAAGTATGTTCAAGGGAATTTAGGGCCAAAGCTGCTTAAAAGTTTAATTCTTAGCTTTTCAGGGATAAAAACTAAGAGAACGGTTTTGGTAGGGCCTGTACGCAATTTCGATGATAACAAGACGAGGTCTTGGATTGAGAAAATGAAGTATATTGATTAATCATTATTCACCCTGTGTAAATAATCATGTAACACACAAACTAAAATTTATTCATGCTAACTTTAAGCAATAGTAAACTATTAGGAGTTAGAATGAAGCATTTTTTCGTTTTATCATTAGTCTTACCTTCACTTTTAATTGCATGTAAAGATAAGACAAATAGTCGTATAAATCATGAAAGTAACTCTACAGAAGTCTCTTCTGTTGCGAATACAAGCAAATTCAATTTAGAAAATATTGATATTTTGAAGCGAGTAAAATACGAAGATGTATCGATATCTTACAGTCCTGTAAATCTAGTTAGTGAATTTAGCGAGGGCAATATAATTTTAAAGAATCGTGATACATCCAAGGTTGTTGCACAGTTAAGTGTTTCTGATTTATCTAATATTGAAGAACTAGATATCTCTGGGACTAATCCAGTCTTTAGAAAAAAAGGCTCTAACAAAGAACTTATTCTTGAAGTATTCGATGTAATTGAAGCTGAAAGTATTCTTCGTCATAGCTTTTATGACAGTACACCGAATTCAAAATCATTAGAAAATGGGACAATCATCTTGAAGAGAAGGGATGATAGTGAAAACCTTAAAAACTATGTTGCTCATATTTCAGATGCACCTATTCAGTATCTCGCTGCACGCCGAGTCGGAAATCTCGATCAAAATGGAACCTATGAGTTTTGGTTTGATAATGAATTGAAGATGGTTAGAGAAGTTTCAAGTGACAATATTTCTAGAAAAGAATTTGAAATCATTGAGTCTATTAATATTGATAATGCTCTTAGTGAAAACTTTAAAATCGATTTTAATATTGAAGAATTAGACAAGGATTATAATAAAATTTCGTTTAAAGTAATTAACGAAACTGATAAAGGGGCCTTTGTTACATCAAACCCTATTACAGGATTAAGCCACAAGTGCGTTGAGATGAATTATAAAACCGGGATGATTTCAAAGAGAATCGAAAATGGCGTTTTATATACAATGGCCTTTAAAAAAGGCCTGCACCCAGAGTGTCTAACAAGTAAACATGAAGATAAATCAATATACATTTTTGATAAAGACCTTAACTATATCAAAGTTAAATACTAGTAATTCCAGGAGTTTAGAATGAGAACAACAATAGTAATTGGCATACTACTTGCTTTGTTTAGTAATAACAGCTTTGCCCAAAATTATTGTGATATAAGCCTAAAACAGATGGATGAATTTCTATCAAATAATTCTGGTTTTGCTCCATTTATAGAATATAGCTGTTTAGAAGGTAACCCAAAATATGTAAAGAGTGCTTTATCGATCTTTGCTCAAAACCTTCAAAAGCAATTTGATAAGTTAGAAAATCTTGAAAAGAGTGCGAAAGATTTTAAAAAGTCAAAAATGAAGGAAGCTAAAGAAATTGAAGATATGATGATCATTGATATTGGAAATAACGTCTTTCAAAATAAGAAAAACTTCTATTTCCAAAAGCTAATCAATATTAGCCAAGATATTGCAGTAAAGGAAAGAAACTTCATTAATGAAATTGATAATATGCGAGCAACGGGAGCATTACTTGAAAAATTTGTTCCACACCTAGAAGGTGATGTTGAATTGGTTAAAGCTAAATTCGGATATGACAGCATTGATGAAGTAAAGGAATTGAAAGAGTATCTATTTGACTACGGACAAGACTTAAGAGACACGCCACTTGAAATACAAATGGCACTAGACCAACTAAAGGAAACGCAAAAGCATTTGACGCCAGTATGGGAAAATTTAAAACTATAACTATATTTTTTTGTTTATTAAGCTCTTTTGTTTTTGCAGAAGAGCTTTTTGTAAAACCTAATCAAACAGTCTATTTGAATCTAAAAAAATTTAAGAAAGAAAGTGACTCTGTTTACTCTCTCTACATCAAAAAACTTACTCTAAACAACGAGTCTGTTTTATTCCTTCCAAGAGATCTCTCTAACAAAATAGCAAAAATAACTATTGATGAACTCCATATTCATGGCAAAGGCTATATTGCTCAGTCAGTAAGAAGCAATGTGAATATTGTACGTCATAAGGGAGAAGTTGGATTAAAAGAGTATTTCGAAGATTTAATTCCAAGGGCAGAGAAAGGGAAAGATGGGGAGCGTGTAAATCATGAGCGTGCTAAAAGTGGTGATGGAGATAAAGGCCGTGATGGAAAAGATGGAAAAAATGGTCGAAGCGGAATCAGTGGAATTAAAGAGTTAAATTTAGATATTAATATTGCCTCATTCGGACAGCTTGATGTCGTCTTAGTTGGAGAAAGTGGAGGTCATGGTGGAAATGGATCAGACGGTCAAGGTGGTAGCCATGCAGAGTGTGATAGAAATCGCGGTGCCAACGGTGGACATGGCGGAAATGGTGGACAAGGTGGATTCCCTGGAAGTGTCGGTGCAATAAATATCACATGGCAAAGTGACTTACCTCTTATTACAACAGGACAAATACCATTTGGATTAAATGTAAGACAATACGCGGGACTTGCTGGCAATCCTGGAAATGGTGGTGCAGGTGGCTCTGGTGGTGACTCTGTAAGATGCGGACTGTGGAAACGAAGTGGTGGTAATCCAGGTGAGCCAGGACGAATAGGAACATCTTTAAGAGGTGGTGGTGATTATATCTTTTTTGGCCGAGTTGGAGATGTCTCTATCATCAATAAGGATATGCAATGAGAATGATACCTTTATTAATTTTTCTCTATTCGAACCTTTCTTTTGGAAAATCAATTGCTGTAACTGGAAAGCCAGCAAATAGCGACTTATTCAGATCTGTTTATACTTTAGAGAATCAGGGGACATCAAGCTATTATTGTCGAAATATTTATCTTTATGGTATCGATTATTCATCAGATGGAGAGTTCGTTTATTCCTTAGACGATAAGATTCAAAATAAGTTAATCAATGCTAAGAGCTCAGTTGAAGTTGATCAAGGTTTATCACAAGATCTTATCGATATGGTTGATCTATTTCCAGACTTAACGGTCAGTCATACAAATATGACTTACAGTCATGACTGTGAAGTTAAGAGTGTTCGTATGAATAATATCTTTGTACTTGATGATGGTTCTCAATGTGGGACAGGTCTTTCATTAAAGAAGTATGTTTTAGATAATGGAAATAGGAATTTAATTAGTATTGAAGAAAAGGAAATAAACTTCACTAAAGATAGCATTTATACAAAATTAAATGTAGTTGATGCAATTCTTGTTTTAGATAAGGGAAACTTTCAAGTACTAGATACTAAAGATAATTCTGTTACTCCTGTTTCATTTGATCTAGCGGATCAGTACTTTATTTCTGCTTTTGGGATATCTAAAGATAAGTTTGTCATTGTATCTTATGATAGAGAAGGAATGAAACTAAATCTTGTTATAAAATATAATGATAAATTTGAATCTGTTAAAGAAATTGTAACGAGTGTTGGAACATTAAGATTTAATGAAGCTAACGAAAAATTAATAAATGTAGAAGATTCCAAATATAAACTCTTTAAACAAGCCGAAAGAATCAGTAAAACAATTAGTGTCTATATTAAAGAAGAGATGTCATTTGAGTCTCTTGAAATTTTGATTTCATACCGTTTTCCAAAAACAAGAATGTTACAAACTAGTTATTCTCTAACTGAAAATCAGTTCACTAAGTATAAATATGATGTAAGTGATGTTTTTAGTGATAGTAATATTGGCTTTAAAAAGTATGTATTAGACCTCGGACAGGAGTTTAGAATTTTAAAAGATTTAAATATTAGCTTTGATAAGGTTCAAAATGAGATTTCAGAAGGTATGTATAAAAAAGCTGCACCTTCTAGTCGTGTATTAAGATATGGGGACTACAATATCAGCGCACGTAATGATTCGCTTAAATTATCATTCGATCAAAAGAGTATTGAAGTCGCAGGGACATGTCGTCCACAGCTGATTTTTTCAGATAAGAAGTATCTCTTCAAAAACGCTGACATTAATACTCTTTATCAAGGTAAAACACTATTGACGATGAGAGTGAGAAGTTCAAATTATAGTGAAGCATTAAAGTTAATCGCAAATGGTGCACGAGTCGATGAAAAGGATATTAGAGGAAAGCTTCCAATAGACTACGCGGTCTATAAAAGAGACTTGAAGATGATCAGATTATTACTTGAAAATGGTGCAACACTAAGTAGTTCAAAGTCATTCAATCTCAATGACCAGTTTGAGAGAACATTTGATGACTATGAATATCAGAGTCAAGTTACTCAAAAGGAAAATATTGAATATTTTAGCTATCTTGTAAAGACAGCTTTAGAAAAAGAATATTTTCACTTGAGTAAGAGTGAAAGAAGAATGTTAAAAGATAATATAGCTTCTATCACGGATCTCAATAAAGTCTTAAGTGGTGTTCTATGAGTAAATTATTAATTTTATTTTTATTTTCTCTGAATATTCTTGCTATATCTGATAGTGTTAAAAGTGCTATTGATATTGATAGTGTTGAAAAACTTGCAAAACATAAGTATGAAGAACTATCAAGTAGTTCAAGAGATAGGGCCGGACAAACACCATTAATTTATGCTCTCCATAAAAGAAAACTAAATGTAGCGAAGTATTTAATCACGAGAAAATTAGGTGTTAATGCAAAAGATTATATTAGTAGGTCACCTATAACGATTGCTCTTAGTAAGTTTGATGATCTCGAATTAATTGAACTGTTTATGGCAAATGGTGTTGATCTAAAAGTTAAAGATAAGCATCAGCGTGATATTTTCTATTATCTAGAAAAGAATAGTAATGAATCAATAAAAAAGTTTATTAAGGCCGAGTATAAAAAAATTCAAGATGTTTCAATTAGTCAAATAGATGAGTTGAAGAGTTCTCTTGTTAATGGAGAGTCAAAAAAACTTGAGCAGTACCTAAGTAAGTACCGTACGATTAATATTAAAATAAATAATACTTCTGTTTTAGATTTTCTGATTAAATCAAATTCTCTTAATAAGTGGTCAATGTCTTATCTTGCATCACTTGGTTTGGATGTATTTGAAACAGGATTT
Source organism: Halobacteriovorax sp. RT-1-1 (assembly GCF_047085455.1). NCBI lineage: Bacteria > Pseudomonadati > Bdellovibrionota > Bacteriovoracia > Bacteriovoracales > Halobacteriovoraceae > Halobacteriovorax > Halobacteriovorax sp. RT-1-1. The sequence continues at coordinate 573,816 of NZ_JBKIXZ010000002.1, forward strand.
ATCTATCAGCTTATTATTACAAAAAATTTCGAGGCTTATAAAGAATTATCGAATTATCGTACAAATATCATAAGTGGTCCAAAAGGGGAGAGTCTTCTTGAGATTGCGCTTAAAAATGATGCTCCAGATGATATTTTATTAAATATTATTAAGAAACAAAAAGATCTTAAGATTAAAGATATTGAAGGTAACTCATACCTACATCTAGCAATTATCAAAAATCGTCCATTAATCGTAGATTCTTTGATTAAAAGAGGACTTAAACTTAGCCTTCGTAATAGAAATGGTGATACAGCATTAATGCTTATAATTGATAATTTTGATAATGCTAATGCCGAAAATTATATAAAGGACAATCTTGATTTAATCAATATCCAAAATAATGATGGTACTGATGCTGTTATTAAACTTGCAAAGTATAAGCCTGAGCTATTAAATTCTATTCTAAAAGAATTGAAAGGAAAGTATGATTTCACACATGTGGACAAATTCGGAAACCGTGCCGTTGTCTTAGCAGACGTAACAACTCCACGTGCAAATCCTGCAGAGGTTGGAGCGACTTTAAATGAATTACCTAGAGTTGATTCAGCACAATTAAATACACCTAATCTAAATGCTGATATTAAAACTGTTGACCAAGTTGCTAAGGACTTAAACAGTATCGACTCTTATATCGGCGATCGTTTATTTGACAGATTTGTTAATGATAACGTTGATGCATATATTGCAAAATCAGTATCTAATTTTAAATCACATATCCTAAAATTAAAATCAGTTGAAGATGAAGACTTTTCTTTTGCATTAAAAGAAATTGAAGATCTTAAATCGAATTTGAGAAATACACAGAATTCTTTAAATGCTATAAAACTAAAGAAGATTGAAACAGTCGCATCTTATCAAAAGCTTAAGGCCAGTCTAGATGGTTTTGATAGTGAGGGGTTTAATCGAACGATTAATTCTAGTGTTTCTCAGTTAAAAGGGGAACTCAGTAATATCATCAACTTTGTAAATGATGTTAATTTTGAATTGAAAGAGTTTAGCTCTCATCGTAATGAGCTAGAAGGTGTTCTTAAGCAATTTAAAGAGGGCAAAGATAAAATCTCTCTTGAAATTGATATCGTTAGACAAGAATTTACTCAAACTAAGAAGCAACTTTTAGCTTCTATTGAAGAAACTAAGTTTTACTATAGTGGTGAATTATTATCTCTTGAATCTAATGTACGACATGAAAAAGGTAAGCTAGATCATGCTAAATCAAATCTGGATGAAGATGACAAGCTAATACGACAGGCGAATGCGAACATAGCTTCTGCTGTTTGGAGTAAAGAAGATTATAAGAGAAGAGAAAATCACCCGGGGCATGACCCAAATACTTGCCAGTGGACGACAAAACGTAGGGCAATGGTTAAGCGAATTGAAGAATTAGATAAACAAATTGAAAATTTAAATGAGAAGCGTAGAAGATCAAACCGAATATTTAACGATATGTTAAAGAATTATAATTTTACAAAGAATGAATATGCAAAATTTAAAGCATTTTCTAGTCAGAAAATACAAGAGTTTAGAACAAAAATTAATAATGAAATCAAATTAAAAGAAAATAATGTTAGAAATGAACTTGCTGCTCTTGAATATGGGAGAGACCTAGAGTTTGATGATGTAAGGATAGAAGTCGAAGGCTTAAAGAATGAAATAGAGAAGCGTTTTGGGGATATTTCTAGTGTTGAAAATACTTGGAATAATCTTTATTCTTCTGTGCAGAAACTAAACTCAATAGCATCTTTAAAGGATGCTATGAGGTGTGGGATGTTGGGGTGTGCTCCAAGCATTTTACTTCCTGATAATGGTACTAAGCTCGCAAAAGATTTCAATGATAAAGTTATGTCCCTTTCATTGAAATATGCAAGTTATTCTTCGGTTTATGATTCACAACATACATATCGTTATCAAGTTAATAATCTTGATAAAATGGCGCTTGAAATTGAAAACCTTAAGACACAAGAAGCTTCTTTATTAGATAGTGCCAGAATAATAAGTAATGATATAGTTTTAAAATCAAAAGAATTAAAAGAGATTAAGTCTCCTGATAATCAAGTATTAAATGAGCTAATTTCAATTGAGGAACTAGTTTTTAAGAATCAATTTCTAAAAACGACGGTAGAAGTTAATGCTAGTGAGCGAAGTGAATTAAAAGATGAGTTAGGAATCGATAGAGAGCTCACTGTTGAGTCTTTGATCGTTAAAGAAGAGCATAAATATGCCCCTTTAGTAATAAATTCAATATCTCTTAACTTCGAGAATTTAGAAACGCTTGAATCTTATTCTAAAGAAAATATTCCTTCATTATTAGGTCAGTGGTTCGATATTCTAGCTACAAATATGAAGGACTCTCAGGGTCTTTATACTATTGAAGGTCGTGATTTATTTATTCGTTCTTTAAAGGATAAAGTGACAATTGAAAAGGTAACAGATGGTGAACTTACTTCAGTTAAGATCCTTACTAGCTATGGTGATTTTGTTGTAGATGAATCAGGAATGCCAATTTCTGTAGATGAAGAGGATAAGTCTCCACTAGATTTTGAACTTACTTCAACAGGTATCGTAAGAGAGCGTATTTTAGAAGTAATTTCTAAATTTCGTAAGATCTACCCTGATGCTAAAATGGAAGATTTAAAGCAAAATCAAAATCTTTCAATTATTGTTTCTCTGTTAAAAATGGCCGATCAGATTAACGATGCAAAAAGAGCTGAAGAGATAATTGATGTAATATTTGTTATTGCTAATCCTATTCTTCATGCTGTTCCAGGTGGGCCAGTTGTTGCAAAAAGTCTTGGTATGCTTAAATGTAGTTATGAGTATTTCAACCGCATTCGCTTAGGGATACACACTTCATCTCTTGAAGATGGTACGCGAATCGTTTCATGTTTGAGTGACGTGATATTATCGATTCCTTTTAGTAAACAGTTTAAGGGGCAACTATCAAGTTTTTTTGATGATGTAATCCCATCTAAGCTATTAGTTAATTTAACAAAAACCATTTTTGGAACTGGTGCTGATAAGTTATTTTCAGTTAAATCAATAGAGATTCTTTTTGAAGGCATCTTTGGTTTAGCTGTTTCTGATTTAAATGAAAAACTGTTTGTTGAAAATGGTAATGTGTTTAAGAACATTGTATCTTCTTATCATTTTTACGATAGTGGAGTATCATTCAATGGTGAAACTGAAATAGTGAAGGCCGGACTCAAATTCAAAGCATTAGAAATGTTGTTAACATCCAATTTCAATGGTTCAGTTTATATTATAAATAGAAGTTTGAAGATTCTGAATGTTTGTAATTATAGTAAATCTCAAATAACTGAAAAAGTTTCCGAAAGTCTAGATGTGAAGATTAGTACAGTAGAGTTAAATCCTTCTGTAGTTCTAAATAAAGGTGACAGTTCTTATTTGATAAAAGGAAGTTTATGTCTATTAGTAATCGACTAATTAAAGTTTTGAAAATTATCTTGTATTTGATTGGTTTTTATAACTTCTTCTATTTATCGACATTTGCTAACTTCGTGTGGCCCTATGTTATTGTTTACTTAAGTTTTCACTACATTTTGGGAAAGTATTTGCAGAAAAATGGATCTGCACAGTTCGAAACGATAAGGATTATAAGTACGAATATATTTTATATATTACCAATCATTATCTATTTCTCAATGGAGAATACTGATAAGTCTATTTATGACTTCTTATTCAGTGCAAATTTCTACAAAAATATTTATACAATTATAAAAAGTATGTTTTAGGTAGAACAGAATCTATATGTTCAATAAGAGAAGGTCTCTGTATTGAGAAATTGGCATTTTCATTTCTTTCTTAAAGAAACGCCTAAAGCTCATATCATCTATAAAACCAAGTCTGAAAGAGATTTCTTTTATAGGAATATTTTTTAGAATATATTCTTGAACTTTCTTTAGACGATATTTTTTTAGGCTGTCGCGAAAAGTTATTCCGTACTTCTCATTAAGATGGCGTTGAAAACCTCGAGGTGACATACCCATGTCTTGTGCAATATTTGTTAAGGAAATATCTTCGCCTTTTAGCTTGTCGTATATTGCAAACAAATTATTTAACTCAGGGTTACCATCTCTTTTCTGCTTTGGTATTTGATACTCACGAATCCCTGGCCCTTGGATAATTTCGTTATACTTTCTGGCCGTCTTTTTCCCCAGCTCTTTCTTTATTATTAGGCAAATGACATCAAGGTAACTAAGAACTCCGCCTGCCGTAATAATCTTTCCTGATTCAATGATTGTTCTGTGGGCCTCGACATTAACTTTTGGATACTCTGTTTTTAACTTCTTTTCAAATAGCCAATGTGTTGTTGCTTTTCTTCTATCAAGTGCTCCTGTGGATGCTAGTTTAAGTGCTCCACCACAGCATGCTACTATTTTTGATTTTTCTGATGATATATGGGCACTTATTATTCTAGCTTCCTCTTTTGTGGCCTTTTGAGGCTTGTAGCAAGGGGGAAGGATAAGGTAGTCCGCTACTTTTCCTGCTGTTATTTTTGTGTTCATTTGGTTAGTGATATTAAATATAACCTTATCATTTATATATCTTAGTATTTCAAAGTAATCGATAAAGTTTTGTGTTGTGCTTTTTAAAGAATCTTTACAATCTAGAATATGAATATTTAATGTTGTCGTATTTTGCATAGTTTATGTCATAAGTGACAATGTAGTTTAAGTCAAGACTTAGGTATAGTTTACTTAAGGAGTTACTATGAACACAATTAAACCTCCTCACAAGTGTGGGGTAATCAAGAGCTTAATCAAATATGACTTAAAAGAAACTATTTATCGTAGCAAGATGGCGTTAACGAGAAGAAGTGCGAGCTATATCAATTCCGTTGAGTGGAGTATTCCAAAGAGCGAAAAGGTACAAAATATTATTGCTCTTGCTGATAAGCTCTATGATGGACCGCTCTTCAATCATGGAATAAGAAGTTACGCCTTTGGAAAGATTTTAATGAGTTTAAATGATGAAAAGGTTGATAACGAAGTTTTCTTTATTGGATCGCTTCTGCATGATCTGGGGCTAATCAAGGATTGTACTGGTACGACTTTTGAGCTTGTTGGTGCAGATGATGCATGTGCTCATTGTAAGGATATCTTAACACCAAGGCAGCTTGATATTATTCATGAAATGATTCTTCTTCATGGAGCGATAGGGCATGCAGAGAATAAAAGTAACGAACTTAAATATCTTCACTATGGGGCAGGTGTGGACGTTGCAGATTTGTGGAGTCATCGCTTGAATGAAAAAAATTATTCTGAAGTATATGCTAAGTATCCTTCTCAGGGTCATATTCCGTATATGATTGATCTTCTCAAAAAGAGAATGAACGAAAACCCAAATATGTACCTGTCTACAGTCATCAATTTAGGTTTCTTAGGTAAAATGAAAAGCAAGGAGCGCTCCTAAAAGGGGCGCGGGTACTTTTCGAGATTACGAAGAGTTATATATGCCTTTAAAAGTCATTTGAGGGCCCATATTAGCTAGATTACTAAAGTTTCAATGGATAATTGTCGTGAAATGGGTCGGGATTACGTGTAAGTACCTAAAATTTCCATTTGTACCCGCGCCCTTTTCACAGGGGATTGCTTACCAGTTGGCGAAGTACATCAACGCAATTATTGCTTGTCTCAATGTCCAATCGTTCGCGCTTTATCCACGCCTTTGCATAGCTTGTAACAAAGTTATGATTGAGAAGCTTCCTATAAAGATTGATAGGTGTGTTGGAGTCACTATTTGTGATTATTTTTTGAATTTTCATTTCAAGATTCCAATCAATCTTCATGCCGAGGCTGTCTTTCAAATTTAGAAGTGTCACAAGATCATCAATTGAATCTGTGCGCTCAAGAAATTTCTCCAAAAGATATTTAAAGTCTCCATGGTTGGCAATAAGATATTCGGGTAATTCATTTGGTACGTTCATTAATGAGAGACGATCGATTATCCCTAGTGTCAGGTTATTTGAGTAACCTTTGGGAGGATTTTGAATCGCACCCATAAATTCTTCTGTACTAAGTGAACTTAGACTTTCTAGGAAGAGCTTATCATTATCCAAAATAGTATTTCGTTTATTTTGCATACGTGATTCAATTCTTTTAAAAAGATCTTTAAACTCCTCAGTTAACTTAAATGTCTTTTCATATTTTTCAGCTTGAATCTTTACCGAATCAACTGTGAATGGAAGTTTGTCTTGGCCATCTTTAAATAGTTCATGTGAGTGGGTCCAGTCCATGAGAATCCACCTTCCATCTTGAGGAGAGTAGACGAGCTGCCCGAGGTGGAAATCTTTCACTAATGTGTAGGCTGCAATCGATTCGAAAAAGTCTGGAAGTTTATCTAAGGCCTTTGCAAAATCTTCTGGATTTATCGCTTCTTTGTTTAAGAAGAATGCATCAAGATCAAAAGAATCTTTGAGATTTAATTTTTCAACGAGTAGGTAATTCTCTTTCTCATATGCATAGATCTCAGGAATTGAAACTCCTTGGCTTTCAAGACTCGCATGTCCTAGATAGAAGGCATCGATATAATTCGAATATTTTGAAAACGTGTTAAATGCTCCGTGATATTTTGGAACTCTTAGGGCGTAGATATTATTCCCTGATTTTACTTCATGGATGGTTGTTGTATTTCCAGCACCAAGGATTTTGATAAACTCGACCTTTTCACCATTCATAAGTTCAATGATTTGTCCTGAAGCTAGGTCTTTACCACGGGATTCAATTAGGTCATTAAGACTTATATCAGAGGCAATGCTGGACGTTGCGAAGAAAGTCGCTAGTAGTAAATATCTAAATAGTCTTATAAACATGAGATTTATAGAGCAACTTAAATGCCAACGGTTATGATTTAAGTTGTTATAATCACGAAGGCCGGGGTGTCATTTTCTGTATATTTGAAGAAAGTTTAAACGATCTTTGATTTCAATAATCCCATAGGAAGATTTTTAAAAATAATAAAGACTAGGTTGGGCCGGTAAGGAATATCAGTGAGAACAAGAATAAATATTGGATTGAGTAGTATAAATATATACATAAATGAAATTAGATATGTGATAAGATTGGTCTTTAAATGTATATCATCCGATAAGTGTCCAGGAGACATATGAGTCAGCAACAATTTATTTTTATTTGTACGAACCCAGGTAATGAAATTCTTTTAAAAGAAGAAGTTAAAAACTTCTATCCAGAATTTACCTTTAGCTTTTCAAAGAAGGGCTTTGTTACATTTAAAAATACTGGTGTCGTTTATGACTTAAAAACCATCTCTCAACTACAGCTTACTTTTGCTACACGTTGTGGGATTTTTTATGGAAAGTCGAAACCGGAGACGATCGTTGAAGATGTAAAGAGTAGCGGCCTTGATATCGACAATTTTATGATTCATAGCTTTGCAATTGGCTGCGAAACTGACTTTGATGCTGAGGCGGCTTTTGGACGAGAGGTGAATGCTTACAGTGCTGAAGGAAAGACTGTTATTGATTTAATTAGTCTTGGCCCTGATGAAATTTGGTTTGGTGCCCACTCTGTTGCAAGTGGTTGTACTCGCTATCCTAATTCAATGGTGGAAGTTGATGTTCCTGAGAATACAGTTTCTAAAGGATATTTAAAACTTGCTCAAATTGTAAAACTCTATGCCGTTAAATTATTCAAAGGTGATTTATGGCTAGACTTTGGTTGTGCCCCTGGTGGAGCGTCACAGTTTCTTTTGAATGAAGGCTGCAAGGTTGTGGGAATTGATCCTGCAAAAATTGATCCAAGTTTAGCTAATAATAAAAACTTCTCACATATCAAAAGATCGGTTCAAGACCTTTCTCATGAAGACCTACCAGAAGAGGTTCGTTGGATTCATGCAGATATTAATATAAATCCAAAACAATCCATCAAAGAGGTTTTGCGTCTTGCTAAGAAGTATAACCGCACACTAAAAGGTGTTATTTTCACCGTACAGGTTGTGAAGATGGAATATATTGAGAATATCGAATCGTTTGAAGATCAATTCTATGATTGGGGATTCAACAATATTATTAGCCGCCAAGTTCCATCACATAAGAAAGAGTATATTATCTTAGCTACAAGATAGATCTCCTTTCTTATTTGAAATTTATAATATTAGTCATGATTAAAGTAAGTGTTGAGATTGCTGTGAAACACCAAAGTATCACACCTTGAAGCATAGGCTTAATTCCTGCCTCTTTAATATGATCTAATGTAATACTCGAACCGATATAAAAGAGAGTTAAAACCATAAGCTTTTTTGCTCCGGCGTAAATCATTAGTCCTGGCGACTTTAATTCTGGGATAAAAGTGACAAGTGCTGCTGCCGTGATGAATCCTAAAATAAACCAAGGCTTCTTTGTTTTTGTTTGAACAGATGCACCTTGCTTTTTAAGTTGCATGGCAGTTGTAACACTAAAGATAAGTGCTAATGGAATAATCCAAAGTGCACGAACTAATTTGACAATTGTTCCAACCTCAAGTGCCTGCGGTCCATAACTTAGAGATGCTCCAACAACGGAACTGGTGTCGTGAATCGCCAAAGCCGACCAAAGTCCAAATGATGTCTGATCTATTTTTAATAAGTGACCAACCCATGGAAAAACAAAGAGAGCAACGGCGTTTAATGTAAATACCACGGCCAATGAGACTGTTACCTCATGATTCTTTGCTTTGATAACAGGAGCGACAGCTGCAATTGCACTACCTCCACATATGGCCGTTCCGGAGTTTATTAAAAGTGTTGTATTTAGCGGTGTTTTAAAAAGTTTTCCTAGTAAAGTTCCTACAACAAATACTGCCAGTATACTAAGTGCTGTAAACCCAACTGACTGCAATCCAACTTTTGTCACTACATTCAAATCCATTCCCGCTCCTAGACCAATTACAGCTAGGGCCAATAACTTCTTTACTGCTTTTGTAGTCCATTCTTGAAATGGATTTCCTATAAATAGTGAGAATATGATTCCTGCAAAAAGGGCCGTTGCTGAAGACACCCACGGAGTTAAACATAGGATAGAGAGGACGATGAATAGTAATTTCTTTACGCTTTGATTTTTCATAACTTTACTATCGCACTCTTTTTATGATTATGCTAAGTTCGCTTCATGGAAAATAAGATAGAATTAGTAGAATATAATGATTTTTGGTTAAAAGTATTTGAAAAAGAGAGTCAGTCTCTGGCAAAGCTTTTGAGAAATAATTTAATGGGTTGTGAGCATATTGGCTCGACTGCTATGCCAAAAGTTGTTGCTCGTCCAACCCTTGATATTCTATGTGTTGTCCATACTCTTGATGGCATTGAAATGTTTCGAAATGAATTCAAGGCCCAAGGATTTTCCCTAACTTCAAATGATTCAAAACATTTCTTATTTGAGCGTAAAGCACCTGAAGGCAATAGAGTGCTGACAAGTGTGCGTATTCTTAAGAAAGGTGATGAAAGTATCAGTGATATCTTAGACTTTAGAGATTATTTAAATGCAGAGCCTATGATTGCGACTGAGTATAAGAATGCAAAGTTGAATCTCATACAAAATCACTCAAATGATATTGCTCTTTATGAAGAAATGAAGACAAGATTTATTGAGGCCGTATTATCTAAGATCAGTTAGAAATTATTGAGTTTTTAAGTTAAGAGTTGGTTAAGATTTTTTGGTAAATTCCGATAAGTTTGCTATGCTTATTAGTAAGATGTCGAAATTATTTATTAGCTTAATTCTATTAAGTGGCCTTACTGGCTGCCAACAAGTTTATGTGTCTCAAAATGTAGAAGCATCTAGCTCTACTACTATGATTCCTAAGAGTCCTCTTATTCATACAACTATTGTTAAGAAGGGTGAGATCAAAAGAGGCCAAGGTCTATATCAGGCACTACAAAATATTAATATCGATAATAAGCAGGCCCTTAATCTAATCAATCAACTTAGAGATGAAGTTGAGTTTTCAAAGCTGAAAGTAGGGGATCGATTAGAAGCAACATTCGACGAATACAACAAACTTATTAAATTTTCTTTTGCTCAAAATGACTATGAAACTCACTTGGTTTCTTTAAATGAAGATACTGGTAAGTGGGATTACTCACTAAGTGAGTTAGATACGTATTGGCAACCTCGTATGATCGAGGGACAACTAAACTCTGGCTCAACACTACAAGATGATCTTTTGGCCATGGGGCTAGAAAGATCAGTTGTTAATGAAGTTGTTAACGTTTTACTTTGCAAGGTTAACTTTAGAATGAATGCTCGTGCGGGAGACAATTACAGAGTTCTTCTTAGTGAAAGAAAACATTCTAAAAAAACAGTTCAAACGAAAGTTCTTTTTACTTCTTATAGTGGAGTAAAAGCTGGCAGTCATGAAGCTTATTTCTATGAAGACCAAGAGAAAAGTTCGACTTATACAGCACACTATACACCAAATGGTCAGGCCTTAATTAATTCTGGGCTTCGCTATCCACTTCCAAGACTTCACATTCGTTCAAGCTATGGCTGGCGTATGCACCCTGTAACGGGTAAGCGAGCTATGCACAGAGGAATTGATTTAAGAGGAAGAACTGGAGAGAGGGTTCATGCCGTTGCAGCTGGAAAAGTAATCATGTCTACTTACAATGAATTTGCGGGAAATAAGATTGGGATTAGACACAGAGACGGGTCAACTTCACTTTACTATCACCTTCACCGCCGTAATGTGAAAGTAGGTGCATGGGTTAGGTCTCATGAAGTGATTGGAACAGTAGGAGCTACTGGAAGAGTTACTGGACCACACCTACATTTTGGATTTAAAGATTCGAGAGGTAGATGGCTGAATCCTTTAAATAAAAGAATGATCGCAACTCCTAAGCTTACTGGAGAGCGCCTTGCTAATTTACAAAATCAAGTGAGTAAAATTAAAGGTGTGGTTGCTGATTTACAAATTAGTAAAGAATCAAAATATCTTGTCGCTAATTTAGATAAGATCAAGCGTTTCCCGAGTGCTCTTGATAATTTTAGCTTTTTACCTAAAGAATAAGCTCAACTATTATTAAAGATTGTCGATAAACGTTCATATGCGTTTAAAGCTCTTTGTACTATCAATTCAATCTATAGTTCTTTTTTGCCTTGTTGGCCTAGGTTTTTATTCTTCTAATATTAAAGAAGGCCAACGATCAATAAGCTCTTACTCAACTTCAAGATCAGTTTCTGAAATAAGTTGTTCAAGTGCTCTTCGAACTTTTCTTTCTCCCTTAAATATTGAAGAGAATATTATGCTATGGCATATCTTTAAAGAGCAGGGAGCATCTGTGAACCCAAAGTATCTTTCACATGAAGACTTTGATTCTCTCGCATCAGATCCGGACCATAACTTTAAGCAAACTCAGACGAGTCAGTTAGAGGCCGTAAGTGGTCTTTATGCTCAAGAGAGGGGAATTATTGCTGCAGGAATTGAAAGAGGTCCTGAGGGAACGGAGTTTGTTGATGGTAATGGCATCTTCTGGGATGTCAAAACTCCAATTTCTCCACTTCTAACTCATTCATGGCGCTTTAATATTGAAAATGCTGGCAACAGTATTAAGCATAAGCTTGAGGCCGGAGGCAATATCCACATTCTTGTGGATCTCTCTTATATGAGACAGAGAAATGTAAGTGACCTAAAGAAATGGATTAAAAATAATATCTCTCAAGATCTACAACATAGAATTCGCTATGTTACAGTTCCTGATGCAATTGTTGATTAAAGCTTAGCAATAATTATTACGATAAGTAGGTATGAGATTAATTAAAGCACTTCTCATATTTCAATTTGTATTCTTTGGTCTTGCTGATGAGACCGAAATGAATACATTAACAATTCGCACCTCTAGCGAAAAGAGTAAGACTTATAAGATTAAAAAAATTGTTAAGACTAGGCTTTCAGCAGATAGTGGGCGTGTCATCGTTATAGAAACCTATGGAAAAGATAAATGTGTTATTCCCTTGGATAAGGTTGTGAATACTCCACGACCAAATTATGAAGGCTGTACACATTGCTTTGCCGATGATGCTGAGGTCGAAAATTATTATACTCAAATGTTTTTAAATCGCAGGAATCCTAGGATTACTTGTGATATTACGAATGGGGAAGCAGTTGGATTCAATTTTATTGGTGGAACAACTATTAACGGCGAATCAAAACTTGTTTCTTCTGGCCTTGTTCTAGAGTCTGCAGTTTATTCCGATGGACCATTTCTTCACAAAGAGACGAAACCTAATGCTCTTGAGAGGTTATTGGATGGAACAGCCGATCTTCTTCTCGACGCTGCATTTTAATATATTTTTTTTCTTTTTAAGTTTTATTAGTTCTTATAAGTATTCATGCACATTCATCATTTTAATCTTTAGATAACCTAAAGAATCACGTCTTATTCTGTCTCTTATGCATTTTTAGACGGTTGACAAAGCTTCTTACCGGCCAGTATTGGTGTCATCTATATTTATTTACAGAGAAATTTATCGGAGAGAAAAATGTTTCGTAGCTTATTAACGATTATGATTACTATTGCCTTTGCATCATCTGTTGTTGCACAAACTCAAGTACCAGCTGAGTTTGAAAAGATTAACACTTACAGAGAAATGAAGAATTATGCGCAAAATAACTTCGCCGCAAATACAACGTGTATGGATGAATATCATCAAAGAGTTAGGAAGCTTAGAAAAGATCTACTTATGCAACCAGTGAAGCTTACACTGGGGCTAGTTCAACTTCCAATTGTTGCGACAATCGGTGGATTTGTTCTTGGTGGTATTGCAGATGGTGGTCCAATCACTGAGTTCGGTGAAAAAATTCTAGAACTACTTGATATTGATTTAACAGAGACGATTGACGCTGAAACGGCCCAAAAGATTATGGATGATTTTGGAATTAAGCCAATTGAAGCAATTCAAACTGGAGCTGGTGCAGGGATTGGTGCTATTGGTATTGTTCTTGTATATAACGTTGTAAAGTTTGGTGTTATTAGCTCTAAAATTATTGCTGCTAAGAATGCCGCTAAAATGTCATTTACTGGTTATATTGGCGGTGGAAAGAAGTTTGATAAACTTGTTGCTAAGGTTAATAGAAGAGTAAATCGCGTTCTAAAAAAAGAAGGACTTGAAGAAATTGAGATTGCACCAGAAAGAATCTCTGATCTACTTATTGAGGCAGATCAAAAATCATTGTTTTGTACTGGAGAGCTTAGAAGGTCAAAGAGTGCAAAGAAGTTTGGAGCACCTCTTAGAAAGAGACTTGCAAAGAAGTCTGATATCTATCGATACCTAAAGAATACAATTTTAGCAGAGTACGGAATTACTAAGTAATTTATGCGGGCAAGCACTTGGTTTAGCGACGACGGTGTTTGCCTTTAGCATTTTGCTTGCGCTTCTCTTCACGTTTTGTTGTCTTACCACTGAAGTTAAACTCCTTATCTAAATCTTTAAAGAGTTTGTCATACTTACTTTTTTTCTTTTTCTGTGGCTGTTGCGGTTTCTTAGCAGGAGTTTTTTTAATAGCTTTTGCATCTTCTGATGAAGAACCCTCAATTAATTTGTAGAGAGTCGCAATTTCTCTCTCATTTAACTCACGCCAGTCTCCAACACCAAGGCCATCAAGACCTACATTCATGATACGAACACGATCAAGCTTAGTGACATTGTAGCCAAAGTATTCACACATACGACGAATCTGACGATTTAGCCCCTGAACAAGAGTAATTTTAAAAACCATTAAACTCATTTGTTCAACTTTACATTTCTTCGTCATCGTTCCTAGAATTGGAACACCTGCGCCCATACCATTAATGAAGTTATCATTGATTGGCTTATCAACTGTGACGACATACTCTTTTTCGTGATTATTTCCAGCACGTAAGATTTTGTTAACGATGTCACCGTTATTTGTTAGAAAGATGAGTCCTTGTGAGTCCTTGTCTAGGCGTCCAATAGGAAAGATTCTTTCCACGTGATTAACGTAGTCGACAATATTGTCTTTCTCACTACTTTCAGTTGTTGAGACAATACCGCGAGGCTTATTTAGAGCAATAATAATTTCTTTTTCAGCAACCTTTGGTTTAACGACCTGGCCACGAACTTCAACAATATCTCCTTCATTAACTGTGGCACCGATGTCTGCAAGAACACCGTTGATCTTAACAACTTGCTGTTCAATTAATTCGTCAACTTCACGACGAGAGCAGATACCACTTTGGCTAATGTATTTATTGATTCTCATTGCTGAATAAACCTTATCTAAGTAAATAATTGTGGGCCAATCTATCACATTTTTATGTCATAAATATAGCATCTTGAAATAATTCTCTCTTTTTGTGATCAATATGTTATCAAGAGCTTATGAGTAAAAAGAAAAAGACAACAATGGCATTACAAGGTGTAGGTATTGCACCAAATATTCTTCTCCAACATGTTGAAAATACAGCTCCTTTCTTATTCCAGGGAGAGCTTGATACGACAGGGGACAAACGTGCATTCCTTGAGAAGCTAAGGTTTTATAAGAAGAACCTTAAACAGCTAAATAATATCAATCTAGCAGAATACTTTCATATTTGTATCAGTGCTCACTGGGCAACGGCGGGAACATTTGTTCCTACAGATGTGGATAATCAGATTAGAGAGTCTTTGTGGAAGCATGGGCACATCTCAAAGCATATTGATAAGATGGCCAGGCTTACAATTGAGTCTTGGACTTGGGACTACTCTCAGGTAACGAGTCGCAAGGCCTATAATAACGATAATAATACTGTCATGAGTACCCACGAAGGAACATGGTTAAGTGTTGCTATTGGTGCTTACTGTGCTCTTGTTAAAAATCGTAAGACTGAGCTTGCACAGGAGATGGCCGATATCATCTTAGAAGAGATTAAAAAAGAAGAGCTAATTATGCAAAAGCTTCGTGAGGAAAGAGATCATATCAATTTCCTAAGAGCTGCTCCTCTAATGGCCCATAATTTTGGGGATCTGGACCGAGTGATGGTTCAGTGGAATATGAACCCTGAAGATGCTTTCTATAAGCGTATCTTTAAATTAGGTCATCAACTAAATGAAAATTACGATCCAATTCTTGTGTATACAGGAAAGGTGAATAAAGAGTTTTCTTCAAAAGAAAACCACCGTCACATGGCAATGAGACAGCCTAAGTGTTTAAGAAAATCTTCTAAGTTTTTAATTCCAGTAGGGCCATTTATGGATGACTGGGGAAGAATTCTTGGGGAGAGTGATCTTCTTTCGATGGAAGAGAAGGCCGAGATTGTAACGGCTTTCTATGATGGTTATAAGAGACAAGATGAAGCCTTTGGTTATATTCGCGGGTATAAGAATCTTGTTGATTCTATCGATGGAGGACTTGCTGCTTTAGAGATGTATCTTCCATTTGATCTTGTGGCAGAAATGAAGAAGTCAGAGTTTAGCGAACTCGCTAAATTATCTCGTGAAGAGTTTGAGGCAGACTACAAGAAGCGTCTTGAAGAATTCATCTGCCCCGTAACTAATTTAAAGTTTTAATCTTCACGTCTTTTTAAAAGAAAGCGCTGAATCTTCCCACTTGGAGTTTTTGGAAGTTCGTCAATGAACTCTATTTCACGTGGGTAGGCATGGGCAGCTAGTCCTTTTTTTACAAATTGACTTAATTCATCTTCTAATTCTTTTGACGCGACAAAGCCTTTGTTTAAGACAACAAATGCTTTAACGATTTCAGTTCTTTTTGGATCAGGCTTTCCAATGACGGCCGTCTCTAAAACACAAGGATGCTCAAGAAGAACACTTTCAACATCAAATGGCCCAATTCGATAACCTGATGAAGTGATAACATCATCGTTTCGACCGACATAAGTTATACGTCCATCTTCTGTTTGTTCTGCCGTATCACCAGTTGTGTA
Source organism: Halobacteriovorax sp. RT-1-1 (assembly GCF_047085455.1). NCBI lineage: Bacteria > Pseudomonadati > Bdellovibrionota > Bacteriovoracia > Bacteriovoracales > Halobacteriovoraceae > Halobacteriovorax > Halobacteriovorax sp. RT-1-1. The sequence continues at coordinate 589,749 of NZ_JBKIXZ010000002.1, forward strand.
AAAACCATTTGCGATGGCCGGTGTATCGGCCTTTAGATAACCTTTAAACCACATAATGGGAGAGTTTGCGATATCAACAGCAATGACTCCTGGAGTATTTGGTGGTGCAACTTTTCCGTTCTCATCAAGAATGACAACGGTATAGCCAGGCATAGCATAGCCCATACTTCCTGGCTTAATTTCATGCTCGAGTTCATGGTGATTATTTACCGTCATTCCAGTTTCAGTTTGGCCGTAGTGATCGTTAATAACAACATCAAGCTTATCTTTAAACCAGTTTATAACTTCTGGGTTAAGAGGTTCTCCTGCACTACTGACAGCTCTTAACTGTCCCTTTATCGCCTTTGATACTTCTTCTCCATTTCCGATTAATAACCTAAAGGCCGTTGGAGAGCCTGCTAAATTTGTTATCTTATATTTTTGAATTACTCTAACTGTACTTTCAGCACTAAACCCACCTTCATAAAAAAGCAGTGCATTTCCATTTACAAGTGGACCAATAACTGAATAATAAAGTCCATAGGCCCAGCCTGGATCGGCCAGGTTCCAAAAGCGATCAGTTGGTTTTAGGTCAACTGCAAGATCCATATATTGCTTAAACGAAGAGAGGGCAAATAGTGGAACAGGTACGGCCTTTGGCAGTCCTGTGGTTCCAGAAGTTGAAAGAAGACAGAAAGTATCTTCGCCCTTTCTCATGACTGGTGCAAAATTTGTACTTTGCTCATCCATGGCCTTCTTAAAATTAATATCGTCTTGTGCCAATTGGTAATCATCAGATCGAACAAGCACACACTTCTTAGGATTCATCGGTAGTTCATCTAATTTTGCACGATTGGTATCATCGGTAAAAACGATTTTGGCCTGACTTGAATTTAGTCTTTGCTCAATTGCCTTCGGACCAAAAGCTGTAAAGAGTGGTTGATAGACAACACCAGCTTTCCACGCACCTAGGATTGTATAAAGAAGCTCTGGAGTTCGTGGCAGAAGTCCTGAAATGACGTCTCCTGGTTTTACTCCTTGGGCCACAAGAAAGTTTGCAAGTCTTGAAGTTTCTTCTTTTAACTTCTTAAATGTGATGACTTCTTCCTCACCATTAACTCCCTCCCAGTAGAGAGCAACCTTATCTGTAGCCGCATAGCGATCACAACACTCGACAGCAGCATTGATTGAGTTATTGATATCTCCATCGAAGAACTTATTAAACTCATTAATGTTGAAACTACTATAGTGATCTACGTATTTTCTTTTCATAACTTCTCCTTAAGGTATTAGTTTAATTATAAGGGGAAATTGATCTGTGTAAAACTTAATATGGTTAAGATGGTTAACTTTAAACTGTATTATTAGGTGTTTAGTGAAGATTTCTCCTTGTTATAAAATTATCTTATTAGATATTACTCATAAATTTATTGTATTTATTAAGTATGATTATCTATCTTACTCTTAACCGAAGGGAGGAGAGATGAAGAATTTTCTACTAATCACACTTACAGTTTTTACGTCTGCAAGTCTGCTCGCAAGTGATGGGAGTATCGCTCGCAAAGATTTTGAGGTTCAAAACTACGCTTGTTACACAGATAGTATCGGGGCGCTAAGCGGTGCTGTGGATATGATTCTACATGATGCTCAGAAATGGTGTGATAGCTTAAATGGAGAGCTAAGCCGCCTGAATAGTAATGATCTAGAGGTCGTTGTTCACAATGAATCGCCATTTCCTGGTGGATGTAGTGGTGATGTTACTGTGAAATCGACATTTACTTGCTTTGCTAATGGGAAAATTACTATAATCGAATAGAAGACTTGAAGAAAAGGCCTATATGAAATCGATTAATGTTGAAAAGATAAACTCTGAAGTAAGTAAATTTATAAGTGAGAGAGATTGGGATCAATTTCACTCAATTAAAAATTTAGCAATGGCACTTAGTGTGGAGACTTCTGAACTTGTGGAAATCTTTCAATGGCTAAAGGAATGCGAATCCAATGATATTGCTTCTAATTCAATTCTAAAAGAAAAGCTAGAGGATGAGATTGCTGATATCTTTGTTTACCTGATGAGAATTGCAATTAAGGCCGATATTGATATTGAAGAGGTGACTCTTAGAAAAATACAAAAGAATGCCAAGAAATATCCAATTGAAAAAGCGAAGGGCTCAGCAAAGAAATATACTGAGCTCTAAGCCTATTTTTATTTTAAGTTTACTTCAAAGTACTTTTTATCTGGATCAATATTTACTTGATCTGTAACTTCATCAATTGTGAAGTATTCATTCACAAGCTTTTTATACTTAGACTTAAAGATAGTAATTGGACCACGACCTTTTAATTCATCAATTAAGTCTTGATTGAATAATTCTTTGTCGTAATTAACTCTAACTTCAGCGTATTTTCCATACATCAGTTTATTAGCATCCTTTTCACTTAAGAAAGGATCAAATTTTGTAACTCGTTTTTGATAGATAACTGTCAGTTCAATCTTATCTTTATTCCTAGAGAGCTTGATGTCTCCGAGCTGAACAGAGTGGTCGAGTTTGTTTAGTGCTACAACTTTAGGGCCACCACCATAGTCTCCACCAGCTAATATAGTCGTTGCTAAACTTGCTAGGATTATCCATTTTAAAACTTTCATAATTCACTCTTTGTAAATGTATCAGTCGTCATATAAGTAAAGACCCTCTTGCCTTTTACATTAGTGCGATACTGCTTCGCTATTTCAGCTTTCTTTATAAATGCTTCTTTATCGATCTCAAGCCATTTCTGATAAGCTTCCTCTGGTAGCGAATCAACATAAAGTCCGATGAAGTTATCACCAGTAATTTCACAGTTTTGGTGTTTAGAATACTTCTGCGATAGAGTTAAGCCGGCCTTCTTAATTATTTCAGCATCTAGCTGCACCCTAGATGTTCCAAGAGCGATCGCTCCATCATCGAGGTATTTAATAGCATTAAGAGAAAACATATTATCAAGAATATGTAGTCCATGCTCTCCGTATTTGAACATGATGAGATCACGAGTAACAGGTGCTGTATCAATTAGAAAGTAAATCTCGCAAAAGACATCATTCTTTAGGATTTCACTTTTAATAACTGCTGAGTAATCAATGTCAGTTTCAGGTAGATCGATTCCATCTTTAAGTACAACTTCTTTGATTGCAGTTGGAAGTAGGGGAAGTAGTTTTGAAGTATTACTTTCTCCAAGAAGGACGCGGTAAATTTTTAGAATTGTAATATGCCCAGGAGTATTCTCTTGGCGACAAATTCTTTGGATCGTCTTTGGATGAATATCAGCACTTTCAGCAAGCTTTCTTTGCCCAATCTTAGCATCCTTGAAGTTCACAAGGTAGCGATTGATATCGGCTTGTACTTGTGCCCTAAGGCCAAGCTTTGAATGGGAAGTAGAAATGCTATTTTGCATGGATATATAACTATCGTTCACTATTCATTTAATCAATAATTGTTGTGAAACTATGAAAATTTTGGACAAAAACATAGGATTTGTCCGTTCTAGGGCCTTGAAATTACGATATTGGACAAATGTCTTTGAAAATTTGGACAAAATTTGAAGAATATATATTTTTTGTCGTGCTTAGTTCAAATTACCCCCATAGAAAACATTGCTAACCAATTCTTGGAGGATTTATGAAAAACTTATTAATCGCACTTACACTAATCGCTGGACTTTCAACTCAAGCAAAAACAATCTCATACGATGTATTCGCAACTGAGAAAACTGTTGAATCTTCTAGAAAAGTAAACGTAAACGTATTTGACTTCAAACTAACTGAAGTTGTTGAATCAAAGAATGTTGTTGTTACTAACTGTAACTCAAATGGTCCAGTTAGAGATAGAGCTCAAACTGGTCTTTGTAGCGAAGTAACTCTTTCAAAAGTTCAAGTTGCTCAAGTTATTCTTAGCTTCAAGCCATTTGGTACAGCTGATCGTCACGGTGAAGTAAATAACGGAAAAAGAACTGAATTTGTAGCTTTCAATATCTCTCTAGATAAGCTATCAAGCTCTGACTTAGAAATCCTATCAAATGCTAAGAGATCTGATCGTAAAGCTCTTGCTCTTGAAATGTTTGAATTTGAAGTTGTTAGAGAAGGTGCTGTTCACACAATCATCCTTCTTTAATACATATGTCCATACCTTGATTTCCCTAAGGTCAAGGTATGGACTTCTAAAATTTCCAAGCAAGAATATGAGCAATCTTGTGTCCATGAATCATTTCAATAACTCGACTATCACTTACACCTTGTCTCTTAAGCTCTTTATTTAAATCAACTAGATTCTCTTTTTGAGAAATAAGAGTCGTAAACCAGTGACATTGTTGCTTAAATTCAACACTTTCTTGAATCATATTTGAGACAAATGCTTTCTCTCCACCTTCACACCAGAGCTCATTTTTTACTCCCCCAAAATTCGATTTTGCCGTGGGGTTATGTCCTTTCTTGATTTTGTTTGCATTCAGATTTTTAAGCTTCTTAGCTCTCTCTTTATCGGCTTCTTCTTGTGATGAATAAAAAGGTGGATTACACATCGTGAAATCAAACTTCTCATCACTTTTAATTAGTTCTTTAAAAATATGTTGAGGTGATTTTTGAAAGCGTGCCTTTATATTCTTTTTTAAAGATGAATTTGCTTTAAGAATTGTATTGGCATGATTTATTGCTTCAGAGCTAATATCACTTCCAACAAATTTCCAACCATAGATACTATTACCAAGAATAGGGTAGATACAACTCGTTCCAGTTCCAATATCAAGTCCTTTTATTTTTGGACCAACTGGAACTTTTCCGTTATTTTCCTCTGCTAAAAGGTCGGCAATATAATGAATATAGTCGACTCGTCCTGGAATAGGCGGTACAAGATTTCCTTGGGGAACACTCCAATTAGTCACTTTATAGTAATGAGCTAAAAGTGCCTGATTAAGACATAAAAGTGCTCCAGCATCCGAGAAGTTTACACTTTGATTTCCGTATTGATTTGCTTTTACATAACTTTCAAGAGTCGGAAAGCTCTTTATTAAAGCATTAAAATCATAGCTCTTATTGTGAAGATTTCTTGGATGTAGTTCTTTGTTATCTGTTTTCATTCAATATTTTTAACATACTTTTAACAGTTTATAAGAAAAAAGAACCTGCTCTGAAATTAGGAACAGTTCACATGGAGTTGTGATAAGAAATATTTACTATTTATTTGTTGGAATTATTTTTGAATTAGGGCGATGATAAAAAAAATATCTCGTGGAGGTAGATATGCATCGATCATGGGTTGTTGTTGCAAGCAAGTCTAATGCACGTATTTATGAGCGAAAAAAAAGAAATACCTTAAAGCTAATTAAATCCCTTGAAAATCCTAGGATTAAATTAAAAGAGGGAGAGGTGAATTCGGACCGCCATGGCTCAATGGCCAATAGTAGTGCTCACGGTTATCAATCTTTTACACCTAAGAAAACAAATAAGCAGCATCGTGAAGAATTATTTGCAAAAGAGATTAATCAGTTCTTAAATCAAAATCATGATAAGCATAATTTTGATGAGCTTGTGATAGTAGCGGAGAACTCTTTTTTAGGAGTGATAAGAAATAACTTGAATAGCAAGTTGAATAAGCAGGTTAGCAATTATTTAAATAAGGACCTCGGAAACTTGCCTGATAGTGAAATTGAAAAAATTATGGCCGCTTAGTGCAGCGTAATGGTTATAAAATTGTAAAACAAAAGGGTCAGGTAATGGCCCTTCTTTTTATTCTCTGATTACCTCGTCTTATCTCTATTTATTGACTTTAGTTATTTTTGTTAAATCTTTTATCGTAGTGTGAAATCTTCGTAAGGTTCCTATATATAAGTGGTTTCAAGTGTTATCTTTTTGAAAGAGACTTAACAAGGGAATAGATATGAAGAAACTTATACTGTGTTGTGCTGTACTTTTATCAATGACTTCTATTGCTTCGCAGGAGAAGGTAAAAGAAGTAAAAAAAGAAAAGGTTAACAAAGATTCATCAAAAGATTGTAAAAGTCACAATAAAGCTGGAATTAAAGAATATCGAAGTGAGTTTTTTGGAAAATAATTTGGAGGTTTAACATCCAAATTTAAGAGAGGTTAAATATCTTTCTATTCAATTATATGTTTAAATTAAAATACTCTGAGAGGTGCTGACTTAAGGAGATGAAAGTGAAAAAACTTGCAATCGTTCAGCTTCCACCTGTATTTTTAAATTTAACAAAATCAATCGAAATAGCTTGTGATTCTATCACTGAAGCAGCTAGAGAAGGCGCTCAGCTAGTCATGTTCCCTGAGGCATATTTACCAGGTTATCCTTCTTGGGTATGGCGGCTTCGACCTGGTGGAGATATGCTGATGTTTAAAGAACTTCACCATGTTCTTTTTAAAAACTCAATTGATCTCTCTAAAAATCAACTATCAGATATTCAAGAAACAGCTAAGAAGAAAAACGTAACCGTTGCAATTGGCTTTAATGAAATTAACTCTGAAGCAAGTGGCTCAACACTATTTAATTCATATGCCATTATTGGCCCAGATGGTGAAATTCTAAATCTACATCGAAAGTTAATTCCAACTAACCCTGAACGCATGGTTTGGGGCTGGGGAGATGCTCGTGGCCTAAATGTTGTGGATACTCCGGCCGGAAAAATTGGAAGCCTCATATGTTGGGAAAATTATATGCCACTTTCTCGCTTTAGTTTATATGCCCAAGGGGTCGAGGTTTACTTGGCCCCAACTTGGGACTGTGGGGAATCTTGGCTTGGAACTCTTAAGCATATAGCTAGAGAGGGAGGCTGCTGGGTCGCAGGATGTTCTACAGCTATTCAATGTTGTGATATTCCTGATGATGTACCTTTTAAAGATGATGTTTTCCCAGAGCCTGATGATTGGTTATCTGATGGTGATGCTGTTTTATTTAAACCATTTGGATGTGCCGTTGCTGGTCCAATGTCACGGGAAAAAGGAATTCTTTATGCAGAATATGATTTAGAGGAAGTTATTGATGCAAGAAGATCTCTTGATATTGGAGGTCATTATTCTCGACCAGACATTTTTAATTTAACAGTAGATAAAAGCAAAATGGATTCATTTCATTTGAAAAAAGCAAGTTAGCATAGGTCCTTTATTAAAGGACCTACGTGATCATACTTGGGCCTTAAGTGAGTATTTTTTACGATGAAAAACGATAAGGATAATTAAGCAAATGATTCCAACTATAACTCCAATTGGCTGGGCCTGCTCTTTTGAAAGATTAACTCCTATAGGAGCAGTCAGAATATATGAAATTGTAACTGCCGTTCCAACAATTGCTGGTAAGCTAACTATCCAGTGTATTGCTTTGCGATCAAATAAATACTTCGTTGCAAGCCAGAGAACACTTGTTGATAAGAGCATATTTGAAAAGGCAAAGTAGCGCCAAATAAGAGAGAAGTCGATTTTTGTCATAAAGTAGGCGACAGTTAGAATTGGTATTGAAACCAATAGTCGATTCCTTATGCTTTGATGAATATTAAATGCATCAATAATCGTTAATCTTAATGAGCGAAATGCAGTATCTCCTGAAGTTATAGGGAAGACTGCAACCGCCAAAACGGCCATAACACCACCAAGAGCACCTAGGTATGTTGAGGAGATCTGTTTCACGACTAGCCCTGGACCACCTTGTGCAATAACGGCCTTTAGTTGTACGTAACCTTCTGGAAACGCAGATATTCCGGCAAGGGCCCAAACACATGCCACAACACCTTCAGCTAACATCGCTCCATAGTAAACTGGCCTTACATATTTTTCATTTCCAAGACATCTTGCAATGATTGGAGCTTGTGTTGAATGAAATCCACTAATTGCACCACAAGTAATTGTCACGAATAAGAGTGGCCATACAGGGGGTCCATTAGGATCTCTGTTTAATAATTCATAGTTAATATGTGAATGCGATATGTATGCAAAGATATTCTCTATTTTTGGTAACATTGGTGCGTGAAGAATTAATGAAATTGCTATCAAGACGGTCATTACAACCATTAATAGACCAAATAATGGATAAAATTTTGTAATAATTTTATCGATAGGAAGTAGTGTCGCTAGTAGATAGTAAGCGAGAATGACTAGTACCCAGAAGTTATTACTGGCAAACATCGTGTCTTTAAAGGCATCGAGATTGCTGATTAGGCCGGCGGGGCTCATGATAAATACAACACCAACAAAGAAGAGGAGCATTGCTGTAAAAAGTAGCATGATCGCTTTGAAGTATGTGTTTAAATAGTGACCTGCTATTTCAGGTAAACTTTTTCCATCCTCCTTAATACTAAGTACTCCCGAGTAGAAGTCATGGACAGAGCCTCCAATGATATTTCCCAATACAATCCAAACGAGTGCGATAGGTCCATAAATAGCACCTAGAATTGGTCCAAAAATAGGGCCAACTCCCGCGATATTTAGAAATTGAATTAGGAACGCCTTTGTAGGTGATACTTCAACATAATCAACACCATCTTCAAATTTTTTAACTGGTGTTAGATTCTGAGAGTCGATACCTGCTTGTTTTTCAACAAATGGGCTATAGAATTTATAAGCAAAAGCAAGCATCAAAAGACAAATGATAAAAATAAGCACTTAACACATCCATGGTTAAAAGTTTTCTTTATTCATTATAACTGGATAATAGTAATTATTTGGTAAATTCTAAAAGTAAATTTTATTGAAATATATGCTAAACTCTTTATAGAGGAAAATATGACAAATGAATTTATCTATATTGACTACCTTGGTACCTTTGCCTTCGCTGTTACAGGTGCTTCAGTTGGTGGAAAATCAAAGCTTGATCTATTTGGAATGCTATTCTTGGCCTTCCTAACTGCTGTTGGGGGAGGTACGGTAAGAGACCTTATTATAGCTGAGCCTGTTTTTTGGACTAAGAACCCAATTTATCTTTATATCATTATCATTGCAACTCTCTCGACTTTTTTCATGAGAAAGTTTTATGAGCGCCAAAGTTCATTACTATTATTTCTGGATACACTAGGACTTGGTTTCTTCGTTGTAATTGGAACTCAAAAGACTTTGCTTTTGGGATTTAATAATGAAACGTCATTATTGATGGGAGTTGTGACTGCAGTGCTAGGAGGGATCTTACGATCGGCATTCAGCGGAGAATTATCAATTCTCTATCAGAAGGAACTATATGCGACAGTAGCTGCGATTTCGTCTGTTGTCTTCATCATTCTTTCTCAAATTGATTTTGATCCTCTATACCCAGCGCTGGCAGTAATGATCACAACATTTGTTTTAAGGTATGGTGCTATTAAATTTGGCTTGAAGCTCCCAACGATGAAAGAATAGCTCAATTCCATTTTGGATAATAGCCAAGTGATTCATGCACGTAGAAGTCGTGTGTTGGTACAATGATGTAGCCTTTTTGTTGCATTAGTTTTACGATCTCAATTTTCTTACGTGCCATCGCCTTGTCTGTATCAACTAACTTAGAAGAAAGATAGGGCTTGTTTTGAAGTGGACTAAGTTGTCTTGTTGTCCAAATAGCATCGCCGACAAAGAAATACTTCTTACCATCTTTAGCATTATTGAGAATAATTCCAAGTGAGCCATGGGTATGTCCAAAAAGAGGTACAATTATGACATTCCTGTCCCCAAATACATCATAGTATTTGTGAAAACTAAGGTATTCTTCTTCTTTCCATTTAAAAGCTTTTGTTTTGATATTTTTAAATTGAGAAGGAAATGTACGATTTGGAGTAGGGTGAATTACTTCATGCATTTCTTCTTCGCTTACAAGTGTTGTAATTTCTGGATAATCGATAAGGCCACTAGCATGGTCCCAATGAGCATGAGAAAGAATAATATTTTCAATCTTATAGTGATCCTTGATTTGATCTTTAATTGAATCAAGCTTATGGTAAGCAAATATAGGCTTTGCCCACCAAGACATATCGAGTGCAAATTGATCATGCACATCATCGCCTAGGCCAGTTTCAAAAAGAATGTACTTACCTTTATTTTCTATGAGAAAACCGGCATGATTCACCATCATTGTTTTAAAAAGACTACCTTCTTCATAAATTAGGGCCTCTAATGTCTTTGCTGTGCCTGTTTGAATAATTGAAAAGCGAGGAGCTTCACTTGCCGCTAGAATATTAAATGCTAATAGTACTGTAAAAAAATATTTCACTTGTTTTCCTTTTTATGATTAGTTTAGATTAGTATAAACCTTAAACCATACTTTAAGGTCAAGCTCTGGAGTAAAAAAATGAAAATAGGTGATTTATCTAAGCAGACGGGAATACCTTCATCGGCCATTCGTTATTATGAAAAGATGGAGCTTCTTGTTCCTAAAAGAGGTGATAATGGCTATCGAGTTTATCCTGTTGAAGCTGTCGAACTTTTAAAACTAATTGTGCAGGCAAAAGAGCTTGGTTTTTCACTTTCTGAAATTAAGTCAATGGCAAAAGTACTCGCCTCTAAAAATCCAAATGGTAGACTTCGAAAACAACTTGAAGAAAAATTAACTCAACTAGATGAGCAAATAAAAGTTATCAGAAAATTTCAAAAGAATATTAGGGGACTGTTAGAGTCTAATTGTCCGCTGTAAAGATTTCGACTAATTTTGCTTTATTAGAAATAAGATCGTCCAATGTGTATTCATTGAGTGCTTCATAGAATTTATTTTGAGCAATTATCAGTGCACTCTTTAACTTACAAGTTGGATTAATTATACAATTTCCTGAATTACCAAAGCACTCAACAAGTGGAGAGTCCTCTTCTAATTGGCGTACTAAGTTTCCAATTACTATTTGGCCAGGTGCAGTGGAAAGCGTGATGCCTCCACCTTTTCCTTTATAGGAGTCAATGATTCCCATTGAGGAAAGATTGTGAACGACTTTCACAAGATGATTTCTTGAGATTTTATACTTGTCGGCTATCTCTGCTACAGTAGAGCGTTCATCGCCCTTTAGAGCGATATATATAAGTACTCGTAAACTATAATCTGTAAAACTGGCCAAACGCATATTAATTTTCCTGTTTACTTTAATACCATTTAAGTCTAGCATACATAATATGTATTTCAGATATATATTAAGGAGATGAAATGACAAAGTTATTTGAAAGAATTGGCGGTAGAGAAGCAGTTAACGCAGCTGTCGATGTTTTTTATAATAAGGTTCTAGCTGATGAGCGCATTAGGCACTTTTTTGAAGGAATCGATATGGCCGCTCAAAGAAGAAAGCAAATTATGTTTTTAACTTATGCCTTTGGTGGTCCAAATACATATGATGGAAAGGGAATGAGAGAAGCTCACGAGGCCCTTGTTGCTCAAGGATTAAATGATGAGCATTTCAATGCCGTTGTTGAAAATCTTGGCGCTACTTTACAAGAGCTGGGTGTGGCAGATGAGCTAATTAAAGAAGCTGCAGCAATTGCTGAGTCGACTAGGGCCGACGTTCTTCTTAAGTAAGCAGAGAGAGTGATGGGATTAAGAGCACTATTTTCAATCAGTTTTAGGCCATTTTTTCTTATGGCCGGATTAATGGCGGCCCTTAATCCCATTATTTGGGTTCTTTCTTATCTTGGGCACATCGATGTACCACTGAACTCGCTTGATACGATATTTTGGCACTCGCATGAAATGCTCTTTGGTTTTTGTGGTGCCTTGATCGCTGGATTTTTGTTAACAGCAAGTGCTAATTGGACTGGTTCTAGGCCTTATCAAGGAAAGTGGTTGGCTTTCTTACTTCTCATTTGGGGCCTTGAAAGGTTGGCCTATTTTATTCCTCTTGGGCCCTCTAGCTTGCTTATTAACTTAAATCTTTTTTTCCCTATATTATTAATAATGCTTTTAGTTAAACTATGGCATTTTCCAAAGCAGAAATTTGTTTTTATTCCTCTACTATTAGGCTTTTCTTTGAGTAGTTTTTTGCACACGTGGGGAAATTTATTTCAAGAAGCTGTCGTGGCAGATTATGGAAGAGACCTTGCGATTGGGCTAATACGTTTTATTATTTTGTTGATCGCTGGAAGGGTAATACCTTTCTTTTCCAGAAGTAAAATATCAAATATTAGTATTGATGTTCCTAATTGGCTAAACCTTCTTAGCTTAGGTTCTGTTTTGATGCTGGCCGTTTTATGGAATCAAGACAATCTTTCATCTATTAACCTCGCAATTCTTATTATTGCTATTGTCTCAAATTGCTTTAGACAATATTTATGGCGTCCTTTAGCAACTATAAGCATTCCGATCCTCTTTATTCTGCACATAGGAATTGCACTAATTAATCTTGAGTTAATTCTACGATTTGTAGGTATTTTTAATATGCGTGTTAATGAGACAAATGCAGCCTTACATTTACTTCTTGCTGGGGGGCTAGCAGTCGTTGCAATAGGGATAATGACACGTGTTTCGCTAGGACATACTGGTCGATCAATTCAAGCAGATACTTGGACGAAGTTATCTTATCTACTAATCATAATTGGTGCACTAACACGTTCGTTAATTCCAATCATATCGTCACAGTATTATTTTACTAGTTTGTATGTGGCCGTATTATTTTGGTGTGGTGGGTTTGCTATTTTTCTTCTTAAGTACTTTAAAATTCTAATAGCACCAAGACCAGATGGAAGAGAGTATTAGCTTGCTTCACGGGTTTCAACAATTTCCTCTTCTCTAACTTTTTCTTCTTTTCGAATTTCTGCTAATTTTTCGATGGCCTCTTTTCGTTCTGTATCACCAATATCAACTGTTCTCGTACTTATCTCACTAAGCATATCTGCTCTTCCGTATAAAATGGCCGTATCACCAGTCGTTATGACATAGTCTTTTGAAGGAAGTCCTAAGTATTCTCCGTTAGCTACTTGCACTCCGAGGACAATAAGTCCCTCTCTCGGAAGTGAGAGCTCTCTTACAGTTTTATTAGCAAACCAGTGATTATCTGAAACATACACTTCTCCAATACCAAAACTATCTCCAAGATGTAGGAGATTTGCGTAATCCACGAGTTCCACATTTGATAGTTTTCCTAAGTAAACTTTAAGTTTCTTATTAAGCCACTTATTAAAGAAATTGCTTTGTGTGATGTATATAATTATTGAAAAAAGAGTGATCGCAACTGCAAAACGACTAAGTCCTTCAACTGTTGTATCGATATTAACAAATGATAAAATAGCGGTTGATATAACAGAGATTATACCTACATTACTAATAGTCATCAGAAAACTGAGAACGCGCCTTCTCAAAGGATGATTAACAAGACTTTCAGACTCACTGGTCGTGTATCCTGTTCCAGTAAGAGCTGACTTTGCCTGAAATCTTGCTACCTCATCACTTAATCCCGTCAATACCAGTATTTTTGTGGCAACTTTCACAATGGTTATTGAAGTAAATAAAATGATCGTTAACGTAAGTAAGGCCAGCATGATAAAACTCCACTTTTCATTATAGAGAAAAAACAGCTAAACTTATCTATAAATGAAGTTAAATATACTTAAGGAAGACTAATGAATCATCGCAATTTAAAATTCTCAATTTTAAGCCTAATTTCTCTTAGCTCGTTTGCCAATTGCCCAGCACTTACTGGTACATGGGAAGGGCTTTGTGATCGAGATGGATCAGTTAAAGTTGAAAAACTCTACATTAAGCAGGAGAGCTGTGAGCACATAAATTTTTATGGGATGGATTATAAGATAGGTAAGCCTTATAGTGAACAATATGAGAATAAATATGAAAAGACATTTAATGTTCACAACCTATACTGGGGCAGAGATGGGCAGAGTCTTTACTTTAATGTCGATCGTGTTCAATGGATGAAAGATCGTAATCAAACTTCCAATGCACAGGGAGTGGGATTTCTTAAAGTCGATGGTGAGGAAATGAGCTATTCAAGAATCTATAGTGGAAGAAGTCGTGATGGCCAGTATTTTAAGAAAACAAGAATGTGTAATTTTACACGAATTTAAAAATGAGAATTTAAATGAATATAAAAGACCTTTTGAATATTGGAAAAGAAATAGAAGCCTTGAGGCCAAGTGAAGAAGACTTTTCAAGAGTATGTACTGATTATCTTTTGAAGTCTAAGTTTGATTTTGAACTTGAAGAGATTGAATCATTTATTGCGCAGTGGAGTTTAGAGCAAGAGACTCTTCCTGAGCAAGTTAATGTTTATAACGGATTTGGTCAGCCACCTGTTACAATCTTCAATAACGGACACTTTGTTGTTGATCTATATTTCTGGCAGACTTTAGATACTTCAATCCATTCACATTCTTTTTGTGGAGCTTTTCAAGTTGTGGCCGGAGAGTCAAGACATGAAGTATTTAAGGTTCATATGAAAGAAGAATTCTTTCCTGATATCTACACAAGTGAAATCGAATGTGTAATCGATGAAACTTTGGTTAAGGGTGATATCCGTGAGATTAAAAGAGGGCTGGAGTTCTCACATCGTGTACTTCACGAGCAAAACCCAACCGTTACCCTTTGTATTCGAACAGTAAATGATAAAACTCCTCAATGGCATCACTTTGATAATGGACTTAGTATTCAAAAACGCTCTGCAGAGGCATGTGATATTAAAAGATTATCAATCTATGATTATCTTCTTACACGCAATCCTCAACAAGGCTTAGCTTATCTAGAAAAACTTATGGATTCATTTACACCAAGTCTTATCATGAATCTTTATGAGCAGCTTTCATATGACCAAATGGGCCTAACTGAAGAAGGTGTTGAAGTCTTCTTTGATAAAGTAGTTGAGCGCTTTGGAGATACTCCTTGGTTTAAGGTGTATATGGACTTTTTTAATTAATTCCTTTTCGTGCTTGATTGTAATTATTGAGCACAGAAAGTTTTCTCTCATATTCAGAGTCCATTAAACTTGAGTTGATGAAATAGTCAGCGCTTGTTTGATTGCAGGCCATTGGGATATTGTAAAGTGTAGCAATTCTTAGCAAGGCCTTGATATCTGGATCGTGTGCCATTGACTCTAATGGGTCCCAAAAGAAAATAAGCATATCAACTTGATCTTCAACAATTGCACTTCCAATTTGAAAGTCTCCGCCAATAGGCCCACTTAGGTACTTATGAATATTAATGCCTAATTTTTCTTCTAAAAGTCTTCCAGTTGTTCCCGTTGCACAAAGATTATGATTAGTTAGTTTATCTTTGTGATCTAAAGTCCATTGGATTAGGTCATTCTTTCTACTATCGTGTGCCACGAGGGCAATTGTTTTTTTCTTCATAGTCTTATTCTATTCCTGTCCTTAATTTAAGTAAAGTGAACTAGGTTGTGATTAATAGGGTGTGTTCCGAGATTTTCCATGCTAAAAGCTTCTATTACATATAAATAGTGAGATTAAAGTGAAGAAAACATTTAAATTAGTGGATGAAAAGCGCTCAGCTGAAAGAGTCGCAGATAAAATTAAATTTGAAGTAAAGAAGTATATTAAAAGAGAGCGTCGAAAAGAGTTGCCTGAAGGTTCTGACTTTTGGGATTTCGACTGTCGTATTGGTGAAAGTGCAGAATCTGCTCAAGCGATTCATGAAAAAGAAATCAACAAAAAGATTGATTTACTCGTAAGTGAAAAAGCTGAGTCATTCTATTTAGAAATTATGGCAAAACAAGCTCGCCGTAATCCTCGTTCAAAAGAATAGATCTAATTAAGTTCCAGGAACCATAATTGGTTCCTGGAGATGTCAGGAGTTTTGCCAAGGGATAAATTACGCGACTTGCGGTCCACGTAAATTACTTGCTAAGCTATTACTAAATCTTTCTCTTTTCCATTTTAATAATTGCTCATCGATTTCCTCCTCTAAAAGGAGAAATGCCTGATATGGGGTATGTGCAACTTTTTTTGCATAGAAGTTTTTCGAATAGGACTTAATACTGAGCTGAGCTATATAATTCGACTCATGCTTCTTAAATTCAAGCTGATAGTGGCCATGATTAGGGCATCGGTCCATAAGCCTATCGAGTCGTGCTTTTATTTTCTGATGCTGTTTATATGTCAGCTCAATACCGAAGTCAGAAAATAAAGGTTTTGAAAAATCACATAAATTAGTTTTCTTTAACATAAAGTCTCCTTGATACGGTTTGTAGTAAAAAAGATTCTTTAGAGGTCGAAAAATTAGTTATTTACCTCTCGTAATAAAAAAATGGTAGCAAAAAAAATAGTGTCAATGCTAGCTAGGAAAATTTTTGTATTTTTCTCTAAAGCCAACTTGGTGGGCGATCGGCCTTTGCATAGCTGAGGCGACCTAGAGCACTCGTCGTAAAGTAAGCATCTAGACCTGACACACAGATTGTAGAGGCTTTATGAATATCGATATGGCCATCTTCCTCAAGGCAATCTTGTGGTAAGTGAACACTTTTAATTTCACCAATTAAAAAATGTGTACCATTTTCCTCGATTTTAATTTCACGCACAAATTTTATCGCCATTTTAATTTTTGCTTCTAAAACAAATGGTGCAAGAAATTTATCTTTGTACTCTTCAGTTAGGCCACAGGCATCAAATTCACTTTGATCTTGAGGATAGCGTGCACTTGTTTGATGGGCCTTTTCTACAATTGTTTCATTAACATGGTTAATCGTAAAAAAGCCATTTTTACGAATATTTTCTAGTGTATCTCTTCTGGCCGTATCAGGTCTAATCACGAGGCCAATAAGAGCTGGAGACGCACCTAGATGAACGACAGAACTGATAATTGAAAGATTAGTTTGTCCTTCATTATTGATTGTACCGACAAGATTTGCTGACTTAAATCCTGATAAAGCATTTATGAATTTTATTCTCTTTCTCTCATCAAAGTTTTTAAAATCAGTATCATTAATTGTTGTCGTTACCATCGAATTTCTCCGCCGTCCCAAGATAGAAACTTTCCAGTTTCACTAAGTTCTCTATTATTAATGGTATTAAGTATATTAGAAGCTGTTTCGTGTGTCTCGTGAATTATGTAGGAAGTTCTACCTATAAATGGTTCGGATAACTTTGTTTTAGTCGTTCCTGGATGAATAGCAAGAACTACACATTTTTTTCTCTTTCTTTCGAATTCGATAGAGATATTTTTTATAAGCATATTCAGTGCCGCTTTTGAAGTTCGGTAGCTGTACCAACCACCAATCTTATTATCTTCGATACTTCCCACTTTTGCTGAAATGCTTGCAAACAGGCTAGGAGTATTACTTAGATTCTTTTCAAAATACTTTCCAATGAGTGGTGTAACCATTGCGTTCACTTGTATAATTCTAATAAAATTCTCAGGATCAAATTCTTTAAGAGATTTTTCTGGATTGAGTTCTTTGTCATGGAGCATTCCGACGCTATTAATTATCAGCTCAAAAGAGCTATCAACAAGTTCTAGGGCCATGTTTTTTATCTGCTCTTCTTTAGTAGGATCTATCTGGTATACATGTAAGTTATTAGGAAATAACTTTTCTAGGCTTAATAAATCTAAGGCACTTTCTCTTTTTCGATAGGTTGCTGTGACGTGCATACCTGAGTAATTCTCTAATAAATTTTGCACTATCCCAAGTCCAATTCCATGACCGGCACCAATTATTAGGGCATGCTTACAGTTATTGAGTCGAAAATACATCCATTCTCCTTTAGTTAATGTTAGAATAAGAATGCTAATGAAGAAAATAAATAAAATAAAAAATAAGTTCATCTCAAGACAAGTAGGGGTTGCAAAACTCGCTTTAAAAATGGGAAAAGACGTTTGGTCTAAACGTAATGAAGATTTAAAAAATAAATTGAGTGGTGGTATTGGTCCTCACGTGGAACTCATTGTAAATGAGCTCGGTGTGATGAAGGGCTCTCTCATGAAAGCTGGTCAATTACTATCGACTTATGCAAGTGCGTTCCTGCCGCCTGAAGCGCAAAAAGTATTAAAGCAGTTAGAGAGTCAGTCTTACTATCTAGAGTGGGAACAAATTAAAGATCAAGTTCCTAAAAGTTTTTTAGAACAACTTGAGATAGAAGAGAAACCAATCGCGGCTGCAAGTCTTGGCCAAGTTCATCTTGCTCACTATAACGGTGTTGATTACGCCATGAAGATTCAGTACAAGGGTGTCAGAAAGGCAATCAAGAATGATGTGAAGGCCCTAAAAATCTTAATGAAGTTACTCAATGTCATACCAAAAGAAGTAGACTTAAAAGAAATCTATAGTGAAATTGAAGAGATGCTCTTTCTTGAAACTGATTATCAAGCAGAGGCTAAGTCTATAAATGAGTTTCGAAAATTATTAAGTGAATACCCGCAATACAAAATACCTGAAGTCTTAGAGGATTTTAGTAATGAGCAGGTTTTAACGATGGAATATCTTGATGGCCATAGCCTAAGAGATCTTGACCAATTAAATCTATCTCAAGAAGATCGAAACGAGCTTGGTAGAGACTTCATGAGACTAATGTTCTTAGAGCTTTTCCAGTTTAAAAAAGTTCAGACAGATGTTCATATGGGTAATTATATTTTATTACCAAATAACCGCTGGGGTTTAATTGATTTTGGTGCTTCAAAAACTCCACCAGACAATTTCTTGAAGGGCTATCAAACTCTAATCATCGCCTGCGCTAATCTTGATCGCGAGTTATTCTTCTCAAACCTCTATGAGATGGAATACCTATCTAAGAATAAAAAAACAAATGAAGACTTCTTCTGGGAGTATGCCAAAATTATAGCTGCACCTTTTCAGGGTGGAGTCTATGATTGGGGTCGCTCCAACGTTGCAGATAAGGTTATGGAAATGGCCCCTCAGCTAATGAAGGAGGTCGCCGTAGGAAATCCTTCAAGACATACCGTTTTTCTAGATCGAAAGATAGGTGGTGTTTTCTTTGTTCTTCACAAACTAGGTGCTCAATTTGATGTACGTGCCCTGCTTGATGAGTGTCTTCTTTAGTTTCAGATAGTTAGGCTCATTTTAAAAAATTTATCAAAGCAAAGAGAATTTGTTCATAATTCAATAAATACTACCGATAAGTTATTTAATTAATTTGCCTTAGGGTGAGTTGGTAGATGTTGATTAATTTAGGGGTTTTCATCATTGCACTTGGCCTAAATTTTAGGCGCGCTTTTTTTTAAGAGAGCGAATGATTTTAATTACTTAGCTACAAAATTAGTTTGATTTTTAGCCTTAAGTTATTATTTTTGTAGTGCACATTAAATTTTCTTTAGCATAGAAAATTTAGTGCAGTAGGTGGGGGATCTTTAAATTGAGGAATAATTCAAGATTATTCAAATTCTCATTTATCGCATCGGCTATTTTCTTAGTTTATTATTTCTCATTTTCATTCAACGAAAATCAATCTGTAAAATCTAAAGAAGAAGTTAATCAAGAAGTAACAAATAACTCAAAGCTTTCCTTAAAGAACGAGCAAAAAAATCAAAGCTATCCATTCAAGGATATCTCTCAATCTTCACAGGATGAATTCAAGAAAGAGCAAGATCGTAATGTGGCCAGTACATTAGTGGCCGAGCAGTATAACGAAGAGGAAAATGTCGGATACTATTCGATTGGACAAAAGCAGGGCGGCTATAGTTCTGCATTAAGTAGTGATCCTGTAAAAAAAGTCTCTTCATCGGATGAACGTTTTTTTGAAACTCCGCCGCAAGATTTTGATTCGCCAAGTTTTGCTC
The DNA here is from genome assembly GCF_047085455.1 of Halobacteriovorax sp. RT-1-1. NCBI lineage: Bacteria > Pseudomonadati > Bdellovibrionota > Bacteriovoracia > Bacteriovoracales > Halobacteriovoraceae > Halobacteriovorax > Halobacteriovorax sp. RT-1-1. The sequence goes on from NZ_JBKIXZ010000002.1 coordinate 609,386, forward strand.
CAAGTAATAAAAATAAAGAAGAGAAAGAACTTGGGATTAAAGTGACAAGTGTCTTCAATCCTTCTGAAGATTCTGAAGCAGACAGTCGTGAAGAAAGTTCAAGTAATTCTTCTGGAAGCTCAAATACTTTTATCGGAAGAGTGAATCTAACTCTTTCAACGAACTCTATTAGTAACTTAAATATTTCAGGAGGAGCTTCTCCTGGTCCTAGTGAAACGCTAACGTTAAAAAATTCAGGAACTGTTAAGAGTGCTGCGCTGATGGCACCAGTTATCGTTGGTGCGGATGCTGAGCATATTGAAGTTATCAATGATAATTGTGAGGGAGTTGTCTTAGCTCCTAATGATACATGTACTTTCGATATAAGGCCTGTTGCCTCAAATAATGGAAGTTATAGTGTTTCAATGTATACAAGTGACTCTAAGGAGAGTTCTGATATTGCCACAGTAAGTGGTACGCTTTCAGGCTTTGTTCCTCCTGTTGTTGATGTTATTGCTGATCAAGGGCCAATTGCGGAAGGAAGTCCAATTGCAACTATTGATGCCGGTGATGGTGGAGACGATTTTGATAGTGGAGGTGAGCCTCTTACTTATACATGTACTTATGACATGATTGCTGACGGAAATGTGAATTCGGGAATTGATTGTACTACGATAGCCGGAGTTTCATTAAATCCTTCTTCTGGTGTTTTCGATTGGACGCCAAATTACTTTCAAAGTGGAAGTTACGAGTTTATGGTTGTCGCCTCAGATGGAAACCTTGTAGATGATGAGATTTTCGTTATAAATGTTGCCAATAATAATCGTGCACCTGTCATTGATAGTATTGCAAACCTAACTGTAAATGAAAATTCGGCAATGACAACGATTGACGTAGCTGATGGTGGGGATGATCTTGATATTGATCTTGAGGCCATCACTTATTCGTGTGAATTTGATACTGTTGTCGATGGAAGTGTTTCAGGGACAAGTTGTTCAACACTTTCTGGGTTTAATCTCGATCCAACGACTGGAATTATTAACTGGACGCCTAGTTTTATCCAGGCCGGTGGTTATGAATTTAAGATCATTGCGAGTGATGGAAGTCTTAGTGATGAAGAGATATTTACAGTCACTGTTAACAATGTGAATCGTGCACCAGTACTGGATACTATCTCAAATATCATAGTTGCTGAAAATAGTGCCATCGCAACAGTTAATGCTGGTGATGGTGGTGATGATTTTGATATTGATCTCGAAACAATTACTTATTCTTGTTCATTTGATACTACAATTGATGAAAGTGTTACTGGAGCTGACTGTTCAACATTAACAGGGATTTCGTTTGATATTAACTCTGGAGAGTTTAACTGGACACCAAGTTACTCTCAATCAGGTGATTATGAATTTAAGATTACGGGAACAGATGGTGGCCTTAGTGATGATGAAATCTTTTCGATTGTTGTAAATGATGTAAATGTTGCTCCTGTATTAGATGCTATTTCAGACATTATCGTAAGTGAAAATAATGCTATCACAACTGTTGATGCGGGAGATGGTGGGGACGATCTCGATTTTGACTTAAATACGATTTCTTATTCGTGTTCATTTGATACGACAATTGATGGAAGTGTTATAGGAGCTGACTGTTCAACATTAACAGGAGTATCGTTTAATTCTGTTACTGGTGAGTTAGATTGGACTCCTAATTTTGACCAAGAGGGGAGTTACGAGTTTAGGATCACGGGAGGTGATGGCAGCTTAAGTGATGATGAAATCTTTGTGGTTACTGTTACAAATACTAATCGTGCTCCTGTGCTTGATGCTATTGCCGATTTTAGTGTCTCTGAAAACTCTGCAATAACTACAGTTGATGCAGGTGATGGAGGCGATGATAGTGATATTGATTTAGATACAATTTCATACACTTGCTTTTATGATACAACAGTTGATGGCAGCGTCGGTGTAACAAGTTGTCTAGGACTTTCCGGGGTAAGTTTTAATTCTACAACAGGAGAACTCAATTGGACTCCTGATTTTACACAAAGTGGATTGTACGAGTTCAGAATCAATGGTAGCGACACAAGTTTAAGTGATGATGAGGTCTTTGTTATCACTGTTAATAATGTTAATCAACCACCGGTTCTTGATAATATTTCAGACTTTAGTGTTGCTGAAAATAGTGCAATAACAACTGTTAATGCAAACGACTCCGGTGATGATTTAGATGGTGACTTTGAGGCCATCTCATACTCATGTCTATATGACACTATTATTGATGGTACGGTATCAATAGGCTCTAACTGTACTTCATTATCAGGTGTTAGTTTTAATGTGGCAACAGGGGAGCTAGACTGGACTCCTGATTATGACCAATCTGGAAATTATGAATTTAGAATTATAGGTAGTGATGGTACGTTAGATGATGATGAAATATTTGTTATCAATGTAACGAATACTAATCGTGCACCAGTCTTAGATTCAATTGGTGATCAAACAGTTGCAGAAAACTCTTCGATAACTACTGTTAATGCTGCCGATGGTGGGGACGATTTAGATGTTGATTTAGATACTATTTCTTATAGCTGTGAGTACGATACTGCTATTAATGGATCTGTATCAAGTGGAACTGATTGTTCTTTACTTACAGGGGTGTCTTTTGTTGCCTCAACTGGGGTTCTCAATTGGACACCTGATTTCTCTCAGTCAGGAACTTATGAGTTTAAGATTGTTGGGAGTGATGGAAGCTTAAGTGATGATGAGATATTTTCAATCACTGTAAACAATGCCAATCGTGCCCCTGTATTAGATAGTATTTCCGATGCATCAGTAAATGAGAATTCAGCTTTAACTACGATTAATGCAGCTGACGGTGCTGATGATTTAGATATTGATTTAGATACAATTACTTATTCATGTACTTTCGATACTACTGTTGATGGAAGTGTCGCAGGTGCCAATTGTTCGACTCTAACAGGTGTTACATTTAATACCTCAACAGGGGAGCTTGATTGGACGCCAAACTATAGTCAAGCCGGAAGCTATGAGTTTCAAGTTAATGGTAGTGATGGAAGCTTAAGTGATAATGAAATATTTGTCGTTACTGTTAATAACGTCAATCAGCCACCTGTCCTAGATAGTATTTCAAATCAATCTATCGCGGAAAACTCTGTGATGACTCCAATTAATGCCGGTGATGGTGGAGACGACTTAGATAATGACTCTGATACGATCTCTTACACATGTATTTATGACACTGTCGTAAATGGTAGCGTCAGTGGTGCAAATTGTGCGTCTCTTACTGGAGCTAGCTTTAATGGTACGACAGGAGTTTTAAATTGGACTCCTAATTATGATCAGTCTGGTTCATATGAGTTTCAAATTACTGGATCAGATGGAAGTTTAAGTGACTCTGAGATTTTTAGTGTCACGGTTACAAATACAAATCGTGCTCCTGTGCTTGATTCTATCGCAGATATCGTTGCTTCTGAAAACTCTGCGATGTCGAGTGTAAATGCTGCTGACGGGGGAGATGATTTAGATGCTGATTTAGATTCTATTTCATATTCATGTACATATGACACAGTTGTTGATGGTGCTGTTGTAAGTGCTACTTCTTGTACATCGTTGTCAGGGGTTTCATTCTCTGCGACGACCGGGGTAATGGATTGGACACCTGATTATACTCAATCTGGTAATTATGAATTTAAAATTGTCGCTAGTGATGGAAGCTTAAGTGATGATGAAATCTTTAGTGTAACAGTTAATAATGTAAATGCTCCTCCTGTTCTTGATGCAATCGCTGATCAAAATAGTGCAATTGAAAATACTCCTATTACAACTGTTAATGCATCAGATGGGGGAGACGATCTTGATCTCGATGGTCAGGCGCTAACTTATTCATGTACATACGATATCAATATTGATGGTAGTGTTTCAGGCTCAAGCTGTACGAGCTTAACAGGAGTCAGCTTTAACACCTCGACAGGTGTTATGGACTGGACACCTGATTTAACTCAAGATGGTGAATACGAATTTAGAATTATCGCTTCTGATGGAAGTCTGACGGATAACGAAATATTTGCAATCGTTGTGGCCGACCTTCCTGGGCCTTCTTATAATGAAACATTTGCTTCGACAGGGGTTACGACGTGGACTCAGTCTGTAACTGATGATGGAAATTGGTCTGTCGATCCTGATACTACTCCAAGCTCTGGAACTGGTCCTAGTTCTCCAACTGATGGTACTTATTATGCTTTCATTGAATCATCGAGTAATTATAATAATACTCATGTCATAGAAAGTCCGGTTTTCAATACGGTTACTGATAAGTATGTGCTTGAATTTGATTGGCATATGTATGGTGCCGCGATGGGAGAGTTAAATTTAGAGTATTCTCTTGATGGTGGAAGTACATGGGAGCCAAGCATTCTTTGGGGCCAATCTGGAGATCAAGGAAATTCATGGTTCTCTGAAAGTATTAATTTATGTGAATCTTTCCCAGGTTCAACAACTACAATGGTTCGCTTTAGAGGAGTGACAGGTAGTACCTATACCTCAGATATGGCCTTAGATAATATTCGACTTACTGCAGGACATCCATGTGATATCCCTCCTGTTATTTCTTCAGTTGCCGATCAAAATTCGTTAATTAGTACAGCAACAAATCCGATTCCATTTACTATTGGTGATGCTGATTCGACGATAACTTGTTCTGGTTCAGTAACTGGAAGTTCTAGTAATACTGCTCTACTTAGTAATGCAAATATTGTTATTGGTGGAACGGCCCCTAACTGTACAGTTACACTAACTCCAAATGCTGGTGTAAAAGATACGAGCGTTGTTACACTTGCTCTTACAGATGGAAACTCGACCGTTTACGAAATATTTAATTATCAAACGGTTGAGCAATTTGACATTTCTCCAGAGGTTTTAAGTAGTCTTGATATTGAACCCGGAGAAATTGGAGATGAGTCTATTTTAACTGTGACGAATAATGGAACGATTTCAACAGGTACAATTCAATCTCCAGTTATTACTGGAGATACAAGTAATTTTGAAGTCGTTGTCGATAATTGTACGGGAATCTCTTTAGGAGCAGGAGCAAGTTGTACAATCAGTGTTCGTGGTGTTGAGACGGCCGCAACAACATACACAGGTAGTTTAACTGTTTCAGATGGAACATATACAACACCTGCTGTTTCACTATCTGGTAAACAAATCAATCCATTTAAGACGACTTGGAGAACGACAGCAGTGAATGAAGTTGTCACTTTACCACTTGTAGCAACTTATAATTATAATTTTACAGTTGATTGGGGTGACGGAACACCTGTTCAGACAATTACATCAGATGCTGATGCAAATAAGGCCCATACTTATGCAAGTGCTGGTGACTATCAAGTGAAGATTGTTGGTACATTTGAGGGAATGGATTTTCTCAATGGTGCTTATACTAATCAACATCAATTAATTTCAGTCGAATCTCTTGGAGAAGTTGGTTGGGTAAGTTTATCTCGAGCATTTTACAATTGTAATCAACTTACGACTTTTGTTGCAGGTACGGCGTCAACTGGAATTACGTCGCTTGAATATACTTTTATGAATAATACGTCTTTAACTTCAGTTGATATGACCGGGCTTGATACAAGTAGTGTTGTAACAATGTCCTATATGTTTAATGGGGCGACAGCTTTGACAACACTTGATTTATCTGGATTTAATACTTCAAATGTTGATTCGATGACACAGGTTTTTTCTAATATGGGGAGTCTGACTAGTTTAAATATTTCTAATTTCGATACAAGTAATGTTTTAAGTTTCATTAGTATGTTTCAGGGAGTTACTAATCTGACTTCTCTTGATCTGTCTCACTTTGATACTTCTAGTGCTCTTTATATGACTGCGATGTTTAAAGACATGAGAAATCTTACGTCTCTTAATATCTCAAATTTTAACACTGCAAGTGTGACGAATATGAAGGAGATGTTTAAGTATGTTCAAAGTTTAACGACTTTAAACCTATCAAATTTTAATACAGGAAATGTAACGAATATGGAGGGGATGTTCTTCCATGTGGATTCTCTCACAACATTAGACTTATCAAGTTTTGATACGAGTAAAGTTACTAATATGAGAGATATGTTTTACTGGAACACTAATATGCTTTCAATGAATCTCTCTTCATTTAATACTGCAAATGTCACTACGATGGAGAGAATGTTTGCAAGTAATACTCTTTTATCTAGTCTTAATGTTTCTAATTTTGACACGACAAAAGTTACGACAATGAAGAGTATGTTCTCTGGTCTTGATACACTAACAACATTAGATCTTTCAAGTTTCAATACTGCCAATGTTACTGATATGTCTTATATGTTTTCATCGGGCATTAGTTTAACTTCGCTAAATATTTCAAGCTTTAATACTTCTAAGGTTAGGTATATGCAGTATCTATTTAGCAATCTCAATTCTCTACCAAGTTTAAGTGTGGCCCACTTTGATACTGCCATTGTTGAAAATATGGATCGAATGTTTAGTGGGATGAGTACTATTACAACTTTAGACCTAAGTATGCTCGATACATCGAATGTTACGAATATGACGGCTACTTTTTCAAATATGACTGCATTAACTTCTTTAAATCTTACAGGCTTCGAAACTAATAGTGTGACGAGAATGGAGAGGATGTTTGATGGCACCTCTTCTTTAGCAACTCTTGATTTGACAAGTTTTGATACTTCTCTCGTTACAACAATGACGTATATGTTTTCTGGTATGGACTCTTTAACAAGTCTTGATATTTCAACATTTGACACTTCATCTGTGACAAATTTTGCTTATATGTTTAGAGATACTATTTTATCAGTTATTGATCTAACGCATTTTAATACTTCAAGTGCAACTAGCTTTGTCGGGATGTTCTATTTCGCTAATGGAGTTTCATCAATTAATATGGCAGGACTTAATACATCAAGTGTAACATCGATGACTTGGATGTTTAGATATGCGGATGTCTTGGCCGTTGATGCAACAGGATGGGATCTTACAAGTGTAGCAAGTAGTACTGATATGTGGACGTCTTCAAATGCTTTTCTTGTTTTAACATGTGACCAAGGAGGCTCGCCTGGTACAGGTGATATCTTCGGAGAGCCTTGTAATTAATTTTCTATAATTTTTGTGCGGCCTTGATTAGCTTCTCATTAAAGAGCTTAATGTGTTCTCTTTGATATTCCCATTGGTGCAGAAAGAGTGAAACACTAAAATTCTTAGATGGATTTAATTGAACGAATTTTCTCTTCTTCATCTCTTTTTCCATATCAATGAAGGGAAGGAGTCCATAGCCGTATCCTCCTAGGATTGCTTTTTTAAAACTTTGAACAGATGGCATTAAGTTTATCTTAGTTAGCTTATCTAATTTGAAATTCTCTTTTAGATAAGTGTGTTGGGCCTTATCATACTTGTCAAAAACTACGAGTGGAGCTTCAGATAGTGTCTTCTTAGTAACTCCTTCGCTAAAATATTCCTTATAAAACTTCTTAGAACAAACTAGCGAGTAGACCATATCTCCTAGATGAGTCGAGGTGTGGTTAGGAAGAGGCTTCTTTTCAGAGCTAATACACATATCAACCTGACCACTCTTTAAATACTTCAATGTATTGTCTTGGTCATCAGCAATAATTTGTAGTGTTAATACTTGTGAGACTTTTGTATCTGTAAGGACATCGAGAAAAAACAAGTCGAGGCTATCTCGGTTCATGGCAATCTTTAAAGTAGGCTTTGCTTTTTTGATATCATCATCTTCTAGAATTTCATTTTCTAAGCTAGTTACTTTCCGAAGTAGGTTTAAATAAGATTTTCCTTTTTCAGTTGCACGGTAGGGCGTCTTTCTAATTAATAATTTTGTTCCTAAAAAAGATTCAAAGTTTTGTATACGTTGCGTAACTGCGGACTGAGAAATTCCAATCGCTTTAGAAGCAAGCTCAAAGCTTTGATATTCAATGACGGCCTGTAAGGCCCTGAGTGCATGGTAATCAATCATTATTTACTCTCATAAGTTTTACTAATTAATAATTAAAAAGATTAATTTAACTTATATCATGATTTGCATTAAATTACGCCTCAGGAGCAGGTATTATGGAATTTTTTACTCAAGGTTTTTTATTGCAGGCAAGTCTTATTCTAGCACTGGGTGCACAGAACCTTTTTCTTATTGATATTGGCACTAAGAAAAAGAATCACTACCTAGCAGCAGCTATTTGTTCAGTGTGTGATATGGCGCTAATTCTATTGGCCGTTCTCGGTGTTTCTGGTGTTCTTGTAAAAACTGTTGAGTTTAAAGTCGGTATCGGACTTCTTGGAGCTTCTTTTCTGCTTTACTATGCGGTAATGAAATTTATTGACTCTGTGAAGGGTGTTAAGGAAGTTGAAGAGAGTAAGAAATTTGCGCTTTCGCGTCGTCTTGTGATTTTAACGACGCTTAGTTTTACCCTGCTTAATCCTCACGTCTATATTGATGCCTTTTTCTTAATTGGTGGATACTCAACACGCTTTAATTTAGTTCAAGATCGTTTTCTTTTTGGACTTGGTGCCGGTGTTTTTTCAATTATATGGTTTTACTTTCTAGTGACTTTTTCTTCTAAGTTCTCTCATATTTTAACTAAAGAGAAGAACTTAAGAATCTCGTCACTTGCTACCGCTATTGTACTGGGCTATCTTGCTCATAAGCTTGGAAGTGAATCTGTAACAGAGTTTATTCAACTACTCTCATAGGAGTTCTTATGGCCTCGACAACTACTGCATGGGTTATTCTTGTTATTGCAGGTCTTCTTGAAGTATGTTGGGCAATTGGACTTAAATATACTGAAGGCTTTACGAAACTGATTCCAAGTATATTCACTCTTGTAACTCTAGCTGCAAGCATGTTCTTACTTGCTAAGGCCAGTCAAACTCTTCCTATTGGAACGGCCTACGGTGTATGGGTTGGAATAGGAGCGCTAGGTGCTGCAATCTTAGGAATAGTTCTCTTCAATGAGCCAATTACTCTTGCACGTACAGCTTTTCTAGCGCTACTGCTTATTTCAATTATTGGTCTAAAACTTACTGCTTAAAAATTTCAGACAGAAGCTTTAGAGATTTTATCTTTTTCTCATTATCGAAAATTGAGGTCACAACCATTAACTCATCTGGACGGTAACGTTCGATAAACTGATCAAGGCCTCTTTTAACAGTTTCTTTGGAACCAACAAAAGAGAAGTGAAGCATATGTTGGGCCATCATCTTCTCGTGCATATCCCAATAGGTATCCATATCTTCAATAGGAGCTTGGAATTTCTTCTTTAATCCACGACGAAGATTGGCAAATGATTGTTTCTGGCTTGTTGAGAGAAATTGTGCTTCCTCATCAGTATCTGCAATGATGATATTCACACCCAACATAACATAGGGTTTGTCTTGTTGAGCCGATGGTTCAAAGCCCGCATGATAAAGAGATAGTGCTTCTTGAATTGCATCAGGGGCAAAGTGCGAAGCAAAGGCATATGGTAATCCAAGGTGTGCAGCAAGCTGTGCTCCAAAAGTACTTGATCCTAGAATCCATAAGGGAACTTGTGATCCTAGCCCAGGAGTGGCGACTATTGGATCGTTTGCACTTTCCATTGAGAGTAGACGCTGAAGCTCAACAATATCTTGTGGGAAATTATTTGAACTTTGAGCTGTTGTTCTTAAAGCCTGCACGGTCATTTGATCAGTTCCTGGAGCGCGGCCAAGACCTAAATCAATACGTCCAGGATAAAGTGCTTCTAGTGTTCCAAACTGCTCAGCAATAACAAGAGGAGAGTGATTTGGAAGCATTATTCCACCAGCTCCAATACGAATTGTTTTTGTTTGACTTGCTAGTAATCCAATAACTACTGAAGTTGCTGCACTTGCGATGGCAGGCATATTGTGGTGCTCGGCCACCCAAATACGATTGTAGCCATATTCTTCTGCTGCTTGCGCGCTACGAACTGAATTATCAAAAGCATCTTTTACTTCCTGGCCTTCATTAACGAAGACCAAGTCTAGTATCGATAGTTTTGGTGTCATCACAGCTCCTTCAATGTCGGGTAATCTGTATAACCAACATGATCAGGTCCATAGAATGTATCAAAGATTGGCTCATTTAATGGTGCATCAATTCTTAGTCTTTCAACTAAGTCTGGGTTTGCAATAAATGGAACACCAAAAGAGATGGCATCAGCAATTTTATCTTCCAATGCTTTTTCAGCTGTTATCTTTGTAAATTTTTGATTGGCAATTAGAACACCATCAAATTTTTCTTTTAACTTTGGGAAGAGACTTTGCTCATCTAGTGGGTCGCGAGTAAATATGAAAGCAATCTTTCTCTTATTTAATTCTTCTACCACATGGCCAAAAAGTTCCAGGGGATTAGAGTCACCCATGTCGTGGCTATCGCAGCGAGGAGCAAGATGAACGCCGACGCGATCAGCGCCCCATACTTCAATGAGTTGGTCTGTAATTTCAAGCAAGAATCTTGTACGGTTTTCAATCGTCCCTCCGTAGATATCGTCTCTCTTATTAGTTGAGTCTTGTAAGAATTGGTCAATTAGGTAGCCATTGGCAGCGTGTACTTCAACTCCGTCAAAGCCAGCTTCCATCGCATTGATGGCCGCTTGACGATAGTCTTTTACAATTGCTTTCACTTCTTCAGTTTCAAGTGCACGAGGTACTTCGTAGTTAGTAATTGGTCGTACTAGTGATACATGTCCCGCAGGCTGGATAGCACTTGGTGCAACAGGCTTTTGCTCATTTAAAAAACTTGAGTGAGAGATCCTTCCCACATGCCAAAGTTGCATATAAATTTTTGAACCTTTTGCGTGAACTGCATCTGTTACTTTACGCCAGCCATCGATTTGATCCTTCGACCAAATTCCTGGTGTATTTGCGTAACCAACGGCAGAGGGTGTAATTGCCGTTGCTTCTGTAAGGATCATTCCTGCATCAGCTCGTTGTTCATAGTATTTCACCATGAGGTCATTAGGAATTCGTTCAGCTCCTGCTCTGGCACGAGTTAGAGGGGCCATAATAATTCTATTTTTTAGCTCAACACTTCCAAGCTTTATCGGTGTAAATAAATTCGTACTCAATTGAGACTCCTTTAGTTTGATGTTTATCAAACAATAGGCCTGCCCTTGATAAAAATCAAGTCCTTTGTTAGAATTTTATCTAACTATGAATGATTGCACACAAATACCATTAGATAAGATCTTTAAATCACTAGGCGATCCCATTCGCATGAGTGTGATAAAGCAGTTAATTGCATATGAAGAAGAGCATGGTCACAAGGAGATTACTTGTGGAGGCTTCGATTATTGCGTAAATAAGGCCACTTTTTCTCATCATATTAAGATTCTTATTGAGGCCCATATCATTTGCCAAAGAACAGAAGGGGTGAAGAAGTACCTATTTCTCAACCCTAATATCAAAAAGTATTACCCTGGCTTGATCGAAACAATTAAAAAAACATGCGAATAAAATACAGTAAGAAGAATCTCGCTTGTATTAGAGCTTTGGACATAGTATCTTGTGTCAAATTAGGTTTCCTATAGTTCACTTCCTTATTTCGGTTCTGTCTATTTTTAATCTTTTATTATTTAGAAACGACAGAATTGCAGGGAATACCTTAGTGAACGAAGTGCTTAATGCAGACTCAGTACCATTGAAAGATCTTATTAAAAATCCGCGTACATTTATGAGAAGCAATAATCATCCTCTGGAGCATGCAAAGGATTTAGACCGAACACTTGGTTTTCGTATTCCAAGAATAGAGGGGAAACTTCTACAAAAATACAAAGCTTATTATAAGCAAAATGATGGAACAAAGGGAAAGCAGCACTTTCAGGGGACACAGACTTGGATTGGACTGCATCCACAAGTTCTACAAACACCGTATAATGATATCTTTGAGGCCCTTTATCTTTTAAAAGACTTTGAAGTAAATAAAGTGGTGGATATTGGTGCAGGTTATGGACGCGTAGGCATTGTGATGAACTCTGTCTTTCCTGAGGCCCGCTTCATTGGATATGAGATTCTTAAACAAAGAGAGAGTGAGGGAAATCGCCTCTTTGAGAGATTAGAATTGCTCAATTGTGAGATTCTCTTAGAAGATGTTTTAGAAGATGACTTTATTTTGCCAAAAGCACAGATCTATTTTATCTATGACTTTAGTGAAATTGAGGATATTTCTAAGATTTTAGACGAGCTTGTGGCCCGTGTTGATGATTACAGCTTTTTTCTGGTAACGAGAGGCGATCGAATCGATTTCTTACTAGAGAGAAAATATAAAAAATTATGGAATGCCAATGGGCGCTTAAGCTCTGGCGAATTAAAAATATATAGTTCTAACGTAGACCTAAAGAAGCTTAAACATAAGGAGTAAGTATGAAAACAGGTAAAGTTAAGTTTTTTAATGATGAGAAAGGTTTTGGATTTATCGTTCCAGACGATGGAAGCAAAGATCTTTTCGTACACATTTCAGCAGTAAACGGTAACACTCTAAGTGAAAATGACGCTGTTGAATTTGAAGTAGGTGAAGGACAAAAAGGTCCTTGTGCTGTTTCAGTAAGCGTTCTTTCTTAATCTTAAGAATGACTCGTCGTACCTTTTAAGAAAGCGAAGAATTTCAGCTTCTTAGAAGGTACACCTTCTTATAAAGTCCATTTATTTATAAGAATCCCTAATACCTCCTATAAGATTTAGTAAATTTTTCATTGTGTTCATGTATTTTAGTAGATACTCTCTTGGCATGAAAATCACACACATCGCAACACTACTTATTTTAATCTCAAGCGCGGCCTTAGGCTCATCTTGTGATCAAGAATTTTTTTACTCAGGACTTTCAACTGCTTCATCTGGATATGTATTTAAGTCACAGCTTTCTTCTCTTTTAAGAAGAACTCATCGTGGTATCTCGTATGATGACCTTCTTAAGGCGTATCGTAGCACTGATCTCGATACTACTTACGATGGTGATCGCACGATAATGGATATGTATTCTGAGAACCCAAACGGAAAAGATCCATATCGCTACCAACCTGGCCGTCGTACTTGTGGCCAGTATAAAGGTGAAGGGGATTGCTACAATCGTGAACACCTATTTCCACAAGGGCTTTTTAACAAGAGACGCCCAATGAAGACAGATATCTTTCATGTTTATCCAACAGATGGAAAGGTAAATGGCCACCGTGGTTCTTACCCATTTGGAGAAGTTGGAAAAGCTTCATGGGTTTCTAAAAATGGTTCTAAGATTGGTACAAGCTCGACAAGTGGATATCGTGGAAGAGTTTTCGAACCTATTGATGAATTTAAAGGTGATATCGCTAGAGCAATGCTTTACTTTGCTGTTCGTTATGAAGCTGAGATTCCTAGGTTTAAAGATAATCCAATGACAAATGGCTCTCGTGAACAAACTTATAGCTCTTGGTTTATTAAGCTTCTTTTGAAGTGGCACAAGCAAGATCCTGTAAGTGAGCACGAAAGAAGAAGAAATGATATCGCATGCGAATATCAAAAGAATCGTAATCCTTTCATTGATCACCCTGAGTGGGCAATGGCCATTTGGGAAGTTCAATAGATGTTTCGAATTCTAATTACAGTTATTCTAACATTTATTTTTCTCGTTCCGTTCTTCTCCACACCAGTTGGAGAAGAACTGTATCTAGAATATCAAGATACGGAACTCTACAGATCAATCTATTGCCAATATGTTGAGTGGTTTGGTGCTGAAGGTTTTGATAAAATTAAGTTTGCTGTAAAGTGCCAACTGCTAAAATAAGTCTATAAAATCAAAAAACTAAAATGTAATTTCAGTAAGTTATATCATTTAACTTGAGTCTACTCGTGTCTTGTGGCATATTTTAGAGTCTACGTCTAGACAAGTTGTCTATAAATGGAGTGGCGGTGAAACAGGACTCAAAAGAGGCCATTTTTGAAGGTGTGTTAGAGCTTCTGAAAGAAGAGGCCATCTTAGATATTTCCGTATCAAAACTTAAAAAACAGACCGGCCTTTCAACTGGAACTTTCTATTATCATTTTCCAAATGGAATAGAAGATATCTATAAATCCTTATTCATTAAACTATCTACTAAGATTAGAAATAAAGCTTTTATTGCGGCCAGTGCGGCCAAGACAGTAGAAGAAACTCTAATTGATTTAGTTAGTGTTTATTTTGACTGGCATGAGTCGAAAGTGAAAGAAAGCGACTTTTTTTGGAAGGCTTCAATGTCTGGCTACCAAGAAATTAGAGAACTTCTAATTAGTGAGTATGAGATTTTATCGACAAAAATTTATGACGTTCTTACCACTCAAGCTGAAGTCGAAAATATTAGAATTGTTGATCGTCGAATACTAGATGCCATGTTATTTGGCGCTGCTAGAGAGCTTGTTTATTCTTGGATAAGACGAGGTAGAGATAAGAAAGAATTTGAAGTCATTAAAGAACAATTTATAAAGACGCTGTATAGAGCATGTGTCATTGAAAGATCTTGAAAAAGACTGTGAGCGAAACTGTGAAGTATAACGAAAAGTTCTTTGAAAAATTTGAGCATCTTGGTGAAAAGTACGTCATTAGAAGTGTCAGTGAAAATGATCAAGAGAAGTTGATTGAAGCATTTAAAATGGCCTCTCACCGAACACTTAATAGTCGTTTTCTTGCGGCCAAGAAAAGCTTATCTAAGAAGGACTTAGAGCTATTTACTTGCCCTGATTATATTAATCACGTTGCCTTAACTGTAATGCAGGAAAGTGAGGACGGCGAAAAGCCTGTAGGTTCTACAAGATTTTATCGTGACTCGGATAATTCTCCGACGGCCGAGTTTGCCGTAACAGTAATAGATAAGTATCACCGAAAAGGCTTTGGTGGGATCTTGATAGATCATTTAATCAAGGCAGCTAAAGAGCGTGATATAAAAGAAATATATGGAACTGCTAGCACTGGAAATCATGCTGTGCTTGGACTGCTAAAGAGTCGCGGTGACGTTGTCGTTGAAACTGAAACAATGGGAATTGTGAATATTAGATTAAAGCTATAAGAAAAAAGGATATATAAATGAATAGAGTATGGTTGGATAATTATCCAAAGAACGCCGCCACAGAAATTAACCCTGATCAATATAATAATATTGTTGAAATGATTGATGAAACTTGTGGAAAGTTTTCGACGAGAAAAGCTTTTATCAATATGAATGCAAGCATGACTTATAGTGAAGTCAAAGAGAAGTCAGAAGCCTTTGCTAATTACCTTATCAATGATTTGAAACTTAAAAAAGGTGATGTCATCATGATTCAGATGCCAAACCTTCTGCAATACCCGGTTGCTCTTTTTGGTGCTTTCAAAGCAGGGCTAATTGTTGTTAATACAAACCCTCTCTACACTACGAGAGAAGTAAAAAAGGTACTTGAAGATAGTGGGGCAAAAGCAATTGTTATCTGTACAAACTTTGTTGCTAATCTTGAAGAGGCCATTGAAGGAAGTCAGATCGAGCATATTATTACGACAGAAATTGGTGATTTTTTTCCATTAGTAAAAAGGAAGCTAACAAATTTTGTTATTAAGCATGTAAAGAAAATGATTCCTACTTATAAAGGTAGTTACTTAACTCTTAATGAAGCAATCGAAAAAGGACAAGGACTGAGTGTAACTTATCCAACAGTGGAAAGAGAGGAAACTGCGCTCTTTCAATATACTGGTGGAACAACGGGGAAAACAAAAGCGGCTATCCTAACTCACCGAAATATTATCGCGAATATGCTACAAATGGATGTTTGGATTAAGGCAGGACTTGGAACAGAGCCTGCAAATATCCTCGCTCCACTACCTATCTATCATGTCTTTACTTTATCAGTTAATATCTTTGGTTTCTTTAAGATGGGTATGACTAACGTTCTTGTAACAAATCCTCGTGATTTAAATTCACTTATCAAAGATGTGTATACACACAAGCCGAAAGTTCTAATTGTTGTCAACACTCTACTGCAAGCGCTACTTGCAAATGAAAATTTCAGAAAACAGAATTTGAGCTTTATTGAGTTTAGTGTTGCAGGTGGAATGGCCCTTAAGCCAGCTGTTAAGCAAGACTGGGAGAAAATTACAAAGACAAGAGTTATTGAAGGATATGGCCTTACTGAAGCATCTCCTGTTGTCAGTTGTAACCCAACAGATGGGACGGATGAAATAGGTTCTATTGGGCTTCCTCTTCCTTCAACTGATATTAAAATCATTGATGCTGATGAGAATGAGTTAGGTTTTAATGAAGAAGGAGAGCTTTGTGTAAAAGGGCCTCAGGTTATGAAAGGGTATTGGAATCAACCAGAGGAAACAAGTAAGACCTTTACTAAAGATGGTTGGCTTAAAACAGGAGACTATGCCACGGTTGATGAAAAAGGTTTCCTAAGAATTTTAGATCGTAAGAAAGACATGATTGTTGTTTCTGGATTTAATGTTTATCCAAATGAAGTTGAAGGAGTTCTATTAGAGCTAGATGGTGTACAGGATGTTGCTGCTATTGGAATTGAAAGTGAAAAGTCAGGACAAGTTGTAAAAGTCTTTATTGTTAAATCAAAAGCAAATTTAACAGAAGAAGATATTAAGGCTTATGCAAAGAAAAATCTTGCTGGCTATAAAGTTCCAAAGCAAATTGCTTTTGTGGACGATTTACCGAAGAATAATGTTGGGAAAGTTCTTCGCCGAGAGCTTCGCTAAGATGTACTCTAGCTCAAGAAGATACCGAAAAAACGATTGGTGGGATCTGGTGGCCGTCATTGACCAAGAACTGGGGAGAGATGATGGCCCACAAACTTACTACTATATTTTTGATGAATTAAAATGGAGAATGGTTGAGTCGATTTCAGAGGGCTCAACCTTCAAAATTAAAAAGAAAGCAAATGAGCTTTATGATCGAATTCAGGTTAGTCAAAAAAATTGGACTAATATAGAACCTGATTTAGTAAAAGAAATCGAATTACTTTTAGAGTTCTTACTTGATCCCCCAACTAAAATTTTAATTTAATTTACCTACATTGAAGTATTGAAGATCGCTATAATAATCAAAATGTAGGAGGAAAGATGACAAACGTACTTCATCGTGCTGATTCACGTGGTCATGCAGAACACGGTTGGCTAAAAAGCAATCATACTTTTAGTTTTGCCGATTACTATGATCCTGAAAGAATCCATTTTGGAGCGCTAAGGGTTATTAATGATGATGTTGTTGCACCTGGAAAAGGCTTTGGAACTCATCCTCACCGTAATATGGAAATTATCTCAGTGCCTTTAAAAGGCGCCCTTCATCATAAAGATACTATTGGAAATGACTTTATCATTAAGAAAGGTGAGATACAGGTTATGTCGGCCGGTTCAGGAATTTCTCATAGCGAGTATAATAACTCTGACAGGGAAGAAGTACACTTCCTACAAATTTGGGTATTGCCTAAAGAGCATAATATAACACCCACTTATTCTCAAAAGTACTTCAAAGAATCAGATCGTAGAGGAGAGTTTCAATTAATTGTCTCTCCTGATGGCCGAAGTAATTCAGTTAGTATTAATCAAAATGCTTTTTTCTCATTAGCTAGTTTAGAGGAAGGTCAAAACTTAACCTATAAAAAGTTTATGGAATCAAATGGTGTTTATATCTTTGTGATTAGTGGTGAAGTTAGAGTAAATGATCTAACTCTTTCTGCTCGAGATGGACTTGGTATCGATCCAGGTAATAATATTGGGATAAGGTCATTTAATGACTCAGAATTTCTTGTTATGGAAGTTCCAATGGATGTGGAAAAATATAACTGAAAATACTGATTTTAATCAGGTTAAACTAATAAAATTGTTTGCTAAAATAAAGTATGAAAAAAGAAAATATCGTACTTCTAGTTCTTATCACTTTAATTTCATTTGCAGGTGTTGCGTATTACGCAAATAACCTAAATGAAGATACACAAGTTGAAAGGTGGGTGTTCTTTGATTTGGGAGATACCATCATCAATACTAAAAAAAGTGGTAATTATCACTATTACGAAGGCTCTCTTGAGTATATTAAATCACTGAAGGATATGGGGATTCATGTTGCCATTATCTCAAATATTCCAGAGTCGTTTGGTGAAACTTACGAACAAAAAATTACGACTTTGAAGGAATATGTAAGAGCACACTGGAATGATTCTGTTGAGTTTGATTGGAGTGTGTTTGAAAAAATCTATATTCCTATGAGTAATGAAGAATTAAAGCCTGCGCCTTATATTTTTAATAAGGCCCTCGATGAGACTGGCCGCTACCCAAGTCTTTATATATCGGAGTCTTTAAAAGAGGTGGATGCGGCAAGACAACTTGGACTTGCTGGTTTTCATTTTAAAGAAGGTAATTTAAACAAGGCTAAGCGTAATATTTATATTCATTTAGATGAGATTATTGATTATATAGATAGTAATAGTCACCTCTAAGAGGTGACTATTATATTTATTAAAAAATGTATTCACCTTCAAATTTGTAAGTCGCTTCTTGATTATCCTTTTTTATATATTTAATACCTAAACTTAAACTATCTTTTAAAACTTTTGTTTGAGCAGAAATGTATGTCGATTTTTGATTTCCTTTTACCCAAAATCCTGTTCGACCATATAGAGGAGCTTTCATTCCTATTTCAAAAGAGTGGCGTCCATCCTCTGAGTATAGTGTAATACTATAGTCTGCAGTTGCACCTTCTTGTCGAATATAGATAATATTTTGAATTCCAACTCCATACTCTTTCATAATTTGTTTTTTGATTTCGTTTTTAATTGTTCCACCAATTACGGCCATCGTGTATTTACCTTCTTCTCTAACGTCTGCTTTCATAATTGAAGCATGGGCCGTAACAATTCCTTTCCAATCAAATCCCAGATAGTCTGAATCAGCATAAAGTGAAGATGAGAACATATTTTGACTGTCACTAAAATCACCTTCTGTTTGGAAATTATCTGCTTTTATCTTTCCATTCCCCACAGTGATACTAACGTGGGATTTTACGTCAGCATAAACATTTCGAAGAATTCCTAAGTCTACTTTTCCTGACTTAAGGCGAGCATCCATTCCAAAATAAATACTCGTACTATCCTTTATAAAATCTCTGTGTTCAAGTTTCTTCTGTTCTCTTTGAATAGCAATTCCCGCATCAAACTTAATTCGATTACCTTGGTTTTTTAACGTTGCAGCAACACCAGATGCTGTTAAGCCGCTTGATGATTCAGCGTAGTAGCTTTTTGCATGAATTGCGCCATTTTCATAATTCATTGAGATAACATCGATATTATCAAACTCTACACCTGGGGCAATCATCTCAACGTCCAGACCTACTGCTTGATTTAATAGGTAACCAACTTCACTTGGTACACGATCAACAGGCTCACCATCAGCGTTAAAGATTCTATAATTTATTCCAAAATCTGCTAGGGTTGTATCTTGTGCTAACCCCTGAGCACTTTGGCTTTCGTTGATTCTTGTTTCACCGTAATTAAAATTGATAATACGATCTTTATTACCAGGGTCTTGTACGACAACAGTAGCGTGACCAACATCTCTTGTATTATATGCAACAACATAGACGTCATCTATATTAAGCTTTTTAAGAACATTTGCTTGAGCTACCGCAATGTCACGACAAACTCCTGCTTTGCTTCCTTCTCTAATTGCTTGGAAAAGATCTTCAGTGGTTACAACACCTTCCTTATCACGTTGAAAATCGTAGTGATTGTTCATAATGGTACCAAGGATATGGGCGAGGTAGATCTTTTGGTTGAAGCTTAAAAGTAGCTTTGCTGAAGAATAGATATTATCCCTTCTCACCTCAGGAGAGCCAATAATTAATCCGGCAACTACATTGGTAAAGTACATTTCACCTTCTTCTTTACCAAATTGTGCCACAGACTCTTTAAAGATATCTGACATGTCCATTTCATTAAAATAGGCACAGTTTTCGCTAAGGCAGCCTACGATGGATTTTACAACAGCTGTTCTTCGCACGGTATCGGTCCAGTACGATTTGGTATTGAATTCGTCTGTTTGAATGAGCGGTCTCGTCTCATACTTTCGTTTATTTACTTCAACACCCGAGCCTTGATAGCCAATGCTAAAATCTGCTTGAGTATTAAAAGATAATAGTAAGCCTAGAAAAAAGAATTTCTTCATTACAAACAACTCCATAGTTTAGTTCAAATGTATAATTTGCAAGGAGGGTGCCATTATTTTTCTCGTATATTCATTTAGTTGGCCTAATTTCGATGTCGAGAAATTAAGCGGCCGTACAATGTTCATTCATTTATTCATAGTAATTCTAGATATATAGAAGAGGTATCTGTAGTGACTCTAAGTGGTTGAAATTCCTTAATGTTCTAAAGAGAATTAGTCGATAAATCTTCAATGAACTTATTCAAGATGGAGGAATATCAAATGAGAAAGATTTCAGTACTTGCCCTTTTTGCACTATTTATTGGTTGTGCAAACTCACCAAAAGACTTTAAGGCCGATGCACTAGGAGATAATGAAGGAGTATTTTTCGGAAAATTCTCCCTGTACTTTGATGGTGCGAAATTTGCAAACACTTGTAACTTGATTTTTACAGATAAGGCGAAGAATGAGGATACTGTCTTAACAACTGATGAGTCTGGATTCTTTGTCGGTAAATTTCAAAAAGGAGATACTTATCTAAGTCAGATTGGTTGTACTTCGGGAATGACGACAAAGATTTATATGTTTGAAGAGAGTAATACAGTGAAGTTTTCAAATGTTGGAAATGGAAAGAAAACTTATGTTGGAAATATCTCAACTTTCTTTTCCTCTGCTGAAGAATATAGTAATCCGGCCAAATATGTTGTTGGTGGACTATTTGCTGGGGCGATTATAGCAGATGAGGCAAAAGAGAATGCTAAGAAAGTTAGATTCGATATTCAAAATGATATTGAAGCTGATGAGATGCAATTTAAAGCAACAATTTTAAAGGCCAGACCTATGAAGACTGTCTTTAAATCGCTTAAGTATCCTAAGAAAAATAGAATGCCAGCAAGTACGGCAACAAAAATCATCAAACTTAATAAGTAATTTGATGGGCTAGGTAACTCGTTTACTGTTATCATTTAAAGATATCACTTTACGTTAGCGTAAATAATACTTAGTAGAGAGTTAGTTAATGAAGGATTTTCAAATTATCTTGGCCGCGACATCGAGTGTAATACTCTTTGTCTTTGGCCTTGAGAACTTTTCCAAAGAAGTTCAAAATATTACTGGAGAGAAATTTAGAAAATTTCTAGGTAGTGCAACAATGTATCCTGTTGTTGGGGTATTAATTGGTGCTATTATTACTGCCTTAATTCAATCGAGTTCTGCAACCTCTGTCATTGCAATCAGTCTTGTAAACGCTGGGGTCATGTCTTTTAAAAATAGTGTTGGAATTATTTTTGGAGCTAATGTCGGAACGACGGTAACGGCACAGCTTGTAGCGTTTAAATTGACTGCCTTTGCACCGATCTTCATTATTTTGGGATTTCTACTTTCATTTACGAGATCACGTTACGCTATTTTTGGTAAAACATTCTTTTACTTTGGTTTTGTTTTCTTTAGTTTAAATTTGATTTCTTCTGCACTTGCTCCACTTCAATCAGATTCTCGATTAATCGAGTTTTTAACACAGGCCCATAATCCTTTACTTGGAGTATTGGTAGGGGCCGTTATTACGGCAATTGTTCAATCTAGTTCGGTGACAACTGGTTTGGCAATCATTTTCACTCAGCAAGGTTTGATGAGTCTCGATAATGCGATTCCCATTTTAATGGGTTCAAATCTAGGAACAACTGTTACTGCGCTTATTTCAATTATCAATATGGATATTTCTGCAAAGAAGACGGCCCTGGCGCACTTCCTTTTCAATTTAGGGGGCGTCTTAATCTTTCTTCCAATTATAATCTTTTGGGGGGATCGATTGCCATTAATGTCAAATATACCAGCTATTGCTCTTGCAAATTTTCATTTAATTTTCAATGTGACGACGAGCTTAATCTTTATTGTCTTCTTAAATCCTTTTTCGAGTCTTATTGATCGTATGTTAGGAGAAGGGCAAATGGACTTTGAACGTATTGAGCTGGGATTAAAAGAAGAAACACAATTTGATGAAATTGAAAAAAATCTGATGGTGGATCTTGAAAAAACTTTTCGATTTGTTCAAGAAAATTACAATTTAGTAACATTGAGTATCGAAACAAATTATCGAGGAATCTATGAAGCCGCAAAGAAGCGTATCGAGTATATGGACTTTCTTAAAGCTGAACTTTTAGGATTCTTTTCTAAGTTTATTTCAAAATGTAACAATGAAGACGAGATTGATCGTATTGTGAATGTAATGGCAATGTATGAGTATATCTTCCAAATGCATGACTCAGTTAAAGATATTGCAGGTGTAAAAGAGTCTATGGACAATAATTATATTGAGCTTAAAAGTGATGTGCTTATGATTGTCCGAGAAATAGCAAGTACGACACTTTCTGTTTTTGAGAATATCACTAGTGAAGACCAAAAGGATAAAGATTTAAAGAAGATCTCACAAGAGTTTCAAAGAGATCTTGAGGGTTTTGGAAAGAAGGTTTTTATTTTAATGGCCAAACCGGAACGTAATGATGCTGGCGCAATTATGCATCTTTTAACTTATTCTCAGCGTCTAAAAGATAAGTTAATGAATTTTCATCATCTTAAAGAAGGACATATTGCTCCATGAGTCTACTAAGGAAACTTGAAGATTTATATCTTGATTCTCTTGTATACTTTGCTTCAAAGAAGAAAGGGATGCTCTTAAAGATTAGGAAGTCTTTGATCGTTCTACGTGATGGCCTAGAAAAAGAAGGTGCTGAAACAAGAGAAATGTTTGTCATATATGGACGATATACTCAGGGGCGGGCTTCTAATGAAGAAATGAAAGAAGCAAATAAGCAATTTCTCGAAATTATCAAAGGCTTAGGAGTCGGTGCATTGCTTGTTCTTCCTTTTGCTCCGTTAACTATTCCCTTTGTTGTAAAACTTGGACAAAGGCTAGGGGTTGATATTATTCCTTCTTCCTTTCGATCTAAAGATTAGCTCTCTAAGCTACGCTTTAGATTCTCATAAAGATAGTCTTTAAATATTTTTACATGCTTTGGCGTATGCTTTGAAGGCTTAGATAGTAGAAATAGAGTTCTTGCAAGGTACTTTAAATCTGGTAAAACTTTGATGAAGCTATTTTCCACAAGCTCCCTCTTACAATAGAAGCTAGGAATCATCGCTGGGCCTTTATTCTTTGCAACGTAATCTTTTAATATGGGGAATGAGTTACTAGCAAATTGTGGAACAACCTCTTTAAAACATGACTTATTTAAAGGATTACCATAAAGATCAGTTAAAATTGCTACAGGATGTTTTTGAAGATCATTTACTTCATTAACCTTTGTCGAAGTTTTTAAATATTGTGCTGAGGCAACGAGTCCGACTTCAATATCACATACTTTCTTTTGTATTAACGATGAATCCTTCAGTTTTCCAATTCGAAGGGCCATATCAAGTTTATGTTCTTTGAAATCCATGAGTATATTAGTGGAGTACAACTCAATTCTTATTCCTGGATACTTATCCATAAATTCGCAGACGATATCTGTAAGTATGAGTTGGGAAAGGTCTTCTGGCGCTGTGATTTTTATGAGTCCTTTCATTTCATTAGTTTGATTTTTAATTTTTAAAACGGAAGCATCTAATGACTCAAGTGGTGTTCTTATTAATTGTAAAAGACTTAAGCCTTTTTCTGTAAGCACAATTCCTCTTGGCCCGCGAATTAATAAAGTCTGTTCAAGTTCATCCTCTAACTTAACGAGATCACGACTTATTTTAGACTTGGGGTGTCCTAGTACTGTTGACGCCTTTGTTAAACTTCCAACTTCTGCAACTTTTTCAAATATCTTAAGTAAATTTAGATCCATAGAGTGTTCCTTATATGGAACATTATATTGCAATATTGTGGTCTTATGCAACACTCCCTTTTTCCCCATAATAGAATACATAACAAAGCAAATCAGGAGAAAATAATGAAAGCTAAATTTATAATTCTAGGACTAATTTTAACTTCTTTTACGGCAATGGCCGATAATATTGACTTAGCTAGAAGCTCTTTTGTGTGGAAAGGAACAAAGATCACAGGTGATTTTCACTCTGGCCCAATTAAAATGAAAAGTGCAAGTTTAGATAATGGAAGAGGTTCTTTTGTCGCAGATATGAGTTCAATTGACGATACAACTCTTAAAGGGGAATGGAAGTCTAAGTTCTTATCGCATATTAAGAGTAGTGACTTCTTTGATGTTGAAAAGTATCCAACAGCAAAGTTGAAGATTGATAAAATTGATAATGGCCATTTATACGGGAAGTTAACAATAAAAGGTAAGACTAATGCCGTTACAGTTCCTGTAACTAAAAAAGGTAAGGTTTACTCTGGTGTATTAGCTTTTGATCGTACAGAGTTTGATATGGTCTATGGTTCTGGAAGTTTTTTTAAGAACCTTGGTGATAAGGTAATTTCAGATACAGTAACTCTCACATTTAAAGTCGTAACAAAGTAATTGAGGGGATAGTCATGACTAAAAAGAGAATACCAACACTATTTTTAGGACATGGCTCTCCTATGAATGCTGTTGCAAGTAATGACTTTACTGAGCAGCTTAGAAGCATAGGAGAGGAACTTCCGAAACCAAGAGCAATACTCATGATATCTGCGCATTGGGAAACTCAAGGTACTTGGGTCACGGCGATGGATAAACCAAAAACAATTCATGATTTCTACGGTTTTCCAAAAGAATTATATGAGATCGAATATCCTGCACCAGGCTCTCAAGAACTTGCCAGAGAAATAGTTGATCTTATTGGTGAAAGCATCAAGCTTGATAATGAAAATTGGGGCCTTGATCATGGCACATGGTCATTATTGAAATTTATGTACCCTAAGGCGGATATTCCAGTTGTTCAGTTGAGTCTGGATATGAGAAAGCCACCTCAGTATCATTTTGATTTAGGTAAGAAGCTTAGCGTTTTAAGAGAAAAAGGTGTTCTGATCATAGGAAGTGGAAATATTGTTCATAACTTAAGAGCAATAAGCTGGAGTCAAGACGCCCAAGTTTCAAATTGGGCAAAAGAATATGATGAGCTTATTAAAGAAAAAATTATTGAAAAAGATTTTGATTATTTAATAAACAAATTTCAAAAAACAGACATTGGTAAAATGAGTGTACCTTCGATTGAACACTACTTACCGCTCTTATATATCATCGGAGCATCAAGTAATGATGATCAGTTGAAATTTGATTTTGAAGGAATTCAAAACGCTTCCATTTCGATGAGAAGCTTTAGCTATAGATAAAAAGGAGAATTATATGATTGCATTAACAGGAGCATCTGGACAACTCGGCCAGTTAGTAATTAAGGCGTTATTAGATGAAGGTGTTAAGGCCAATGAGATTGTTGCAATTGCAAGATCGACAGATAAGTTAAGTGATTATGAAAAACAAGGTGTACAAGTAAGATTTGGGGATTATGAAAAACCAGATACTCTTGATAAGGCACTCGCAGGAGTTGATAAATTACTATTAATATCAGCTAGTGAAGTAGGGAAGCGATTACCTCAACATAAGAATGTAATTGAAGCAGTTAAAAGATCTTCAGTTAAGCATCTTACTTATACAAGTATACTCCACGCTGATAAGTCGCCTTTGGGACTTGCAAAGGAGCATGTTGAAACTGAACAACTTATTAATGAGCTCAATATTGCAACAACTATTCTTCGTAATGGTTGGTATTCTGAAAACTATACAATGGGCCTACCTAATATCATTGAGCACTCTACTGTAATCGGTTGTGCTGGAGATGGAAAACTATCAACTGCTGCACGAGAGGACTATGCTTTAGCGGCAGCAAAGGTATTAACGAGTGAAGGACATTCTGGAAAGGTTTATGAGCTAGCAGGAGATGAGGCCTTTACACTTTCTGAATTTGCAGAGGTCGTAGGAAAAGAATTTGAGCGTGAGATTAAATATCAAAATTTAAGTGAAGTAGAGTTTAAGTCCGCTCTAATGCAGGCCGGACTACCTGAAGGTTTTGCACAGCTCTTGGCCGACTCTGAAAAAGGTGCATCCAATGGAGGCTTATTTGATAATCAAAGACAATTATCAAAGCTCATTGGACGCCCAACGACAACAATCTCAAAATCAATTAGAGATTTTAAAGAAAGTTATCAGTCTTAATTATTTTGACTAGCTAAGGACTCATTCATGCGAGACACCTGATGAACTAGATCGCTTCCGATATCGTTTATCTCTTTTAGTGATTGCTTGAGTGAGTCTTTAAAATTTGTTAGTTGATCGAGTAGACTTGAAAGTTCTCCTGAATTTCGGTTTAACTTTGCCGCTTCAATCTTACCACTTATGCTTACCATCTCTAATCCAATTGATAGCTTCTTCACATCATTACAGACTCTTTTGAATTCACTAAATTCTTTTTGAATATCAATTAGGCTCGATTTAGCGTTCAAATTCTGTTGATTTTGTAAGTGTGCTAAGATTCTCATTTCGTTTTCTTTTTGAATAGGCGAGGGTTTAGTCTCCTTTTCAAAGAAGCTGTAAATTTCTCTTTGCAAAATTGAGTTACAAACGAAGAACTGGCAGTCTTTA
Source organism: Halobacteriovorax sp. RT-1-1 (assembly GCF_047085455.1). Classification (NCBI taxonomy): domain Bacteria; kingdom Pseudomonadati; phylum Bdellovibrionota; class Bacteriovoracia; order Bacteriovoracales; family Halobacteriovoraceae; genus Halobacteriovorax; species Halobacteriovorax sp. RT-1-1. The sequence continues at coordinate 636,118 of NZ_JBKIXZ010000002.1, forward strand.
ACTTTGTCTTGAACGAGCTTTCCCGAAACCATAAACTTATTAATTTCCTCTTGAATCTCTTTTGCAAGATTATCGTATTGTGTTGAGATAGTTGCGATCGAAGCTGCATCTTCTCCAATCTTTGCCGCCTGAAGTTCTAAGTTCATAGGGACAAGCGAAGTCTTTTGATACTCCTCAAAAATACCTTCTGACTGCTCTTGTAAAAACGATCCTGACTTTAAGGCCTTGCGTAAAAGATTCAGTTCCTCAATTGGTTCTTCTCCAAGTGCTTTCTGTCTCGATTCAAGCTCTTGCATAAGCGCCTCAATCATAAAGTTTTCGTAAGACTCAAACCCTAATTCGCCAATCATTTCAAGAAGCTTCTCCTGAGATTGTGCTGGTGTAAGCTTCTTGCGCTTCTCTAGTAGAGTTAGCTCAATGTACTTCTCTTTTACGATCTCAAAGAAATGACTACTAGGCTTTAGTCTTACTGATAGATAGCCATCGTCAATAGGTGAGACGAGGGCATAGACCCAATAATTACTTCCATCCTTGGCCTGATTGTTTACGTAGGCGCCGATCATCTTACCTTTGGCAATAGTGTCCCAAAGAAGTGAGAAAACCCCTCGGGGCATCTCTGGATGTCTTACAACCTTGTGGGGCTTGCCAAGCATTTCCTCCCACTCGTACTGACTGACTCGTTGAAATACTGAATTTCCAGACGCGATAACTCCTCGCTTATCGGTCCTGGAAAAGAATAGTTCATCAAAATCGAAGTTACTCTCTCTCTCCTTCGACATGCGTCCTCCCTTTTCTGAAAAAATGATGAATATTTTCTGTTTAGAATACAAAAACTAAACAAAATATGATCTATGTCATAAATTGTTGAAATTATTGATTTCTTAACGGAGTTATCTTAACTAGTTGGATTAAATTTACAACTAAATAATTAGTGTATAAATTTCACCACTTATTTTCTTTGTTGAGTGTTCAGGGTAGATAGGCATATGCAAAATCGTCTACTTATCCTTATTCTGTCTTTGAATATGAGCTTTCAAGCATGTGGGTTAAATCTCGCAGGGCAAAGTGCGTACTTTGATAAGGAAGATATAGCAAAGGCCCAAGCAGGTCTGAGTTCTCAGGAAATGTCTCTGTTAGGAGAAGTTGATCTTTCTAAGCAGAGTTGCGAGTACGATGTGCTAGAAGAGATTAATCAAGTAGCGAATCATAAACTTTATGAGGCGTTAATATACTTGCGCTCGTCTTCGAAAATGGATGATACACAATATCGTCTATTGCTAAGAACGATGAAGTCATTTGAGAAGTCGAAGAAAGAAAAATTTCTAGTACCTCTTAATCCTATTGTTAAAGATTTTAGATCACAACCTTTTGATAACTTCCAAAGGGCACAAGAGAGAGGACTGTGCTTTAATCTCGCAGCGATGAGTCTTTTTAAAGAACTTGCACAAAAGAAGCCAATCAAATTTTTAAAGAAGGCATATCATGAGGAGCTTATAAGTAAGCGTACATATTGGATGCTAAAAAGACTAGCTCAAGAAGACTATCATCTTGAGCCACAGACGTTGGCCGAGTATTTGAAAGAACAGGCATTTTTAACAAAACAATTTCCCGAACGACTAGATATAAAAGGTACAAACTTTATTTCAAGTCGACGTGATAAGAGTAAGGTTTCTCGAAGAGAGGCATTACTTGCAAAGTACAATCAATTTCAAATTATCTATCTTCGAGGAATGACTCAAAGATTGTTAAATCGACTTAATGCAGATGAAGTTATTATCAATGTGATAATTGATGATGAAAGTGTTGAAGAGATTATTCTTGATCCAATGGAGCAGTATCGATTTGCTGCAAAGATGGTTAGAAAAGAACTTGGAGATCTTCAAATGATGAATTTATTTGAAGGTGTTAATGTTTCCTTTGAGGATATTCTCTCTGCTTCTTATGAAACAGGACTTGTGTCAGGAGATGATTTAACTACTCTTGCACTTGTCGATGATGTTTGGAATCCAGAGCTAACCAAAGCAGAAAAGAGAAAAAGATTTATTAGAAGATATGGAACAATTTTTGTTGCAGCAATTCCTACTACTTTCTACTTTGTGAAGGTATTATCTTTAGTGGGAATTGAGATGTTAACAGAGACAAAACAGGAGCCAGCACGTGATCACTCAATTTTCTAAGTTGCTTCTTGTTTCATTTCTTACAGTAACTACTTTTGCAAGTCACAAGGCCCAGGTTATTACGCGAGATAATGACATGGATCTGATTAAGAAAGAAGTTGAGCTTGATCTAGTTAATGCTCCAATCCTAGAAAACAAAAGTTTTAAAATTGTTTATGGGAAATCAAATGAAGCAATCAATCTTGAGAGTTTAACGGACGAAGTTGAAAAGCTAAGGGCCGCAAGTGTCTTTTATCACTTAACAAAGGCAAAACGTTATTTTCTTAATGTCGTTAAGTCTGATTACGTAAAAGATTTACCTCAACTTATCGTTCGCTTAAATATAACAAATCAATTTAATTCAATTGGTCACTTCGCTCACGATAATTTATCACCTGAATATAATAATGCTCTTTCAATTCCACCTGGAGAGGGTAGAGAAAGGTTTGGGATTAAGCCTTGGAATTATGAAATTTGGTTTCGTCCGGCAAAAGAAATCAACCTTCCACAGGAAGGGTTAAAGAATGACTTTGAACAAACTGCTGCTATCTTTAGTGAGTTTAGGAATCAATCAAGATTAGCAAGTTTTCAAAAATTTATAAGTGACTTATTTTTACTTTCTGGAGATGCTCTTGCGCAGAGTGGTTTAAATATTCTTGGATCGACTGCAATTATTGAAGCTTCTTTTTATGCAATGAAAAAGCTTTACGGACTTCTTCAAGGAAAGAAGTTCTTTTTAGATACAAGCTTTATCCCAGAAGTTGTTTATCATGAGTTTGCTCATGTTGCTTTGAGTGATCATCTTGGCCTTAGTCATTCTTCTCCTGTTAATGAAGGTATGGCAGACTTCTTTGCGGCATCAATCGCTGATAGCGCAACGATTGCTGATAATGTGAAAGATTATGCGAAAAGAGTCCGTGAAAAAGATGCCTTTCGCGATGAAGTTTATAGTGCAGGATTTGAAACAAATGCTTACGCCAATATTGATTTTGTCTTGGGCGTATTATGGCAAGTACGCGAACTTGATAAAGAATCAAGTCATGGTCTTGTTTATGATGTTCGTAAGAATATCACGAGCAGTTCAAATATTAGAGGAGATTTATTGAAGTCGATTCTCAAAGAGTGTCGTAAATCATGTAAGTCACCTTTGAGGGATCGTATAAACCTTCTAAATGCCTATCACGAGATGGGTTTATAAAGTAAGTAGGCTTTTATTAAATTGACAAAATATGTTTAGATAGGGTAGTTACCCATAACGTTATTAATAGGGAGATGTTCATGTTAAGAAAATTAGCTGCTGTAGCACTTGTATGCTTTTCGTTCTCGGCTCTTGCAAATGTTGAAGCTAAAATCGCACCAATCTTTGAAGAAGTTGAGTTTAAATTATCTGTAGAATGGGATCAAAAAGATCAAAACTTCTACAATGAAACTGTTAAATCATTTGAAAAACAATTAGGTGATCTAGCTCAAGAAGGTGTTAAGCCATCTGAAGTTTTAAATTACCTACAAGCAAATATTAAAGATAAGAAAGTTGCTACTGAACTTTCTAATCTTGTTGGTTCAATCAACGTAGAAAATATGACTCTTGAAGAATCAAAGTCACTAATTCAAGATTATGTTGATGGTATGAAAAATACAGGTGCTAACTACTCTGGTTACTATAGCTACGACTATGGACTATACTTTGTAGTGTTTGGTGGTGTTGCATTTTATTACTACTGGTATGCATTTCACTATACTTACTACTATGATTGTTACCGTGATTACTGGGGTAACTACTACTGTTACTAGAATCAAATTCTAATATAATAAAGGCTCCTTTCGGAGCCTTTTCATTTTTAAGCTCTTCCAAACAAATAATCTCTAAGTAAAGTTGTCCAGTATATTACCGATAATAGCCTAATAATTTTAAGGGCCCAAATATGGTTTTGAATTTGAAATCGACAGTTATTGGTTGTGGAACTTCAACACAAAGTGGAAATGATCGCGTATTTAGTTTTGTTGAGTTCAGCGATGGAACTAGAATTGAAAATGTGATTACTTCAGCTTCTATTGCGGAATTCTTCGATAGTGATGAAGAGATAGAGTTAGCATATTTCAAAGTCGGACAGTACTACTATATCGCGAGGGCAAAGGTAGCAAAGGATGTTAAGGTCGCGACAACTACGCCAATTCTCGTAAGTATGATCGTTAATTTCATTTCTATCTTCTTTTGCTTTGGTATTTTATCTTTCATTATTACTTTTATTGTAATTATGTACTTTCTAAAAGATTTCAAAATGGCATTAACTTATGCTGCCATCATAGGCGTTATGCCTGGGGCCTATTATCTTACGAAGTTATTAAAACTATTTATTGAACTCAGACAGTGTCGAGCACTAATAAAGTAGGGGAATTAAAATTGCCTATTAATCAATTCAAACATACAATATTTATATGCAAAATAAATATAATGTAACGTACGTATTCTTCGGTTTTATCTTTCTTTTAGTCTGTTATCTTGTATGGATGATGGCCAAGCAAATGATTGCTCCAATCATCTTTGGCTTTGTTCTGGCTGGAGTATTTAATCCTCTAAATACTAAGATAATTGAAAAATTTAAAGTCTCTGACAATATGGCCGCATCGATAACAAGTTGTTTAATTATTCTACTTGTTCTTATTCCTCTAATCTTCTTATCAATTGCTCTTAGTAAAGAAGCTCTAAGCCTTTATCAAACGATAATGAAGGCAATGTCTCATCATGAAGTTAACGACTTTTTATTTGGTGATGGGCCAGTCGCTGCTCTTATTAAAAGTGTTTCAGATATCACTGGAGTTGATATTGATATGGAACAAGTTAAGACGACAGTATTTGGTACTCTTAAAGGAATATCGGGAACTGTTATTTCGAGTATCAATTCAATTGTAGGAAATATCATCACATTCATTTTTGATCTCGCAATTATGATGATTGTGGTTTTTGGTGTTTTTGTTGAAGGAAAGAGGTTAAAGACATATATATTTGATCTTTCGCCACTTCCATCAGACCAAGAACAAAAAATCCTCGATAAGTTTAATCAAATGAATTATGTAACACTGGTTTGTAATGGTGTTGGTGGAGTGATTCAAGGAGTTCTTGGTGGACTCGCTCTTTGGGTGGCAGGAATTGAATCAGTTGTTCTTTGGACTGTTCTTATGATTTTCTTGGCCTTCGTTCCTTTAGTTGGTATCTCTGTTGTTACGATACCTGCAAGTCTTTATCTCGTCCTTACAGGAAGTCCTACTTCAGGTGTCATCCTTTTTATTTTCACAGCGCTAGTTGGTCTTGTTGTGGAAAATTGGTTTAAGCCAAAATTCATTGGTAACCGTATTCAAATTAATTCAACTTTCGTTCTTCTTTCGATTATAGGAGGAATGGGTGTTTTTGGTATGGGAGGAATCTTCTATGGACCAATTATTGGAATACTATTTCTAACGATTGTTGAAATTTATCACGATCAATATAACGTCGTTTCATAGGCGAAAGGAAGTGGAGAGCAGTGGAAGTTTTTAAACTTATTTATTCTGTCCTTGGTGGGCTTGGTATTTTCTTCTATGGAATGAAGAATATGTCAGAGGCACTACAATCAGTCGCTGGCGACGTCGTTAAAAATACGATTAATAAAATTACAACAAATCGCTTCTCTGCTGTCATCGTTGGAACTCTTGTTACCATCTTTGTTCAAAGTTCATCTGTAACTACTGTTATGACTGTTGGTTTCGTTAATGCTGGTTTAATGAATTTAGGACAGGCCATTGGAGTTATTCTAGGGGCCAATATCGGGACAACAGTTACTGGTTGGATCATTTCAATAAAAGTAGGGAAGTATGGACTTCTCTTTATCGGTCTTGGAATCTTTCCTTTGCTATTTGCTAAAACTAATCGCTATCGCCAAATTGGGCGTATCCTTTTTTCAGTTGGTATGATCTTCTTTGGTTTAAGTATTATGTCCAATGCATTTAAACCACTTAGAACAATGCCTGAATTTTTAAGTATGATTTCATATTTCTCTGAACAGAATTACGGAGCATACTTTGCGTGTATTATTGTCGGCTGTATATTAACTGTCGTAATTCAATCTTCTTCTGCAATGTTGGGTATTACAATAGCCCTAGCTGGATCAGGTGTTATTCAATTTCATACGGCCGCTGCTCTGGTATTAGGGGAAAATATTGGAACAACCATTACCGCTCTTTTAGCGAGTGTTGGGGCTAATATAACCGCCAAAAGGGCAGCTCGAGCTCACGCTATATTTAATCTCTTGGGTGTACTTGTTATCTTTTTATTCTTTCCATTCTATGTTGAATTTATCGATTACTTAGTTCCAGGTGCTGCAAATGCTGTCAATGCAGATGGTGACTTTATCAATGTTGCTGTTCATATTGCTACAGGACATACTATCTTCAATGTCGCGGCCACGATTATTTTTATTCCTTTCTTAACTCAGTTAGCAAATTTTGTGACAAGGATTACTCCTGCTACCGGAGAGAAGGAGCAACACCACCTTGTCATGTTAGGTGATCCAAGCCAAATGGTAACTGCGGCTGCGCTTGCACAAGCACAGGCCGAGGTTAATAAAATGAAAGATATCGTTTCTAGACTTTATGCTTTAGCAGAAGAGATTTATATTAAACAGAACTTTGGCGAAAGGGAGAAGATTGCTCTTAAGGCCAAGGATTATGAGAGAATTACAGACAATATACAAAAAGAAGTTACCATTTTTATCGTTAAACTTATGGTTAATCCTTTAAGTGAAGATGAGTCACGCCGTTCTCAGTCGATGATTAAGGAAGTCGATGAATTAGAGAGTATTGCTGATTATATCGAAAGGCTCATTGCTTATAGTGATCGAGGTGATATATCAAAACTTATGAGAGATGAGGCAAAGAAAGACTTTGATGACTTATTTGTTAATGTAAAGGCATTCTATGATTCAGTCTCAAATCAAATTTCTCTTGATAAGGTTGATTATAGTGTTGCTGAAAGAAAGTCTAAGGAATTAAGAGACCAGGCTGAGCAAATAAGAAAGAAGCACTTAGATCGTGTTTCAAGTGGAGAGTATGATGCACTTGGTGCACTTACTTATTCTGATATGATTGTGGCCCTTCGAAAAATTAGAAGTCATACTGAAAATGCTGCTCAAGCACATGTTTAATTAGGAGTATTTATGGGTACGTATACAACTATTACTAAGGGAAACTCTGAAAGTATCGAGTTAAGCCTTACGGCAGATAAAAAACAGACCATTACAATTACTCCGCCGCCTGAATTTAATGGTGTCGAGAGTGAGTGGAGCCCTGAAGACCTTTTTAGTGCAAGTATCTCTAGTTGCTATATTCTAACATTCAAGTCTTTTGCTTCTTTTAAAAAACTTGCTTTTAATAATATTGAAGTAAAGGCAGATGCTCATCTCGAAAAAGTGGCCAAGGGCTATGAATTTACGAAATGTGATATTCACGTTCATTTAGAAATTTGTTGTGAGTCAGATGTTGATCCTTATTTAGATCTTCTTTACAAGGCCAAGGATAATTGTCTTGTTACAAAGTCAATGAAGTGTGAGTTTACTCTACATCCTAAAATTAAAAACCTTGCAAAGAAGTAACTTACATTCTTCCTTTAAGCATTCCATGCCAGTAAACAATTGGCAAAATATGTGCTTTTAGAAAGTACATGCTCCAGCGAGGCTTTGCTTGATCAAATGGGAAAGTCTCACATGGATTTCCGTCGTAATCAAATTCTGCAAGAATTAGTTGTCCGTAGCCAGTTACAATCGGACATGAGGTATAACCATTATAGCTTGTATTGAAATTAGTTTTATTATTAATGAATTTCACAATATTTTCGACAAGAACTGGAGCCTGCTTTCTTACTGCCGCACCTGTTTTGGCCGTTGGGACATTTGTCGCATCGCCAATCGCAAAAACATTGGAATATTTCTTATGTTGAAACGTATGCTTATCAACATCAATCCAGCCCGTGCTATCAAGTAGATCACTATCCTTTAAGAAGTCTGGCGCTGACATCGGCGGAACAATATGAATAAAAGAATAATCTTTTTCTATCAGTTCATTTGTTTGGAGATCTCTAAAATAGGCCTTGTTATTTTCACCATCTAGTTTTTCTAAATTGATGTGAAAGTGTGTTTTGATATCTCTTTCTTTTATAATCTTTTCAAGTGCAGCTTTATATTTTGGAATTCCAAAAATTGCCTGACCTGGACTTGCAAACTCAATCGTTACATTGTCTCTATTGCCATGTTTACGTACATAGTCTTCAACAAGGTACATGATCTTTTGAGGAGCACCACCACATTTTAGTGGGGAGTTTGGAAAGGTAAATAGCGCGTTGCCATTTTTAAGCGCTTGGAGAAATTTCCAAGTATAATCCACATAGTCATAGCTATAATTTGAACAAACACCTTTCTTTCCGATGGAGTCTTTTAGGCCTTCAATTTCATTCCAATTAATTTGAATTCCTGGTGCAACTACCAGGATATCGTAGTTTAGTGTTCCATGCTCAAGAGTTTCAACTTCCTTCTTATCTGGTCGGATTTGTTGACAACGATCCTTGATCCATTCAACACCATCTGGCATGACTGAAGCAGTTGTACGTCTTGTATCTTCTTTTTTTCCGATACCAGCGCCATTAAGAGTCCAATAAGGTTGGTAGTAATGATACTCAGAAGGTTCAATGACAGAAATAGTATATGAAGGGCTTAATTCATTTCTTAAGCGTGCCGCCATTGTAATACCGGCCGTTCCACCACCAACAATAATAATTTTCATAATTATTTTCTCTTATTTATTTGCTTTAAATGTTGCCCAAAAGTATCCACGAATATCACCGCTCTTATATCCAGTGGCCTTATCACTCGGATAAAGCTGAGTGATCTTTGACTGTACTTCAGGTTTTAGGTTATCTCCATGGCAGTTAAGACAAAGAGGCATTGTTTTGATTGGCATGATAATACCATTCTTATCTGAGTCGATTCTTACAACGGAATATTTCTTCTTATTTTTTCCTGACTCATAACTCATAATTGTGTCATTCATCCAACCCTTTACAGTATTGTTTGGATTTCTATTCTTAAGACTGACACGGCCGACTTCGACTCCGTCTTCATGAAACTTCTTAGTGATCGGCATGGCCTTTGTATTACAAACGGATACAGCGTTAACTGGAGAGACTTTCATTGCTGCTTGAAGCTCTTTCTTAAGTGCCATTGCTGTTTTCTGTATTGCTTGGACGGCTTGCTGCTCAGAGGCAAATAAACTTGATGTAAATAGTAGGGAAATGATTATCTTTTTCATATATATATCCTACCATAAACTCTATTGAGTAAGTTTGATCCTCATCAAGTTTAGATTTTTTTTAACCTTCATGCTTGTTATAATCTAGAAATTACTAGGAGAAGATTATGAATCAAAAATATATACCACCAAAGGTTTGGACATTTACAGAAGGAAATGGGGGACAGTTTGCAAGTATTAATCGCCCAACTGCAGGAGCGCGCTTTGAAAAGGAACTTCCTCAAGGAGAGCATCCGTTTCAACTGTACTCTCTAGGTACACCAAATGGAGTTAAGGTTACGATTATGTTTGAGGAGCTATTAGAGCTTGGAATTAAAGAAGCCGAGTATGATGCTTACTTAATTAATATTGGAGAAGCAGACCAGTTTGGTTCTGACTTTGTTGCTATTAATCCAAACTCTAAGATTCCAGCTTTACTTGATAAGAATAATGGTCAACCAATTCGAGTATTCGAATCAGCATCAATTCTTGTTCACTTGGCAGAAAAGTTTGGACACTTCTTACCAAAGGATCCGGCCAAGAGAGCTGAGGTATTTAATTGGCTTTTTTGGCAAATGGGAAGTGCTCCTTATTTAGGGGGAGGCTTTGGTCATTTCTATGCTTATGCTCCTGAGAAATTTGAGTATCCGATTGATCGATTTGCGATGGAAACAAAAAGACAGCTAGATGTACTTGATAAGCAATTAGAAAATAATAAATACATTGCAGGAGATGAATACTCGATTGCAGATATAGCGATCTTTCCATGGTATGGGGCACTTGTTAAAGGCAAGCTCTATGATGCAGCAGAGTTCTTGTCAGTACATGAATATAAGAATGTTATTCGTTGGGCAGATGAATTGATTAAGAGGCCGGCGGTATTAAGAGGAAGGCTAGTTAATCGAGCTTGGGGAGATGAAGATCAACAAATCCTTGAGCGCCATGGCCAAAGTGACTTTGACGCTAAGGATATTACATATCGTTAGAATTTATAACCAAATCCAAGGCCCAGTCGATTTACTGATAAATCGGTTGGGCCATCCATAAAGTGCATTTTGAAAATTGCATGAGCAAAAATTTTCTTTGTGATATCGCCCATTACATAGGCCATAATCTTGCCTCCAGTAAACTCTTGTTTATCACTTGTGTTAGCGTAACCTATGTCTCGACTTGAAAGTAGTGAGTGAGAGTAGCTAAATTTTGCTAAGAAGTTTCTTCTGTATAACTTAAAGTTTTTTTGTACACCAACAGTTAAAAAGAAGATTTGGTTCTTATCAAATTTAACTTGATCGGCTTCTGTTAATCCATCAAAATTGAAAGTATTAAAACGCTCGAAATCTAGACCAGCATATGCTTCTAGTCCATAGTCTGCAAATTTATACGTACCGTATAGGTTAAAACCAATCTCTGGATCAACTGAAACATTATCAAGATACTGATTTGCAGAAGCAGTATTTAGGTGAGAGTAGTAAAGACTTGCTTGAGCACCATACTTGGCATTCACTTGATATACTGACGTAAGGCCCAGGGAAACGGAAGAGTTTTGCTTGAACTCAACAGATCCTGGTGCACTTTTCTGGTTAAATTCTCCAAGAGAAGTCATGTAAAAAACTGAAAATTTTAGTGGGCCAGAATCGTTTTGTTTTTTAGGTGTTGGTCTATCTGATTTAACGACTCCAAATAACGCCTTAATTTGCTCATCAGTTAAGTTTAGAATATTCATGAACTTATTTATATCAATGAGTTCAATCTCGACATAGAGTCTAAAGCTTTTATCTTTTAAATTATTCCAGTCCTTGATATGCCCATTTTCACGTCTTGTTTTCTTGGCCATGAAATCTTCTTCTTCATAGTTATAAGAATCAATTAGAAGTTGTTCATAGATTGTTTGAAGTTTTTCACTATTCACTGATTGATATGAAAGTCTAAGATATTGATGCTTAGAATTTCTCTTTGATTCCTCTAAGTTTATTGAATCAGCATATAAATAATTAAATGATAAAAAGAAAAGGCAGGTTAGTTTTAAAAATTTTTGTTTCATTAATTCTCACTTTTATTTACTTTAGTTAAATTATTTTAGTTGAAGATAATCCTTCATCCTATAGAGCGATTTCTGCAGTCTATAAAAAGATATCTGATGTAAAAGCTCGTTTTTTCTAAACTTTTTTTATCCCTCATATGATTTTGTTTAAATAACTTAAAAGTATTTACCGATAGTAAAAATATTGAGTTTAAAAAGTGGGGGAGAATGCAAAACATTCTATTATTGTCGGTTATTGTTTTATTGACCAGTTGTTTAAAAGAGTCGGAGGTTAGCTTTAATTTTGGAATTGAAGTAGCGGCACTAGAAGTTATTTTAAGTGACAGTAGTTCTGGTTCAACAACCCATTCAAATATTAATAGTATTGATATGACAAAAAGTGGTGGAGACGATCTAACTCAGTACTGTATTAGTGAAACGCAAACAACTCCTCCAGTCGATACAAGTGCAGGATCATGTGGAGGAGGAAATTGGGTCACAGGATTTCCAGCTTCATTTGCTTTATCAGGTGGTGATGGACTAAAGACTGTCTATATTTTTGGAGCAGATGATTCAAATGCAATTTCTTCTGAATCCGTGACAAAATCAATTACCCTCGATACGACTGATCCGACTGCTGTTTCCGCATTAACACTTGGAGCAGTTCCTGCCAGTTTATCAATGACTCCTACGGTGACATGGACAACGGACTCAACTGATAACTTAGTTCTTGTGGGTTATCAGGTAAGAGTCATTAAAGTTTCAGACTCTTCTGTTGAGCAGGATTGGACTTCTTTCACAAAAGGAGATTCTGTCAGTGGTTTATCTTTAGATGGAGCAGAAGATTATCGAATCGAAATTCGTGCCATAGACGAAGCTGGAAATACAAGTGTTGTGGTCTCTGATACATTTACAACTTTAAATGTTGCAGGTGGGCTTACATTAGGAGCAACAGAGTTCTCTCTGTTATATCAACCAGGAGGAGCAGGGCCTGGTGAGACTGAGTCGATTACACTAACAAACTCAGGCGGAATAACTACTGGTCTATTACAGGCGCCCCTTATTTATGGAAGTTCAGGGAATTTTCAAGTTACAAACGATACTTGTACTGGAACAACTTTAAATCCTGGTGAGACTTGTACTATTGATATGACGATTAATGCTTCTGCGGATGGATATTATTTTGCCAATATTTATATTACAGATGGAGCGATTGTTTCCTCTGAACATCGTGTGCAGGGAATGGCCACAGGCTATAGTGCTGGAAATTTATATTACTTTGGTTCTTGGGATGTTGGTGCGCCTATTGATGTTTATGATCCACAAAAATTTCAATCTCTTTATCCAAATGATCTCAACAAAGTAGTTGGAAATTTAACTTGGTCAAAAATTGTTGGTGGTTCACAACATTCATGTGGAATTACAACTCAGTCTAAGCTCTATTGTTGGGGTGAAGGTTGGTATGGTGAAATTGGTTATGGTGTTGATGAGCCAAAGTATATTCCTCATATTGTTGATGGTGAAAAGACTTGGAAAGATGTTGCTCCTGGATACCGAATCACATGTGGGATTGATGGAAGCGATGATATGTATTGCTGGGGTGATAATACTTATAATCGTTTTGCAGATGGAACGACAACAGACTCTTTTGTACCAAAGCTCATTCCCGGGGGACTAAAGTGGAAGTCAGTTTCAACTCATAGTTTTCATATCTGTGGAATTGATAGCAATGATGATCTTTATTGTTGGGGAAGAAATCACTACGGCCAAATTGGAATGGGAGATAACACGACAGTTATTACTGGACCAACACAAGTCAGCCCAGGAACAAAGTGGAAGTGGGTTGCGGCCGGAGAGTTGTCAACTTGTGCCGTAACAACAGCGGGAGTTGGCTATTGTTGGGGTTATGGAATAAATGATGTTTTAGGAAATGGTGTTACGGCCCATGCTTATTCTCCAACACCTATTAGTGGTGGACTTGTTTTTGATAAAATCGATATGTTCTGGTTTCATGCTTGCGGCCTTACGACTTCAAATGAAATTTACTGCTGGGGTAGTGACTTCGGTGGAGAAGGAACTTTAGGAGATGGCCTTGGGACAACTTCAAGTGTTCCCGTAAAAGTTGCAGGGGCCCAGACATGGGTTGATCTTACAGCAAGAGGGAGGCACTCTTGTGGGATTGATAATACTCAACAAATGTATTGTTGGGGTGAAGGTGAAGATGGAGAAATTGGAGATGGAGATATCCTTAATCGTCTGACACCTACTCAGGTAATTGGTGGGCATAGTTGGGCCTCGGCATCAGGTTCTGATTATATGAGTTGTGGTGTCACAACAAGTGGTGATGGCTACTGCTGGGGACAATACTGGAACTGGGGACAGGCCGGAACCGGAATGGGGAACGCTGGTCTTTTTATGCCTAAGAAAGTTCCTTTGGCAAAAACTTGGAAGTCTATGGCCGCTGGTTATATGCTTTTTTGTGGTATTGATGACTCCGACGATGCGTATTGCATGGGACGAGACCTCGATGGGGCGCTTGGAAACGGCGCAGCTGATACGGCCACTTATTCTCATCCATCGACAATAGTTACAGGTGGTCACAAGTGGGACGCTCTTAGTGTCAATGAGCGCTCAGTTTGTGGTGTAACAACTTCTAACGATGCTTATTGTTGGGGTAATAATAGTTATGGAAATCTTGGAAGTGGAAATACAACAAGCTCCTTCCATGATCCTAACTTAGTTGTTGGTGGTCATAGTTGGAGTAAAGTTTCGGCGGGTTATTATCATACTTGTGGAATGCGTACCGATGGTGCTGTTTACTGCTGGGGAGCAAATCGTTTCGGTGGTCTAGGAAATGGAGTGGCCACTGGAAATACGACTACCCTTACGACAACACCTACTGCTGTCAACGGTGGCCTTATCTTCACTGATATTGGAGTTGGAGATCACTTTACTTGCGGGTTGGCAACAGATAGTAAAATCTATTGCTGGGGACTCGATTCTCAAGGACAGTTAGGAAATGATACATCTTACACAAGCTCTTCTACACCTGTTGAAGTTGTTGGTGGAGCAGTTTGGACGAGTTTATCTGTTGGGGCATCTCACGTGTGCGCTCTTCAGGCCAGTGGTAATGGATATTGTTGGGGTGGTGGTAATAATGGAGCACTTGGGCAAGGGGATTCTTCAAACCGACCTGAGCCTGCAATCATAGCGGGACATTCATGGAATAAGCTCGTTTCTGGCATGTGGCATACTTGTGGGATCGAAAATGTAACAGGAGATTTGTACTGCTTTGGTTATGGTCAAGGTGGGGAGGTCGGAAATTATCCAGACACTTTCTGGGGCACTATTGAAACACCACTACTATACGATCGAGGAATTAAATTCTCAGAGATCTTCTTAGGAGGGTCAGCGACATTTGGAATCGCCGCCCCTTAAAAGATAAAGTGATTAATTAGAATTGATAGTTAAATTCGATTCTGTGGTCACCGTCAGCAATGTCTACTAGGTTACTCCAATTCGCAAAGTAGCGAAGGTTAAAGCGTGAAGTAAACTGGTAGCTTGCTGCAAATTCGTGAAGAAGAATATTATCTTTTCCACCATATGCTGATGACTCATAAAGGTCAGAACCCGCAAGGGCCGCTGCCCAGATAGGGTTATAATTAAACCAAATTTTATCAGTGATCGTAAATTTTCCGTAGAAGCCAACCACACTATTGATACCAATAACAGAGAAGCCACTATCAATTGAGCTATCGTCTTCTACAGTATTCTTTCCAAATTCAACACCAACTCCTGCTAGAGGATAGAGGTTAACAATCCAAAACTTTGGAAGTGCTTGTAGGATAGAGTAGGAAGCATTTCCTGTTCTTTCTGCTAGAAATGATTCTTTAAGACTATAGTTTATATCTAATTGTGAGCCACTACCTGTTTTTATATTTGCGCTAAAATTTCTGAAGCGAAAACTATCAAGTCGATTAGATCTTTTAGATGTACCATCCCATCCAAGTTCTTCTCCAAGAAAACCCTTGAATTCGATAACATTCATCGCTGCTACATTTTGAATGCCTGTATCATAAGAAATTCCAATCTTAGCATTTAAGCCTTTATTTGTTGCGCCAAGACCTGCTTGAGTATAGACCGCTAAAGGATCAGACATATCTTGAACTTCCTTTGCTAGGGCCGATGAGCATAGAAGTAGTGAACTAATTGCAAGTGATAAAATACGTTTCATATCAATTCCTTTATTTCTTTTCTAAATAACAATTATTATTGCTGAGTTCGTTACGCATGCCAAATTATTCTTTAAAAAATTTTAATATTCTTAAGTTTTTATCCAATAGTGCAGAAGGTAAAAATTTATAGTTTTAAAATTTTATGATGTTGTGGAGTAAGTATCGAAGCATTTAGCGATAAATTATTAGATATGATTGAGCGTAAGTCTTGGTGTGTCGAAAAGTATCGACTCACAAGAGATGCCACTTTAAAGACTTGTGTTGGTCTTAAGATCGAGGACTTCACAGTGCAGTCTGCTCCTGAGGTAAGTCCTCCTAAGTGGCATCTTGCTCATACAACTTGGTTTTTTGAGGAATTTATTCTCGTTAAGTATTTATCAAATTATAAAAGATTTAATGCCGATTATAGTCTCTTATTTAATTCATATTATAAGTCTGTAGGCACCCATTGGAAGCAGGAGAGCAGAGGGCTTCTTTCCCGACCTACTGTTCAAGAAATTCTGAGCTATCGAAATTACGTCGATAGAGCAATGCTGTCATTATTAGAGCTGACGGAAAGTATTGATGAAGTCGAATCGTTATTAGAGGTTGGACTTAATCATGAACAACAGCATCAAGAGCTTCTGCTAATGGATATAAAGCATATCTTAAGTTTGGGGCCAATTGATTCAGTCTACTCCCAAAAGCGACTTGAGAACTTTTCCGCAGGCTCATTAAAATGGCGGCACTTTAAAGAAGGGCTCTATACTTTTGGTCAAGATGAAAGTGAATTTTCATACGATAATGAAGGTCCAGCTCATAAAAGGTATCTTACTTCTTTTGCGATTCGTGAAAGTTATATTTCAAATGGAGAGTACTTAGAATTTATTAATTCAGGTGGCTATCAAAACTTTCAATACTGGCTTAGTGACGGATGGGATTGGATAAATGAGCAAAGAATAATTACGCCTCTTTATTGGCGACTTATTGATGGACAGTGGTATGAGTTTTCCTTACACGGCTTAGTGCCATTAGATATGTATGCACCTGTTTCTCATATTAGTTTGTATGAAGCTCAGGCATTTGCAAAATGGGCGGGTCATCGTCTACCAACTGAATTTGAGTTAGAGTTGGCCCTTGGGGATAAGAAATTACCTCTTTGGTGTTGGAGCTCATCTCATTACTCACCGTATCCAGCCTATGAGTCCTATAAAGGGGAGCTAGGTGAGTACAATAGTAAATTTATGTGTAATCAATTTGTTCTTCGTGGAGGATGTTTTGCAACCCCTGAAGAGCATTATCGTAAAACTTATCGTAATTTCTATCGCGCTCATCAGAGATGGATGTTTGCGGGAATTAGGATTGCAAAGGATATATAATGGAAGTGTCTATACTGAGAGAAGTAAGTGAGAATCAAGAATCAGAATTCTTAGAAGAGTTTGCCATTGATGTTTTAACAGGCTTATCTAAGACTGAAAAAAAGCTATCAACTAAATACTTCTATGATGATCGAGGAAGTGACCTTTTTCAAAAGATTACTCAACATGGTGATTATTATTTAACTAGAACAGAATTTGAAATTTTACTTCAATCAGGTTCTAAACTAGCTAGTTTAATAAGTCATGAAGAAATCGACATTATTGAATTAGGAGCAGGTGACGGCCACAAGAGTGAGTTAGTTATCGATGCCTTTTTAAAAGAAGATAGGAAAGTTAATTATTTTCCAATCGACATCTCAGCACAAGCCTTAAAGCAAATGCAGGCCCATATAACTCATAAGTCTAATTTATCTGTACATGGTATTGTTGCAGATTATTTACAGGGGTTAAAATTTTTGAAGCAGAAGTCAAAGCGACGTAAGCTTGTCTTATTTCTCGGCTCTAATATTGGAAACTTTGATAGGGCCCAGAGTGAAAGCTTTCTTAGACAACTTTGGAAGCACCTCGATAATGATGACTATTTATTAATTGGTTTTGATCTAAAGAAAGATGTTGAAAAGCTACATGCTGCTTATAATGACTCAAGTGGATATACTCGTGACTTTAATTTAAATCTATTAGATAGAATTAATCGTGAGCTAGGTGGAAATTTCAATAAAGAGAAATTTCAGCATGTCGGAGTTTTTAATCCGAAGTTAGGAGCAATGGAGAGTTACTTACTTCCAAAAGAGAAGCAGGAAGTTTATATCGAAGAGTTAGAGCACCTCTTTGAATTCGAAGCCTATGAGCCACTACATCTCGAATACTCATTTAAGTACTCGAAAGAAGATATAGAAAGAACGTGTCAGCACACGGGCTTCAAATTAAAAGAACACTTTATTGATAAAGAAGAGTTATTTATCGATTCTCTTTGGCAAGTTGTAAAAAGATAGTCTTATATTAAGCTTTTTTTACAACTGAGCACTTAAGATACATCGAACCATGGCCATCGACTTTACAAGAAATGTCGTGTCCATTTACTGGCTCTTCTAGTAGGCGGATATTCTTTACTTTTGTTCCTGACTTAATCGTACCTTTTCCGGCCTTTAGGTCTTTAACAACTGTTACAGAGTCA
The DNA here is from genome assembly GCF_047085455.1 of Halobacteriovorax sp. RT-1-1. NCBI lineage: Bacteria > Pseudomonadati > Bdellovibrionota > Bacteriovoracia > Bacteriovoracales > Halobacteriovoraceae > Halobacteriovorax > Halobacteriovorax sp. RT-1-1. The sequence continues at coordinate 654,372 of NZ_JBKIXZ010000002.1, forward strand.
CCATTTTGTAATTGTGCACCGTTAACATCAACAAATTGAGGAGTACTATCTTCTTCAGAGCTAGCATCCAGACTCCATTCATTGAAGCATTCTGGGCAAATCCATAATTGGCCATCGCTATAAGCGTAAGGTGAGCTACATTTTGGGCATGTTTGATTTTCTTCTGTCATGGCATAAGAGTAATACTTAGAACGTTTATTGTAAATATGACTTATCCCCATCAATAAAAAAGTTATTAAAATTTAATTAAAAATTTATGAATTATGTTGACTTTTATCCTCACTGTTCAGTGATTCTGGACTATATTATATAGGTGCAAGATTAGTTTGCTATTTTTATGGAGCATAAATGAATATTTTGATTTTATCTTCTAATAAGAATCTTTACTCTACAAAGAGACTAGTAGAAGAAGCCAAACTTAGAGGTCACCATGTCGAAGTCGCTCGTCCAGACAAATGTTATATGGATGTGGCAACTGGTTCTCCAATGGTTTACTACCGCAAGAGAAAATTAGACAAGGTTGATATTGTTATTCCAAGAATTGGGGCCAGCGTAAGTGCCTATGGTATGGCGATTGTTCGTCAGTTTGAGATGATGGGAGTGTACTGCTTGAACTCGTCCAATGCAATTGGACGCTCAAGAGATAAATTACGCTCACTCCAAATCCTATCTCAAAAGCATCTACCCCTTCCAAAGACAGGAATGGCAAATAATACTCAACAAACTGAGAGCTTAATCAAGCTTGTTGGTGGAGCGCCAATGGTTGTTAAACTTATTGAAGGCTCTCAAGGTAAAGGTGTTATTTTGGCCGAAACGAAGAAAGCTGCAGAGAGTTTGATTGATGCTTTTAGAATTTTAAAGGCAAATTTTCTTGTTCAAGAATTTATTAAAGATGCAAATGGCGCAGATATTCGTTGTTTTGTTGTTGGAGGCAAGGTTATTGGCACAATGATGAGACAAGCGAAAGAAGGTGAGTTCCGCTCAAATATTCATAGAGGTGGAATTGGATCACCTGTGAAGATTACACCGGAAGAAAGAAAAGTTGCTATTGCTGCCGCAAAGGCAATGAAGCTTAATATGGCCGGGGTTGATATAATTCGTTCTGGTACAGGTCCTAAAATATTAGAGGTTAATTCTTCTCCGGGGCTTGAGGGAATTGAAGGTTGTACGAATAAGAATATTGCCGTTCAAATCATCGATTACGTAGAGAAGAATTATACAAAAGTCATAAAGGATAACTAATTGACGGATCAATTATTTAAATTAAAAGTTGAAGAAGTTGAAATTGGCAGACCAATCGTTGAGTTTGTCAATTTCCCTTCTTTTTACGGGCTTCAAAAAGTAAAAGCTCCTATTTATATCTATCGTGCAACAAAGGAGATCTCTCCCTGTGTTGTAGTCACTGCATGTATGCACGGTGATGAAATCAATGGATTAAGAGCTGCCCAACTTTTAATGAAAGGTAAATTGAAACTTTTAAAAGGGACTTTAATAATCATTCCAGCTGTAAATATTTACGGCTTTTTGAATAAGCAACGATACCTTCCTGATCGTAAGGATCTTAATCGTTGTTTTCCTGGTAAAGCAAAGGGGAGCTTTGGTGCTCGCTTTGCAAATTTTATCTTTAAGCAAATAACGAAGTATGGTGATGTCTTTGTCGATCTCCATTCTGGAGGTCCTGGCCGTTTCAATATTCCACAAATCCGATGTGATTTAGAAACAAAGGGAATGCTAGAGCTTGTTAACAATATTAGTATTCCATTGGTCGTTAATAGCACGCTTAGGGATGGTTCTCTAAGAGAGGCCATTAATGATTTAGGTAGGCCTTGTATTGTCTTTGAAGGTGGAGAAGGCTTACGCATTGATGAAACAATTGCAAAATATGGTGTTAACCTCGTTAAGAGTATTCTTAGTCACTATGGCATGATTAGAACTAAAATGAGTTTTAAAGAAGAAAAATTCATTATTAGAAAAACGAAGTGGATGAGAGCGGCCAAAGGTGGACTATTAATTAATAAGGCCCATCATGGAAAAATTGTAAAAGAAGGCGAGATCGTTGGGGAGTTGCGCCAACTTACAGGTGAGCTTATTAGTCGAATCACAATGGAGCACGATGGAGTTATTTTGGGTATAAGCAAGTCATCTGTTGTTATGGCCGGAGATGCTCTCTACAATATTGGCTTCCTAGGTGAAGAATCGCATGAAGAAATCGACGACCTTCAAGAAGGTGATGGTGAGCTTTCAGACTACTTTGATTTTGAAGTTTAAAAATTATTAGTCGTCGTTCTTAATTCCCATTAAATGTGAAAATGAGTAAGTGAATTGCTCAGGTATAATTTTCTTATGTAATTCTATAGTTTAGATACTTAACTTATTGTTTTTACACATGTCACATAAACAACTTACATTTCGATAAAACTGAGTAGTTTAAAATATATGGAGTCATATAATTTCTTTAATAGAAATAACTTTCTCTATGAGGATGTAGGAGACTTATATGACCATGGCAAAAATAAACCAAGAACTTGATTGTCGAAATGTATTTGAAGGAAGTGGAGCTATTTACGATATGCTAGATAAGCTACCGTTTAATGTTATGTATTGCGGAACTGATTTAGTAATCAAATACATTAATCCAAAAAGTTTTGAGAGTTTAAGGGCCATTGAATCTCTTCTGCCTATTCCTGTTGCAGAAATTATTGGTTCAAAAATCGATGTCTTCCATGAGAATCCTATTCATCAACAAAAGCTTTTAGCAAATCCTAAAAATTTACCAATTAAGACTCAGATTAGAATTGGTGATGAATCACTTGAACTAAATGTTGTTGCTGTTATGGATGGTAATGACTACATAGGTGCGATGGTTACATGGGATATCATTACAGATAAGTTAGTCGCTGATAATCGCAATGCTCAATACAGCTCAATGCTTGATAATATGCCAATCAACGTAATGCTTTCAGATCGAGACTTTAATATCACATATATTAATCCAAAATCGAGACAAACACTTACTTCAATTGAAGGACTACTGCCAATTAAGGTTTCTGAGATTGTTGGAAGTAGTATCGATGTTTTTCATAAGAATCCTGCACACCAAAGAAAAATGTTATCTGATCCATCTAATCTTCCTCATGAAACAAAAATTCATGTTGGAGATGAAATATTAAACTTATTAGTAAGTCCAGTAATGGATATGAATAATACTTACCAGGGAGCAATGGTTACTTGGGATGTTATTACAGAAGATGAAAGAATTAAAAAGGCCATCAATGAACTGGCCAAGGAAATGAAAGATAGCACAGAGGATATTTCGACAAAATCATCGAATGTTGCTGAAGGTGCTGTATCTCTTGGTGCAACAACTGAGGAGATGAACGCTTCAGTTGAAGAGTTAACTGCATCGATTAATTCGATCGCTCAAAACGCTAAATCTGCTAATGAAATTGCCGAGCTTACTTCTACAGAAGCACAAGAGGGAGCGAAGTCAATACATGAAGCTGTTGAAGCAATGGAAATTATAACAAGATCATCGGAAGAGATTAGTGAGATTGTAGAAGTTATTCGTGAAATCGCAAGTCAAACAAATCTTTTAGCATTCAATGCTGCTATTGAAGCGGCAAGAGCTGGAGAGCATGGCGCTGGCTTCTCTGTTGTTGCAGATGAGGTTAGAAAGTTAGCAGAGCGCTCTTCACAAGCAACGAAAGAGATCTCAAAGCTTATTAATGATTCTGTTAAGAAAATTTCTGAGGGGAGTCAAATCTCTAAGAAGGCCGGCGAGGCATTTTCAAAAATTGTCGACGGGGTTAATAATACGAATCACTCAATTGCTGAAATTTCTAGTGCCACGCAAGAACAACTTCTTGCAGCAAAAGAGGTAAGTGAAGCCGTACAACAAGTTGCATCTGAAACAGAAAACTCAGCTGCGGCATCTGAGTCAATTGCCATGGCCACTCGCAGTCTAGCTGATGGTGCAAAAAGACTTAGTGACTTAATCCAAGATTAAGAGAAAGGTTTTGCGAATGATTTACTTAATGGAGCTAAATAGTAATCAAATGGAAAAGATTATTGACCTCGTTCACTTCCATACAGGAATTACTATTTCTCCATCAAAAAAAAGTATGCTGCAAGGTCGAATTAGACAGAGGCTTAAGGCACTGGAGTTAGAAAGTTATGATGATTATATTGCTTATCTACAAACTGATATTAATGAAAAGCAAGAATTCATCAATATTATAACGACTAATGAGACAACATTTTTTAGAACTGAGAAAGTATGGAAATACTTTCAAGAAGAATTTTTGATTAATTGGAAAAATTCTTTACCAGTAAAAATTTGGTCAGCAGCATCTTCTACGGGTGAAGAAGCTTATTCTATTGCGATGTCTTGTGAAGAGCATAAAAAGATTAAGTCTAGCTTTCAATATGAAATCGTTGGGACAGATATTTCGACAAAAGTTTTAAAATATGCCCAAGACGCAAGATATAGTGGTCGAAATATTAATAATTTTAAGGAACGACATACAAAACTCTTTCAAACTTACTTCAATGAAGATGATGAGTTTGCAGAAGTTGTTCCCGAGTTGAAGAAGAATACGTCTTTCTCAAGTCACAATTTATTTTCAATTCCTAAAGGTAATATTGCTCAATTTGATATTGTCTTTTTAAGAAATGTTTTGATTTATTTTAAGCAAGAAGATCAAAAACAAGTAATTAATAATATTTCAAGAGCAATGAAGCCTGGAGCAATTCTAATTCTTGGAGAATCAGAAAGCTTGAACGGACTTTCTAGTGAATTTGAGTATGTGCATCCTCAAACTTATAAAAAGAAGTAGGGTATGAGAAGAAATGAGCGAGAGTATATTCATGTACGTATCGGCGAAATAAAATTCGGTAAAGCTGGAGCTATCTTACAGGCTACTTTGGGTTCATGTTTAGGGATCGCTATCATCGATAAGGTTAAAAGAACATGTGGTCTAGCTCATTGTTTCTTGCCACAAGGAGAAGAATCATCTCCTGAACACCAGCCTGGAAAGTACGTTGTTGATGCAATTCCATACCTTTTAGATAAATTACATCTAAATGAAAGAGCTGAAACAGATTTTGATATCTATCTTGCGGGTGGGGGAAATATGATGGCCCAACTTAAACAAAGAAATGTCGATCATATTGGAAAGTTGAATAAGGCCAAGGCCCTCGAAGTATTAAAAGAAAGAAACCTTCCAATTCGAAAAATTATGGATGGGGAAGAGCTTGCCAGTAAAATTATAATTGATTGTGATAGCTTAGAAATAAAAATGATTCGTATTAACGAGAAGTTGGAAAAGAAGATATGAATGAATTAAAAGAAGTTGAAGTTTTAGATACAATTGAAAAATATGAATCAAATATATTTGCTTCATTTACTTTAATGGGTAATGAGTTTGTTCTTGATATTACTGCAGTTCAAGAAGTTGTCAATTATCCAGAGTCTCTATTTCCAATGCCTCTTGCTCCAGACTATCTAGAGGGGATATTTAACTTAAGAGGGATGATTATCCCGATTTTAAGCTTATCCAAGTTATTAAATCTTTCAGGTGATAATCAGCAAGACTTAACAGCTTCTAAAGTAGCAATTGTTAATGTCCACGGCATTAGTGTTGGAGTTTCTTTCGATTCGACAGGAGAGATCTTAAGAGCTGAGAAGTCAGAAATCAGTATGTTTGAAATTACTGATAGTAGTGATATTACTCAAGTTGTTAAAGGTGCAATTAAAAGAGATATGGGAAAGCGTATTTATCAAATCCTTGAACCATCTCAGATTATTAAGATTAGAAATTTGGCCAGACTTGGGAGCTACGATTCATTCAGACAAGAAGTAGATCGACGACTTAAGGTTCAAAGCCAACATAAAAAATGTATTTCATTTCGAGTTAATGAAGTTCCTTTGGCAATAGAAATTACTTCTATTAATGAGATTATCAATATGCAAGATATTGAACATTCGGCATTTGCATCGAAGCTCTGTTTAGGATTAGTAAATTTGAGAGGAACGACGATTCCTGTGTTAAGTTTTTCTCGCATTCTAGGTCTAGAGTCGACAGATAAAGAAGGGATTGATCAAAAAATCCTAATAATCAAAATCGATAGTGAATACTTTGGTCTTGTCGTTGATTCTCTTGATGCGATTACTTTCTATGATGATGAGGGAGTCATGCCTGTTCCTGTTTTTTCGTCAAAGCGCTCCAATATGTTTCTTGGGGGAATTGAGACTAGTGAAAATGGAATGACTTTCTTAATCGATCATATGGAAATTTTAAATAACAGTGAAATTAAAGAGATTACAAAAAGCCATTCTGAGATTTATAAAGCCTCACATGAGGAAGAAGAAATGAAGAAGGTTGAAATGAAGTTAGAATCATTTGTTACATTTGATTTTGGTTATCATTTCGGACTTGCCGTAAGTGAGGTGCGTGAAATTATTGAAAAACCACAAGATATTCTCACAACTCCAGGTGCTCCTTCACATGTTATTGGAGTCTATAACTTACGTGATCAACTAATTACTATTATTGATGCTCGTCGTATGTATGGAATTAAGGAAGATCGTGAAGAGCAGGTTAGTAAGTCTAAAAAGGTTATTATTTTAGAGGCCGATGAGAGAGGTGAGAATTACGCTCTTTTAGTAGATGAAATTGATAGTATTGTAAAAATCGATATGCTTAACAAAATGAAGATGCCAAGTATATTATCTAAAATCTCAGGTCAACTTGATCAGGATGTTTCTGAAATTATCCGTGATACTAACGGATCAGGTGTTGTGATTTTAAACCATGAAGCAATTATTAGAAGAATTGAAACATCTGTTTAGTAGCGTCTTTCAATAAGGAGTGAATTTCTAATATATGATGTGATAAGAATATCTAGTTCTCTATCAAGTTCAAAATTATGAAACTTATCTGGGCTAAACTCAAGATAGCTTCTTATCACTCCTCTCAAAGAGCTAATGATGATATCGATGGGGAGTTCTGATTTAATCTCAGAGCTTTTATAAAAGTGATTCTCAATAAGGGTTTGAGTTTCACGAGTTACATATATGAATTTTTTCTCAACTTTAGGATGTCTTTTATAGAATAGGATAAGTTTCCTTAGCTCAAGATTTCGTCGATAATTATCTAAAACAAGCTTTAAAAATTTATGAAACTCTGCTTCAATATTCTCTCTTATTGAGTCGTCATTAAAGAAATTTCCATAGGTAAGAAGGTCTTGATCGAGCTGATTGTTGATTAGCTCAACAATGATTTCATCTTTATTTTTAAAGTGATTGTAGACACTTCCAATACTAACTCCGGCCATGCGTGCAATCTTATTTGTCGTTAACTTACATGCTGGGTTATGCTGCAAAAATAGGTCTGTAGCCTGTAGTATACAGTTATGGGTATTGGCCGTGCGAACTTGCTCATGCTTATATTGTGAATTTAGTCTATCTTCCATACTCGTCATAAGAGTATTCTACTTTATCTAAAACAATATTGAAATAAAAACCGTTTAGTGATTTTTAGTTTAGTTCAACTATGAACGCTTTAAGTACCACCAGAGAAGTCGATTTAGCGGCGCAAAAACTCCGTGGAGAAAGTTCAAACGATTTTCAACCCAAGATATTACCAAGCAGCCATCTTCACTTGTTGTCGATGGTTCATGAGTATCAGATTCTTCAAATGTAGAGAAATCTCCAGTTTCAAGCTTGTGGCCATCACTGCTATAGTAACCGTCAAGAACATAGCTATACTCTCTGCCATGGTGACCGTGTTTAGGAATTGTTTCCCCTGGCCCAAGGTAGATAAAGAATAGACCACCGGCCTTGCCTGAAGTAACTTGTGCAACGGCGCTATTTTGTCCGAACTCTTTCCAGTGAATTTCCTTATCGGAAATAAAAGAGAGAGTGTCTGGTAATGTGAAGACCTTATTGTGAAAGCTTATCTTCGAAGGCCCTGGTGCAGGTTTCTTAAGCTTCGGTTCAGAGGCTTCAATACTGTTAAATAAATTATTGAAAATGTCATCACTATCTTCTTGAGTTAATTTGACATGTGAACTTGAGTGAAAGAATTCATCTGCTTGTTTTTCAAGCTCAGAGGCTGCTTGCATACGACATGCTTCACATCCATTTAAATGAGTCTTTACTAGAAGACCTAGTCCGGCATCTAGTTCACCAGATTCATATTTTTTTATTAAATCAATGCCTGGATGATAAAGTTTTCTCACTTTTCCTCCAATATAATCTTTAAGTTTTTAATGGCCAAGCGAATACGGGACTTAACGGTTCCTAGAGGGAGCTTCTCTTGATCGGCATATTCTTTTTGCGTTAATCCTTGTTGGTAAACTCCATTAAGGACTTCCTGTTGTTCACTTGAAAGTTTAGTTATCATTTCTTTTGTATATGCTAGGTGATAGATATCTTCACTATTGTAGTCTTCATCTTCTTGCTGCAGAAGATGTTCATCATCAAAAATATCATCAGCACCAATAATACTTAAGGGGTCACGACTTTGTTTTCTGAGCATATCGTACTTTTGATTTCTCACAATCGCATAAACCCAAGTATTAATATTTCCTTTTTCATTATTGTAAAGTTGGGCATTCTTCCATATTTTAAGCATGACCTCTTGGGCCATGTCGGCAGCTTGCTCCTTAGAAAGTCCTCCCTTAATTCCATATCCAATTATTTTTGGATAATAGAAATCAAAAAGCTTTTTAAAAGCTTCCTTTGATTTCTCATTCGCAATTTGCATAAGCAAATGCTCTATATCGATAAGACTTAACTGCACTTTTTCTGCTCTCCCAATAATAGGAATTATTGTAGCATAATTTATGCACGTGTTACTTAGTAAGTCATTTGCTGCACTAAATGCCTTCATATTACTTGATACGTCAAACTCTCATATTTGGATCACAGCAAAAAAAAAAATAATTATAAGTAGCTAATAATAGTGGCAGAAATGACTTTTTTTTTCAGGAAGTGATCCATTCTCTTTGATCCGCCGTACCTATAAGCATAAGACAAATAAAGGATCGACCGTGTTTGAACTAATCATGCTTATTCTATTTTTAGTGCTTCTATATTTCACGATAGGGTGGTTCATTTCTTTGAATATTAAAATATTCTCATATTTAGACTTTTACTGGAGCTCAAGTTTTCTGATCGTTGTTGGCACACTATTATTTTCTCGACCGCAATTAGCAGAATCGGCCAATGCTCTAATACTATGTCTACTTTATACATTTTGGTCTCTTCGCTTAAGTTCACATTTATTTCAAAGAATTAGAAAAACGGGGGAAGATAGCCGCTATTTAAATTTAAAGAAAAAGTGGAAGGTCATGTATGGTGTCTATCTCTATGGACTCTTTGTCGCAGAGGGCGTTTTAACAGTGATCTTATCGGCTCCTCTGTTTCTTTTAGGGCCAGGGGAGATTACAATTTTTAATCTTGTGGCAATACTTCTTTTTGCTGGCGCTCTTATTGGAGAGCTAATAGCAGATGGCCAACTAAAACGTTTTGTATCCAATAAGGATAATAAAGGTAAAGTTTGTGATATCGGATTATGGAAGTACTCTCGTCATCCGAATTACTTCTTTGAAACATTAATCTGGTTATCGTATGGGATTTATGGACTAGATCTGAGCCGCCCCATCTCTCTTGCCGGCTTCGTCCCATATATTATCATGCTCTACCTAATTACTTGTGTAACAGGGGTTCCTCCAGCGGAGGAGTCGTCATTGAAGACTAAAGGTGAACGTTATCGAGATTATCAATTAAGAACAAATCGCTTCTTAATATGGTTTCCAAAGAAAGTTGTAAAAGTAGCCTTAATCGTTTGTTTAATTGGAGGAGTTACAGTGAAGGAATTAAGAGCGCAAGGTCTAAATACTCAAAATCAACAAGCACAGAGAATTGAAAAGGTATTTAATGAGCTAAGAGCAGATAATATTGATATTCTTGATGGCTTTTATGCCCAAAAAACTCTCTTCATTGACCCAATAGGAGAACATAAAGGGCTTAAAGAGGTAAAGGCTTACTATCAGGGAATTTATCAGGGAGTTGAAGACATTCGTTTCGAATTTTCTGAAATTATTTCAAATGGTAATCATCATGTTGCAGTTTGGAAGATGATTCTAACTACTCCTAATTTGAACTCTGGTAAACCAGTTATCTTACATGGAAACTCTGTTATTAAATTTAATGATGATGGACTAGTTAGTTATCATCGAGACTATTTTGATATGGGTGAATTTATCTATCAGCATATACCAGTACTAGGTTCACTTATAAAGTACATCAAAAATAGGCTAAAGGGGCAGTAATGAGAATTGCAATTATTGGCTCTGGTATTTCTGGGCTTACATGTGCCTATAAACTTTCGAAAAAGAACGATATAACGCTATTTGAGGCCAATGATTATCTTGGTGGTCACACTCATACACATGAAATTGATTATGAAGGAGAAGAGTTTAGAATAGATACCGGCTTTATTGTTTTTAATAAGAAGACTTATCCTAATTTCTTGCGCCTAATGGAAGAGCTTGATGTCGCTTATAAGCCTACAACCATGAGCTTTAGTGTTCATTGCGACAAGACTGGGCTGGAATATAATGGAACGACACTAAATACTTTATTTGCTCAAAGAAGAAATCTCTTTAGACCTTGGTTTTATTCGATGATTAATGGAATTATTGACTTTAATAAGAAGGCCAAGGAATTCTTGTCTAATGATTCTGGCGATATTTCCCTTTCTCATTTCTTTGAAACAAGAGGTGTAAAGAAGAGTGTCATTGAATATTATATCGTACCAATGATGGCCGCCGTGTGGTCGACTGACCCTATTGATGTTTGGCGCTTTCCTGCAAAATTTGTTTTACGTTTCTTTGAAAACCATGGTTTTTTAGAAGTTGATGATAGACCTCAATGGTATGTCATTGATGGTGGCTCAAATTCTTATATAAAGAAAATGCTGGCCCATTTTAAGGATTCAGTAAGGCTAAACACTCCAGTGAAAAGTATTACTCGTGAGCAAGGTCAAGTAATTATTGAAACCAATATAGGACGTGAAAGCTTCGATCAAGTTATCATTGCAACACATTCTGATACAGCATTAAAGTTATTAGCTGATCCTTCAGAGAAAGAAGCTGAGTTACTTTCTGCAATTCCTTATGTTGCGAATCCAACATTCTTGCATACTGACGACAGTTTTCTACCTAAGAGATCTCTTGCAGTAGCGGCATGGAACTATCAATTACCTGTTGAAAAGTCTGTTGGCTCCACTGTGACTTACAATATGAATATTCTACAAGGAATAAATTTTCATAAGAATTTCAATGTTACCTTAAATCCATATCGACCAATTAAGAATGAAGCAATTCTAAAAGAACTAAATTATATGCACCCCTTATTTACTCTCGACGGGATGAGGGCGCAGGCCAAATGGCACGAGATTAGTGGGCATAATCGCACACATTATTGTGGTGCCTATTGGAGAAATGGATTCCATGAAGATGGTGTCTTTAGTGCATTAAGAGTTATCGAGAAATTGGAGGAGTTATGAACTCATGTCTTTATCAAGGCAGTGTCGTGCATTCTCGCTCCTTACCAAAGAAACATTACTTTAAATATAATCTTTTTCTCGTTTATTTAGATCTAGATGAGATTGAAAATTTTTTTTCTATGTCACGCTTTTGGTCATATCTTAAACGTAACCTTTGCTATTTTAAAAGAAGTGACTATCACGGTGATACAAGTAAGGACCTTAAGGACGAAGTATTAAATACTGTTGCAAAACATCTAGGGCGCAACACTGATGGCCCAGTTAGAATGTTGACTAGCCTAAGGTACTTTGGCCATTGCTTTAATCCTGTAACATTCTACTACTGCTTTAATAAGAACAATGAGATTGAAGCGATCATGGCCGAGATTGAAAATACTCCATGGGGTGAAAGGTTTTGCTATGTTGTGGATGCAAGAAAAAGTCTTTCCGTAAATGACATTGAAGCTGCTTTCAAGAAAGAATTTCATGTCTCACCATTTTTTCCAATGTCTCTTGCATATCAGTGGAGTTTTTCTCTTCCTAGTGAAGTTTTGAAAATCAAAATGGATACATTTGATAAGGATGAAAGTGCTTTCTTCGCAAGCATGAATCTTAAGAAAGTACAGGCATCAAAAAAATCTCTCAATAGAATGTTACTAAAATTTCCATTTATGACAGTGAAGGTAGTTTTAGGAATATATTTTCAAGCATTCAAGTTGTGGGTAAAAGGAATTCCTTTTTATGATCACCCAAATCCAGATAGTCGAAGAAGTCTATTTTCACAAGCGAATATAAAGGAGTAGTTATGAAACCAGATATAAAAACAATAGAGAAATCACAATTGCTCAATAAGGATCAAAGGCCAGGTATTCTTCTTAGAACTCTTCGAGATGGGATTATAAAGAAATTGGCCTTACTAGAAAATGTTCGTCTAACGATATATGTTGGCGATGAAAAACATATCCTAGGTCGAGGAGAGCAACGAATTAGTGCTGAAATGATCATTCATGACCAAACTTTCTTCACAGATATTTTTATCAAAGGCTCAATTGGAGCAGCAGAATCCTATATCTTAAAGAAGTGGGATACACCGAATTTAAGTAATGTCATGAGAGCTTTTGCTATTAATAAGACACTTTTAAGTGAAATGGATGCAGGGTTTGTAAACCTTTTAAAGCCAGCTCGTTTTATTGAGTATTGGCAAAACAGAAATACAATTGATGGTTCAAAAAAGAATATTGAGGCCCATTATGATTTACCTGACGAATTATTTAAGCACTTTCTCGATGACTCGATGATGTATTCAAGTGCAATTTTTGCAAATGAAAATTCAACGCTAGAAGAGGCCCAGCAGTATAAGCTTAAAACTATCGGTGAAAGACTCAATATTAGAGCAGGTGATCATATTCTTGAAATTGGTACGGGTTGGGGTGCACTTGCCATTCATCTGGCCCAAGCATATGACTGCCATGTAACAACAACAACGATTTCGGAAAATCAATATATTGAAGCAGAAAGAAGGATTAAAGCAGCAGGTCTTGAGGATCGAATTACACTTTTAAAAAAGGATTATCGTCTCTTAGAAGGTAAGTATGATCGAGTTGTTTCTATTGAGATGATTGAAGCAGTTGGTGAGAAGTTCTTGAACACTTATATTCAAAAAATATCAGATGTATTAAAGGAAGATGGTCTTGCCCTTTTACAAATTATTACGATTAATGACCAAGAATATGATCGTGCAGTGAAAGAATTAGATTTTATTAAGAAATTTATTTTTCCTGGAAGCTTTATACCTTCAATTCATGCGGTCTTAGGTTCTGCAAAGAAAGTAACTGATTTACGTTTATACTCTCAAATTGACTTTGCTCAGGATTATGTACGAACACTTGAAGAATGGCAAAATCGTTTTAATCACGAAACTTATAAAATTCCAAAGCTCGGTGAGGATGAACAATTTAAAAGACTTTGGAACTTTTATTTTTCATATTGCATTGGCGGATTTAGTGAAAGGGCCATTGGTGTTTCTCACTTAGTATTTGGAAAACCACTATACAGATCTTAGGAGGATAAGATGTCTATATTAATGAATGCCGCAGAAAGAGGTTATATACCTGATCCATTAATTAGAATGGGGATTAGAAAGCTCATTAAGCAAAGAAAGGATGAGATTAATAAAAATTTAGAATTTCACAAGTCTGGAATTATAAATGACTTTAATAAATCACTAATTGCCGAGGACGTTGATAAAGCAAATGAACAACATTATGAGCTACCTCCTGAATTTTTTAAATTAGTTCTAGGTGCTAATCTTAAGTACTCAAGTGCATTATTTGATAATGGAATAACATCACTTGATGAGGCAGAGAGTGCGATGCTTGAAAAGTATTGTGAAAGAGCGCAAATTGTCGATGGAATGGACATTCTGGAGCTTGGTTGTGGGTGGGGTTCTCTGAGTCTTTTTCTTGCAAGAAAATTCCCAAACTCAAAAATTACAGCTATCTCAAATTCAAATGGACAAAGAGAGTTTATTGAAGAGCGTATTAAAGAGCGTTCATTAAATAATTTAGAGATTAAAACTTGCGACATAAATGATTTTAATATCGAAAATAAGTTTGATCGAATTGTCTCAATTGAAATGTTCGAACATATGAGAAATTATAATTCGTTATTTAAGAAAGTCGCGTCCTGGCTAAAAGATGACGGAAGATTATTTATCCATATCTTCTGTCATAAAGATGCTTCTTATTTCTTTGAAACACAAGGTGAAGACAATTGGATGGGCCGCTACTTCTTTACTGGTGGTGTTATGCCAAGTTTTGATCTTTTTGAAAAGGTTCAGGATAGCTTTAAATTAGTTGAAAAATGGAAAGTTAATGGCGCTAATTATCAAGAAACTTCTGAGCAGTGGTTTCTGAATATGGAAAAAAAGCGCAGTGAAATTATGAAAGTCATGGCCAATACATACGGTGAAGATCAGGCAAATATTTGGTTTCATCGTTGGAAAATTTTCTTTGCTTCATGCGCGGAGCTTTTTGGTTATGACAATGGTGAAGAGTGGTTTGTAGGACACTTCCTATTTGAAAAGAAGTAGTCGAATTCGACGGAGAAAGTAATGGTTTTTGCAATAAGCTTTTTAGTTATACATTGGTACTTATCGCTGTTTTGTCAGTCTTTCTATTTACATCGCTATATTTCGCATGGCCTTTGTAAGCTAACTCCTGCATGGGATAAGTTTTTCTTAATCTTGACGATTCTCTCGCAAGGTCCAAGCTTTCTTCGTCCACAGCATTACCGTACTTTGCATTTAAATCATCACAAGCATTCAGATGAAATTGGAGACCCGCATTCTCCTGTTGTTAGTAAAAATATTATCTCTATGATGTTACAAACTTATAGAGAGTACATGAGCGCAGAGACACAAGAAGAGAGGTATCCTAGTGTTGTTGCTATTGCCGATTCCGTATTCGTCAGGTTGCTCTTTGTCGTGTTATATGCGCTCATGTATTTATTATTCACTGATTCATATTGGTATCTATTACTTGTTCCTATCCATAGCTTTTTAGGTCCTATTCATGGTGCTATTGTGAACTGGTGTGGTCATAAATATGGGTATCGTAATCATGATCTCGATGATCATTCAAAGAATACACTTATAATTGATTTTCTTATGATGGGGGAGCTGTATCAAAATAATCATCATGCAAACGAGCATAGCTTGAATTTTGCAGATAAGAAATTTGAGTTTGATTTCACTTTTATTGCTCTTAAGTTTTTGAAAAAGGCAAAGGTGGTGAGCTATGAATAGATTAATTAGTAAACTTTTATTGCTTGGAGTTCTTTCCTTGTATGCAAGTGCTGTCAGTAATGATTTACGCTTAGTTGGGAAAGGCGTACTTTCCTATTTTGTTTGGGATGTCTATGAGGTGTCTTATTTAACAAGTGTTGATAAAAAGGTAGAGCTAATAAAGATTAAGTATTTGCGAGACATTGATAAGTCTTTATCTCAAAAGGGGTGGAGAGAATCTTTAAAGAACTACAAAGATGTTGATAAGCAACTTAAGGATCTTGTCGAAAGTAGTGTCGATGTAACAGAAGGGGATATTATATCTATCTATAAGATTAATGGTGACGATGTAATTATTAAAAAAAATGAAAAAGTTATTCTAGAGAAAAAAGATGATAAGAAACTTTATTCATTGGCCCACGCTCCATGGATTGGTGAATATCCTGTGGATTCAGATTTAAAGAGAGACCTCCTAAAGTAATTATATCCAGGCCAAGGCACCTGCACTATAGTTACTCGTATTCTTCTGTGTTTCTCTATCTAGGTCTTTATTTACCTTCTCAACAGAGTCGTTCAATGCTTTTTGGATGAGGAGTTGTTCTTGTCTTGTAAATTCAAGTCGCTCTTTTACACCTATAATAAGATCTATTTTTCCCTTATTGATTTGAGATGGCATTTTAGTAGCTATCGTAAGGTTCTTAAGCTTTGAGTGAGGAATTTTTCCATCTCCAATACCTGTTAAAATCTTTCTAAGATGCTTTTCAACTAATTCACCGTGGACGGCCAAATTTGTACGTTCACTTTGTTTTACACCTGATGGAATAAAGCTTAGTCGATATTGCGATGGATTTTCTTGGGCAGAAAACCGACTAACAAGTGCAATCTCATCCTTAGCTGTTAGTTGTTTTGAAGGTATCATGACACAATCGTCACCACTGCAAGCGTCAAAATATTCAATTTGTCTTTCATCTAAGACATCTTTTACGATTTGGTTAAATTTAGTTTTAATCTGATCAAATGTAGCTGTAACCTGTTGTTCACCTGCTCTCGTTGCTTTAATGATATCCCTAGGGGATTGGTTTTCAGTTCTCAATATATCAAGTGCAACTTGACGTATATTTCTTGCACCCATTCCTGTGATATCACCTGACATGCCACCAAAATTTGCTGTGTTAAGGTTTGCGTTTACTCGTTGCTTTAACCAAAGTCCAGGAGTTAAAGAATCGAGATTTCTGATGTAATTCATAAGATCTTGGCCATCTTGGATTGATAGCTTGCTTCCAAAGCGACGATTGAGTTCATTTGCCAGTGTTTCGCCATGGCCATTTAGTGGACCAGTTATTTTTCTTGCAACCTCAAATACTTCAAGTGTTGGAATATAGTTTTGTGATTGCCCAACCTTCTCAATAAGTCCTACTCTAGATAGTGGATGGTTTGTATTGAGTTTAGTATTGTACTTAGTGATATTCTTAACTTCTTCCTCTATTGTGAATTTTACTTTTTGAAAATTTGCAATCTGTCCTGAACGATCTATTGAGCGACTTCTCTTTGCTGCCTGTCCTGCTTCGTCTGCAGTTTCTCCAATGCCGGCCTGAAACCAACCCCTTATGTTTTCATTTGCTGGTATTCCTTCCATTGTCTTTACCATGTTGGCAAATTCACTATTTGCTTCTTGGTAGACGCTATTTAATTCTTTAGTTAGTTTTGCTTTAATATCACTTGATAGTTCTTTTGGTGCAAATGCAAAACGCATCGACTTGAAGTCCGAATATACTTCAATATCAATATTTGGGTACTTCTTTAAAAGCTCATTTATTTTAGTTGCAACAATAGTTTTATGTGCATTTGTTAGAGCTGTGACAAGACTTTTATCTCCAATCGTATCATTAAGTCTTTTAAGTGCTGAATTTTCAATATCTAAATAGAGAGATGCATTTGTTGCGCTGGCATTTTTAATCCAACGTCCGTTCAGCTCTACTCCTGTAAGGACATAGTTTTCATACTTTGTGATAAAGTCTGTCTTAGATGTTATTTTATAACTTGGGTCATTAAATACAGACTGACGATAGAGGTCTCTTTTCCTTATTCCATTTAAGTCATAATCGATACCTGTGCCTGAAGGAGTGTAGCGAATTGCTTTTGTTGCAACTTTTACGCCGCTACCTACGAGTTCTCCTGTTACTGAAAGAGGGGCAAGTAGAAGGGTGAAATCTCTTTCAAATTTTCGATCTTCATATTGTCTGACGGTTGTTAAACCTGAATTGAATGCTAATGCCGCATCTTCATAACGATTTTGCGCAATACTTATCCCAATCGTTTCGGAAGCAATACCAACTCCAATAATACATCCAACACCGGCCGTGAAGGCACAAATTCCACCGCCTATTAAGGCAGCACCAGCAAGAGCAAGGTCTGTTTTTATCTCATTGAAGTCTTCTTGATCCTTCAAGTCTTGCGAAATATCGCACAAAACTTTCGTCGCACCACGATTTTTTATAAATGAGTTTAGGATATTATCATTTCGAATTAACGTTACATCATCCTCTTTATCTTGTTGTGTAAGCTTATCAATTGATTGTTTCGTTTGCTCACTCAACTTTGAAATTACTTTTGTAACTTCATTAAGTATCTCTTTGTTGTCTTCGTTACCTCTAAGATCGATATGTGCGAGTATTGGGTTTTTTGCTAATTTTTCGTGATATTCACTTTTTAACTGATCACGGTACTTTGACATTTTATTTTTCACTGCTTTAGTGAGTTTATTTTGATGAAAGGACTCACAAGTGTATCGCCCCTTTGAGGGGATAAAGCGATATGAAGTAGGAGATATTTGTTCAATACACTTATTCTTATCAGCATTTTCTTTGAACCAGCTTTGTGTAAAGTGATGTTTTATCGCGTTTGCTTCTTCTTCAATTTTTAATTTCTCGTCTTTAGTAAGAGATTTCAAATCTTTATTTTGAAACTTATGCTTTATTGAAGCATTATAAAGTGTTGGCATCATCCCTTGATAATTAGGTGGTGGAACCATCATGGACATGGTTGCTCTTAGTTTTGGAATTTCCGTTCTAATTGTCTTAAGTATTGTCTCTCTAATCTTAAGACATTCCGGACGAGAATTGTGTAAGCATTCTCTTAGTTTCTCTAAGTATGATTTGTTTCTCTTTAGCTCACTAATGGTATATTCTTTAAGTTCACTTAGAATGTTGTCTTCATAAATACTTCTTTCTATTGCACTTGCAGTCTTAGACAGTGAGGTTAAATTATCAAAGTAATTGATACGTCCATTTTCGCATCCAATATAGTATTCATCGTTATGATTATTTGAAGTGATTCTTTGGCAGGCCGCTATTTCATATTCTTGGTGAGACTCTATGGACGAGCTACTTTGCACTGAAGTATTTATTGAAATAATACCTGTAAATAGCAGTAAGAGCCTCATCCTCATGTCCATATTATCGACCATTTATGTTTTTTTTCTTAGCTTTATCTTAAGGTGAACAGGATGAAAAAATATGACTTTTAACATGTTTTTTGATTAGATATTATAACGTTTAGAAATTAGTCATTTATGGAGAAAAAATATGTCACATTTTAATCATGCGGCCAACACTTGGGACTCTGAAGATAAGATTGCCCTAATGCAAACACTTGCAGAGAAAACTAGAGAACGTCTGAAACTGACTCAAAAAGTTGACCTTCTTGACTTTGGTTGTGGAACTGGTCTCTTTGGTCTTGAGTTCATTGATGATGCAAAAAGTATTACAGGTGTTGATACTTCGACAGGAATGTTAGAGGTATTTGATAAAAAATCGAGTGACTTTGATCATATTAATTCGATTAATATTGATTTAGAAAATCAAGAGCTTGATAAAAAATTTGATCTAATTATTAGCTCAATGACATTTCATCATCTCGATTCGCCAGCAAAAATGACTGCAAAACTTGCTGCCATGTTAAATGAAGGTGGTCAGATGGCCATCGTTGATCTTGAATCAGAAGATGGAAGCTTTCATCCAGACCCTAAAGGGATGGGTGTCAAACATTTCGGATTTTCTAATGATGAAATCGTTTCATGGGCAGATAAAGCAAATCTAAATGTAAAGATCGAAACAATTAATTCACGTACAAAGAACGGTCGTGAGTACAATCAATTCTTAGCAGTGTTTTATAAGTAGGTAATATGAAAATAGGTGTAATTGGTGGAAGTGGTGTTTATGATCTTGACCTTATGGAACAAGTCGAATCATTAAATATTGAAACTCCTTTTGGCATGCCAAGTAGTCATGTTGATCATTTGAGAATCAATGGGAGTGAATTCTACTTTATTACACGCCATGGGAAAGGACATCATATTAGTCCTTCTGATATTAATTATCGTGCAAATATTTACGCGCTAAAATCACTTGGCGTTACACATGTTATTTCTATATCTGCAGTAGGTTCTTTAAAAGAAGAAGTTGCTCCTGGTGACTTCTTTCTTCCTGATCAATTCATTGATTGGACTAAAGGACTACGTAAAAGGTCTTTCTTTGAAAATGGTATTGTGGGGCATGTTTCTGTTGCTGGGCCAATTGAAATGGGGCTTGTTGAGCGAATTAAAACATTAGCAGATAAGATCGAAACAAAATTTCACTTTGGTGGAAGCTATATTTGTATTGAAGGGCCACAATATTCATCACGAGCAGAGTCTGAGCTTTTTCGCAGCTTTGGTGCAAGTGTTATCGGCATGACGAATGTTCCTGAAAGCTATCTTGCAAAGGAAGCAGGGATGGCATACGCAACAGTTGCTCTTGTGACGGACTATGATTGCTGGAAAGATGAGGCATGTTCTCTTGAGGAGATCACAAATGTCATTAATAAGAATGTCTCGAATGTTAAAGAATTGTTAATTCATTTAATACCGAGCTTAGTTAATGATGAAGTTAAGTTTGAGAGATCCAATGAGAATGCCATCGTAACTGAACCGTCTTTTTGGCCTAAGGATTCAACAGATATAATTAAGACGCTAATTTCCTGATTTTTGGCATTTTATGTGACAAAAGGTGACGATTGTCATGTAATGACTGTCTCGTAAACGATATAAATTTATCAAGAAGAGGAAGGCGTTTATGTTGTATTATTTTAAGGATCTCCCTGAAGAGAAGAAAGAAGTTGGCGGCAAGGCCTATATGCTAGCAATGATGGCCCAAATGGGGATTGTTGTTCCTAATGGGATTATCTTAGACGCTCTACCAACCAAAGAAGAATTAGCTGAAATTTTTAGCTTTGCTCGCGATGGAGAATACTCACTTGCTGTCAGAAGTTCAGCAACGGGTGAAGATTCAAAAGAGAATAGTTTTGCAGGTCAAAACTCAACTTTCTTATATGTGAATAACGATACAGATCTTGAGCACGCAATTGAAAATTGTTTCAATTCTATTCATAAAGAGTCCTCAAAAGCTTATCGAAAACATTTTTTAGGATCTGATAAAGAAGTTCCTATGAATGTTGTTGTTCAGCGTATGATTGACCCTTCATATTCAGGTGTCTACTTTTCTAAAGATCCAAGAGGTAAGTATAAAACTTGGATGCTTGAATATATTGATGGAGTCGGTGAGGACCTAGTTTCTGGTAAACGTACTCCAATTATTCTAAGTGAAGAAGATTCACAGAGTGAACATATCACTCAAGATCAAGTAAAAGAGATTGTTGCTTTCGCTAATCTTGTGGAAGATAAATATCAAGATGACTTTGATATTGAATGGGCAATTGATAAAGCAGGTAAGGTTTATCTTTTGCAAGCGAGGCCAATTACTGCCAAGGCTTCAATTACAAATCTTAAAAAACTGGCCCATGATGAACTTGAAAGACTATCTCACTCATTTTCTGATGATACAGTATGGGATGGCCAGACATTTGCAGAATGGACTGTTTCTCCTACGACTTTAACTACTCAGATATGGTCAGAGTCATTTAAAAAAGATCAAGCCTTTGATAAGGCCCTTCGTAAATTAGGCTATGTTGGCTTTAAAGGTAATGAATCCATTATGGATGAAGTCTTTGGACGAAATTATATCAATCTGAGCAAACTTGGGCAGATGTACTTTGGACCTATTCCTTATTCGATTGAACCAATGCCAAGGCCACACTTAAAGTTTCATTTCTCAAAAATAACTCCAAAGGTTCTTTTTAGCACACCACAAACAATGTGGCGTATGCTCAAGGTTGGACTCTCGATTAATACTCATCGTCAGGAAGTTATTGATCAAGCTTCAAAAGAGCTGCTGGAGATTACAACAATTTCAAAGCGACCGAACGATCCTTCAATCTATAAAGACTGGAGTGAGGAAGATATTAATGGCCGTCTTTCTAAAGAGATTACAATTTTCAGTAATCGAACTTTAGAGTGGCCGTACATTTTAATATCGCTAACTGAAACAACAATTCAAACATTGATTTCTCTTCTTAAAAGTATTTATTCTGAGCAAGAAGCAGATCAAATGATTAAGAAGTGGTCTGGAGCGGGAATCAATTCTGAAACATACAATATGGGGCTTTACTTCAAAAAAGCTTGTGCAAAGCCTAATGTCAGACCCCTTTTTCTTGCTCGCTACGGCCATCGTGGACCAGGTGAATTAGATTTAAGTGCTAAGCGCTGGTCAGAAATAGGTGATGATGCATTTTATGATTATCCCTTAGAAAAATATGTACAGGATAAAAACTCTCACTCCTTTATTGATGTTGAAGAAGAAATTATGGGGATGAGGTCTTTTAAGAAGACTCTTATCTTAGAAGAATGGAAAATTTTAAAGCAATTACTTGAGCTTAGAGAGAAGTGGAAGATGGCCATTCTAAGACCTTATGCTCATATACGCTTTCTTGCTCTTGAAAAGGCAAGAAGGATTAATTTAGAAGATGAAAATGATATTTTCTTTCTTACTAAAGAAGAAATATTAAGTTTTGAATCATCAATGCTTGAGCTAATTAAAGAAAGAAAAGAGCGAGCAGCATTATTTAAGAACTTTAATTTTTCAACTGTTACTTCTTTGCAAGAAATTAAGGCCGTCATTGATGGCAAAGAAGATAGTAGCTCAAATGATCTCATTGGTGAGGGGCTCTCTTCTGGTGTTGTTAGAGGAAAGATCGTGGTGGTTAGTAACCCTGCAAGTTGGAAAGAAATTGATTGGCCTCAAAATGCAATTGTTGTGGCCCAGTCAACAGATCCAGGATGGACACCTGTCTTTACTAAGGCAAGTGGAATAATAGTTGAGCGTGGAGGAGTTTTATCTCACTGTGCAATTGTGGCCAGAGAGATGGGAATCCCTGCAGTAAGTGGAATTAAACAGTGTCATTTAAAATTTAAAGGTGGAGAAGATGTTTTCGTTGATGGAAATACTGGATCAATTAAACTCATGCAATAATTTATGTAGTGACTTTAGTTACTCAATTGTTCCTACTGTTTTATTACCTCTTGCTTTCCTAAGTACTGGTATCACTGTCGTTGCAACATTTATTGCAGGTCTTTTTGGTATTAAGTTAAAGGCCGAGGGCCCTAAGAAGTTACTTGAGGTCTTACTAAAACCAAAGATTCTAATCTCTGCTATGATCTTTAACGTTCTTATTTATGGCGGGATGGAAGCATATCAATACTTAAAGCATGGCCCAGTGCCTCTTTTGGTGCAGGAGTTGGTGAATAAAGATACTAGTTTTTCAAAAGCTCCTTTAAAAGCACAGGAAGGAATGATTTGGCAACAAAGTGTCGAAGAAGGAATTTTTGCTTCTGGTGTTGTGGTTGGTGATGAGTTATTTGTTGGCTCAAAAGAGGGAAATCTCTTTGTCATTGATATTAATTCTGGTGCTATTAAAAATAAGATTTTCTTTGGGAAGTTTCTGTCTCCAACTCCAGTCTATTATAAAGGATACCTATATTTTGGAGAAGGTCTTCACGCTTCTCATCATATGAGGGTTTATAAATTTGATCCTACTGCTAAGAAAGTAGTGGGTTCTTTTCAAACTAAAGGTCACACTGAAATTTTTCCTGTTATTACAGAAATTGATGGGAAGGATTACCTCTTTCAATCTGCTGGTGGTGACGGTCTTTATGCAATTGATCCAAATTCAATGGAGCTAATCTGGCAATACAAAGGTGGACACATGGATGCCTTTGTTCTTGTGAAGGATAATGCAGTCTATGTAGCAAGTGGAGTTCCTGAAGAGGATATTGGTAAAGCAAGACCTTATGCTTACAAACTAGATGTAAAGTCTGGAAAGCTTTTATGGAAAGAAGAACTACCACTTTCAAGTTGGTATGGGCCAGTGGCCACAAGAGATAATATCTGCTTTATTCAGGGGGAGCTTCACGTTAAGTCTGAACTAGGTGGACTTGTCTGTTTAAATTCTATTGGCCAACAAGTTAGTTCTATCAGTATCGATTCTCCTGTCATTGGTAAGCCAATTGTTTTTGATGACCTTATTGTCTTTAATGACTTTGATGGAAGAGTCTATGCGTGGAATAGCATTACTTCTAAACTAGAGTGGAAGTACGCCAGTCGTGAGAAGAAAATTGGCTACAACTATTCGTCAGTTAAGTATGACGGTGAAAAGCTTATTTTCTCTGATCGCAAGGGTAAAATTTCTTATCTTAGCCTAAATGACGGGAAAGTGATTAATTCCATTGAGTTTGGGGATGAAAGTGTTTTTGCGGATTCTCTGATTCTCGACCAAGGTCATTTGATCTTTGGAATGAAGGGTAGTATCAAATATTATAAGAATACAGTTAATTAGAAGAGGGCCTTAGAGGCCCTTTTTTATTTGATCTCACATTTTGGAATCGATTTTTTGAAATTTCTAAATACTTTATTACAAATTGATTTTCTGTACTGATTTTTAAATAAGCTTACTTCAGTACTTGTTGTTACTTCCTTAGAGATCACTTTATAATTATTTTTATAAAGCTCCACACTCATACGGCATAAGTGGTCATCTGAGCTTTCACCTCTAAGATCTCCGGAGATGATTTGGTAAGTAGCACGATAAAAGAAAGCTAGGGCCTTTTGATCATTAGCATTTTGATGAACATATGGATGATCATGATAAGTTCCGATGCTCATTTGATCGACAACATTATATCCCTTACTTTCAAAAGCTTGTCTAAATTTATCAAAGTAATCTTTTGGCATATCATAATTTGCAAATGTTCCGTAATAAGGACCTTTTGCCATCACAACATTACAAGTTTCATGTTTGATTTTTCCGGCAGCAAATGATTGGATCGATAGGATTAATGTTGCAATTAAAATTAAAGTTTTCATGTTGTTCTCCTTTTGTTTTTTGCCAATGTAATCGAAAGGAGGACTGCGCTCAATATGAGCAGGGGCCAATGTGTTGACCCTCGATTGTCATCATATAAATACTACAGCTTTTAATAATTTTAAGGAGTTATTTCTTCTTTTTCCCACTGAGCGGAAAAAGTGAAAGACTTAACTGATAGATTGAATCATATTCATTTGTGTCTTCTAGAAAATCACAAAGCTTACGCCTGAAGTCCCTAATCAGCACCTTTGCCTCTTCAATTTTTTTCTTATTAGTTGCCATCATCATTGATGATTGCTCACGAAACTCGGGAGTGACTTCGTCAATGGCAAGCTTTGCAAGATCAAGAATACGACGTTGTGATTCTTTGTTGGCCATATTGATATCTTCATCACTAAGAGCATGAGTAGAGCTTCCTTCCGTAAGATCTAGCCAATCACCATCATCACGAACTTCTAACAACTTTGCTTCAACAAGGTCATCAATTAGGCTTTGTGCATACTCTTCAGTCGTATGGAGCTCTCCCGCAATCCACTTTGCTGTTGGATCGAAGCCTTTAACTTTCATTAGCTCGAGGATAGCGTAATACTGCCAATTCTTAATGACCTCTTGGTGAATCATATCGACACGAGTATATTCTTCTTTTGGATTTTTTAGGCGAAATGACTTTATAACCTCTTTAGATCTTACTTCTTTTTTAATCTTAGAAAGCTCTTCTTCTGTAATTCCCAGTAGTTTAGCTCTTGATTCAATGAAGGCATCCGGAATTTCACGTTTACCATTTAAGTATTTAGAAAGAAGACCTGGGTCCATATCGAGGTAATTAGCAAAGGAGCGCATTGAAAAGCGTTTATTCTTTGATTTCTTTTCTTCAAGTATTTTTGTGAGTAATTCTAAATAATCCATTAGCTATAAGTATGAGGCATCTTTGAAGGAAGTTCCAGATAAAGTTATCGTCACAAAATCTATAATAAAAGTCTGTGAAATCAGTAACTTGGCATTTGCTTAAGATATGGACACCATGGAGATATTTTACATAAGGGCCTAATATTTCTTAGTTGGCCGATATGATTTAGCTTATGAAAATGAAACTTATTATTTTATCGATTCTTCTAACTCAGATGCTTTCTGCTTCAGCAAACGAAAAGGCAAAACAAATTCGTGCAAGTCTAAGGGTTGCAAGGCCTGAGATTAATTTACAAGAAACAAAGATTAATAAGAGCTTTCTATTAAAGAAAAATATCGAAGAAAGAATTCAAGTTTTAGAGATATTAAAAGATCGTCCAGAAGATTTTAATATTGACGAAAATATTCTTGATCAGGCATTGCGCCTTGGAAGAGAAGGAAATGGTGGTGATGATATCGCAGCTGAATTCTTTGAAATTGGAGCGAAGCTTCGTGATCAAATTGAAGGGCAACAGGCACTTCTTTTCTCAAAGCATAGTATCTTTGATGATATCAATCTTGATCTATTGGATTTAATTGTTGAAAAGACGGCAGTCTTCTCTGTGAATTATAAACTTTGCTCAAGGGCCGGTGATTACCGTTGTCGTAATGAGCGTGGCTTTGTTGCAAAGAACTTTCCTGAGACCTTAGAAATTCACGTTAATCAACAGCGTTGGGAGTCACTTAATGATCATGAAAAGTTAAAGATCGTTTTTCATGAATACTTAGGTCTATTAGGGCTTGAAGAAGGAACTTATAATCTAAGCTCTCTTCTCGTTGTCGATGCAAAAGAGCAATCATCTTTCAATAATGTATCTTGTTCTTTTTCATATATTGATCAGTTAAATCGTCTCCACTCAGGTGCCGCTTCTGGTGTAAAGCATAGCATTCTCTCTGGTGGAGTTCCTTTGATGATGGGAAATCATTTCAATTATATGATCTCTTATGTCATCTCAACTGGGTACCTTCGCATTGAATTAAGAGAAGGAAAGCCCTTCGCAAACTCAGTAATGCCTAAGTTTGAAGTAGAACCTATTCTTCCTGAAGTTATCGTTTTTGATGGAGCTGTAGAAGGGCGTAAGTCAATTGAGTTTGATAAAGGTAAACTTGTTATAAGCTGTACTGGTGTTTAATTGTAGAGACAAGACATAAGCTTCTTTAGATTATTCTTTGTCGAGTTCTGTAGTGGCCCAAAATGATTGTATGACCAACCTGCATAGAAGTGAGGAGTGACACATCTTTCACTTGCGCCCTTAAGTTTTCCACCTTCTTGATTTTGTGGATGAGTGAATCTTTTTTCTGAAGTATTTAATTGTACTGAAAATGCTTCAATGACTTTATGAACTCCACAATAAGCATTGAAATGCTGAGTAGTGGAACCGAAAGCATTAATCAACGCATCTTTCTTTTTATTCTTTATCTGACAACTTTCATTTGAATAATAATGATTCCATGAATCTACACAAGGTTTTATATTTCCACCATAGTTTGGCGTGAATTGATAGAGGCCAATATTTAAACGACTCACTTTTGGCTGCCATTTATCGTAATAGAATTTTACCCCTTGAGGTCTTTTGTAATTTTTTGGAGCATATTTCTTTGCGAGTTTCTCACTCGCAGCGAAGTCCGCTGTCGTTAAACTTTCAGTGTAAGCAAGGCAGCCAAAGAATTTTCCCCATAGCTGTTGAAGCTCTTCGCGATCTTCTTGCTCTCTAAGCTCATTATGTTCACGAGCAAAACGATTGGCCAATTCAATCGTCATCTCATCTGGTATATTCTTAATCGTCTTTAATAGAGATTCTTTTGTTACGGGACATAGCGGATGACTTAAAAGTCCGACTCGCTCTTGATCTTCCATCTTTGTAGGCATCTTATAAATACTGCTTACGTGAAGAAACGTTGATCTCTTTGATGATAAGTCCTTTATGAAATAGTGGAGAGTCTCACCAAAGGAGTTTTGGTTTTCTAATTGAGTGTGACACTTATCGATTTGAAACTCAGACTGATTTCGAACTTTAGTTAATTCATTACTTTGAAAGTAAGTATCAACTTCATCAACAAAAGAATTTGTTGCCAACGAGAAGGTTGAGATAAGCAGTGCTATTAATATTTTCATCTATAAGGACAATAGTAAATATTTAACAAATCGAATAGTATTTTAATAATTGCCTGTAATAGCTCTACGTATTATAAAGGTTCTATGATTAATTATTTTGAAGTTATAGTTATTGGGCTTGTTCTGTGTGCCGACTCTTTTTCTGCTGCTGTTGCAATGGGGGCAAGACCTCATAAATTCAGCGATACTCTGAAATTTGCGTTCTCATCTGGTGGTGCTGAAGCTCTTGTTGCTTTCATTGGTGCTATCGCTGGTGCGAAAGTTATTGCTCAATTCGATTATATCGATCATTGGATTTCGTTTGGTCTCTTAACAGCTGTTGCTATACACATGGCCTATGAGGGCTATGAAGAGCTAAGTGGTAAGAATGGTGATGAAGAAGAGAAGCCAAAACAATTCCATAGTCTGTTAAAGGTTATCCTCGTCTCATTTGCCACAAGCCTTGACGCATTTGCTGTTGGGGTGACAATTGGCGCATCGGGTAAAGTTTTAACTCCGTATATTACTTCAATTGGAGTTTGGGCATTTTGTTCGACAATCGTGGGAATGAGCATTGCTAAACGTGCTTCTGATAAGTTAGGGCCAGTTTTTAGCATCATTGCAGCGATAATTTTACAAAGCCTTGCAGTGAAATTCCTGCTAGAAGGGCTATAATTGGCAAATCCAATTTATTCACTTATGATTTTGCAAAAAAAGAAATAGGTGAGTTATATGGATATCAAAAAGATTTTTGAAAATAACAAAGAATGGGTTCAGTCTAAATTAAAGCAAGACGAAAAATACTTCGATAAATTAGGTGCAGGACAAAATCCTAATTTTCTTTATATCGGATGCTCTGACTCTCGTGTTACGGCCGAAGAGGTAATGGGTGCCGGGCCTGGTGAGATCTTCGTTCACAGAAATATCGCCAATATGGTTATCAGTATCGATCTTAATGTAATGAGTGTTCTAAACTATGCTGTTGATCACTTAAAAGTTGATCATATCATTGTTTGTGGGCACTACGGTTGTGGTGGTGTTAAGGCCGCAATGGAAAGCCAAGACCTTGGAATTCTAAATCCATGGCTTAGAAATATTCGCGATGTTTATCGTACTCATAAAAATGAACTTAATGCAATTGAAGATGAAGACAAGCGCTATGAGCGTCTAGTTGAGCTTAATGTTCAAGAGCAATGTATCAATGCTATTAAAACGGCTGCCGTACAAAAAGCGAACCGTGAAAGAGGCCTAAAAGTTTATGGTTGGGTCTTTGATGTTCACTCGGGAGAGCTTAAAGATTTAAATATCGACTTTGAAAAAACTCTAGAAAATATCATGGAAATCTATCATCTAGATTAAACTAATTAAGTTTTAAACGATTACAATTACATATGCACCTGTGTTGCTGCATGGCTTCATAGGTGTCATCTATCAAGCATTAGATAATTAATATTAGATAAAAATCACCTCTGATGGAAGAATCTTATAAGTAGAATATCACTTATTAAAACTTCTAAAGGAGATGAATAGTGCAAACTTTAATTAACACAAAAGTACAAGATTTCAGTGTACAAGCTTACCACAATGAAGAGTTCAAAACTGTTACTGCTAATGATCTAGAAGGAAAATGGTCAATCCTTTTCTTCTATCCAGCAGACTTTACATTTGTATGCCCAACTGAACTTGGTGACATGGCAGATAAGTATGAAGAATTCCAAAAAATGGGTGTAGAGGTTTACTCTGTATCAACTGATACTCACTTCACACACAAAGCTTGGCATGACACTTCAGATACAATCAAGAAAATTAAGTATCCAATGCTAGCTGACCCAACTGGTAAGCTTACAAGAGCATTTGGTGTTCATATCGAAGAAGAAGGTCTTGCTTACAGAGGGACTTTCCTAATCAACCCAGCAGGTGAAATCAAACTTGCTGAAATTCACGACAATGGAATTGGACGTAATGCTGACGAACTAATGAGAAAGGTGCAAGCTGCTCAGTTCATCGCAGCTCACCCTGATGAAGTATGTCCAGCTAAGTGGAAGCCAGGTGCTGAAACACTTAAGCCAGGTTTAGACCTTGTAGGAAAAATCTAAGATTTTTTCTCAACGATATTTTGGGCCCAGGCTTTATTGCTTGGGCCTGTCCTAAAATTTGATTGGAGTAATTATGTTAGATAGTGGAATCATTGAACAATTAAAGTCAGTCTATGCTCAGCTAGAGAGTGAGATTGGTCTTGTCTACAATGAGTCAGCACATGCTAAACAACAAGAGCTTGTTGAGATGCTAGAGAGTATTGCGACGACTTCTCCAAAGGTTGTGGCAAAGTCTAGTGGACAAAATTACGACTATCCACATTTTGAAATTCATGTGAACGGCAAGGCAAATGGAATTAAGTTTTCAGGAATTCCAGGTGGGCATGAGTTTACTTCACTTATCCTTGCTATCTTAAATAGTGATCTTAAAGGAAAGCTTCCTGATGAGATGATTATTAATCGAATTAAAGCACTTAAAGGTGAGATAAGCCTTAAAACATATATTTCACTATCTTGTGAAAATTGTCCTGATATCGTTCAGGCGCTAAATCTAATGGCCATCTTTAAAGAGGACTTCTCTCACGAAATGGTTGATGGAGAGTTTGAGCAAGATGAGATTGCAAGACTTAAGATACAAGGTGTTCCAAGTGTTATTGATGGCGATGATCTCGTACACTCTGGAAAGTCATCACTTGTTGATTTACTTGAAAAGCTAGAAGCACGCTTTGGTAAAGAAGAAGCATCTATTTCAAGTGAAACGAAAGATCTTGGCCTATACGATGTTATCGTTATTGGAGGAGGCCCTGCTGGAGTTTCATCTGCAATCTACTCATCTCGTAAAGGGCTTAAAACGGCCGTTATTACTGATCGCATTGGTGGTCAGATGCAAGATACTAAAGGTATCGAAAACTTTATTTCAATTCCATATACAGAAGGTCCGCACTTATCTGCGGCCCTTAATGAACATATGTCACAGTATGATATTAAAACACTTGAGCATCGCCGCGTTGATAATATTGAAAATGGTGATGTGAAAACATTATTTCTAAATAGTGGAGAAACTGTTCAAACTAAAGCACTTATTATTGCAACAGGTGCTAAATGGCGTGAGCTTGGTGTTGACGGTGAAAAAGAATATATCGGTCGCGGTGTTGCTTATTGCCCACACTGTGATGGGCCTTACTACAAAGGCAAAGACATTAGCGTTATCGGTGGTGGTAACTCTGGTGTTGAAGCGGCGATTGACCTTGCAGGGATTGTGAAGTCTGTTACTCTTTTTGAATTTGCACCTGAGCTTAAAGCTGACTCTGTTCTTATAAAGAAATTAGAATCTCTATCAAATGTTACGATTGTTAAAAATGCTCGTACAGAAAGAGTTGTAGGGGACGGGGAAAAAGTAATTGGTCTAGAGTATGAAGACCGAGCATCAGGTGAGATGAAAAAAGTTGACCTTGATGGTGTCTTTGTTCAGATCGGTCTTGTGCCAAATAGTGGCTTCCTTGGGGATCTTGTTGAAAAGAATAAGTTTGGGGAAATTGTTGTAACTGATAAGTGTCGTACAAGTCAGAAAGGTATTTATGCGGCCGGAGATGTAACAATCGTACCTTATAAACAAATTATTATCGCAATGGGAGAAGGGGCCAAAGCAGGTCTTTCTGCCTTTGAAGATTTAATGCTTGTGTAAACGCAATAACTCTCTCTGCGTTACATAAATAATCTAGAGAAATCTAGGGGGCCCCTCATCTTCTACTCATGCGTGAGGGGCTTTTTAAATTTTAGATTCATTAATCGATTGAAGCACTTACGCTATATCTTCCAAGTAATTCACCCGCTTTATTAAGTAGAAAGTACTTCGTTGTTATGTGCATATTATCCCATTCTCCACCTGTCGACTCGTAT
This sequence comes from Halobacteriovorax sp. RT-1-1, assembly GCF_047085455.1. Taxonomy (NCBI): domain Bacteria; kingdom Pseudomonadati; phylum Bdellovibrionota; class Bacteriovoracia; order Bacteriovoracales; family Halobacteriovoraceae; genus Halobacteriovorax; species Halobacteriovorax sp. RT-1-1. Next base: position 685,980 of record NZ_JBKIXZ010000002.1, read on the forward strand.
TGAAAAAGGTAGAGGTCGCCAACTTTATATGCATTTTTAAAACCTGTTGATGATCCGTACTCACCATCTGGTGAAGTATAGCGTCCACCCATATAGTCTTTTGAGCGAAGTGCCTTTGCCAAAGTGAACTTCATATCAAAGCTTGTATCGTCATGGATATTAATTAGCTCAAGTTCTCCGCCTAGGATCTCAGCAACTTTAAATGTTATTTTCGTGATTTTGAATTCATAACATTTTTGTGCTTCATCACCAGCGCTTAGATCTTGATTACTGTAAATGTCATATAGGTTACAGTCTTTGAATAATTTGTAGTCATTTCTTAGATCATTAAAGTAGCTCTTTAGCTCTGGAGCATTTGCGCTAGCAAAAGCAGGAATTAACATTGATAAAACAATTAGCGATAAAGTTTTCATAGATAAGCTCCTAAGTTACTACTCTACATAGTACAGCGGGTTAAAATTGACAAAACATTGTGTTTTGTAAGTTGTGACACTAGATACAATTTACTTAGTTTTAGGACAATATTTTTGAAATATTAGTGTTTTGTGAGGTTCTGTGAGTCGTGTTGCAGCGAGTCTTAATTCTGGGTTAAAGAGAATTTGGCCATTCTTATCTGTGGCCCCATGGGTATCTCACCGATATTAAACTTATGGGAAATAAGGCATTAAAAAAAGATCACTATCCAATCGATACAGAGTTTCGTTACCAAGAGGATGAAAGTTTTGGTTCCTTTGTTTCAAAAGGTAGTCTTCGAATTCTACAGTTAAGAAAAATTTTTTCTAAAATTATTGAAAAGAAAAAAGAAGACCCAATACCAAATGAAGCAAGCATACCTCGTGCTTTTTATCACGAGTTTGATATTCATTGTATGCAAGTTCAAAATAGAAATCTCTTTCAATTTCGTCCAATAAAAAAAGAATGCCTAAAAACAGTTTTCTATATTCACGGTGGAGCATTTATCTACAATATGAATGTTGGCCAATTTCATTTGTTAACTCAATTGATGAGAAATATTGATATCGAAATCATCGTGCCTGATTACCCGCTCGTTCCTCATGGCAGTGTTTTAGACGCTCTGTCGATGATTAGGGAGTCTTTTGAGAAAACAGCACAAAGAGTAGGGGCCGAAAATATTATTGTCATGGGAGATGCGGCAGGAGGCTGTCTTGCACTTGCACTATGTGAGCAAATGAGAAATGAAGGTAATCCTCTTCCATCTTCGATCATATTACTTTCTCCTTGGCTTGATATTAGTATGAGTAATCCTGAAATTGAGGATATTAATGAGCATGAAATGGTATTGGATCGAAAGGGGATAAGAGAATTAGGTCATATCTTCGCTGAAGATCTTGCAGAGGATGATTATCGTATTAGTCCACTTCGAGGGGAGTTAGATGATCTGCCTGAGATAAATATTTTTACAGGTACTCACGATATTCTTTACCCAGATGCCAAGGAATTAAAGAATCGTCTAAAAGAAGAAAATAGGCCATACCGCTATTTCGAATACCCTAAGATGATGCACGGATTTATTGAAATGCCTCATCTTAGGGAGTCCAGATTCGCTATTAATCAGATTATATCTTTATTAAAAAGTGAGTTTGATCGTTAGGTTAAGTTTTTTTATGAACCACAACCGATACAATCGATAAAACTTTCTGGTGGTTTTACGCCATCAAGCTTCATTTTAATATTGTGAATTCTGCCACGAATATCCATATCTTCCATCATATTTCCAGTAAGTTGTCCTTCTAGAAGTGTGATTTCCGCTAGTAATTCTTCTTTTTGTTGTGGCGTCAATTGACTCATGTGTGCTCCCTGTCGATGTGTGTTGTGTGACTTAAATTATCCATTAGATTGTAAAAATATGCAAATTATCAAGAGCTTATAGTTGATAGTTAATAACTATCAAAGCTTTAGTTTAATCGAATATTGTCTGGCGCAGAATTTCCGTAAAATTAATATATTCTCCTTTAAACAGAGGGGAAGAGGAGAGTTTATGAGTGCAAATTATATGGCCATCTCTGGAGTATTAGTTGCGGGCCTTGCAACAGGAATAGGTGCATTACCTATCTATTTGAAGAAGCATTATTCAAAAGAAATACTTGATATCGCAATGGGCTTTAGTGCAGGAGTCATGCTAGTTGCATCATTTGTTTCACTGATAACCCCTGGTTTGGAAGAGGCAAAGAAACTCTATTCTGCTTCAATGGCAATTCCTATTTTTCTATTAAGTCTATTCTTAGGCTATGTCTTCATCATTTTTGTTCATGATCTAATACCCCATAAACATATTAATAAGAAAAGCGATATGGAGCTTGGTGGCCAAGAGCGCAAACTAAGTCGGGTTATGTTAATCACTTTGGCCATCGCGCTTCATAATATACCTGAGGGCCTTGCTGTTGGAGTGGGCTTCGGTGGTGGAAACCATGCTGGAGGAATGGCGCTTGCTCTGGCCATTGCTTTACAAAATATTCCTGAAGGACTTGTTATTGCTTTTGGAATTTTAAATGAAGGTGCAACTAAGAACCGTGCTTTCTTGATGGCCTTACTTTCTGGCCTTGTAGAACCAGTTGCTGCAGGTGTTGGTTTTTTAGCAACTAGTATATCAACTCAAAGTCTTCCGATTGCACTAGGTTTTGCTGCAGGGACAATGTTATTTGTAATTTGCCAAGAGATGCTACCCGAGCTTTTTAGGCAAGGGCATGAGAGAAATGCAACTCTTGGCGTAATTATTGGTGTGATGACAATGCTTACGATAGATTTCTATCTATAGTGCACGTGAACCACTATTTTGTTTTGATCTCATCAAATGATGATCAAAGATACTCGCAATATTTCTCATAAATGGTCTGCCATCATCAGTGACAATTATTTTATCACTATTTGTAATCAGGCCATCTTCTTCTAGTTCGCAAATTTTACTATTAATGTGTGAAGCATTCTTGAGGCTTTGCCAGTCTTTCTTTGAAACGCTATTTGTCGCAAAGAAATTTTGTAAGATCTCTTCTACAACGATATCTTCTTGCGTGTGGATATGGCCTGTGGAAATGGCAAGCCTTCTCTTACTTATTGATTCGAAATAAGTTTTTACGTTCTTCTCATTTTGTACAAAGCTTTTTGCTGAAGAAGATATTGAAGAGCAACCAAGGCCAATAATTATTGGTGAACTTTTATGAGTATGACCCATAAAGTTTCTTCTTAGTTTTCCTTCCTGCTTTGCTTGATAAAGCTGTGAATTTGATTTTGCAAAGTGATCTAGCCCAATCTCTTTGTAAGAATGATTTTCAAGTAGACCTTTGCCATGTTCATAAAGAGCTCGCTTAAGTGCTCCTTCTGGAAGAGCCTCCTCTGGGATTAACTTTTGATTTTTAATCTTAGATGGAAGGTGGGCATAGCTATAGAATGCAATTTGTAACGGCTTAAGTGAAATGACCTTCTCGATTGTTGCTTCAACTGTATCGAGTGTCTGATAAGGAAGGCCGTAGATTAAATCAAAGTTTATGTCATCAATTCCAATTTCACGACAATAGTCCACAAGCTCTTTTACTTTTTCAAAAGGTTGGATACGCCCAATTGCCTCTTGAACAACTGGATCAAAATCTTGTATTCCCATTGATAATCGACTAAATCCAAGCTTCTTATAAAGGTCTAGTTGCGATTTTGAACAAGTACGTGGGTCTATCTCAATTGAGCCTTTAAACTCTTTAGCATCAATCGACTCCTTTAATTTATCTAATAAAGTAGAAAATGCTTCTTCATTTAAGAAATTAGGTGTTCCGCCACCAAGGTGAATTGACGAGATATTAATATCACCCATTTGTTCGAGATAGAGTTCCCATTCTCTTAAGAGAAAATCAACATATTCAATACCGCGATTTTTATTCTTAGAAATAACTCGATGGCAACCGCAGTAGTAACAAAGTTTTTCACAGAATGGGACATGGATATAGAGTTCTACTCCTTGAGACTTATCGTAACCTTCTTTGAGGTGTTCAAACCACATCTCCTGAGATGGTGCTCCCGTCCAATAGGGCACTGCTGGAAAGCTTGTGTAGCGTGGAACTGGTACATTATATTTTTGAACAAGACTGTCTTTAATCATATTTTTTACTCCTAAGGGCAATATTAGAAGAATATGAGCAAAAAAAAGATGACGTAGCTTAGGTTTTTGCTTGTAGTGCAAGTTGAATCTGTTTTCAATTCTTTCAAGCTTCAAAGATTATGGCCTTGTTTAGTTGTTAAACAAAAATAAGGAATTCTTTAAGGCCACTGCTTCCCAAAAGACTTTAAGATAGCAAGATAACGAGAACATTGGAGTATATATGAGTATTTACAGTACCAACACCCACGGTGAGAGAAATGATGGAAGAATGAAGATTTCTTCTAAAGGTAAACAGAATTTGGAAGCGACAGCTCCTCCTGAATTTAAAGGACCAGAAGGAGAGTGGTCTCCTGAAGATTTATTTTCAGCAAGTATTTCAAGTTGCTACCTCTTAAGCTTTAAGGCCCTGGCCCAGGCGCGAAAAATGGATTGGGATACCCTCGATGTAAAAGCAGATGCCAAGCTCGAAAGAAAAGATGGGAAGCTTACATTCACAACAGTTGAAATTCAACCACACCTTGTTGTTCGCGGTAAGGAAAATGTAGATGATTACTTAAAGTTATTGGAAGAAACTCAGCACAAATGCTTGGTAACTAATTCAATGAATTGTAAATTTACTTTAAATCCAAAAATCAAAGTAGCTTAACCTCGCAGTATCGATAAGTGGGGAATATTCCCCACTTATAGGATGTCTAAATCTTGAACGGCCATGTAAATAAAGCCATTTAGCCTAAGTAGGTTATTGAAATATGGTTAAATGAAAAAAAAATAACAAGGCCAAAATATGAATAAATTATTTAATAAGTTCCTAGCAGTCACCTTGCTGGCAAGCGGAGTGTTTGCCTCCAATCTCGAATTAACTCTTTCAAATGAAATTAAAGTTTTAAATGCGGAATATGGAAATGTTAAAAACTATCCAATCGTTATTTTTGATAAGAGTGAAGTCGTACCAATTCTTAAGGGGCATTCTGAGGAGCAACAAATTAAGCTTCTTAGCGAATATATGATTCAAAAGTTTGGTATTGAACTGGAAAGAAATGAGGCCATCAATCTCATCCCATATTTTGGCGTATTAAATGGCTCTGCTTCAGCTCTACCTTTTATGAAAGGAGGATGGAGTAGGGAATTTAAATTTTGTGCAGTTCTTCCAAATGGAATAATTAATGATTTGCCAAGTGAAGTGAGAAGATCTCTTGGGCATGATGACAGAGTTGATGTTTATAAAGACTTTGACTTCTCAAAAATTGAGCGACTATTCTCCCTTGAAGAACTATATTATTTTTCTCTCTATCATGAGCTTTCACATTGCTTAGATGATATTTATCTTCCAATAAATTATCAATCGCCTCCAAGTGGACATGGTGTCCATGAGTCTGAGTCCTTTGCTGAGGTTAATGCATTATTTCTTTTGGCCCAAAAGAAAGGATTAAAGCGAATTGGAATGAATAGAGCGCTTTTGAGAAAAACATATAGTCAGTATATGGGGCCTTACTTGGCAAGTGATAAGGTGAGTCCTTTTGCTGGTGAAATAGTAAAACAGGGAGGTGGAGTTTATCTGCTTTCACCTGTGTTAATAGCTGCGCAAAGAGAGATTGAAAATTATAATAAAAATGTTTTGAAATATGATCTTAATGAGACTCTGAAGTTATCGGCAACGATTGTAGGACATCATTCAATTAATTCACGTAGCTTTCGTGCTCTCGTAAAGTACTTTGAGGATGGAAAAGAAGACACATTTGAATATTATAAAGGTCTTGCAGATCGTGATCCTGACTTATTCTTAGCTACTTATTATGATTTAATCTATCTCACATCAATTCTTGAAAACTAATACAAATAATTAAGATAAGTACAGCTTTATGATAAAGCTGTACTTTTGAATTTAATAAATGAAATGGGTAGCTATTTTGTTGTTTGGTATCGCTCTTTAATTTCTTCAATTAAGGCGGTATTACTTTGCATCGGTGAAATTTTGTAGGCAGACTTACGAATTCGCATATCCATTTGTGACTCAATTGAGTCTAGAACTATTTCAATCAAATCTTTCTTTAGTTGTTCTTCATTTTCTTTCTTGAAAATATTTGGAAGTATTTCTTCTCCAATATACTGGCGAACTAATGCTAATTCACCGTGTTCTTCGTATAAACCGCGGTTATCATACTTTGTATTTTGGTCTTCAAAAGATCTCAGTTTTGTTAGTTGGTAGGCATCGTCTGTCATTTCATCATAATAAAGAGCATTGAAAATTGCATTGCGATTATTTGTTACAAGCACGGCCACTAAATCAGCAAATAACTCGTTATAAGAAGAAGAAAGGTGGTATTTTTCAAGTTCACTATGATTTTTAATTCTCTCTTCAATGACTTCAATTTGCTTTGTATAGTATTGGACAACATTTCGAGGATTCCCCTCAGCATATGCCTTATGGCGATTCACTTTGAAGCGAGATAGTCTTTCTGCTAGTGCCTTTAGTTTAGGATAAAACTTTTTTCCAATTCTTTCGCCAAAGATTGCGTGAGAATACTCGTGATATAAAATTGCATCAGTACCAATGCTATAAGAATTAAAGACTTGTCCCCATTGGTTAGTAAAGGTTAGATGAAGTGGGATACGAATTGTTTCTCCTATATCAAATGAGGCTCCATTATCGCGGGAGAGAAGTTCTAAGTTTACGACAGGAGAGTCTTCTCTAAGTTTTGCGACTTTAGCTATAGCATTATTGGCCCACTCTACATCTGAACAGTTGATGGAGTCCGATTTTTTCACCTTAAATGCAGAAGATATATAAGTGAAGTCACTTTCGCATTTCAACTCTTCTTGTATTTGGTGAAAGTCTAGTAGCTTTGACTTAATATCAATTGCAAAGACATTAAGGGTTAATAGAGGTGCAATGATTATAGGTGTAATTTTCTTCATATTTATGAATAACACGCTAAATTCAGCTTCTTATCCCAATTGAAAGATTTCCCTGGCCGACTAAATGTCGAACAAAATAATCATTTGTTTAATGTAGTCTAAGTATCTGTTTTTATGAGAATAACAAGCCTGTAAATTTTTACAGCACAATCTTTTTTCTCGAATCTCTTGTATAAATGTAGTAAAGACTAATTGTTTACGTATTGAAATTTAAAGGATTAACTATTGGAAACCCTAATCAATTCCTTTGGGGAATTTAAGTCTCGTGTTGAAGAGAGAAATTATCTTCAAACGTCTTGGCCCAAGGATAGAACATACACGTTATTGTCGTATTTAGTTTGCTGTATTCTGCTGTTATTTGCAGGAATTCTTGCGGACTATCAACGTATCTATACTTTTGGATCAGCAAATATTCTCACATTCTTTAGGGCCTTACTTGTTGTATACGGATTAGGGTTCTTCATCGCTTTTAGAAAGAGTGATTATAATGACAAAATTGAAGTACACTTATTCTTTATAAAATTAGCTTCTGTAGTGATTGTCGCTTTAATGACTTTTATGATTATGGGGACAAGTACCACACTTCTTGCTGGTATTATGATTATGACAACCTCTTTCTATGTCATGCTACCGGGAAGATTAAATGGTATTATTATTAATTGTGTAATTCTCTTTGCTTTATTTGTCATCGTACCTATTTTAAATGAATCAGTTGAATTAAATAAACATTTCTACAAAATCTTTATTCTTCTTTCTCTTAATATCGTTCTCTTCGCATTTCGCTCAATGTTTAATAGAGCTTGGAGATTATTTTATATTTCGAATCGTCGTCTTGAAGAACTTAATAAAACAAAAGATGATGTAATCTCAACAATTGCTCATGATTTAAAAAGTCCATTACAAGTAATTCTTTCTTCAGCATCTCTTGTTTCTAAAAGAAATGAAGAGTTATCTGTTGAGAGAATTAAGCTCTATCAAGATCGTATTATTAAGTCGGCCAAAAAGACAGATGCGCTACTTAAAGATTTACTGGCATGGGCACTCACAAGTAATGAGAGTCTGGGATATAGTCCGAAAGAGTTAAATATAAAAGATACAATTACAAGTGCTGTCGAATTTGCTTATGAATTGGCCCAGACCAAGGATCTTGTAATCGAGGTTGATTTAGAGGATTATATCTTTGATCACGATAGTAATATGATTGAAACTTGTGTGCGCAATATTATCTCAAATGCAATTAAGTTCTCTCCTGAGGGAAAGAGGATTGTTGTTAAGGGTGCAGTTAAAGATGGTTATGCTATCGAGATTTGTGACGAAGGAGAAGGGGTTCCTGATATTGTTATTGATGGAATTCAAAGTGGCCAAACATTTCATGTAAAGACTGGAACAAAAGGTGAGAAAGGTACAGGCGTAGGTTTAAAACTTGTTCATTCTTTTCTTAAAAAGCATGGAGCAGCTCTCTTTATCGAAAATATGCCAAATAGTGGCTCACGCGTGACTTTAAAATTTCCAATGATATAATAAGTACTTTATTATTTAGTTGAATTTTAAGGTGTGGCATGAGTTTTTGGCAAAAAATACCTCCAGAAAAGGCCATTAAATTATTAAATTATTGGCCTCCTTACCTCGGTGCAGGAATTAAAGTTCTATCAATCAACGATGAACGCACGAAGATCTGTGTTCAAATGAAACAAACATTTCTTAATACTAATTATGTTGGAGTTCACTTCGGCGGAAGCTTATACTCTATGTGTGATCCATTCTATATGCTCTTACTAAGTTTTCACCTTGGTAAAGATCATATTATTTGGGATAAAGCTGCTGAGATCGAATTCTTAAGTCCAGGCAAAGATATCGTCAAGGCCGAGTTCGAGATAAAGATGGAAGAAGTGAACAGGATTAAGCAAGAGGCAAGCGAAGCCAGAAAGGCTCTTCCTGTATTTGAAACTTTTATTTACGACAAAGACAATAAGAAAGTAGCCAGAGTAAAGAAAACACTCTACGTACGACGAAAGAGAAATGATTGAAAATAGTTGTTCATTATGAAAATAGCAATTGCCGGGGCCAATGGATTTATTGGTAGGAATCTCATTCAAAAGATTAAGGATAAGCATCTCGTAAGGGCCTTAGGCCGTAGTGAAGTTTATTCTGATGATAAAGTTGAATTCTCTAAGACGGATCTATTCTCTTATCATAGTACAAAAGAAGCTTTAAAAGATATCGATATCGCCATTTATCTTGTTCATTCAATGCTGCCTTCTTCAAGGTTATTTCAAGGAAGCTTTCGAGATACAGACCTGCTCTTGGCAGATAATTTTGCAAAGGCATGCCTACATAATAATGTGAAACATATTATCTATCTCGGTGGTTTAGTACCTACGGGTGAGAGTAGTGAACATCTTAAAAGTCGTCTTGAAGTTGAAGAAGTTTTCAAGTCGACAGGAATTCCCTATACGATCTTACGAGCAGGTATGATCGTTGGCGATGGTGGCTCATCATTTGAAATTTTAAAAAATCTTGTGATAAATTTACCTGCTATGATTTTACCAAAGTGGACTAAGAGTCGCACCCAAGTGGTATTTATCGATGACTTATTAAGAGTTATCACTCAGCTTATTGGCGATGACAGATTTTATAATCGTATTATAAATATCGTTAATGGTGAAGATGTAACCTATGAACAATTAATTCGAAAAACTTCAAAGCGTTTCAGAAAATTCTGTCCAATGATTCCTGTACCGATTAATTACTTAAAATTATCTAAGTGGTGGGTTAGTGTTTTTGGTGAATCAGAAATTGAATTGGTTTCTCCATTAGTTGATAGTTTAAAATGTCATCTACCTAAAGTTGAAATTGACAGTGATATCGATAATTTAATAAAGATTCGAACATATGATCAAATGCTTGATCTAGTAAGAATTGAAAAGACAAAGAGAAAACCTCGTGTAGCACGACGTAAAGAAGAGAGGACTGTTCGTTCAATTCAACGTCTTGATAATCCTAGTCACCTTGAAATGAAAGAGTTAGCAAGTACCTATATAAAGTGGCTTCCGCGTTTTATTAGATTCATTATCTATGTTCACGAAGATAGGGGAAATATTACTTTTAATATTATTTGTATTAGGGCCCCATTGTTAACACTCAAATACATTGAGAATAAATCTAACTTAAGAAGGGCCAAGTTTCATATTATTGGGGGATTGTTAAGTGCATCTACTAATACAGGATGGCTTGAGTTTAGAAGCGTGGCCAATGGTAAGTTTACGCTTGTCTCAATCAATGATTTCCGACCGTCTCTTCCTTGGTATATCTATTGTTACACACAAGCTCCTATTCATCTTATTGTTATGAAGTCCTTTAGTTCTCATTTGAAGCATTTAAAAATATCTTAAGTTTATCCGACTCCTTTACAGTGATAAAATTGGCTCATCTATAAGAGAAGATACACACGAAACTTAAAGGAGATTACCATGATTAGACGTTCGATTGTCCCACGAAAAAGCTCAGCATTTAATTCTGATTTCTTCGGTAGTGCTAATTTTGACAATGAGTTTAGAGATATCATCTCTGGCCTTGAAGATATTTGGCAAGGTCGAGGAAGTGGAAATTCTAATGCCTTTGGAGAGATGAAGGAAACTGAAAGTGCTTACTTACTCAGCATTGATATGCCTGGTGTAAAAAAAGAAGATCTGAATATTCAAGTCGATGATGGCCTAGTTACTATTGAAGCCGAACGTAAGACATTATTTGAAGATGGTGGTGGAGAGACTCGTCGTATCTCGCGCAGCTTAACTGTACCTCATTTCATTAATCGAAGTGAAGTTCAGGCGCAACTTCAAGACGGAATCCTCTATCTCGCTCTACCAAAAAGTGCTGAGAAAAAGGCGCATAAAATTGAAGTTTCCGATGCGACAGAAAATTTTGTTAAGCTATTTGCTGATGAAAAAGAGAAATCATCTCATTAAAAAAAAATGAAAGTGCTAGGCATTGTTGCCTGGCACTTCTTTATCTAGTAAGTAGACAAAAATAGGGTGTTTAGATGTTATATGGACTTCACCGTAGGCTTTATTCGAAAGAGTAAGGCAACTAAGAGTTTTTACTCCTTTATCGTCATTGAGGGGATAATCACAAGCACCACTTATTGTTATTTCTTGTTCTTCAAGACTAAGAATTGAAAAAATACCTTCATGTGTAAAAGAGAAGTTACCGCTTGAATTTGCGATAATTTTCTTTTCAAAATGACACCTTGTTTGGTGTTTTCTTTCTTTTAGAAAGTGGTGGATCGAGCCTAAAGTCACCATTTGATGATCTAGTCTTCCTCCTAAAAATCCAAAGAGCTTTATTTCGGTAATATTATCAGGGATAAGAGTTAATGCGTAAGTTAGATCTGAAAAGTCTTTGTTTTCATCCAACGTTATATCAAGATTATCGCTAGTTGTATTTGAATCATTATCACCAACTGAAAGGTAAGGATGATCGTCACTTGGCCTATGATTTAGGCCACCATCAACGTAAATGATTGGAGAATTAATAATATAGGGCAATGTTAGGGCCATTGGTCCAATAATTACTAATTTATTCGTTTTTGCTAATTCTTCATTAAACTCTGTAAGATTCATGATCACTTGTTCTTGATTATTTTTCTATAGAGATTATAACCTATCAATGATTAAAATATCCTCTAAAAAGAATGCCGATAATTCACTACGTCCACTGAGGTTTGATTTACTATAGATATTAGTGCAGTGTTGCTTAATTGTTTTCTCTGATGTGGATCTAATATCAGCAATCTCTTTTATTGTTAGGCCTTTTAACAATAAAAGTGAGATGTCTTTCTCTGATTTTGTTAATGCCCATTCATTTAATTGATCATTAATTTTTTCAGAGAGACCGCGTGAAAGATCTTGAGTTTTTCGTTTATAACTTTCTAGGTCAGATTTTAACTTTGTAACGTCTGAATTAATTCTTAAGTTTTCTTTTTTTGTAAATAGCCACTTGAACCATAGAACACCAGTTCCGATGAGACCTATGAACATTATGATGCCTTCTTCGATAACGTGCTCATATGTCGAGCCATCACTGATGTCCTCATAAATATCAAAAATAAGAAAAAGAGAGATAAAGAGGAAGAGTAATCCAGTAATTAGGCGTTCACGTTTATTAAGCATAGTTCTAGGACCTTAGTCGTATAAATATTGTATCTATCTGATAATACACATTTTATTTGGAATTAGGACTTTCGTCCAGTTACAAAATTTAAGGTTTTGAACGATTCTTTCTCTACGAAAGGAGGAACAAATGACTCGTATTGTTCACATGGAAACTTATAAACCAGATTACACTTACAAAACAGAAGAGATCATTGAAGCTGCCCAACGCCTGTGGCTGAAGAATGTTGATGAAATGACAAAACGTAAGGCCCTGAAAATATTTAAGGGCTCCAAAATAGATCAGCGTAGTGCGGTTGTCGATCTTGAGACTGTATTTTCAGATATAAGTTTTGAAGAGAAGAATAATATCTATAAAGCCAAAATGGTTGAGTACGGTAAGAGGTTATTGAAACGAACTTTTGAAAGATCTAATATTGATCCAAGTGAAGTTGACTATATCATCACAACTAGTTGCACAGGCTTCATGATCCCTTCAGTTGATGCTTATCTCGTCAATGAATTTGGTTTACGAAAAGATGTCGTTCGTTTGCCAGTAACAGAGATGGGATGTGCAGGAGGAACGTCGGCATTAATTTATGCAGATGAATTCTTAAAGGCCAATCCTGATAAAACAGCACTTGTTTTAACAATGGAAATACCAAGTATCACTTTCCAACTAAATGATCTTGATGCTGCCAATCTTGTTTCAACAGCAATTTTCTCTGACGGTTTTGCTTGTGCTGTCTTAAAAGGTGGCGAAGGTAAAGGTGCTCATATTATCGATACAGATATGTATAACTTTTCTCATGGTGAATACCTGATGGGATTTGAGTTAATTAACTCAGGACTTAAAATTGTTTTAGATAAAGACGTACCTAGTGCAATTGAAGGAAATTTTGAAAATATTTTCTTACCGTTTTTAGAGCGCAATGGCCTAAAGATTGAAGATATAGATAATTATATGTTTCATCCAGGTGGAAAGAAAATCATTCAAATGGTTGAAGACTATATTGGTGATTACAACAAAGATATTTCAGAGTCTAAATGGGTTCTTGAAAATTGTGGAAATATGTCTTCTGCGACAATTCTTCATATCTTTGACAAGGTTACAAGAGAAAGAGTTATTGAAAGTGGGCAGCGTGGTTATATGCTAGCATTCGGCCCTGGCTTTATGGCCCAAAGTATTCTTTTAGAGTGGAGGTCATAATAAAAGCGATCTTTAGGTCTCTATTTATTATCCTATTTCTAGGGGTCTTCGCTGGAATGTTGTTTTATACAAAGGATTTAAAACAAAAGAATCCGGAATCAATCTTCTTAACAGATAAGGGGATAGAACAGTTTAAGGCATTTCAGCAAGATTACCCAGAAGTGGACTCTCTTGTTGTTTACGCAAATGACACTCCAAGTATCGAAGCTTATTCAAGACTTCTAAATTTTGGTAAAAAGCTTGAGGATTTATGTAGTGATGAATGTTACTTTGTTTATCCACATGATCTTACAAAAGAGCGTCGGGAACTGGATGTTGAACTTCAAAAAGGAAAACTAGCGAAAGCTGACCTTATTTCTTCCAATCGAATTGGTTTTCTAATTTTTAATAATGGCGAAAAAAGTCAACTGAAAGAGATCATCAAAAGAGTGGAGGATGAAAAGAACTTCTACTGTGCTGGACATGAGTATACGAATTATCATCTCGATCAATCCTCGGCACTTGTTCAAGAAAAGCTCTTTCCGATTTTATTTACATTTTCATTTTTTCTTTTACTTGTATTTATAAAAGATTTTCTGACAACCTTAATGCTCTTTATCCCATGTATTTTTAGTGCGCTCTTTAGTTTGAGTGTTATTAAATACTTCTTTGTCACAATGAATATGGTGACCTCTATAGTACCGTTAATGACATTTGTGATCATTTTGTCTCTTGGACAGCATATATACTTTTCAGCAAAGAAAGATGGTTCATTATCTGGTGCTTTAAAGCATAAAACTCGTCCAATAGCACTAATGCTTGTTACCACCTTTATAGGATTCCTATCACTTTATGTAAGTGAGATTTATGTTATTCGTATCTTTGGGGTGCTTAGTAGTATCATGATTTTGCTAAGCTCTCTTCTGTCAATCGTTTGGTTACTTAGTGTTGAAAATTTCTTAAAGCTAAAAGAATCGAAGGGGGGAGAATTAAAAAGATATCCAACGAGAAGCTTTTCGGGTCTGAGTTTTATTGTAATTGGCCTTTTATCGATCATCTTAGGAATTTGGGGAGCAGTAAATGTTGCTATCGTAACTGATGCAACTAAGTACTTTCCAAAGGAAACAAATATTGCGAAGAGCTTTAATGATATCTCAACGATAGCTGGAGGAGTACCACTGTTAGAGATTGGTATGGGGGATTTATCATATGAAGCTTTGAAAAATCTTACACAAGTTGAAGATGAGTTAGAGAAAATTAAAGGTGTAAGAGTATTATCTCGAAACCTTGTTGTTAGAAAAATTAATGAAGCCTATAGTGGAAATTATTCTTTACCGGATAATAAATTTGCTTATGTGACACTTTATTCGAAAGCGGCCGAAGGCATTAGAGAAGCTTACCCAATAGATTCTCAATATAAGGTAACTCTTCTTGGAACTCCTTTAAATGTTGATCAATACGAAATCCTATTGAATAAAGTTAAAAGTATTATTGGAGAGAAAACTTATCGCTTAGATGGCCTGTACTACAATTTAATGATTTCTCAAAAAGCAATGGTTCATACTCTTTCAAAGAGCTTTTTGTTAAGTTTGGTTATCATGGCCCTCATTGCTGTTATTTTTTTAAAACAGATAAAGCTTTTTGCCATTTTTATTCTAGTCAATACAATGCCACTTGGTTTGTCGCTAGGTTTTTTGAATATCATGGGGATGTCGTTAAATATTGCAACTGTTATGACTTATAGTGTGGGGCTCGGGATTGTCGTAGACAGTACTTTTCATCTACTACATTTCTTTGACCAAAAACAAGGTGACTTTAGCATTTATGTTGAAACAATCGTTAAGCCTATTCTAACGAGTTCGCTTACTCTTATTATCGCATTCTTATTATTTGGAATTTATGACTTTCTTCCTATTAGAGAGTTTGGGGTGAATTTATCTTTCATCTTGTTTTGTGGAATGATTTTCGATCTCTTTGTTCTGCCAACACTTTACTTAGGTAATGCGTCTCTAAGAGAGATTGTTGAGGAGTGGAAATGAATATTTATGATGTACTTATCATTGGTGGTGGTCCCGCAGGGGCATTACTTGGACACTTAATGGCTCAAAAGAATTCAAAAGTACTGATTCTTGAAAGAAATAAAGAGGTCGGTCGTAAAGTATGCGGCGAATATCTTTGTCCTCAAGGGGTAAAGCTTCTTGATGAACTTAATTTACAATCAGTTTATGATGGCTTCTTACCTCTTAATGGGATGATGATACATACGCCAAAAGGCTGTCGTGTTAATAGCACATTCCCTACAAGTGAGGGAGGAAGGAGAAATTTTGGTGTCAGTGTTAATCGAAAAATTCTTGATCAGAGACTGGCCAAGCTAGCAAGTGAAAGTGGTGCAGACTTACGATTTGGTCAAAGTGTTGTGAGTTTTGAGTATTTAGGAACATATTGGAGAGTCGAAACAGCTGATAAAGAAGTTTATTATTCTCGTCTTCTTGTCGGTGCAGATGGACGAAACTCAATCGTTGCACGTCAATTGAAGCTTCAGTTACCCAATTCTAAAAAACGTATTGCTCTTCATGCTTGGCTCAATACTGACAAAGTTCCTATTCGAAAAGGACAGATGTTTATTTTTGAAAGAGGAAGCTATATTGGTGTCGATCCTATCTCGAATACTGAACTAAACCTCTCTCTTGTTTGTGGAGCTGATGAAATCAAGAAATATGGAAGTGCACGCAATGCTTTCAAGTATTATCTTGAAAGTATTAAAGATGAGCTAGGGGTTACACTAGACGAAGAAGATAAGATCCATACAAGTTTTCCAATTGAGCACAGTGTAAGAGATGTTATTGGAAATAATGTGGCCCTAATTGGTGATGCCGCAGGCTTTATTGACCCAATTACTGGAGAAGGTATCTTTAATGCTTTATTAACAGCGAATATGCTTTTCGAAAGTATCAATATTTCAAAAGTTTGTTTTGATTATAACTCTTCCTTACAAGTTTATAGGCACAAAAAAGAAAAATACTTTCGTGAAAAAACATTTCTTAATATTGGCTTCCAGTGGCTGATCCGCCGTTCATGGTTGGTTGAGCTTATTGCAAAATTTTTGAATCATAGTAAAAAAAGAAGAGATACCTTCATCGGAATCATTGGAAATATATATACTCCATTAAAAGGTCTTTTCAGAATTATTTTCTCATGAGGTTTATATGAAATATTATAAAATCGTTTTTATTTTAATTTTTTTACAAGTAAGTAATATTTCAGCATCACAGTTGAGCTTGAAGTATGAAAGCTTTGAGCAAGCCGTCAATGCTCAAAATCGAATCATATTTAATATGTCGTCGACAAAGGCCGGTGTGATAACTACTGATTTTCAAGGTGTCGTTAAAGTCGCTAGTATTACGTATAAAAAAAATAAAAATGGAAGATACAAAGATATTTCAATTAAAATCGATGCCAAAGAATTAGATACAGATAATGAGTCTCGTAATGAGAAAATGTATGAGAAGTGTCTTGAAGTGAATCAGAATCCTTATATTATTGTTCGTATTCCTGGACCGGTTAGACTAGGTGAGTTAAATTCGGGAATTATAGAGGTTCGAAATAAGAAACATTCTGTGGATATTTTCATTGAAAAAAATATTGCTGCAGATGGTAAAACCTCACTGGTTGGAAAATCTGTACTGTCTTTAAAGAAGCTCGAAATCCCGGATCCATCGATATGGATCGCAACTGTGCATGATGATATTGAGGTTAATTTTTACTTAATTCTATAGTGTGATTTCAGCGCTTTATGAAGATTTATTGCTAAATCGATAAATTTTATCAATACATTTTAGCGATAAAATGTTAATTATAAAGTTGTGAACTGGGCCAGGGCATTAATTTTAACATTCACGTTTTTCCTATCAATCTTTCCAAGCTTAGCGATGGATAAGTACGAGATACTTATACTGCACTCTTACTCTCGAGATAGTATTTGGACAGATCTTATTGATCAGTCGATTAAGAAAAACCTTCATAGTGAAAGCAATCACTTAGATGTTTATACAGAGTATATGGACTCTAAGCGATTCTACGGGCGAGACTATGGTGAGAGGCTCTATAATCTATTCTCAATAAAGTACTCTGATCGAAATATTAAATTAATTATTACTTCAGATGACAATGCGTTTGCCTTTGCCATGAAGTATCGAGACAAACTTTTTCAAAATAGTCAGATTATTTTTACCGGTGTTAACGGCTACAGTGATGAATTTAAACAGAAATATCGACTCGAAAAAAATTACACCGGACTCGTTGAGAGTTTCAAAATTGATAAAATGCTCGAGCTTTCTCAAAGCCTGCATCCAAAAGCTAAAAAATTCTATGTAATTAATACGATTCATACACCATCAGGTAAGTATTTAAAGAAAGAATTTCAAAAATCAATTTCCAAGTTAGGACTCGCAGATAAAGTTGAATACCTAGAGGATATATCAGCAGATAGCCTTTATAAGAAAGTTGAAAATTTAGAAAAAGGATCGTTTGCTCTTTATGGCGGTTTTTCTCGTGATCGTGATGGAAATTTTTTAGACTTTGAAAAAAACCTTCGTGAGTTAGCAAGGCGCTCAAACGTGCCAATTTATGGTTTCTTGAAATACTATTTGCCTTACGGCTTGACTGGTGGATATTTTACAAGTGGTGAGCTCTACGGGAAGAAAGCAGCTTTAATTGCTAATCAGATTATTGCTGGTGAAGACATTAATTCGATTGCTATAGTTGAGGATGTCGAGGCACCAGCTATTTTTGATTACGCTAAAATTGTTAAATTTGGTCTTGATTTCCATAAGCTACCAGTTAATTCACAAATTATAAATCGTAATAATAAATTGCTGCGCTTCTATGAAGAGTATACTTTCGAGTTTTGGTTTATTCTTTTTTCTTTTGCGTGTTTATTTATTAGTTTAGTTGTTCTTGCTTATCATTTTGAGCAACAAAAGAAGCATAAGAAAGAAGTTCTTCGAATCAATGAACAATTAGAGGATAGAGTTGAAAAAAGAACAAGACAGTTAATTGAGCAGCAGTCGAAACTTATCAATTCTGCAAAGCTTGCTTCGATTGGAGAGATGGCAAGTGGGATCGCTCATGAAATTAATAACCCACTAACAATCATTGATTTAAGTGCTTATCGAATTATTCAATTGTCAGATAATGAAGTTGTCTTAAAGTCGGCAGAAAAAATCAAACTAACTGTTGATCGTATTTCAAAAATTATTAAAGGACTCAAGCAACTGGCCAAAGAGGATGCTAGTCTAACTAGTGAACTCGTGAATATTAAGGTTGCTATTGAAGATGTCATTTCAATTTGTCAGGCAAGATTTAAAGAGAACGAAATTCACTTTAAGATTGATGTCGACGAGAACCTAAAGGTTCATGGGGCACCAGTACAGATTTCACAAGTGGTTTTGAACCTTCTCAATAATTCTTTTGATGAATTAGTTCAGGGAGATAGTGAGCGCTGGATCAAGCTCGAAGGAAGAAAAGAAAAGGATATCGTTGAAATTTCAGTGACAGATTCTGGAAAAGGCATTTCTGAAGAGATATTTGAAAGAATCATGGAGCCATTCTTTACTACTAAGGTTGATCAAAGAGGTACTGGACTAGGTCTAAGTATTTGTAAGAATATAATTGAGCATCATAAAGGCCGTATCTTCGTGGATAGGTCGAGCCCTAACACCCGTTTCGTTATTCAGCTACCAACTGCCTAAATAACTGATTACAATACGAAGATTAAGTGATATTTATTTAGAATGATTTTACTTAAGGCCGTCTATCGACTAATTTTCATTTTATTTATTCTTATTTCTTCACTTACTAGTGCGGCAGGTTCTTATGATATTCTTATGCTCCACTCATATGAAAAAGGGAATATTTGGACGGAAGAAATTGATAGCTCCTTTCGTTTTCACTTACAGAGTCGTCATAAATATTCAATGAATTTTTATACAGAGTATATGGATTCTAAAAGATTTTTTGGACGCGATTATGATGAAGCCTTAGCAGAACTCTACGCGACAAAATTTAGCTCTCATAAAATTGATTTAATTGTAACAACTGATGATTATGCCTTTGATTTTGCAATCAAGTATCGAAGAGAGATTTTCAATGATGCTCCCATAATTTTTAGTGGTGTAAATGGCTATGATAAGTTTAAGCGTGATATCTACCGAACTGAAAAGAACTTTACTGGAGTTGTTGAAACATTTGATGTGATACCTACAGTTAAGGGTGCTCTGAAAATTAATCCTACTGCCACTAAGATATATGTGATAAATACGCAGTTTTCTCCCTCTGGTCGTTATCTTAAAAAACAATTTGAAAGCTCGTTTGAAAAAATGCAGCTAAAGCAAAAAGTTATCTATATTGAAAATTACAATATGGAAGAAATCTATGAAATGGCCAAGCATTTTGAAGATGATTCAATAGTTCTCTTTGGGGTTTATGCTAGAGATCGTGATGGAAAGTACTTTAAATTCGATGAAAATATTAGGACTCTTAGCAAGTACTCTAAGCAACCAATCTATGGTTTTCTAAAGTTCCTACTTAATAAAGGGATAGTTGGGGGAAATCTCTCTGATGGTAGGGCCTATGGCCGAGAAATCGCTCGTATGGCCGATGAGTACATCTATGGAGAAAAGAAAATTTCAGAAATTCCTATCATAACTCATTCTATTAATGATCTTGTTTTTGATCTGGATCAGTTAAAGAGATATAAGATTAATATCAATAAATTGCCGGAAAACTCTAAGATCATTAGTTACTCGTCTAGCTTTTTCCAATTCTATCACGAGTATAAATCAGAGCTTCTCGTTGTTTTTGCTTGTTTTGTTTGTCTTTGTATTTTCTTTTTTATTTTACTTTATTTCTTCGAAAAACAGCGCAGTTATAAGGATTCGCTTATTAAAGTGAATGAGAAACTGGAAAGAAATGTCCATGACCGAACTGTACAGCTTGTTCAGCAGCAATCTCAAATTATTAACTCGGCAAGACTGGCATCGATTGGTGAGATGGCAAGTGGTATTGCTCATGAAATTAATAATCCTCTCACGATTATTGATTTAAGTGCTAATCGAATTTATCAAAGAACCGGTCTCGAAAGTATCAAGAAAAATGCTGGGCGTATTTCAAGCACGGCATTTAGGATTTCAAAGATCATCAAAGGCCTAAAGCATCTCGCAAAAGATGGAGACAAGTCACGATTTGAAGACTTCCACCTTATTGAAGCAGTTGAGGATGTAACATCACTTTGTTATGAGAAATTTAAAGAAAATGATATTGAATTCAACATTAATGTAGATGAGTCAATTGTTATTCATGGCTCAATTGTTCAGATTGCACAAGTTCTTTTAAACCTAATTAATAACTCATTTGATGAACTCATTAAAGTTAACGGGGAAAGAAGGATTAACCTAAAGGCAATACCTATTAGAAAGTATGACAATGACTATGTTGAAGTTTCGATTACAGATACTGGAAGAGGCATCCCAGATGATATAAAGGCCAAGATAATGGAGCCATTCTTTACAACTAAGAAGAAGAATAGGGGAACGGGATTAGGTCTTAGTATTTCAAAAAGTAATATCGAAAAACATGGAGGGGAGTTTTACCTTGATGAAGACTCTTTTTTAACTCGTTTTGTGTTCACTCTTCCACTTAAAAGAGCGTAGTGGCACATTAGTGCCACCGATTATTAGTTAGCTCGTCTATCAAAAATTAGTCTAACACGCTCTCCGTCGCAGACTTCAGTTTTTTCATTCAGAATATCTACGGCTATATAGCGAATACCTCTTTTTGATGCTTCATAAGCTGATGATTGAAGCTTGCTCTTTAGTAGCTCTTCATTTGCAACACATTCACTTGCATCCCCATCTGACATTGATTTTGTATAATCAAGCTCTAATGTTCTTGTCTCTCTGGCACGATTAAAGAAGAGGCCGAAGTTACAAGTCTGACCTGATGTCGTTACCCAAGATGACTCAATTGAGAAAACATTTAGGTCACTATCTGCCGTTAAAAGATCAAAGTTAATTCCTGCATCTGAAAAAAGTTTTGGAGTCGTTGTATATTCAACTTTATAACGACTAATGAATGTTCCACAATCATAACCAGTACCTTTTACAAGGTAAGTAGTGCCTGTTGGTAGTGGCCATATTTGAGCAATGGCCGGACTCGATAGAAGTGTTACTAATAGAATTAGTTTCTTCATTACAAACTCCTAAGAAATTTAATGAGATCGTTACGATCTTTCTTTGTTAACTTTATAAAATTATTCTTTGCTTGCTTGGCCTCTCCACCATGCCAGAGTATGGCCTCTTGTAAATTACGTGCTCGTCCATCATGAAGATAGCGAGTATGACCATTGACTGTTTTTACAAGGCCAAGTCCCCAGAGTGGCGGAGTACGCCATTCTCTTGTCGTGGCCTTAGCTTCAAATTGATATGAACGAGTATCATCGGCCAATTCATCACCCATGTCGTGTAGTAGCATATCTGTATATGGGTAGATTTTTTGATTATTTAATACTTCAAATTTCGAATTTGTACCTGTTGTAAACTCAGGTCTGTGGCATGCTTGACAATTTATTTGATGAAAAACTTTTTTACCATTTAATACACTCGGACTATTGAAATCTCTTCTTACTGGGACTGAAATTAATTGCGTATAAAGTGTAACTTTATCTAAAAGTTCATTAGAGATATCTTGCTGTGTTTGTTTCTCTAGGCAGTCAATTTGGACAAGACTACACTCCTCAGTTGGAAAGAGGGAACTTGTTATACCGAGATCACCATTGAAAGCTGCAGCATTTTGTTCTAGCAGGTTTGGACGTGAAGCTTTCCAGCCAAAGCGTCCAAGAGTTTGTCTTTGTTCAACTATTGAAAAGACATAATTTGCACGGCCTGAAATACCGTCATTATCTAAGTCCTCGGGATCAGCTCCTGCAAGGATATCTTCTTCATTTATATTCTCAAGAAGTCCAAGTCCAATCATTTGTGGAGCGACTCTCGGTGAGACAATTGTGTTGTTGCCTAATTTTCCATAAGCTAGTTTTCTAAAGATGTAATTTGGTTTTTTTAGTTCATAGGCTTGGCCATCAGCAAATTTGCCCTTTATGGTTTCAAACTTAGCGAAGACTTCACCTTCGCCTTTAACACCTTCAATACTGTGAGGTTGAAATTGATCTCCATATTTTGAATGTGGAGTGGTTTCTCCATTAGCACCAATTTTTTTTAAGCGAAAGAGAAGAGAGATATCAGTTTTTCCGTCAACATCTGGAAGGCCTCGTCCACGTCCATCAAGTAGGTGGCATGCTGTACAAGATGTTGCATTAAAAATTGGACCAAGGCCATCTCTTAATGGAGTAGATGAAGGTGAGGTAACCCAAGCTCCTTTAAAAAAGCTATTACCTACTTGAAACTGACGCCTTAACATTCCACGTGTCCCACTCATAGGGTGTGAGAAAGCATTAACTGAGAGGTCCAGTGTAGTCCCGGCACCGGCCGGGAACTTATCACTGGAGTAAGTATTGAGACTAAATACGCACAAAAATGTAAGAAGGAGAGCTCTTACCATTGTACTGGCGTCTCAAGTTCTTCAGAAATTTCTACAAGCTCAATTGCAAGTTGTTCCATCTCTTCGATAGAAGCTAGGATTTCTGGTCTTGCATTCTCGTCAAGGATTGCTTGATCAAATGGTACAGGAAGACCAGCTAGCATTTTATTGATCTTTGCAACTCTGTTATCAATTGTAGTTGCAAGAACAGTGTTGTCTGTTAGTGCTAGGATTCCTGTTGCTTTAAGTACATTTGCAATACCCCAGAAATTCCACTGGATATCCATATGAGTCATATCTGAGAAACATGAGTGCTCATCTTCTTGGCCTTGAGTTTCCCAAGCTACGAACATTCTTTCACCTGAAAGCTCATCACCAGACATGAAGATCATTCCTGAAAGAATATTATTAAGAGATTCTTTTTGATCTTTTGCTACAAATTCAGCTCTATAGTTAGCTTTATTTGGTGCCCAAGCATCAACAAGTGTTTGAAGGTGATCTATTAAAAGATCTGTTGCTGTTGAAAGGTATACAGCTCGTCTTTGTGCGTTCTTTCCAAGACCGATTACATAGTCTGTATGAGGTCTGTCACCAGCACCATCAATAGATAGATCTTGTCCCCATAGTAGGAATTCAATTGCATGGTAACCAGTTGAAACATTCTTTTCACCGTTAAGCTCGTTAAGTGATGAAAGAAGTTCTTTATTAATTACTGGGTAATCAGCAATATTATTTACGATACCTGCATTAGGAGCACCTTCAACATAGTCGATATATGCTTCATCAAGTGGCCATGCATTTAGTAATCCTTCTGGTCCTTCATCGCTATCGATAGGGCCATTGTAGAATCTAAAAACTTCTGATTGGCCATATGGAGCTCTTGCTTGTCTCCAAGACTCTCTCGCCATCTCTAGAGTCATTACCCCAGGGTTAGAGATGAAGAATTCGACGTCTTCCTGAAGTACAATCGCCTTATCAAGAGACTCTGAGTAAGTTTTATAAACAAGATTTGAGTAAGCTTCAATTACTGACTGCGCAGTTGTTGCAGCAGTGGCATTCATACCTAAGCCTAATGAAATCAATAAGATAGATCTTTTTAACATATTATATCCTTTGTTAGTAAGATTGGTTGCTTGTTTGAACTATGGTTTGATACATCAAACTAAAGTTAATATCAACGATTAAGTTCATTTTTTATAGGAATAGACTTTATTTACTTAGGGTGATTTAATTTTTCCTATGTATTTCACTAGATTTCTCATACTTATACTTATTTCATTTAATGTATTCTCCTTACCAATTGGTCATGAAGCAGGATTTCTTGGAAATACAACTGCACGTCCTGGTGACATAGGCGCGGCCTTGGTATTTCCATCGGCCACGGCCTACCTCAAACACGATGAGATTAAAATTTATTTTGGCCTCATGTACGCTAGACAAGATATTGATGTAGAGGGAACAGCTGGTAGCGATTTTGAGAGTCAGTTCATTCCTTATTTCACAGGTTTTGCAGGGGACTTCTTTGGCATAACATTCACGAATTTTGTTACCTATAGTGGAACAAATAATGGAACGATCAATTTTAGTACGAATGAATTTAAAGGAAGTGCAGATATTCAGGCCGAAGAAACGGTGCTTGGAATTAGCGCAGCAAAGAAGCTAAATGATAAATTCGCCGTCGGTTTTTCTGGTAGTCTTGATATTCAGTCTTCAAAAACATTTGCTACTTTCTATGGGAATATTGCTGGTAGCGAATATCTTGAAACAGTAAATGATCGAACAAAGTATATTATTATTAATACTCTTTTAAGTGCATCTTATATCGAAAGGAAGCACTTTTTGAGTGCTTCGGTTCTCTTTCCTGGGATCAAATATTCTTCATCAAGTACTCAGGAGAGCTTTTCTCGTGTTGATGCAGATCCGGCCGTATTTAATAGAGTTGTAAGTAAACCGAGTTATAAGAGTAATACGGGATTAAATATTGGCTACAGTTACTTATCATCAGATAGTTGGTCGCCTTCATTTGAAATATTCTATGATATTTCTAAAGATATTATTTCTTTTGATCCGAACCAAGAGCAAAATCGAAATAACTTTTCAGATGATATATGGCTTAAATTTGGATTGAGTACTCCTGAATATACGATGTCTAAATTTTACAAAGGAACAACTTACTCATTTTTATTTGGCCTTCAATACCGTGAGATAGAGAATCGTGTTACGGAAGACTTACCGAGCAGTATCTCTCGAACGTATGAAGCTTCGCTTGGATTTAAGCTTTCCAATCGAAAAGCTAGCCCAATTTTTGGCCTTTACTACCAGAAACAAGACAGTACTTCTGATAATAGTGTGGTAGGGCTCATGTACTCTTCTAATTACAATATTTTTGACTAATTTATGTAGACTTGGATCTATATTGTGGTGTAATAAGTCTCGTTCTATTTAGGCTTTCTCTGGAGAATTATTATGAGCACAATGGCCCAATTTTTTAGCAACAACTATCGTCACTTTAATGCCGCTTCACTTGTTGATGCATCAAAGGCATATGTTGATCATTTAAAGAGTGGGAAGAAGATGATGATCACTCTTGCTGGTGCCATGAGTACGGCCGAACTTGGGGTTTCTCTTGCTGAAATGATCCGCCAAGATAAAGTCCAAATTATCTCTTGTACTGGTGCAAACCTTGAAGAAGATATCATGAACTTAATCGCATATAATCACTACAAGCGTATTCCAAACTATAGAGACCTAAGTCCTGAAGAGGAAGAAGAGCTACTTGCTCAAGGTTTCAACCGCGTAACAGATACATGTATTCCAGAAGAGACTGCATTTAGAAAGTTACAAAAATATCTTTTTGAAGAGTGGTCAAACGCTGCTAAAGCAGGGGAGAGACTTTTTCCTCACGAGTTCCTATATCGAATTCTTCGTCGTGAAGACTTTGCAAAAGAGTTTGAAACAGATGTTGCAAATTCTTGGGTTATGGCCGCTTGTGAAAAGAACCTTCCAATTATCGTTCCAGGTTGGGAAGATTCAACGACAGCAAATATTTTTGCTTCATACTGCTTAACAGGAGAGCTTGAGCCTTCTCTTGTTAAGAATGGTATCGAATATATGATGTTCCTTGCTAAGTGGTACCCTGAAAATTGTGGAGATGGCGGAATCGGCTTCTTCCAAATTGGAGGAGGGATCGCGGGAGACTTCCCAATTTGTGTTGTTCCAATGCTTAACCAAGATATGGAAGATGATGTTCCTCTATGGTCATACTTCTGCCAGATCTCTGATTCGACTACAAGTTATGGTTCGTACTCAGGTGCTGTTCCAAATGAAAAAATCACTTGGGGGAAACTATCTTCAAAGACTCCAAGGTTCATTATCGAATCTGATGCGACAATCGTTGCACCACTTGTTTTCCATTACGTATTGGAAAACTAAGATCATTGCTCTAAGATAGATGGGCATGAGAATACAATTTTTATACAAATTTGGGGCATTCTTTTTAGGATGCCTTTTTTGTTTCATCTTACATTCACAACTAGGCTGGTCTCCAGTCTTGGCCTCCGCTTCTGTAGGTTTGATTGCAGGTCTTATTCCAATGAGAATGACATTGCAAGCAGCGGTCTATAGTGGAAGCTTTGCAGGAATGTGCTCAAGTGAGTTAGTGACTAATTACTGGGAAATTCTTGGGATCTCTCTCATTGGTGCAATTTTATATTTTTATACTTTAAGAATCTTTCAAGGTTTTGGTGGAAAGCTTGGAACAATTGCCTTTGTTAGCGTTGCTTTATTCTTCTTTATCAAGGGGAGTATTATATGATAACCGCAATTGGAGTTTCTCTTATTGGAGCGCTTTCGACTTTTCATCTGTCTCGTCTAAAGACGTTTGGGGCCATTAGAGCTTCCGCTCTTTTAACAATAATTGCCTACGCAATTTTATATCTTACAGTTCCTAACTACGAAATGATGGCCGTGATATTCTTTGGTTCTACTTTTGTTGGAATGAGCTGTCCCACAAAAATGCATAATTATACTATTGTCATTGGTTCAGTTTTCTTTGCTCTTTTTTTTCAATACCTTGTTCCGCACCTTAAAGGTTATGGTGGAGCACTTGGAATAAGCGCATTCTTGAGCGTTTTAGTCATTCAATTGGTTTTGTATTTTGGACGTAAACTTGCCAGATTAAGTTAAGATTGCCATCATTTTTATATGAGACAACTTATTCTAATTATAGCAGCAACAATATCTACACTTTCTTATGCACTGGAGACAGTCCAAGTTACTGGCAGTATCGAAATCGATGCACCTATTGAAGAGGTGTTTGAATTTGTAGCGGATCCAATGAATGATCATCATTGGCGAAGTGAAGTTAATGATATGGCCACAAACTCAAGAACATTTGAAGTTGGTAGCATATTTAGAGAAGATGCTTGGATCGGAATTCGTAAAAACTTTATAACAACAACAGAGCTAATTAAATTGAATGCTCCTTATCAGGCATTATTTGAAACTGTTAGATCAAATCCATACTTTTTAAGAAGCAACCGCATGTTTAATGAAAGTGAAAACGGAACTCTTTTTACTTATGTGGTGGACTTTGACCGTCGTATGATTAAAGAGACCTTTGGCTTTAATGCAAAGCCAGAGGTCGTCGTTAAATTATATGGTGTTCTGATGAAGAAATATTTGAAGAAATTAAAAAAGAGACTAGAGTAGTGTTTCTCTAACTATCATAAAGATCCCCATTACAATTAAGAAGTAGCCAAAAATCTTTTTTAATTTATCTTGTGGAAGTTTATGAGTCAGTGCTGATCCAAGTTGTGATCCAACAATGGCAAGAGCTGTAAAGATTGCAATAAATTGGTAATCTAACTCAAGATTAGGAGAGTTGATAATATTTCCTACAAATCCAATGAGAGAGTTAATTGCAATAATTAGAAGAGAAGTTCCAATGGCCTTCTTCATTGGTACGTTAAAAAAGTTTACAAGTGCTGGAACAATTAAGAACCCACCTCCAACTCCAATGAGACCAGTGACAATACCGACAACACTCGCTGCCCCAAAAATTGTTAGATTTGATGATGATTTAACCTTGATATTCTTGCCATTTTTAAGCATTGAAACTGAGGCCAGTAGCATAATTCCTGCAAAGATATAAAGTTGAACTTGTCCACTAATGAAAGAAGCGAGATAGGTACCAAGATAAGTGGAAAGCATTGTCATAGCACCAAATTGAAAGGCAAGTTTAACCATAACATTACCATTCTTATGATGTCTTAGTGTCCCCATAAAGCCTGTTAGACCTACAATTGCTAAACTCATTGTAATTGCGATTTTAGGGTCAATTTTTACAATATAAACCAGAATTGGAACCACTAGAATTGAGCCCCCGCCGCCTAAAAGACCAAGAGTTGTTCCTGCAATAAGTGCTAATAGATATGCCATGTTAATTTCCTCCTGAAATCAGTATAGGGGATTAATTTTTCTTAAACCTTGATGGGGGTCAATGTATTTTCCCATAAATTTATTTACTCTATGATAGGAGGAAATTATGGATAATTTAAATATAAAAACATTCTTTGATGAGCAAACTTACACACTAACTTATGTTGTTTATGATGAAGTGACGAAGGATGCTGTGATTATCGATCCAGTTCTTGATTATGATCAGGCATCATCAACTATCACAACAGAGTCAGTTGAAAAGGTTGCTATCTTTGTTAAAGAAGCGGGACTTAAGCCTCACTATATTCTAGAAACTCACGCTCACGCGGATCACCTTACAGGAGCATTAAAGCTCAAGGATTTCTTTCCTGGTGTGAAAGTGGCAATAAACGAGAATATCAAGATTGTTCAAGAAGTATTTGGTGAACGATTTAATATTCTAAAAGAGATTAAACTTGAGGACTTCGATGCTTTCTTAAATGAAGAAGCGCCACTTGTTGCTGGAACTATTGAGATCAAAACGATTTTCACTCCTGGACATACTCCGGCATGTTCTTCATTTGTAATTGGAAATAATGTTTTTACGGGAGATGCTCTTTTTATGCCAGATTATGGTACAGGAAGATGTGACTTTCCTGGTGGGGACGCAAATGCTCTTTATGATTCAATTACAAATAAACTTTACACTCTACCAGACGAGACTAATGTCTATACTGGACACGACTATCAGCCAGGTGGAAGGGAGTTAAGGTATAAGAGTACAATCGGTGAGAATAAGAAAACGAATGTGCATCTTAAGGCCGAAACTAGTCGCGAAGAGTTTGTAAAATTTCGCACAAGTCGCGATAAGACGCTTGCTGCTCCAAAACTTCTGCTACCGAGTATACAAGTAAATATTCGTGGCGGGCATATGCCTGCACCTCAGGATAATGGTGTAAGATACCTTCAAATGCCACTAACATTTAAAGATTAAGGTTCATATGAGGGCACTATAAGTGCTCTCTTTTTTTTTCTTCTGCTAAAATCTCATCTTTTGCCTGACTCTGTAGATCTTCTACTTCATCAAATTCATCCATGATTTCAATCCCAAAGAAGGTCTCAACAATATCTTCAAGTGTGATTACCCCAAGTATTGTGCCGTAATCATCACTAACCATGGCGATATGTTCTTTTTCTCGAATGAAGCGTTTGAAGAGGTTTCGAAGAGGAGTCTGGCGATTAATAATAGCAATGGGCCTGATGATATCTAATTCATAAAGCTTTTTAGCGCTATTGTCTTCGATAATTGATTTGGCAATATCCTCTTTATGGATGTAGCCACTGATGTCGTTAACATTCTCACCATAACATGGGATACGTGTAACAGGTGCCTTTAGATCGTAAACAGATGAGATAGTGTCTTCAATATTAACCATGAAGACCTTGCGTGCGGGAGTCATAACTTCTTCAATCACTTTTCGTGAAGCGAGTAGGGACTCTTTTAAAAACTCACCTTCATCTTTGGCAAGGGCCTTCGTTTGCACACCTAGCTCAATCATTGATTCGACTTCTTCACGACTCATTTTATGCTCAGGATCAGTTTTTAACATCCTCATTAATGTCATTGAAATAAATAGAATCGGCTTAAGGATAAAGATTAGTGGCGGTAGAATCTTTAATAAAAATGGAGTTAAACTTTTCCAATAATGGTGTCCGAGAGACTTTGGAATAATTTCTGAAAGATAGAGAATGGCCAAAGTTAAGACAATAGAAACAGCGGAAAGATAATACTCTAGGTTTGCACCACTTATTCCCATATCTTTAAATATTTGAATCGACTCTGAACCTACACCTGCTGCACCAAGAGTATGGGCAAAAGTATTAAGTGTGAGGATTGCGGAGATGGCCTCATCTTTATTTGAGGCATACTTCTTTAATGCTGAGGCATAGCTGCGGTTCTGACGCTGAGACGCTAAGATGAAACTAGGGGTAATTGATAGCAGAACTGCTTCCATGATCGAGCATACAAAGGAGACGCCAATCGAGATGACTATATAAACAATTAGCATTTTTATACTTTAAATTGGCTTTAATTTTGTGTCAAATTAAGTAACGGCCAAAAATGATGCATAATGTATATTAATTTTTAGTACCTTATCGTTTTTCTCGGTTTTGGGCACTTGTTCATAATGATAGCTAAGGGGCCAAGTTTAAGTTAAAATAGTGAGGATTAATACAAAATTGAGGTTTATATGAAAGTAACTGAATTTATGACTAAAGATGTAACAACTTGTCGCGATACTCAAACTGTTGCAGATGCAGCAAAAGCAATGCTTGATCTAGGTGTGAGTGTTATGCCAATCTTAGATAGCGCTGACAAATTAGTTGGTATTGTAACTCAATCGGACTTCATCGGTAGAGAAGTAGAAATCCCACATGCTCTTGCTTCTATTAAGAGACTATTTGGAATGGACTATAATCTTGGTGACGTTGAAGATATTTATAAGAAAGCTAAGAATAAGCCTCTTTCAGAGATTATGACAAAGAATGTAACGACTGTTACTTCTGACTACTCTCTAACAGCTGTAGTAGAGCTTATGATGAAAAAACAACTTAAGAGAATTCCTGTTTGTGATGGGGATAAGCTAGTTGGTATTATTACTAGAAAAGATATTTTAAAAGCTTTCGAAAGCGTAAAATAATAAAAAAGGCCTCGTGTGAGGCCTTTCTATTTTATTGCATCTCTGCTGTCATTTCACATTCAACTGAATCTACATAGTACCAGTTAGCTTCTTTTGTATTGTGGTCATAACCATCAAATAGCCAAGACTCAACTGTAATTTCGTAGTGATCAAACATATTTTGATCGTATCTTTGCTTTCCTGTGAAAGTTGATACGAACTTGTAATCTACGATCCCTTGATCAACAACAACTTTTTCTTTCTTTGTTGCTACAAGAGTAAGGTCTTTCATTACGTTACACTCGTTGATGATTGCATCAACGATTTTGTCGTTGTGACGAGCTTCAAAAGTTGAGTTGATAATTGAAGCTGATGCCGAAAGTGTCATTAGTGCTACTAAAATAAATTTCATTTTTTTCTCCGTTGTTTATACGTGTATTAATAATTAAAGATTACAATTTCCTTTCACATCAGATAGTAATTGAATGGAAAGCTTCTCTTCGTAACGGCGCCAGTTACTATAATCAGCATCTTCAATTTCGATCTTGATGTCATTAAGGTTATTTCCAATATTATCTAAGTGTGTAAGCTCAATTTTGTAGTAGTAATCAGTAATACCCTGATCAACTTTATCTTTTGTAATTGCAATGTTTTTAATATTAAAGCGCTCTTGTGCTATTCCTAGAGAGCACTTCGTCAGTTCTTTTGAAAGATAATTTCTAATTTCTTTTTGAATCTCAAACTGTCCTGTTAGGATTACTTTTCCACGCTCAACACCGTTTCCAGCATAAGTTGTAAGGCAAATTAGTAGCAGAGCAATTAGCTTTCTCATTAATTATTATCTCCAAATTTTATTAATGAATGAGTTCTATAATTCCGATAATCCATTGAAAAGTATTCTATTAGGCGATAATCGCCTGTCAGGAGATTTATGGTTCACTTTGGTCAAGATTTGGTTAAGATTAGAAAGGCATACGGGCATAAGAGTGCGAAATCATTCTATGAAATGTTGGCGAAGAAGGGATTGGAGTGCAATTATCAATATTTCGTTAAGATTGAAAAGGGGAGTGCATTTCCTTCGTCTGTTATCGTTAATCAAATTGCAAAGTGTTTAAAAACAAAAGATGCAAATGCACTTATTCTGAGCTTTTGTCGTAATCAATTTTCTTCTTTTGATTATTTATTCAAGGAGAGTAACCAGGAAGAGGAGAAGCTGGAAGAAGTTATCTCAAAGGCCAATCAGGGGCAACGCTACCTTTCTGTTATGCAAATAAATGCTCTAGCACAAACAAAGTCTCATTACTTCCTATTTCTCATTTTAACTCTTTCAAGAAGTGCTCTCGATATTAGGGAGCTTAAAACATACTCCATTAAAAAGAGTGTTGTTAATGATCTTATCAAGGCCGAAATTGCCTTTGAACAAGATGGCCTAATCTATGCTAGATCAACTGAATTTCGCTTTCCAAAAGAAGAAAGTGAGACAATTAGCAAGGCATATGGGAAGTTTGATGATTGGGATATGGAGTTTGGTAAAAACTTTAAGTTTCAAAATCTAGTGAATAAAATGATGATTCGTAGAATATCACCAAGATATCTTTCTCTTATTAAGAATCAAATTGATTCGATATCAGATATTGTGCGTTTATCAGATGAATCAGATAATCGTTATAATAACGAGGTTCTCCACTTACATATCTCTCTTAATAGAGGGCAGTTACCTGGTTAGTTTAGGAAGTACTCTGCGATACCATGTAAACCATTTTGGTGGAATGGGAAAACGATACGATTTGGTTTTCCATTTGCCGCAGGCTTGTAGAGGATACGATAACCGTGACAAGCGGCCGTTCCTGGAATCGGAAGAACTGTTCGTAAATCACTAACTGTATCCCACTTAATTAGTTCGTAGTCTTCTGTACAGCCATAAATGATGCTTCCTACTTTTACAATAGAACTGAAACTTGTCGCACCGTAGTTAAACGATGAGAAAGAAGTATAGTTATTTGATAAATGTCTAAATGTTTTAGCACCACTTCTATCGTATTCCATTTCAAAAAGTATTTTTCCAGCACTACTATCCCAAGTCGATGCATTCCAGTGTTGTCTAACATTTTTTAAAACACAATTTTCCCCTGGCCCTACTGGACAAGAACCTGCTCCAGCATGGACGCCTCCACCTGTTCCTGCAATAAATTGAGACATTCCATCCGTTGTTGTATAGCGGAAGATCGAGTTATTATTTGCAGTTCCCGACCAAGAGTAGTGTCCAGTTAAAATACCGCCATTGTAGAAACCATTAACAGAAGGGGTATAGTTACCCATATCAATTGTTAAGCCATCTACTGTGGCCGTTGTGGTCCAACTTCCTCCACCGTTTAGACCCATAAAGTGTGACCACTGATTTGTAGCTCTTGAAAGGAGGCAGACATTATCCCAACGACAAGGGAAGTAGATGTCACCATTGGCCGGATTTGTTGCCATAGAGAAGTTTTGCGACCATCCTCCTGTATCAAGCATTTGTGTTCGTGGGTCAGCACTAATACTAAAAGAGCCGCGAGCAAGAACTCCATTTCCGGCCACTCGAATAACTTGGTTGATTGATTCGTTTGGTTGAACTTCTCGAATGATTCTTTCTTGTGAGTCAACAAGAATGATATTATCTCCAACACCATGGTCAATAAATTGAATATTTCCAAAGCGAGCATCCTGACCGAGTCCATTGTCTCCAAATGACTGTGTTTGTCCATAGAGTGTTTGGACCTTTCCTTGAGCATCAATTACTCTGATCGTATTGGCATCGACAAAGAAGAAGACTCCATCTTTGTTAACGAAGAAGTCTTGTAATCTAATTGGACAACTCGTTGCAAGTGTTCCATCTGGGCAAGTACCATGAATACCATTTCCTAGTTTTGTCGCTTCATAAGAGTTTGTTGTAGGGTTATAACGATTAACTCGTGTAGGGTAACCGATGTGATAACTCCATCCCCATGTACTTCCATCATTCGTAGATCTTCCATACGCATCTACACAAGTTGTATCGTGGCTTGGAATCGCTACACCAGTTGCAACAAATGTAGAAGGGTCAATCTCTTCTCGCATATAGTATGAACAACCATTTAGACCACGGTAGTATTTTGCAAAAAGTGAAGTAACTTCACTCGTATTAACGTCAAAGCCAATTTGATAAGCAGAGATGATTTCTGTATCCATTTCGGCCGTGGCAGAAGTGTTTCCACTAATTGCACTTGTTGGAGGAGAGCTTCCACCAGTACCTGAAATTCGTCTAGATTCTAAACGTGGTGAAGAAAGAGAGCCTTTGTAAATTCTAATTAAGTTATTGTTGCTTACACGATTTGTTTGATCGTTAAACCAAATATCACCATTAGGTAGTGGCTGGAACATTGAATATGAATTACCACGGTTTAAATTGAAATCTCTTGGGTCTAGAATAATATCACTACGATTTGTACCAATCGTTCCATCAGCTTTCATTCCAATAATTGTTTCAATAGTCATGGGAACGACTGTTGTATCGACACGACGAATTGAATTCTCGTCCCAAATCAGGAGGCGATCTTGAAAATCCATTGTGATTTTTTGTACATCTTTTACAGATGCTTGATCAACAGTTACACCGTCACCAACCTCATCTCCAATTGGGATTAGTTGCTCAAGAACGTTTGTGAAAGGATTGATATAAAGAATACCTCGAACCTTATCGTTAAAGAATATCTTCCCATCACTTGTAACTGCAAGGGAGTATGGTGCTTGTGTTGATTTTGGAAAAAGTTGGGCAGACTTGGCCGATGAGCCAGTTCCTGGGTCAACATTTCCTGCAAGAATTTTAAACTTCGTCGAGTTAAGTGCAACAGATGTTGCTGAGGTATCTTGATTTGCACTATCTGCAGCGGTAACACTTAGCCTAAAATACTGTCCATCAGCAAGAGGGAAAGTCCACTGGTAGCATGCTGTTGCATTGTCATCAAGTGGATTTGTTGCAGAGTTAACTTGCGGGCAATTATTTGCACTATTATTTAGATTTTGTGCCGAGACAATAGGGTGAAACTCGATGTCATCAGTTGTATAATATAATTTTGTTGTTCCAGCTGGAATCGTTTTATTATCGACTGTTCTCCATGAGATATATACTGTATCACCATTATTAAATGTTAGATCAATATCTTCTACTGGACTACTTGGTGAATCAGAATTAGTAACAAAGAATTCCGAGATAACAGGAGCCTGATCTGGAGTATAGTTCATTGTTACAAAGTCTTTACCAAGAGTTGCATCAGGGTTAGATGAAATATTTCCAGCTAGATCTTTTACCCAAACAGATACTTTAAAGTTTGATGGAGCAAAACCTAGAAGGAAGCTATAGTCGCGAACAGGCATAAACGTATTTAGAGTAAGCCCTGGTGAAGGAGCATCCATAGCTTTCCAGCACTCGTCATTAGCGCTTGGCAGAGTTGTATCATTTCCTTTAAGGCAGAAATGAGTAATGACTGTATCGAGGTCTTCTGCATCGAATTCAACGCTTACATACTTAACTGCCGTAGGAGTCGGCGTCGTCGATCCATTAATTTTGAAAGTTGCTGTGTGAATGAATGGGGCACCTAAGTCCTCAACGATCCTAAATGAGTTAGAGATCGCTTCGCCTGTCATGCCATTATCATCCGTAAGAGTTACCTTAAAGCGAACATCATTATATAGTGTTCCTGAAGGGACAGTGTAATTATAGCTAAATGGTGTATCAGAGTGAGGGCCATCAGTCGCTACAGAAGTAAGCCCAAGTTGTGTCCATGTAGAACCACCATTATATGAGACTGAAAAAGTATGATTCTTTGTTGCACTGACAGTGGCCTCTGTTGTTTTCCATTTTATTGCGTAGTTTATTCCCCAAGGAAGTGTCGGAACATTATCAAAAGATAGTGATGGAGCAAGGGAGTCATAAATAAAGTCGATACTGTCGTAAGCTGAAATATTACCCACAGGATCTTTTCCGTAGATACGCAGAGTTCGGTATCCTTGAGTATTTAATACACTTGGGTCATAAGATATAGTGCCAATGGCCGTCGAACAATTTTGCCAAGCTGAATCAGAAGCTAGTGGTGTTGTCGTTGATTCACTAATTAAAACTTGAGATATATCATCACAGCTCGCTGCAGTCAGAGTCATCGGGTTCGAACTTGTTGACGTACCGGCAGTAAAGTTTACTGGTGTAAGAGATGGTACTGTCGAAGTCTCATCATTAACAGTAATAGTTAGAGTTGTTTCTGTCGTTGACTCTAGTTGACCATCATATACAACGTACTTAATTGTAACTGTTGTATTTGTGTTTACAGGTGCAATATAGTCACATACTAGATCACTTCCATAGCTTATCTGGTCAATACAGTTCGAAAGTGTCCCAACGGCAGGAGCTTGAGTGATCTTATATTGTAGTGAGCCAGTTGCTGTCTCAACATCACTTCCTGGGTCTAAGTTTATTGTGTATAAAGTATTATCTCTAAAAATTAATGAACTATCTGCCGCTGCAACTGGTGCATCATTTAAGGCGTTAACAGTAATGTTAACAGTGGCCGTTGTTGAGTTATATTCTCCATCACTAACTTGGTAAGTAAAATCATCTGAACCATTAAAATTAGAAGAAGGAGTATAAGTACAAGATCGACTAGTACCTTCATCACAAGTTAAGAAACCATTACCGGTAGAAAGAGTGATCGTATAGTTTAGAATATCACCATCAATGTCTGCACCAGCATTAAGATCAAATGTAATAGGCGTATCTTCATCTGTCGTTATTGACTGTGTCTCTGCTAGAGTTGGGGCGTCGTTAACAGGAGTAATATTAATTGTTACTGTTGTGACAGTTGCTGAATCGGCTACTCCATCGTTTGCACGATATGTAAAAGTATCCACGCCGTTATAATTAAAATTTGGAGAATAGTCACAGTTCAGGTCTCCATCTGCTGCCATACAATTTGTAAGTAGACCATTAGATGGGGGAGTCACAATCGTATATGTTAGAGTGTCTGGATCAACGTCTGTAGCAGATTCGACACTAAAGTTTATCGGTGTGTCTTCTGGCGTTGTTATGCTGAAGTCAGCGGCCATGACCGGA
The DNA here is from genome assembly GCF_047085455.1 of Halobacteriovorax sp. RT-1-1. Classification (NCBI taxonomy): domain Bacteria; kingdom Pseudomonadati; phylum Bdellovibrionota; class Bacteriovoracia; order Bacteriovoracales; family Halobacteriovoraceae; genus Halobacteriovorax; species Halobacteriovorax sp. RT-1-1. Next base: position 723,148 of record NZ_JBKIXZ010000002.1, read on the forward strand.
AGGTCATTAATAGCATTTATCGTAATCGTAACAGTTGCTGTCGATGAGTTAATTGTGCCATCATTTACATAATAAGTGAATGTGTCGACTCCGTTATAGTTTAAACTTGGAGTGTAGGTACAACTTCTATTTGTACCCCCTGTACATGAAAGAATTCCATTACTTGTCGTTGAGGAAACATGATAAGTTAGCGTATCACCATCTATATCGGAACCAATGTTTAAATCAAATGTAACAGGTATATCTTCATCTGTTGCAACAGCTTGTGTTGTCGGAATGGTTGGAGTGTCATTAATTGAGTTTACAGTAATCGTAACAGTTGTGACTCCTGAGGAATCAGCAGTTCCATCATTTGATTTATATGTAAAACTATCTGTTCCGAAATAATTAGCACTCGGCGTATAGTCACAGTTTAGGTCATTGTTACTTGCTAGACAATTTGTTAGTGCTCCATTAGTAGGAGGTGTAACAATCGTATAAGTAATAGGATCACCATCTGTATCAGATGATGGATTAACATCAAAGTTTATCGGAGTGTCTTCGTCTGTCGTAATAGAAAGATTGCTTGCGGTAGTTGGGATAACGTTTTCTGAAGTATAGTTTAAATTTACTGACGTAATGTCAGTATCGCACGTCCAAGTCAATGTCGCAGATTTTGCACCTTTAGTTGCTGGTATTGCTTGTACTTGATATGAACAGCTCTGATTGACACTTAAGTTGTTTGACCCACAGTTGTCATTTATAATTTGGAATTCACTCGCATTTGTCCCTGAAAGCTGTGGGAAAGTACAATTCTTTGTAACTCCCGTTCCTGAGTTGGTAATTGTAAATGTTTGGGCCATTGAGATTGAATTATTTGGTACTCCATTAAAATTGTGACTTGAAGGAGTTGTTGAAAGGAGTGCTTTTTGTAATTCAAAAGTATTCGATTCAATTGTCGAAGTATTTCCTAGAGCATCAGATAAGCTTATTCTAATTTTAGCATTCGTTTGTGCTCGATCGGGTAGTGTAAAACCATGATTAAAGGAGTTATTTATTAGCACTCCATCTGCAGAAGGTGTACTCGACGAAATTGTTGTCCAACTTGTTCCATTTGAGTCAAGAAACTCAATTGTATGAGGAAGAATGGCAAGGCCATGTTGCTCTGAAATATTCCAAACGAGATTAAAGTAAGTATCTGCCCTAAGGGCCACAATACTAGGAATTGTGATTTCTGGAGGTGTCTGATCAATGACAAAATCTATTTCTTTTGGTGAGCTTATTTTTGAATTATGATCAACTGCCCATAAGTAGAGTTTTCTCGACCCATCTCCAGTAGTAATTATTTTTATGATATTTTGAAAATTCTCATCCGTACAATCTATATTAAACTCAGGAGCTGTTGGTGCAGATGAGCTCTCTGTTATTGCAAGTTTTGAAAAGGTTTCACAATTTGTCATTAGACCTGGAGATATCTCAGTTCCTGTTAAAACCTCAAGGTTTATTGCTAGATTATTCGTCGGATTATTTTGAGAGGCTGCAAGTTGTATTGACGGTGCTGTAACAGGGGAGGTATCAGTAAAGGTCGTTCCAATTGTTGCATCTGGGTATTTCCATGAAAATTCATGATATGGTATGTCTGCATTTCCTCGAATTACATTTCCAGATCCATCGCTTTTACCTATAAAGAGAGAAATAATAAATTCATCACTATGGTTTGCTGATGGTGTGTAAGACCAGCTTGCAGACTTTGACATCAATACTGGTGCCGATGGTGTTTTCAAATCTTCTAAATACCACTCATATGCTATTTCATAATTCACAGACCAATGGTCATATGCTTGGATTGTAAAGAGGTAGCTTTTCTTCTCCTCAAGTGTCTGAGGAACTGTTATTTCTTTAATATCAGGTAGTGAGTTCTCAAGAATTGTATGGGCATCACTAAATGAATTATCAAATGTATCACTTATCGTTGTGTTGCTTTGTAGTTTTGAATATGTCTCACTAAGATTATCATCTGCATTTATTTGTTGCTCTAATTCACTAATCATTAAAGAAACTGTATGATTGTTAATCGTATTTACTTCATCTTTTAATTTCGTTTTAACGACCTGTGAAATAATAGTCGAAGCTTGGGTAATATTTTGAGGGTCAGTGAAACTCGTTACAATTCTTTCAAAAACATAATTACAGCCAGAAGTTCTAAGAAAGTATTTTGTTGGGGCCAGCATATCAAGGCTTAGATCAAATGGATCAAATTCAAATAGTGTCTCTTCTTCTACTGCATTTCCTGAAAGAGGATTGTCTGCAAGAGGCGTCATTGTTGCTAAGTCAAAGAGTTCAACTTTTGCATCACTACAGTTTATATCAATTGGCGCCGCATATGCCTTCGAAATAAGAGAGATTGATGTGGTCTTAAAGTACTCTTTAAGAGGTGGGATTGTTCCATAGATATTAGGTCTTTTTGGAATATAAGAACTGCCACTTCCTTTTTTACTTTCTGTCGTTTCTTCTTGTTGAGCTACTTGCTCTTCTTGTACTTTTAGTCCACCAGTTGAGACTATATCTTCATTTTTATCTTGCTGCTCATTTCTATTCTCTTTAGATGGTGACTCGCTAAAGTATTCCATTGATTGTTGATAGTAATCAGGTGAGGTGATTAGAGGAGTTGCATTTGCTACCTTAGAAAAGTTTCTGGCCACCTGTGCAGAAACTTTTGAGACTCGAGCATCTTGTTCGTAGTTGTCATATGAATTTGAATTATTTGGTGTTGTTGCCTCTGAAGCAATTCCTCTTCTATATCGACTTTTGAAACTTTCAGATTTTGACTTTTTTGACTTATTTGTAATGCCATTTTTTTTATAGTTTTTTAACAAGTGTTTATTTTGAATTTTATTACTAGAATATTCTTTCTTTTGATTTTCTGAAAAAATAAAAACATAACACACTATAATTGCGAGTGATAATATAAGTAGCTTTGGTTTGAATATCAGCTGGCCTATTTTTTTCATATCGCTGTCTAAATTCCCCCAGATAATTTTATTTACTTAAGTGTCACTAAAATTTATCGGAATTCTTAACTTTTTATTAAGTTATCATGACTTCAATAGTCTATTTACTATCTGTGTAAGTACTTAAAAATTGGTTGAAGATGCTTTTAGTAGAAATATGTAAGTGATAAAAATAGTTTGCGATGGCCACTAAATAGAAATTAATGGCCAACAGAGTAATTTATAGAAAATTTTCTAGGAATGTATCTTTTGCTTTTAAAAAGTGAGGATATTTCTCATCTTTAGCAATTGCTTTCTTTAAATATTTAAGAGTGCACTCATTTGTACTACACTTAAGTTTTGACTCTTTGATTAATGAGTTTAGGTAATCTTCGACAGGACGAATGTGACATTTACTTTCTTGTAAATACTCCTGGCCAAGAAAAATGTAATCACGAATAAATGCATACTTCTTAGGAGAAACTTTTTTTAAGTGTGATGGATTTAAACGGTAAGCAGCGATACTTTCGGCCGCATCTTCACTTGGATTTGTTTGACCGTATAAAGAAACCATTTCGTTACGATTGTATCTCCATCCCATTGGATGGTCGATCCAACCTGACATATCCCACCAAAATGAGGAATAGTTTAGGTTGTAAAAATAAGCGAGGTTATGGCCAAGCTCATGAAAAAGGCTGTAAGCCTTTCCATCTTCATCAAGTTCTCTATCCCATGGAGCATAAAGTTCAATAGAAGCATTTGCAAAGATCATCCCATGAGTACCGTATCCTATATCTTCTTTTATATGACGAACTAATCGTTTGCTGCTCCATAATTTGGGAAGGTGAAGAGGCAGTAGGTTAACACCTTTAATAATGGCATCCATTTGTTCTAGATCAAGAAGTGCTGCATCTTTATTTGCGTAAGGAGAAGTGTTGAGTCCATATTTAAAAAGTAGAAAGATGGACTTTTCAATAAGTTCATCACTTTCAAATAGCTCTTTAAGTTTACAGCTTTTAGATTGGCACTTACTTGCTGCTAATATCTTGTCTTTAAAATCTTCTTTAGATCTTAATCCATCGTAAACATAGTTTTTAACTAGGAGAGAGTATGCCTCATCTAGTTTAGTTGTTAAGTATGGTTTTGCAAATTGAGAGATCTGCCAATTCGTTGGAATCTTTGTACTACATTTTGCACTATTTACTGTATCAAAGCTTGCGGCATATTCGCTTAAAGCTAGTGTTTGGATTGATAGGGCAATGAATAATAAATACTTAACTAGGGAATTTTGCATAGGTCTTTATGACAAAAATACCCATTCATCTCAATTGAAATAGAAGAAATCGCAAAAATTATACGCTCTAACGTCTTGTAAAGATGAAACCTAGAGCAATAAATGGAAGAATCATACAATAATAAGAGTTTGTAACGACTTCCCATGGAGATATCTTAAAAGTAACTCCAAGTAGTAGTGCCTGGGCGCCATAAGGAAGTAGCCCTTGAACCACACAGCTAAAAATATCAATTAAAGATGCGCTTCTTTTTGGGGAAATATCACCTTGTATAGCAAGCCTTCTTGCAATAGGTCCAACGATGATAATCGATACAGTGTTATTAGCAACACATATATTTGTAAGTGCAGATAAAAGCCCAATTCCAATTTGGTCTGCCGCTTTTTTATTTATATGGGCAAGTTTAGAAATTAGTTTTTGAATCTTTCCAGAAATGTAGTCAAGGCCGCCCTCTGATCTAATAAACTCACTTAGACCGCCAATTAGAAGAGAGAGAAGAAAGATCTCTTGCATACTACTGAAGCCTCGATATGTAAGTCCGATAATAGTTGAAAAATCAAAACCATTGAAAAGAGCAACGATTCCAGCAAGAATAATCCCGCCAGATAAAACGACAAATACATTTACTCCTAAGATGGCCAGGAGAAGGATGAATATATATGGAATTCCCAAATAGAGATTTGTTGGTTTATCAATCGTGACATTTGGTGCAGAGATTAGAAAGAAGTAGAGAATGATAGCTATAAGTGCCGCAAATGAAGCAATCTTAAAGTTCTCTTGAAACTTATCTCGCATATTACAACCTTGGGTTCTTGTGGCCGCAATCGTTGTGTCTGAAATAACTGAAAGGTTATCCCCAAACATTGCACCAGACATTACTGCACCTGCTAGGATACCAAGGTTGATATCTGTTTTGGTCGCCATTGAAAGAGCTATTGGACCAATTGCACCGATTGTACCCATTGATGTACCCATGGCAGTTGAAACTAGCGCTGAAATAACGAAAACACCTGGAAGAATGAGAGTGGTAGGAATTATTGATAGGCCTAAGTTAACAATTGCATCAACTCCACCTGTCTCCGTCGCAATTGTAGAAAATGCTCCAGCAAGAAGGTAAATTAGGCACATTGTAATAATATCCGGATGCCCAATTCCTTTTACAAACTTTGAAACATTATTATTAAGCGTATCCTTAGTAATAAAAAATGCAAGAAAGATTGCTGGGAGAATGGCAATTGGTGCAGGTACTTGATAAAAAGCATGTTTAACACCTTTCATTTGAAAGTAAATACCAGTTCCTAAGTAAATAACAACAAAAAGTAGAAGTGGAAGTAGAGATATTTTTTGCTTAATATGTGACATAGAAGTACCTTCAATACAGTTTTTTCTTATGTATTATACTCCATTATCATAAGCCAATAAATTGCGTCTAGAGAAATGACTTTATAATATCCTTACGTGTAACAATTCCCACAAGTTTATTATCTTTTATAACTGGAACACGTTTAATATGTTTCTCTATCATGAACTGTACATAGCCTTCTAGGTCAGTATCTTCTGTTAGTGACTTAACGTTTCTACTCATGACATCGCCAACTCTTATTTCTTTTATTTGCTCGTACGATTTTTCAAGCTGAGTAAAATTTAAATTCTGACCAAAGGCCTGTTTGAGTTTGGCCATAGCATGAGGGACTTCAACTTCTTTTCCAACAAAGTCTGATTCAGTGATAATTCCAACGACATCTCCATCGTCATTGAGAACGGGTAATGCACTTATTTTTTTATCGCACATTAGCTTTGCCGCATCCCTGATTGATTTATTCTCTGTGATAGTAATTGGTGTTTTTGTCATGATGTTTTTAATGTCCATATTTTCCTCGTTTTTGTAACAAGGGTTATAACGGACGTTTAGAGAGATGTGTTGAGTTATCATTTTGTTAAAGTAAATCAAAGAAATTTAACTTTAAAATAATTAACTAATTTGTCGATAGGTAGGTATTGGTTTTTATACGTTATTTTGTGTTGGATCCGTTACGGGCCCAATTAAAGGGGAGTTTGTTATCAATAAAGAATCGAAATCGACTAATGAAGTCGAATCAACTATCAACAAGAATGTTTTCTTTTCTTCTGCCTTCTTTATTCTCTTAATCACTGCAATCGGCTCAATTTGGCCTGGTCACTTAAGTCAGTTTTTTAAAGGAATTCAAGCTTGGCTAATTGCTAAGACAAGTTGGGTTTATGTTTTATCAATGGGAATCATTTTATTTACTTCACTTTGGCTTATGGTCAGCCGCCTTGGTGACATTAAGTTAGGACCTGATCATTCTGAGCCTGGTTATACAAACCTTTCTTGGTTTGCCATGCTCTTTTCTGCAGGAATGGGAATTGGATTGCTCTTTTTTGGAGTGGCCGAACCTATTATGCACTTCTCTTCACCTCCTGTAGGGGAAGCTCAAACAATTGAGAGTGCACGTGAAGCAATGAAGATTACCTTCTTTCACTGGGGCCTTCATGCTTGGGGTGTTTATGCTCTTTTAGCAGTTTGTCTTGCTTACTTTTGTTATCGAAAGAATCTCCCTCTTCTTCCTCGCTCTGCTTTTTATCCAATACTAGGCGACAAAGTACATGGTGTTGCAGGTGATGTCGTGGATACATTTGCCGTTATTGGAACGATGTTTGGTGTTGCGACTTCCTTGGGTTTTGGTGTTGCTCAAGTCAATGCAGGTCTTCACTATTTAATTGGCATTCCTCAATCGGAAACAATCCAAGTCATTCTCATCGCGATTATTACAGGGATGGCGACAATTTCAGTTGTTCTTGGATTAGACGGAGGAATTAAGAAATTATCTAATATCAATCTTGTTGTCGCAGTCATCTTACTTGTTGCGGTCATGGCATTAGGTGATACAGTACACTTATTTCAGCAGTATGTTCAAAATACAGGATCATATCTTTCAGATATTATCTATAAAACTTTTAATCTTTATGCTTATGAAAAGAAAGAAAAGTGGATTGGTGGTTGGACACTTCTATATTGGGGATGGTGGATTTCATGGTCACCATTTGTAGGAATGTTTATTGCACGTATCTCAAGAGGACGCACGATTCGAGAATTTATGATTGGAGTTCTCTTTGTACCGGCCGGTTTTACATTTCTTTGGATGACGGTTTTTGGAAACTCTGCAATTAGTATTGCCTTAAAAGATACGAGTGGAAAATTTGTCGAAGCGGTTAATGGTAATGTTCCAGTCGCACTATTTCGCTTCTTTGAATATTTTCCTTTTTCTGCGGCACTCTCTGTCTTAGGAGTTCTTCTCGTTGTGACTTTCTTTGTGAGCTCTTCTGACTCTGGTTCTTTAGTTATTGATACACTTGCTTCTGGTGGTCAAGAAGAGCCACCGGTTTGGCAAAGAATTTTTTGGGCGGTTACAGAAGGTGTTGTTGCAGCAATTCTTCTTCACTCTGGTGGTTTGGATGCGCTACAGACGATGACTATTGCTTCCGCCTTTCCGATGATCATTCTCTTAATGATAGCAATTTATTGTTTGGTGAAATCGTTACGTGCTGATTTACTCTTGATGAAACAAGTTCAAAATCACACCACGACTATTCAATATGAGCAGTCCAATACAACATGGCAGGAAAGACTTGATTCTCTACTTAGCCATCCAAAGTTTAAAGAAGCTGATAAGTTTTTAAATGAAGTAGTTGAACCTGGCTTAGTTGAGCTTCAGGAAGAATTTAAAAAGAGAGGACTTGATGCTAGATTAAATACTAACAAAAAGGATTCTATCTCTTTAGTTATTCACAATGAAGAAGTGGAAGACTTTAAGTATGAGGTATTTCTTCGCTCATTTGAAGTTCCTGAGTATGCACCCGATGAAGAGCATGAAAAGTACTATCGTGCTGAGGTTTTTCTACTAAGTGGTGGGCAGGAATATGATGTTTTTGGTTACACGAAGAATCAAATTGTTGCCGATGCGGTAACTCAATACGAGAAGCATTTTCACTTTCTTCACCTTTCAAACTCAGAGCTCGTTTAATGAAGATAGGTCATGCTGACTCTAAAATTTGGCAAATAATATTAGCTATTTACTAATTTATACGCCTTTTCCTACTAAATTATTGTTCTTTTTAAAGATGTATTAAAATTAACCGATAAGAAAAGTAGGGGAAGGTGTAACTTTGAGTTCAGAATTTCGTTCGCTATTAAGAAATATTTTTGGTGCAGGTGTAATCGCTGCAGTTGTTTCTTATTTTAGCTTCCTGGCCCCCGAATCAGGAACTTCTCCTGAAGATAAAATGCTATCTAAGTCTAGTGATGCTCAGGAGAATATAGCAGAGTTTGAAAGAGACGAAGCTGGCCGCTCTAAGCGTCGACCTTCTTCTTACGAAGAAGAGATCAGTCGCCAATTTCCAACAAGAAAAAGAAAGGAAGAATCATCACGAGTTTCAGTAGGTGGCAAGGTTGTAAGAGATCCTGCTTACGAGGCCCAGCAACTTGAAGGCTCTGGCCACGAAGAAAATTATGGTGGCCCAAGTGGGAGTGGAAGTATTTCTGCAGGAGGAGGCTCAGCTTATATTGGCTCTTCTGATAGTGGTGGAGATGCTGGAAGCCTAGTAGGAGAGGGTTCTTCTTCAAATAATTTCTCGTCAGATAGTGGTAGTAGCGCAAGTGATGGCCCTAGTACTTCAAGCTCAATTGCCTCAATCACTAATAATGATTTAGGTGTTAAGACAGGCGCTTCAAGCTCAACGAATGATGATAATGATAACACTAGTAGCTCATCTTCTTCTAGTTCAAGTGGAAGTAGTAGTTCAAATGATCCAGTTATCACTCCTGTAACTTGTTCTGTGGATCGTGCAGAAGGGATGTATTCAACAACAATCAATGTCACTATTACTTGTAGTGAGTTTTCTAAAATTTCATATTGTTTACAAACTGGTGGGGGATTTTGTGACCCTGTCTCATCTCCAACAATTTACTCTGGGCCGATTGCTGTTGGTTCAGTAGATGGAGAATATGGCCTATCGTTCTTTGCAGAGTCGATGAGCACGACAAGTTCAACAGAGGTGGCCGAGTTTACATATACTATTGATTCAACTCCGCCAGACTTATTGGTAACTTTCCCAAAAGTTTATGCTCAAACAACTGCTAATGCCCTCCCTAATTATACTCAGTCGGGTGATTTTGGTAAGGCCAATTACTACTATCATCAAATCAATTTTAAAGGGACAAACCCAGGAGCAGGGGGACTAAATTGGACCTGTGATCAAATTTATCATGACTACGGTACTTCTGGCTTTTCATCAATCGCGACAAATGTCGATGTCTCATCTCTTAATCCTGCTACTGAGCAGATTGATCAATTGATCGGCATTGGTGATTTTGCTACTGGTGATAATTATATTGCAACAGTTTTGGAAGATCGAAATTTAGGGATTATCTCATGTCAGGTGCAAAATGTTGTGATTCGTGATTTCAATATTGCTGCATTCACGGCAACTGGAGCAACTCCTGTTATTTCTGGTATTCGCACAACTTATGGAAGCTTTGTCGGTTATGGCCACTTCCAAGCTACTCCAAATACTTCTAATTCAGGTCAGTTAAGTAATGACCAAGGAATCACCTCAAATAAACAAGGTCTCTATACTGTAACTCATCAGTAGATTAATTAATAAGTTACTCATTTTATTGGCGGCTTTCTTAAGGCTGTGAAGATTCTTCCTTTCTAAGTCATTAAATTTCTTTCATTTAATCAATTGATCTAAAATGTCGATATGCCACTGTATTAACAGAGGAAGTTAGTTGTACGTTAGTAGAAATTTAACATTCTTTTTATTTCTTTTCTTAAGTCTATTCTTAAGTCATAGCGTAATTGCATCCACAACTAAGCTCGGCTACTCAGGCCGACTAGTTCTAGCAAACGGAACACCAGTAACAGGAACTCCTAATTTAAAATTTGATCTCTATTACTCTGGCTCTACTGGAGTAAGTAGGGGAACTGAGACAATCAACGCCGTTGCTCTTTCCAATGGTATTTACACTGTCGAGTTAGACTTTGCTGGCATTGCTGGGGTGATTGATGGTATCCCTTCAGGAGAATCTTTAGTCATACAAGTAACAGACATAACTGATGTTGGTAATCCTGTTGTTTATGATTTTCAAAATGTACTAGCAACTCCAATTTCGGTATATGCTAATCATGCTGCTCTTTCGAATAATTTAGTTATCGCAGCTACTTGCTCTCCTGGTCAGGTGGTTTCAGTAAACGCATCAAATGAACTTGAGTGCGTGGACCAAACGGCCGCTGTCGCTGTTGATTCAACGCTTGTTAACAATGCGGGAGTGATAGGATTACCAAGCCTTGTGACTGATAATACAACTTACTATTCTGTTGTTGTGGATGCGCAGGGACGTGTGAAGAGTGGTAATACAACACCGCCTTCAACAACGGCAAATGATATTCAGGACAATTTAATTGTTGATGCTGATATCAATACAAACGCTGGAATTTCTTGGACAAAGATCGATAAGACTGGAGCAACTCCTGGTGATGTAGGCTTAACTATTAATAGTGCAGGACCTCTAGGGACAACGACTGCTGTTGCAACAGAGAATGTTGTTAAGAGTTATGTTGATGCAACGGCCACAGCTATTGCAGATGCGAAAGTGATTAATGATATGAGTGGTGTGCAGACAACAATTGCACCTTCAGTTGATTCAGTAAAAAATTATGTAACGGCCCAAACTAGTGCTATTACATCATCTCAATGGACGGATTCAGGACTCGATATTTACTTTAATACTGGACATGTTGGTATTGGAACAAATTCTCCAACAGGACCGCTGCATGTTGTTGGAACAGCAAATGATGTTAATACAATGCGCTTTGGTGCCACCGACGCAGATGTGGCCGCTATTACAGATTATGCGAATATGGCAGGCCTTCTCATAGCCTCTGAGGGAATTTCAAATAGCTATCACAGTTTTAGAATTGTAAGTGATATTGATGGAGCAGATATTGAAAGTCTTGCTGTAACAAATGCTGGGCGAGTTGGTGTCGGTGTTCTTAATCCAACAGAGAAGTTAGAAGTTGCAGGTAATGTGAAGGGGACAGGGCTTTGTATTGGAGCTGACTGTCGAACTTCTTGGCCAACAGGAAATGCTGGAACTGTGACGTCAGTAACTGGAGGAGCTGGTCTTACTGGTGGAACAATCACTTCTTCTGGAACTCTTGCGGTTGATGTTGGGACAACGAATGGCAAGATTGCTCAGGTTGGAGTAGGTGATAAGTTAGCTGATTCAATTATCAATTATAACCCGGCCCTTGATGTTGCCTTAACTGGTTATACAACGGGCGCCGCTTCAAGTATTGCTGCTACCGATACAATTTTGCAAGCCTTTGGTAAAATTCAAGGACAACTCGATGCTCACGCATCCTCGATTGCGGGATCTGTAACATCGGTTACAGGTGGGACAGGACTTACTGGTGGAACAATCACTTCTACTGGAACGCTTGCGGTTGATGTAGGGACAACAAATGGAAAGATTGCTCAAGTTGGTGCAGGTGATAAGTTAGCAGATTCAATTATAAATTATAACCCTGCCATTGATGTTGCTCTTACTGGATACACGACAGGGGCTGCCTCAAGTGTTGTAGCGACAGATACAGTGTTAGAAGCTTTTGGAAAAATTCAGGCACAACTTAACTCACAAGCAACTTCCATTGCTGCAAACTCATCTTTAGTTATTAATTCAATGGCCGGAACGGAGACGACTCAGGCACCTTCAGTAGACTCAGTAAAGAATTACGTTGATGCTCGTGCGAGCCAGTGGACAACGTTAGCAAGTGATATTTATTATTCAACAGGCATGGTGGGAATTGGAACAGCTTCTCCACGCACGAAATTACATGTAACAGATACACTGATAAATAATGCAAATGTCGATGAGTCGGGACTTTATTCTCAGACTGTTCATTCGATTGATACGAATGGAGCTTACTCTTCTCGTGGAGCTTATGTTATTAATACGACTCAAATTGATTCCGGCATTACATCTTCAGGTATGCAAGTTGGGCAATTAACTCAGGCCCTAAGAAACGCAGGTGTAAGCGGAGATAATGGAACTTTAGCTGTGCAAACAGCATCTAATGTAGCTTATGGACATCATAGCTTTGATGGTACAGCTAATCCGATTACTACTGATGCATACGGGATCAAGGTAACAAATTATAATCGTTCAGGTACTGTGACAAATGCCTATGATCTTCATATTGGAAATAATAGTGGAGCAGGTGGAACAATTACAAATCGATTTGGGCTTTATCAAGTCGGTGCAACTTATAAGAACTACTTTCAAGGAAGTGTGGGAATTGGGACTAATTCTCCAACAACAGCATTAGAGGTTAATGGAATTGTTTCAGCAAATAATATTGGCTTAAGTCTTCCAGCATCAAACTCTCTTGATAGCAATGCACTACCTGCTGGTCTATATCGTACAAATACTTCAACGACTGGATCGCCAACTCCGGGAGAAAGTGGTGCGACCCTTAATATGCAAAGTGGTGTTGCAAGTGGTGCTGTTGCTCAGCTTCACATAAAGGCAAATAATACAGAAGATCCTCGTGCCTTTATTCGTCACAGTGATAACACTGGAGACTTTAAAGATTGGCAAGAAATTGTAACAGCAGATGCCACAGGTAATGTTGGAATTGGAACAACTGCAACGCAGAAGCTAACTGTTGATGGAAGTATCAATGTGACGGCCACTAATGATATTTGTATTGATGGTAGTGGTTGTTTATCAAGTGTCGTTGCTGCAAGTGGTGAACAAAATACGGCCTCAAGTGCTGGTGGTACATCAATTTATAAAACAAAAACTGGAACAGATTTAGTCTTTAAAGGTCTAACAAGTTCAAGTGATATTACACTTACGGAAAATGCCAATGATGTTGGCCTTGCTATCAATACAGCAAATGGAGCAAATGAACTCTTAAGATTAGATGCAAGTGGGCGTGTGCCAGCTTCTAATGTCATGGGCACTCCTCTTACTGGTTATACTGTAGGAACAAATTCAGTGCTTGCTCCAACTGATTCAATTGTAGATGCTTATGGAAAGCTCCAAGCACAACTGAATGCTCAATTTACTTCTATTACTGGCCTTGACACTGATGATGTGGCCGAAGCTGGTAACTTATATTTTACGGATGTGCGTGCTCAAACTGCGGCCGTTGTTAATTCAACTGCAGGTAGTGAAACAACTCAGGCTCCTTCAGTGAGTGCTGTTAAAAATTATGTGGATGCAAGAGCAACTCAATGGTCGACTTCGGGAAGTCATATTTACTATAATTCTGGAAGTGTTGGAATTGGAACTGCATCACCGATTGATAAATTTGAAGTGAATGGAAATATGACTTTAAAAGGTGGATACCTTACTTTACAAAGACCCGTAACCACAGGTAGTTGGGCCCGTGGTATGCACTATACACCAGACGGAAGTGTTGATTCTACTAGTAATGGGCTTGCAGGTTTTGGGCTACTGGGAAGTGCAACAACTCAACAGAAACTTTATATGACATTTGGAACTGCTCCTTGGAATAGTACAACTGGTATAATTGTTGAAAACACTGGGCGAGTAGGTATCGGGACGAATACTCCTCAAGGTCAAATTCATACATTCGGAACAGAGCCTATCTTCTTTGACCGCGTTTCAGGTAATCCTTCTCACTTACTCCTACGTGGAGCTAAGGGGACTATTGGTGCAGAGACAGCTCCATTAGAGAATCATGAAGTGGGACGAATATCTTTTACTGGATTTGATGGCACAAATTGGGCGACAACTGCGCTGGCCGGAATTTCAGGGCGAGCATCAGAAGACTGGAGCCCGACGACTAGAGGGACTGATCTCGATTTTAAAACTGTAACGAACGGTTCTCTATCAGAGCAAACAAGAATGATCATCGCAAATGATGGTAAGGTTGGTATCGGTTCATCTGAGCCTATTTCAAAACTTACGGTACGTGGAGCTGATGATGTCACTAATGGGCCAACACTAACTCTTGCTGGAGATGTAAGTAATCAATTTGAAGGCGGTCGTATTCGTTTTGCTGAGCCTAATAATACATTCCAAGGTGGATATATTCACTATGATGGAACGGGGCCAGACTATCTTCATATTGGTGTTCATGATACGGCCGACCTTTTAACATCAAGTGATGTAAATGCTATCAGCATTAGTCGCCAAACGGCGAATGTTGGGATTGGGACAAGTACTCCATCATCGCGCCTACACGTTTATGAAAATGGTAAACACTATCATGTTAATCGTAAGATTGATGGTTACTCACAAACTGAAAACTCGACTGGTGTAAATTATATTCTTCTTCACCGTGCCTATGATGGAGCTCTCTTAGACGAGCACTATGTAAATGGTGAAATTAATTTAAGGCGAGGTGGAACGGCTGCATGGAATCGAAAAGTTTCAGCACAAGTTAATACGGCCTGTGCGTATGATAGCTGTCGAGGAAATATTATCAATTACGGTGAATATACATACCTTGCTTATGTTACTTATAGCGGCGTAAAGTATGTTGCTCTTGCTATTCCTGATAACTCTACGATGTATAACGCAACTTTTACTGGTTATGCGTATAATGCTACAGGAGTAGAGCAATTAAGACTTGTCTATGATACAGATGTCACAAACGTTACAACATTCTCACAAAACGCTATACATACTAATGCTATAAATGTTGCGGCCGGGAATATATCAATGGCCTCTGATTATGCTCTTGGATATAATCTAACTTCAACAACTGATAAGTATGCAATCTACCCACATCTGTTGGGACAACAGTCGAAAACCGGATTAGGGCCATCTCTTCCATATGATAATGCTATGAGTATTGAGTCTGATGCTCAGATAACTTTTGTTGAAACAGACTCAGACAAAGTTTCTGGATTTATGGATTTAAATACCAATACATTTGTGTGGGATGGAAATGTTGGGATTGGAACTATCGCACCAACTCATGCTCTTGAGGTCGCAGGAACATTTTCAGCGATGTCGACAACTGGAACTAAATTGTACTCAACTCGAGCTGACTCAGACTTTGATATAGCTCAAGGAAGTACATCGACTAAAAGGGCCTTTACAATACATGCAGGAGAAAATGGAACTGAAGTATTTGGCGCATATGCGAAAAGTGGAGCGAGTTACGTACCAGGAATTCATCTTAAAAATGTGTCGGGGAATGTTGGTATTGGTACAACCACACCATCTTATAAATTGCATGTTGCTGGGACAGTTGCAGGTAATGCAGCCTATGTGAATACATCTGATAAGCGCTATAAGAAGAATATCTCAGTCATTGAAGATCCAATTGAGAAAATATTGGCACTTGATGGTGTATACTTTGATTGGCGTAATGACGAATTTCCAGATATGAATTTTGTTGAAGTTAGAGATGTTGGTGTTATCGCTCAAAATGTAGAAGAAATATTTCCTGAAGCAGTAGTGGAAGATGAAGCTGGATATAAGTCTGTTGCTTACTCAAAATTAGTCGCACCTTTGATTGAAGCAACCAAAGCACAACAGATTTTAATTGAGGAAAATAGTCGAGAAATCGCAAACCTTAAAGAAGAGAATACTGAGTTTAAGGCCGAAAATAAGATGCTTAAAGACTATCTATGTTCAAAAGATCCTGAAGCTCCTTTCTGTGGACAATAATTCTTATTCTTTTGGCCCAAAATCAAGGCGAATTTAGGCTACTTAGAATCATCACCGGCAGATAAGTCCTCTAAATGACATTTAATTATTGATCTTAACGAAACCATTCTATACTGACGATAAGCCACTGTATTAACAGGGGATCTTGGTTGTACGTTAGTCGAAAATTAACATTTATTTTAGCAATTTGTTTAGGGGTATTCTTAAACCTAAGTGCTATTGCATCGACGACTAAGCTTGGCTACTCTGGCCGCCTTGTTCTAACAAATGGCACACCGGTTACAGGAACTCCTGATCTTAAATTTGATCTCTATTACTCTGGCTCTCCTGGTAGTAATAGGGGAACTCAGACAATCAATGCAGTTGCTCTTTCAAATGGTATTTATACTGTTGAGTTAGACTTCGCAGGTATTGCTACTGTGATCGATGGTATTCCAACAAATGAAACTTTAGTGATTCAGGTAACAGACATAACGGATACGATGAATCCAGTTGTCTATGATTCTCAAAATATCTTAGCGACACCAATTGCGGTCTATGCCAATCATGCTGCTCTTGCCGAAACTATTGCAAATGATGCTATCACACCAGATAGCGTTGATTTCAAAAGTACGTGTTCAGATGGACAAGTTGTTTCAATTAATAATTTAAATGAATTTGTGTGTGTGGATCAAACTGCTTCTGTAAGTGTTGATTCTACTCTTGTTAATAATGCTGGAGTGATTGGTCTTCCAACTGTTGTGACAGGGGATACATATTATTCAGTAACTGTTGACGACTATGGACGTGTTACTAGTGGTACAACAACACCACCTTCAACAACGGCAAGTGATATTCAAGATAACTTAATTGTGGATGCTGATATCAATACGAATGCAGCGATTTCTTGGTCAAAGATTAACAAGACTGGCGCAACTCCAGGTGATGTTGGTTTGACTGTTAATAGTGCAGGCCCTCTTGGAACGACTTCTGCTGTTGCGACAGAGAATGTTGTTAAGACTTATGTTGATACAACGGCCGGGACAATTGCAGATGCAAAAGTAACTGATGATATGAGTGGGGTGCAAACGACAATTGCTCCTTCTGTAAATGCTGTTAAAACTTATGTGACTTCTCAGACTGGAGGGATCACTTCTTCGCAGTGGACAGATTCGGGATTGGATATTTATTTTAACACTGGCTATGTTGGTGTTGGAACAAATACTCCGATGGGGCCACTACACGTCGTTGGGACGGCCAATGACTTAAATATCATGCGCTTTGGTGCAACTGATGCTGATATCTCAAGTCTTACAAATCTTTCTAATATGTCGGGTCTTCTTATTGCAAACGAAGGTGTTAATAATGCCTATCACTCACTAAGAATTGTAAGTGATGTGGATGCAACTCAAATTGAAAGTTTAGCAGTTACAAATGCAGGGCGAGTAGGTATTGGTGTTTTAGTGCCAACACAAAAATTAGATGTTGCAGGAAATATAAAAGCAACAGGAGTTTGTATTGGGGCCGACTGTCGCACAGCTTGGCCAACAGGAAATGCAGGAACTGTAACTTCTGTAACTGGTGGCACGGGACTTACTGGTGGAACGATCACTTCTTCAGGAACTCTTGCAGTTGATGTGGGAACAACAAATGGCAAGATTGCTCAAGTTGGAGCAGGGGATAAGCTAGCAGATTCAATTATTAATTATAATCCTGCACTTGATGTTGCCTTGACTGGATATGTAACAGGAGCTGCTTCAAGTATTGTAGCTACAGATACAATCTTACAGGCATTTGCTAAAGTACAGGGACAACTTGATGCCCATGCATCTTCCATAGCCTCAAATTCAACACTCGTTATTAACTCGACAGCGGGAAGTGAGACTGGGCAAGCTGCTTCTGTGGCCGCCATGAAAAATTATGTCACAACTGAGATTGCAGGTGTTAATCAATCTCAATGGACTAATTCGGCAAGTGATATCTACTTTGATAGCGGACGAGTTGGTATTGGAACGAACTCGCCATTAACAGCACTTGAAGTTGATGGACAAATTACAGGTGGTTTTGGTGCAAGAACAACTTCTGGAGTTCTTGATTGGAATGATATTAGTAACGCAAGGCCTGGAAGTGGTAACACTCTTTTAATGGGGGATGCACCAAATGGGCCAGGACCTTCATATTATTTCCATACATTCTCATACGAATATATTACAAAAAATGGTAGTGGTAATCTGACTCAATATGCGATTCCTTACAATGGTACAGATATGTACTTACGTTATCGCTATAATGGTACTTGGTCTGGATGGAGTAAAGTTCTAACGACAAATTCTAATGGGCGTGTTGGTATTGGGACAATCAATCCATCTGAGATGCTTGAAGTTATTGGTAGAGTAAAAGGGACAGAACTTTGTATCGGTGGTGATTGTCGAACATCGTGGCCTACTGGAAGTGGCGGAACTGTAACTTCTGTTGTTGGTGGAACAGGTCTAACTGGTGGAACCATTACTTCAACTGGAACTCTTGCGGTTGATGTGGGGACAACAAACGGCAAGATTGCTCAAGTTGGAGCAGGAGATAAGCTTGCTGATTCAATCATTAATTATAACCCTGCTCTTGATGTTGCACTTACTGGATATGCAATAGGAGTCGCTTCAAGTGTTGTGGCAACAGATACAATCTTAGAAGCATTTGGAAAAGTTCAAGGGCAATTAAGTGCTCATGCTACTTCCATTGCAGCAAACTCTAATCTTGTGATTAACTCAATGGCCGGAACAGAAACTGGTCAAGCACCTTCTGTTAGTTCGATTAAAACTTATGTTGATGATCGCGCAACTCAGTGGGCGACTAGTGGAAGTGATATTTCATACACTGGTGGCAATGTTGGTATTGGGACGGCAAGTCCTACAAGAAAACTTCATGTTGTTGCTGATGATGCAGTCGACGGAAATGATTTTATCGCTTTATTTCAAGAGCCTGGAGTTACGCCAGAAGCTTCTGCAACAGTTGGTATTGCGGCCGATCGAATGGTTATGGTTCAAGGAAGTGGTGGGGCATTCTATGGTGGTCGAGATGTAGCAAATGATATTGAATTTGCAATGGGAACAAGTATCGCAGGAGAAGCCTTCTCTGGGGCCATGACAAATCATAAGTACGGACTAAGAACAAATAATATTACGAGAATGACAATTGATGAAACAGGAAATGTCGGAATTGGTATAACGGCACCAACTGCAAAATTATCAGTTGATGGTGATGCTGAGTTTTCTGGTTTTTATACAAGTGAGCAGGTCACTTACGCTAATTACGATTATACTAATCTTTCTTACTTCTTACTTGCTAAGTCATCTAGTGAAGACAAGGTCTATGGACGCATCTACGGACATCGTGGAAGTGCCACGGCCATCCCTCGTCCTTACTTTGTTGATGTTGTGATTGATACATCATCTGTTTATACAGATGTAGGAGAGATCACAAACGCTTATCGCGTTGATGCAAAAATTGCTCTAGCTGAAATTACTTATAAAGGTGAGACATGGTGGGCACTACGCTACGATGCGGATAGTACATTTCATGCTAATAATATTGGTTTTCAAGGCTTTCGATCACAAGCAGATGCTGATGCCTTTAAGTTTATCAATGAAGACGATGTTGACTTAACAGCCGTTTTAAATGTTAAAGAGTACTCTCGAATTCGTGGAAGTCTTTATTATACAAAAGCAGGTAATCTCGGTCTTGGAACAACGACTCCAAGTGAAAAACTGGAAGTTAGCGGTAATGTAAAAGCAACAGCTTTTATAGGGGATGGTTCAAGTCTAACTGGGGTTAACTCGTCATCATCTTCTAATATTGCAGATAATACAATCTCTGCTGATACTGATGTCAATGGAACAGGAGTGATCAATTTTCAAACTGGTGGCACAACTAAGATGACAGTTGATAACTCAGGTAATGTAGGTATCGGAACAGCTACTCCTGGTTCACTATTAAATGTCGCTTCAACTGCTCCAACATTTAGATTAACGGATACAGATCAAGGTGGAACTAATGAGCATCTTGTTATTGGAATTGATGGTGGGAATGCTACATTTGATGTTTCTGATGCTGGTGCAGGAAGTTCGATGATTTTACAAGGTGATGGTGATGTCATCCTTGCAGAGAGTGTTGGGAAGGTAGGGATTGGAACAACAACACCAGCGACGACATTAGATGTCGTGGGAACAATTAAGGGAACAAGTGTCCAATCAGTTGACCCAATGTTTCTTGTTGCAGCTAGTGAGTGGAGTAATACGACTTACGACTTTTCTGCTGGTGCTTCGGCCACTGGAATTAATATTACATTTGATTTCGATAGTACGGGCTCTGATCCATTTCAATTTGGTTTAGACAGCAATAATTACTACCGTGTTTCACATGAAAGTGATAATGAGCAGACGATTAGAAAGACAATCGCTGGTGCTTCAACTGTCCTTGGAAATGTTGGACATACCTATGTTTCAGGCCAGAAGGGTCTAAAAGGTCATGTGAATATTACTAATAATATTATCACGTGGAAGATAACAAAGCCTAATGGTGCTTTTACCCAATCAAGCGGTGCTGTGGATACAGGAAGCTTACCGCTTTCAAATTTTAAAATTAGAGCAAATGCAAATCTAAGAAATGTAAAAATATTTACGGGGCAAAAAGAAGATCTTGCGGGTAGTAAGAGTCTTGTTGTGGATCATGCATCAGGAAAGATTGGTATGGGAACGACTGCTCCTTCTGCTCGTCTTTCAATTCAGCAAAGTGGAGTCGCTGATAATTATGAAGGTATTCGACTAATCGCTGATAAGAATAGTGATGGGACAAATGATGAGTACCTTGATGTTTATATCGATTCTGCCGGAAAGAAGATTATTCAAACTCAATCTTCAGGGGCAGCAGTACATGACCTTCTTTTAAATCCGGCCATTGGTAATGTTGGGATTGGAAAAACGATACCACGTACAACTTTAGATGTTGGTACTAACGGTAATGTTGCACTTTTTGGAGATGGTAGCTTAAATGATAAATATATTTCTGTAAGAGATAATAATCAAGGTCTATATATGGGACTTGATGTAAGTCTTAATGGTGGAAATGGTGCAGGACTTATTCAATCAGGTCAAAGTAAAGGACTGGGACTTAAGGCCAATACTGCAACTTTTGGCGATGCTGATCCAGATTTTTATATAAGTGAATCTGCAAATGTTGGAGTCGGAACAGTGACACCAAGTTCAAAATTTGAAGTAAGACGAGTTTCTGATAATGGAAATTCAATGGCGCTTTTTGAAGATGCTACTGCTGCCAATAATACATCAGATGTTAGAATTTTTGCCTATAGGCCAGGGCTTGTTCTAGAAGATAATTCAGTTAATGCAGATGACTTTAGGCTTGGACTTGATGAAGGCAAGCTCTATTTTACTTTTGATACAGATGATGATGGTTCAAAAGATGCGACCTCTCAGTTTGATGATATGTATGCAATGACTTTAAGTTCGTCAAGAAAGCTAGGAGTGGGAACGACAAACCCTGCGGCCACGATGCACGCTCATGCGGGAGACAATACTGCTTCATATCCAACTAGTATTGCACAAGGTAATATTGTTGCGAAATTTTCTAATAGTAATAACGCCGTTGAGATCGGGACTAATGGCGATTTAAACGGAAGAAGGGCGTGGATCCTCGCTAGACATACTACAACGGACACGTATGGCGGCTACTTTTCAACACTTCATCTTCAACCAGATGTTGGTGATAGCACTCACTATCGTGGGGTTGCTATTGGTACGTCTGCAAGTGTTCAATTGGCCGAAGCCGGAGAAAGACTTGTTGTTAACGGAACGGCCGCAAAACCAGGTGGTGGTTCTTGGGCCACATACTCTGATGCACGCTTAAAAGATATCACTGGTGAGTTTAGCTACGGCCTAGATGCTATTATGGGTATTGATACAATAAAGTATCGTTACAAAGAAGATAACGCTCTTGGAATTTTAAACGAAAGGGAGCACTCTGGTTTCATTGCACAAGAGATTCAAAAAGTGATTCCTGAAGCAGTTAGAACGACAACTGATGATTATCTAACAGTTGATAACGATCCAATCTTCTTGGCCCTTATTAATGCGACAAAAGAGCAGCAAAGTCAGATTGAAGAAAATAAGCGTATGCTAAATCTTATGCAAGAAGGGATTTCTCGTCGAGTAGCATCCTTAGAAGAGCAAGTTGAAACTCTAAAAGAAGAGAATGAGATTCTCAAGGCCTACCTCTGTCAGAAAGATCCTGACATGCCTCTTTGCCCGAAAAACTAGTCAAAAATTATTGTTAACATATTAACGTTAGTATTGAGATTTCAGTAGCTTAGAATCTTATCTTATTGATTTTCAAAAGAAGGTTACAATATACATTATTGATCATCTTGCTAACTTGAATGTTGTACGTTGGCCAGGAGGAAGCATGATCTTGATTAAATTCGGTATTCTCTATTTTGCACTGGCATATTCGTCAATTAGTTTCGCACAGGACTCGCAATTGGATAATTTACTTCGCTGTGGTGAAGTTGCACAAGTTCGCTGTCTTGAAGTTCAGGAGTTTGGACAAGAATTTGTCGGCCCCATACAAGAGGAAACAGTGATAGAGGTAAAGTCGAATGAAGTAGCAGGACCTAGTATTAGAGAGCTTATTTGTTGTGAAGATGATGACAAGCTTAGAAAATCAATTATTGGACATATTTTTAATCAAATGAAACCAGATGAGATGATCGTAGCATTATTGGCCCATAAAACCGTTGAGGAATTACGAGGCCCTTCAAGTGTTGATATGGTCTATAATGATGATCGTTTTGTTGGCCCCAAATTACCGAGTCAGAAATAACTATTTAGATATAAATTAATTCAGTTACTTAGGGCCCTTTTCTTAGGGCCTTTGTCATTTCTATGTCAATTAACCAATCTTTAATTGCTTTATTTTTAGGAGAGGCGTAATATTTTAATATACCCTATAGGGGTATATGGTTTTAGTTATTCTTAGAGAGGAGAGATGAAGTGAAAACAGTTAAATTTGTTGTCAGTGGAATTAAGTGTGGGGGATGTGTAGGTAAGGTTGAAAAACAACTAAAGGAGCTTACAGGAGTGACAAATATAAATGTTGATATCGAAAACCAAGAAGTTCTTGTTAGTGGAGAGCAAGGTTTTTCAAATATGCAAATCAAGTCAATGCTAGGGGAAATCGGATTTCCTGTAACAAGCATGAAAAAACTTGAGGCTTAGGAGACTGAGTGGAAACACAAAATAGTGTAAACTTAAAAATTTCAGGTATGAGCTGTGCAAGTTGTGCAGCTTCTATTGAAAGTGAAGTTTCAAAAATTGATGGAGTTAAACTTTCAAGTGTAAATTATGCAATTGAAAGTGGTCACTTTGAATTTGAGAATAAGAATGTCTTAGATGATATTGAAAATAAAATTGTTGAACTTGGTTATACAATTCAATCCGAAGAAGAGATGCTAAGTGAGTCAGCTCCTGTAAAATCAATTGAAAAGGATAATTTCCATAAGTTTGTGATTGGGATGACTCTTGCTATTGCGGTCTTTATGTTTGAGATGGGACCACTTAAAGGATGGCCAAGTAAAAAAGCTAATTGGTATATTCAGCTAGTTTTAACGACACCAATTTGGGCATGGATTGGTTTAAAATTCCAACGCTCACTTCTACAATTTCTAAAAAGTGGTCGCTCCAATATGAATACCCTTATTGGATTAGGGACAACAGCGGCTTTTCTTTATAGTGTTTTTATCACAGTATTTACAAATTTAAGCGTTGAACTAGGCTTAACAACTAGAGTCTATTTTGAAGCCGTTGGATTCATTACTTCATTTGTTTTCTTAGGACAGTACTTTGAAGAAAGAGCGAAGAAGAAAACGAAAGAGGCCCTTAATGATCTCTTTAAATTGTCAGCAAAAAAAGCGACGATCTTAAAAGGTGACTCATTTGTGGAAGTTGCTATCAGTGAAGTTCAGGCTGGGGATACTTTAAGAGTTCGTCCTGGTGAGAAATTTGCAGTTGATGGGAAGATCATTAAAGGTAGTAGTGCTATTGATGAATCGATGATTTCTGGAGAACCTCTACCTGTCACTAAAGGAGAGGGGGAGCAAGTCTTTGCTGGAACAATCAATGGTGATCATGTCATTGATTATAAAGCCACAAAAGTTGGTAGTGATACTTTCCTTTCTCAGATTATCAAGTTCGTTGAAGAGGCCCAGTCTTCTAAACCAAATATTCAAAAATATGCAGATAAAATTAGTGGAGTCTTCACTCCAGTGGTTATTGTTATAGCTGTTGTGACTTTTCTTGCTTGGTACTTCTATGGAGGAGAGCCAAGATGGGGGAATTCAATTTCTAATTTTATTGCAGTTCTTGTTATTGCCTGTCCTTGTGCTCTTGGACTCGCAACACCTACTGCTGTTGTTGTTTCAACTGGTCGAGCCTCTTTAAAAGGTCTCCTTATTGGTGGAGGAGAAGTGATTGAGAAGGCCGTTGAAATTGATACAGTGATCTTTGATAAAACAGGGACAATTACATTTGGACGCCCAAGTGTTATTGATTCACTTTATAAAGAAGGAGAGGATGAAAAACAAATTCTTGCTCACCTTGCTTCTATTGAGCAATTTTCAGAGCACCCTCTTGCAAAGGCCGTTTTAAATTTTGCAAAAGAAAAAGGTGTTAACTTAAATGAACCAGATGGTTTTGAAGTTATAAAAGGTAAGGGAATTATCGCTGATATCGACGATATCGAATACCAAATTGGAAACGAGTCGCTCTTAGATGATTTAAGAATCAAACGCGATGTTGATTTGGAATCGGATAAGATCGGAAGTTTCATCTTTGTTGCTCGAAATAAAGAACATGTTGCTACACTGATTGTAGGTGATGAGATTAAGCCTAGTGCGAAAGAGGCCATCGATCATTTCAAATCTCTTGGAATTGAGACTTGGATGATTACTGGTGATAACGAAATCGTTGCAAAAAGTGTTAGTGAAGAAGTGGGTGTTGATCACTTTATCGCTAGAGCACTGCCTCTTGGAAAAGCTTCTCAAATTGAGCGTCTACAAAAAGAAGGACGTAAGGTTGCTATGATTGGTGATGGAATTAACGATGCGCCAGCTCTCGCAAAGGCAAATCTTTCAATGGCAATGGGAACTGGAACTGATGTTGCTATTAGTGCATCAGATGTGACGATTGTTAAAGGTGATATAGCCAAGGCAGTTGAATTCATTGAACTTGCTAAAGGGACAATGAAGATCATCAAGCAAAATCTCTTCTTATCAATGATTTATAATACATTACTAATTCCAATTGCCGCTGGTGTGCTTGTTATCTTCGGTGGGCCGACAATGCCTCCAGTACTTGCAAGTGTTGCCATGGGACTAAGTAGTATTTCAGTTGTTTCAAATAGTTTAAGAATAAGGAAATTAATATGAGTAAGCACCCAGATCACAAATCAACATTAACAAGAGTTAATCGTATTGAAGGTCAAGTTCGTGGAATTAAGAATATGATTGAAGATGGTAAGTATTGTGTGGATATTCTGACTCAGATCAAGTCGATTAGAAGTGCTCTTAAAGGCCTTGAACACGTGATTCTAGAATCTCACCTAAATAGCTGTGTCATGAAGGCCATAAAGTCTGGTTCAGAAAAAGATTCTGAAGAGAAAATCAGTGAGATTATGGAACTTTTAAAAAAATCAGCAAAGTCGTAGGTTTTATTATGCTTAAATTAGCTTTAGTTACTTTCATTTCCACATGCTCAATGGCCTTTTCTTTTAAACAGGCAGTAGGGCAGTTGAGTAAACATAATAGTGTTGAAGCAATTAAAGGGAGTGCTAAGTCTCTTGTTGAATCTTCAAAACAAAAAAGTTCTTGGGGAGACCCAATGTTTAAAGTTGCTGCAAAGAACTTTCCTGTTGAAACATTGGATTATAACCAAACTCCAATGACGGGGCTAGAGCTTGGAATTTCTCAAAAGATTGCCCTTTCAAATAAGTATGGAAAGGCATCTGAAAGCGTCAATGCTCAAGCAAGAGCGATGAATTATTCGGCACTAGATTATGAGCAGGCATTGGTTAAGGCGTTGTGGGGAAATGTTATTGGAAATCGTAAAATTGAAAGCGAGCTATTCATTTTAAAAGAAAACATAGCATGGATTAATAATATTCTGAAAGTAAGTAAGAAGCTCTATTCAAATGGACGCATTACTCAGCAAGCTCTACTTGATATTCAAATTAGAAAGTCAGAAATTGAAAGTGAACTAAGTAATAAGACTTTCGAATTAAAACAGAATAAGGCACAGCTCAAATACTTACTTGGAGATCGTGCTACTAGCTTTGATTACAAAAGTGTTCCTTGGAGTTTATTAGATAAGTCTATGAAAGAGGATATAAAAGATAATCGTCTTAAGGCCCTCGAAGAAGGAAAGATCGCAGGAGAGTTTGCTGTTGAACAAGCTAATCTTGCTTTTATTCCAGATATTACAGTCTCTTTAGGTTATACATTTCGTTCAGATGAAATAGATAAGAATGGTGACTTCGTTGGAGCACAAATAACATTTCCTATTCCGGTTTCAGATGACAAAAGTGGTGGAAAAGGTGCAGCTGTTGCAAATCGCTATGCCGCAATCAAGAAATTGGAAGATTACAAGCTTAAGAAGAATCGTGATTTAAATATTATTAAAGATGATATTGAGAAATTAAAAGCGGAGTTACAAATTATTACTAAGAAGTCTGTAAACTTCGCTAAAAACTCGCGATCAATCACTTCAAAATCTTACGGTCGTGGCAATAGCTCATATGTAGAGCTTTTGCAGAGTGAATTGCGACTTCAAACAATTTTATTAAAAAAAGTCATGCTAGAAGCACAATTAGCAACTTCTAAAGTTGATTATAAATACACTCTTGGAGAGTCTCTCTATGAATAAATTACTTAAAATTATTACTTTCACAACACTTTTAGGATTTGTTGCTTGTTCGCCGAAAGAGGAAACTAGTACACATAGTGAATCTAAGGTTAAAACTTATTATACATGCTCAATGCACCCACAGATTAAGGAAGATAAGCCTGGAAAGTGTCCAATCTGTCATATGAACTTAACTAAAGTTGAAGTTGAAGATGATCATGACCATTCTGCCATGATACAAAATGAACCACAAAAGGACCTTTGGCGTTGTAAGGACTTTCCAGATGTAACAAGTGAGAAAGAAGATGTCTGTCCAATGGATGGGTCTCCAATGGTTAAAGTTAATACACAAAAAGAGAATGCTTCTAAAGTTGTTGCTAGTGTGAAACTTAGAAAGTCTCAACTAAAACATTTTAATCCATCTTACTTTCCAGTAACGACAATGAAGATGACTAAGAA
This sequence comes from Halobacteriovorax sp. RT-1-1, assembly GCF_047085455.1. Classification (NCBI taxonomy): domain Bacteria; kingdom Pseudomonadati; phylum Bdellovibrionota; class Bacteriovoracia; order Bacteriovoracales; family Halobacteriovoraceae; genus Halobacteriovorax; species Halobacteriovorax sp. RT-1-1. The sequence goes on from NZ_JBKIXZ010000002.1 coordinate 750,542, forward strand.
AATTAGACTTCTAGGTCAAGTACTCCAATCAGAAGAAAAGGAAAGTAATATACCGGCAAGAATCGATGGCCGTGTTGAGAAAGTATATGTGAAATCAACAGGAAGTTTTGTTAAAACAGGTGATCCAGTTGTTGATATTTACAGTCCAAAATTAATTTCAGCAGGAGAAGAATACATTCTAGCTCGAAAGACATACTTAAAGAATAAAGGACGTGAGTTCCGTGATCTTTATTTACAAAGTCAGGAAAGACTTGAGCTGTGGGGGATAAAAAAAGAACAATATGAAGCATGGGCAAAGTCTGGTGCTGTTCCGAATAAGATCACAATCTATTCGCCTGCTACAGGAATTGTACAAAAAAGAAGTGCTACAGTTGGTACATATTTTAAAGAAGGACAAAACTTCTTTGAACTTTCAAACCTAAGTGATGTTTGGGTCGAACTCGATGTCTATGAGCAGGATTCTGCCCTAGTACAATTAGGTCAAACTGTTGAATTAGAATTTATTGCAATCCCTGGAAAGACGACAAAGGGTGAGGTGGATTTTATTAGCCCTGTTCTTGATCAACAGTCTCGAACATTAAAGGTTCGCGCTACGATTCAAAATGAGGAAGGGAAACTAAAGCCTGGAATGGTTGCAAATGCTCAAATTACTTTTGAATTAGAGGGAATGCCTCTCGTAATTCCACGATCTGCTGTTATTGATACTGGAAAGAGAAAAGTTGCATGGGTAAAGGTTAGTGATAAAGAGTTTAAGTCAGTCGTTATTAAAACGGGGCATGAGTCAGAAGGCTATGTTGAGGTTAAAGAGGGACTTAAAGATGGGGATCAAGTTGTTATCGAAGGAAACTTTCTTCTTGATGCTCAAGCACAACTTTTTGGTGGATATGAGGATATGAGTACATCTGATCCTCATCAAGGGCATACTAATGATTAAGAATATTATTGAATTATCCATTCGAAATCGTGTCACTGTAGTACTAATCTTTATCTTAGTTGCACTACTTTCTGTCTTTAGCTTATCGACAGCACGAATTGATGCAATTCCAGATATTGGAGAAAATCAGCAAATTGTTTTCACAAATTGGGCAGGAAGATCACCTAAGGATATTGAAGAACAAATTACTTATCCTTTAAGTGTTCTTCTTCAGGGAATTCCTGGAGTTAAAAATATTCGCGGAACTTCTGCATTCGGTTTCTCTACGATTTATGTCATTTTTAATGATGATGTTGATTTTTACTGGTCGAGATCTCGTGTTTTAGAAAAGCTTACAAGTGCAAAGAATGAACTACCTGAAGGCGTAAATCCTGCAATGGGACCGGATGCAACAGGTCTTGGCCAAGTTTATATGTATACACTCGAGAACGCTTCAGATAATGAAAAGCCGTTGTCATTAGAAGAGTTGAGAACATTACAAGACTTCTACGTTCGTTATCTTCTTCAAAGTGTGGAGGGAGTAAGTGAAGTCGCAAGTATTGGTGGATTTGTTAAAGAGTATCAAATCGATGTTGATCCTAATAAACTTATTGCCTATGACATTCATCTGACATCTATTATTCAAGCTATTCAAGATAGTAATATTGATGTTGGAGCAGAAGTTATTGAAGATGGTGATCGTGAATTTATTGTTCGTGGTAAAGGATTCTTCAAGTCACTTACAGATATTGAAAATGTTGTCGTTGCTGTAAAGAATAAGTCTCCTATTCGAATTAAAGACATGGCAAGTGTTGGTACAGGTCCTGCTTTTCGTCGTGGAGCACTTGATAAAGACGGAACAGAAGCTGTTGGTGGTATCGTTACAATGCGATTTGGAGAAAATCCAAAAGAAGTCATTGATAATGTAAAAGAGAAAATTGAAATTGTTAAGGCCGGACTTCCAAAAGGCGTTATTTTTAGTCCTTTCTACGACCGAACAGAGGTAATTGAAAGAACAATTGGAACAGTTTATTCTGCCTTAGCGCAAGAGATTGTGATAACTGTTATTGTTATTTTACTATTCTTACTTCACTTTAAATCTTCAATCTTAGTATCGCTAACTCTACCATTTGGTGTTGGTATAAGTTTCATTCTCATGAAATTTATTGGTATTGACTCTAATGTTATGAGTTTATCTGGGCTTGTTATTGCTATTGGTTCAATGGTGGATATGGGTATTATCATGACTGAAAATATCTATTCAAGCCTTGCAAGTGAAGATCGAGATCTTTCTAAGTCTGAGCGTGTTGAAATTGTAGTTAAGGCTGCCCGTGAGGTTGGTCCAGCTATTTTAACAGCTGTTGCCACAACAATTGTAACTTTCTTACCTGTATTTGGATTAGAAGGAAGTGAAGGGAAACTCTTTGGTCCACTTGCTTGGGCAAAGACACTGGCAATGTTTGGCTCTGTTGTGGTTGCTATTATTCTTGTTCCGGCCCTAAGTGTTTTCTTCTTAAAAGGAAAGCTTAAGCCGATAGAGAAAAACCCTGTCAGCTTAAAAATTATTAATACTTATCAGCCAGTGCTTAGTTGGCTTCTGGATAATCGAAAGTTCTTTGCAATTTTCCCAACTCTAATTTTCATCCTCGGAGGAATTGCATATTCTCAACTTGGTAAAGAGTTTATGCCTTCACTTAATGAGGGGGAAATTCTTTATATGCCTGTAACTACTGCTGATGTTGGGATGACAAAGGCACGAGAACTTTTGGCCTATACAGACAAGGAGCTAGTTAAGCATCCTCTTGTTGCGAGTGCGATAGGAAAACTAGGGCGTGCTGAAACGGCACTCGATCCTGCTCCGGTTGCAATGTTTGAAACAGTTGTAAAACTTATCCCTCAAGATCAGTGGCCAAGTGGAACTTCGATTTACGATATTATGGCTGAGCTTGATCAACAGCTACAAGTTCCTGGCCTTGTAAATGCGTGGCTATTTCCAATTGAGAATAGAATCGCCATGATTTCTACAGGAATTAAAACGCAAATTGGTGTGAAAATCTTTGGGGATAACCTCGAAAAGCTAGAAAAGATTGGACAAGAAATTGGCCATGTTCTTGAGGGCATCAAAGGTGCAAGTGGGGTCTATGCACAACAGATCACAGGTAAACCTTATATTGAATTTGATATTGATCGTGTGGCCGCAAGTCGCTATGGGATTAATACTGGAACGATAAATAAAATTCTTCAAACTGCAGTCGGCGGTATGACGATCGGGCAATTTTATGATGGCAGACAAAGATTTCCAATTCGCGTACGTTATAAGAAAGAGCTAAGAGATCGTATTGACGAGTTAAAGAAGGTACTTGTACCTAGTCCACTTGGTCAGCATATTCCATTAGAACAGCTTGCTAAGATTGAAGTTGTAACTGGTCCTGCTATGATTCAATCTGAAGATGGAATGCTGCGCTCACTTGTACTTTTAAATGTTCAAGATCGTGATCTAATTGGTTTTGTGGAAGAAGCTAAGAAGGCGGTAGAAGAAAAAGTAGAACTCCCTAAAGGATATTCTTTAGTTTGGGCCGGGCAATATGAAAATCAGGTACGATCTAATAATCGACTGATGCTTCTTGTTCCTCTAGCGCTTGTTATAAATTTAATCATTATTTATTTTGGGATTAAAAATCTACGTAATGCTGCAATTGTTTTTAGTGCCGTTCCAATCGCATTTGCAGGTGGTCTAATTCTGCTTTGGATTGGAGGCTTTAATACGTCTGTTGCCGTTTGGGTTGGTTTTATTGCCTTATTTGGTATTGCTGTCGATGATGGTGTCGTTATGATGACCTATCTGCAAGAAGAGTTTAAAACAATTAAACCAAGAAATTGGAGTGAGCTTAAGGAAGTAATCGTCAATGCAGGTTCTAGACGTATTAGACCTCTTGTTATGACAACGACAACGACTGTCGTGGCCTTAGTTCCTATTATGTGGTCGACAAGTACAGGAAGCGAAGTTATGAAGCCGATGGCCATTCCTACGCTTGGAGGGATGCTTGTTGAGTTAATTACATTATTTGTTGTTCCTATTACATATTCATATTTTGAACAAAAGAACCTTAAAGGAGAAACACATGAATAAATTTATTATTGTAAGTATGATTGCTTTTAATTTATTTGCTGCTGGCCGTATTGAGATGGCACCAAACACAAAAAAAGAAGTTGTTAAAGTTCTCGAATTAAATGAAACACTTCATGCAAGCTTCTTTGAATACGATGGGGCAAAAGTTGAGGAAGCTGCAAAGAAGCTTTCAACAGCAATTGATAAGATTAGTGATGAGAAAATTAAGAAGCTTCTAACTTTTTCAAAAACAAAGCTTTCTGAAATTCAAGCTTCAAAAACAACTGCTGAAAACAATCAAAGTTACCACTTAGTTTCAATGGCACTAATTCATATCATTAATACATATGATGTAGGTGAGAAGTATAATGCTTACTCATGTCCTATGGTTAAGAAGAAGTGGGTACAAAACTCATCTAAACAGGATAAAGTTCACAATCCATATGCATCAAATATGCCACACTGTGGACAAAAAGATACTAAGTTCTAATTACTTCAAATAATCTGTGATGGCCGCTCCAAAGATGCTTGGGAATGCAATAATTACTGTGCGTTTAAAAGCTAGAATTGGATCGGTCATTACGGGAAATTTATCAATCAAAAATAGAATGAATACAACACTGGAAGTTGTGATTAAGTAAATCGCAAAAATTCTCTTAATAAACTCTGCGACATTTCCCTTAAGCTTAAAACGGTAGAAGTTAAAGTAGACAAAGCAAGTAACAATAACAATTGAAGATGCTAGTAGATAATAGATATTATCAAACTTCAAACTTACACTAAGATTCCATACTTCTTCAGTAAAACACAATGGTGAGGCCACAAGAAAGGCCCCTACAAAAATTTGTGAGACATCACGTAGTCTTAATTCAACCATTAGTGGATTGATAACATGACCAATTGGCTTACCGGTATCATCTAAGAATGTAACAACTTCTTTGAGATAGCCATTGATTCGTTTGATTTCAGTATGTGTATTCTTTAAACCTTTAAAAACATCCATACTAAAATTATAGAGAGATTTTGGAATTTAAGCAAAAAAAAAGGCCCGGATAACCGGGCCTGTATATTAACTTTAATTTAGAATAAGTTAATTGTTGCTGAGAAACCGAAGTTTGTTTTGTCTTTGTCGAAGTCATCAGCAAGGAATTGGATATTTGGGTAAAGGTAAATATCACGAGTAACAGAGATACCTACACCAACTGATTGGTATTCGTAAGCTCTAAGAAGTTTTGCATCTTTTCCTCTTGATTTTTGGTAGTTAAAGTAACCAAATACTGTTCTGAATGAGAAAGTATCATTGAATACGTATTCAAGTTGAGGGTAAAGACCAATTGCCATTTCTGTCTGGTAGTCTTTTAAGAATGGTTGTCCTGTTTTTGCTTGAAAGTCAGCTCTGTACTTAGAGTCAGCTAGACCACCAGAGAAGTAAAAGCTTGCTGAAACACTTGCACCAAGAGTCCAACCTGAGTCTCCAAATTTTTTCATCATATACTGAGATACACCTAGAATTTGATCTAGATTTTGATTCTTGTATGAATCTTTTGTACCAAAAGTTAAATCTGCTGACGTAATTGTTTGGATACCTGCGATTGTGTAAACACGAGAGTAACCAATGTATGGGTTAGAAATGTCACCTTTAGCGTGGTGAAATGGCGTTAGAACTGAGTAACCAGCACCAACTGTAATAGAATCATTCTTAGAAAGTCTATAACGACCAGAGATTGATCCACTCATCGATGTTTCAGTTTCGTTTTCTGGGTCAGCATAAATATTTGGTCTTTCTTTACCAAATGGGTCATCAAGAGATCCACCATTGTAACCAAGTGAGAGACTCATGCTCAGTGGTGATTTCGATCCAGATTCAGCTCTCATACGAGCATTTGTAATCTCTTCATCGATATCCTTTTTATCAGTAGTTGTTTTCTTTTCTTCTGCTTGCGCGTTTGAAAGTCCCAGCCCTAGCATCAAGATTGCAAGTGCAATGTTCTTTTTCATAATCACTCCATGTGTATGTTTTTATAGACTAATATTGTCTAAAGACTGATGTAAAAGATCAATGAAATTCTTAATAAAATCTTAATATACAACAAGAAAGATTTTTGCGTATGGCGCCAATATAGCTTAATTCAATAAATAATAGGCAAATAACAATTAAGGGGCTTAATTAATCTTATCCCTTCTTCACTTTATAGACGAGATGACTTCTCCGTAGAATTATCTATCAGGAGAAGTTATGACTAAAATTTTTGATTGGGCACGAAGTGGTGATGTAGGCGAATTGAGTATTTACTTACTCACAAATGAAGAATGTAACTTAGAGGTCAAAAATGAAAAAGGTTATACGCCACTCTTAGAGGCTACCCAACGTGGTCACTTTGACTTTTGTCATACACTACTTAGCGCTGGAGCAAATCCAATCGCTAAAGACGGCCTTGGCAATACTGCATTGATGCTAGCTTGCTTAAAAGGTGATTTAAAAATCGTAAAATTACTTATTCAATATGGAGCAAAGCTTTGCGAAATAAATGATTCTGGAATGAGTGCACATGATTGGGCAATGGCATTTAATCGAAAAAAAATAGTCTCATTTATTAGTGAAACACACCATTTTCAAAATGATCGAATCAAGAGCTATTATGGCCTCGTCAAAAATGGACTTAAGTCTATTGCATGGTTTAATAGGTGATGTCTATGGCGCCATAAAGACTCAGTATTTTATTTTAATCCTATTTCTTGCGAAGATTAATTAACGGATAATTAATCATCAAAGGAGATGGATATGAAAGTTCATACATTATTTACGACACTAATTATTGGTGCAAGTATGGTGAGCCTTTCGGCAACAGCTGAATCCCTTTGTGAACATAAATACGATTCACAAGAGGTGAGCTCTCATCGTAACCTAGAGAATGAAGTTGTTCATTCTTCTAATTCATTTAAATCAAAGTTTAAAAAGTCTGGCGAAACTCGCATCCTTAGTAAGATCGAAGGGCGTGATCCAATTCGCTAAATCTAACAAAGAGGCCCTGTTGATGTCTCCAAATAGGGCCACTTCCACCAAATTTCATGTATTTATTTCAAAAAGTGTCTTTGTTAGCAATCATTTGTTTAAATATGTAGATTATTGTTTGACACCTCAAACTCGTTCAGATATTTATTCTTCATAAACTTAAAGGAGAATAAACATGATGAAAAAATCACTTATAGCTTTATTATCACTACTATCAGTTTCAGCTATCGCAAACACTGACCTTGTTCTTGAAGGTGAGAGATGGCTTGCACAGCATAAAGGTTATGTATGTGCAGCATTTACTGACTACACAAATGCACCGGCTTCTCACAACAACATGAATGTTAAATTTGAAAAGCTTTCAACTGATTACACACTAGATAATATTCTAATCAAGGCAACTTTTGAGAATGTAGATGGTGTTGAGTGTTCATACTCTTCAATCCTATTTGCAGACAACGCAGCTTCTACAATTGACCTAGTCGATTCAAGAGCTTTCTCTAAGTTTGATGCTTCAGCAGATTGTTCAGAAGGTAAGGCAGTTCTTGATGCTCAACTTGCAAACAATGATTACCTATACTGGGGACACCCTCACCACGCAACAATTATGGTTCCTGCAACTGGTGCAGCTGAAGTTTGCGGCGAAGGTGCAACACATATTGGTATCGATTTTATGGTTTATAAAAGACTATAAAAAATCCTTGATATTAAGCAGGGCCTTTCTTTCGTAAGAAAGTATAAGGTTCCTGCTTTTTACTTAATTTTATGAGTTCATTAGTAAGAAAATTTTTAAAAATTCATCGTATACTAGGCTTAGTCCTAGCGATTAACTTTCTCTTGTTAGGCTTAACAGGAGTTGTTCTCGTTTGGCGTCACGAATTATCTCCTGTTCATTCGGTAGAACAGCAGAGCGCTTTTGTTTCAGATCAATCCTCTCTTTCAAAAATTGAAAATTACATACGCGAAAATGAAATTTACAAAGATAAAAAAGTACTTTCAATTTTTAAAGGTGATGATGGTGATATTCAAGCACGAATAACAGAGCCAGGTGTTGAAAAGTTTAAAGGTGCAACAAGATTAAAATTTGATCTTGCTGGTAATGTGCTGACATCAAATCAAGTCAAGCCTACGGTCTTTATTGATTTCGTCTTAAAGCTACATCGTGAGTTACTCTTAGGTGGAAAAGGTAAAATTTTAATAGGGCTTATGGGAGTGTTCTTTCTCGTTGCTCTTCTAAGTGGTGCTTTTATTGCAAATAAGTTCTACCGTAACGTAAGAACAATGAACTCTCGAATTATGCTTGGGCGTCTTCATAAAATAATCGGCGTTAAAACACTTGCATGGCTTTTTATTGTTACTTTTACTGGAGCGATCTTAGCATTCAATAGTACATTAATTGGTCTCTTTTTAAGAGGAAATGTAAAGGCCCAGCAAGAGAATGCAATTGTCATCGAAAATGCAAAGTATGTATCGGTCACAACAATTTTAAAAGAACTAGAATCAAAACTTGCTCATTTAGAATATGACTTTATTTCTTTTCCTGATAATGAATTCTCAGTACCAAATCAATTTGTTGTATTGATGGAAAATGAAAGTCATCATCACGAGATCGCTTATATTGATGGAATAACAGGAAAGTTAAACCGCACAGTAACGTTACCATGGTACTTAGAACTTCTCATTCTTTCAGAACCTCTGCATTTTGGCGATTATGGTGGAGTCATTCTTAAGATTATTTGGAGTCTTTTCGGTCTTATTTCTTCTTTTATACCAATTAGTGGAATCTATATTTTCTTATTTAGAAAAAAATACTTAGTAGCAAGGAGTGAGCAGTATAATGGTAATTTAATAAGTGATGTAAATATTTCGTTTACTGAGATTCTACTTCCTAGCTTATTTGTTTTTGTCATTTTCTTTGTTACTTCTGATTTTAAATGGATTTTAAGTGCACTATTTTTAGTCTACTTAGTTTTCTCTTGGCGTGATTTGATAGTTTTTATTTCTTCTCTAAGAAAAAAGAAGAGAATTCAGAAGGAGAGTATCTCTTGAGTTCTCAACTTCAAATAAGTGACAATTTTACTAAGGCCATCTCATGCCTTTGTTTTGTTTTTGGTGCGGCCCAAACTATACTTCTTGGTCTTATACCGAAAATTGCTATGGTAACGAATCTTGATATTACATCAATCATAATTATCTATGGGTTTTCGATCTTCTTCTTTCTTTTTATGACAAAGGAGTGGGCCGCACTTTTTTCTAAACTTAAGGCCAAGACTATCTATCGAATTGCTCAGTTTGGATTGCTCATGTCGAATCTGGCCCTTTTAGCAACATTTACTTCTGGTAATGTTAGGCTGTCTCTCATTTTCTTTGTTATATCTCGAATTATTTATGCATTGAGTGCAAGCTCTATTATTCCTTTTTCTCAAATTGTTAAGATTGGCCGATACAAAGATACTCATAGTGGTATTCTTGAAACAACTATTTTTCTAAATGCTGGAAGGCTTGTTGGATTGGTACTAGGTGGACTTCTCGCATTTAATCTCAATTTGAGCTTAGTGGTTTTGATCGTTATGCTTCTTTTAACAATTCCATTTGATTTTAAGAGCGGAATCAACGAAATTCAAACTATCGCTGGAAAGAAAGATTCTGATACTAAGCAATTGATAATGCCACTTCTTTTTATTCCATTGATTTATACATTTATGACTTCATTTTTTCACACTAGTATCACGAGTGTGGTTGGAGACATATTAATCGGCCAAATTAAGCAATCAGCTACTATCTATTGGCTACTAACTCTTGCATCTCTTGTCATAATTCTTACACAGTTAATTTTAAAGAAGTTAAAACTTATTAACTCTAAAATATTCTCTACTTTGGCAATTGTTTCTCTTTTATTTAGTTTCTACTCATTCTCTAGAGTAAATAGCTTAGAAACACTTTACGGATTCATCCTTCTATTCTCATTTGGAGCTGCAATTATTCCAATTTTATATATGGGACATATTTATAACTTGAACCCTAGTTCTCCAAAGCAGATTGTTGCCAGTGAGATCAGTTTTTATCAAACCCTAGGCAACGCTCTTGGAGCGATAATGTCAGGTGTAATTATTAAGTACAACTTTACAAATTATATTCTTTTTCTATTTGTGGCCTTAGTAGTAGGGGCGATCTCAATAAGTTTCAAATACAGTACTTCAGATACGAGCGAAGAACTAAGCGGAGCGACTAATGGTTAATATAAATTATAGGCAGCTTGCTGATAAATATAGTATTCGTGCATTAGTTAACTCAATGATAAGAGATTATTCAGAAGATAATCTTGTTAAAGTTGATGTTGAAAATAGTGATGTATTGATTGGTGATCTTGTTTTTGAACTTGAGTCATATTCTCCTCTCGGTGGGCATCGTTATACTGGTGATATTTACTTCAATAAAACAAAGCTCACTTTTGATGAGATGCTTGTTCACTTAGTGCCTTATTTTTCTAATGTTGATTCTACTTTTATCGAAAATATAATTAACTCTCGCGATAATATCGAGTTGATTCTTAAATATAATCCACAAGTGAATATTGATAGCTACCTTACTAGTGAACAAAAGATGCTTCTTGGACATCCATTTCACCCTTATCCTAAATGTAAAAAGGGAATGAGTGAAGAGGATCTCAAACTTTATTCACCTGAATTCTCTAATGGATTTAAGTTGATCTGGATAAAGTGTAGAGAAGAATCAATCCATACTAATGCAGAGCTATTTGCAGTTTCTACAGCTATGAATAAGCTTGCTCAATTTGATTTAGAAGATATCGATGACTCTTTCGTCTATATTCCAATGCATCCTTGGCAGTGGCGTCGTTTAAAAGAGAAAGAATTAGTTAATGGCATAGTGGAAGTTGCAAGTGGTGTTAATGATTGGTATGCACTTTCTTCCCTTAGATCTCTATATTCATATGGAGCACCTTTCTTAGTTAAGTATTCAATGGATGTAAAGCTAACAAACTCGATAAGGCATCTTCAACCAGAAGAAGCTATTCGTGGAATGCAGATGGAAACTGTATTCAAAAATGAAGGGGTCGCAAACTTTAGTGATAAATTTCATATTCTTTATGAACCATTCTATGTTGCTCTTAAGGGACAAGATGGTAATGCTATTATTGAATCGACAATTCAGTTACGTGAAAATTTTGAGACAGATAATTGTTTTCTACTAGGTAGCCTTGCTGAAGAGAATCCTTATACAGGAAAGTCACATCTTTTAAGCTTAGTAGAGGGAAATGCAAAGAAGGCTTGCGGGAATATCTTTTTAGCAAGAAAGTACTGGTTTGAAGCCTTTCTTGAAAATGTCATAGGGGAGTTTATTACTCTTTCTGAAGAGCACGGAATTCTTCTAGGTGCTCATATGCAAAATATCATCTTGAAAATGAAAGATGGGTTACCTGTTGGGACAATATACCGTGATTGTCAGGGGACTGGATTTACAACAAAGAGTGTGGAAAAATTTGGTTCTAAGTATGAATTTATTAGTGGCACAAAGGGAAATATTCTTTCACCTGATGATGTTAACAAAGTATATACATACTACTTAATTATCAACTCAGTATTTAATACCATTATCTCGCTTGCAAATGGTGATGCTAAGGCCGAGCTATTTCATTTAGGACAATTTAGAAATTTTATTTTTAAAGCGCATCATAAATCAACATTTCTAAATTATTTGATTAACAGTGACTTTCTCTATCAAAAAGGGAATTTCAGATGTTGTGTAAGCAATATTAACGAAAATACAATTGAAAACCCTTGGGATATATATAATAAAATACCTAATCCTATTAGTACTCTTCTAAGAAAACCTCGTGTCTATGAAGGCGAGCTTTATCGTGCAATATCTAAGCATAATCACGAGATAACTCTTCGTGCATTTGATTTGAATGAAGATCTTGAAAAGTTTCATGAATGGCATAATAAGAAGTATGTTTATGAATTTTGGGAAATGAATAAGTCGATAGAGGAACTAAGAGCTTATGTACAGGGCCTGAAAGATTCTCCATACCAACTTCCAATGATTGTGGATATCGATGGAGAACAAGCTGGATACTTCGAAGTTTATTGGAGCTTTGATGATAGGATTGCTCCTTATTGTGATGCTTCACTATATGATAGAGGAATTCACATTTTAATTGGAGAAGAGAAGTTCTTAGGTACTCGTGCCGTTTTTGATTCAATTTTTCATTTAACTAAATTCTTATTTGAAGATGATGAAAGAACTCAAAAGGTGTGGGGGGAGCCTCGTGTTGATAATAAGAAGGTCTTAACTTTAGCAAGGCTTCTTCCGGGATGGGAACATAGAGGAGTTTTTGATTTTCCACATAAAACATCAAATCTCTTAGAAGCTGATCGTACAAGGTTTTTGCGCGAGGTTCAATCATGATCAATACTCAGCTATTCTATGAATTACATAAAAACCTAATCATTAAGGCCATTGAAGAACTTCAGTTTGAAGAACTATTTAATGTTGAGTTTATTGATGATCGTTTTTATTTTAGGATAAATGATAGCATCTATTATAGTTTTCATGGCCGTATTGGTGCATGGGGAAACCTTCAAATTGATAAAAGTACTTTTCATAAAGTAAGTGGTGAAAAGGTTATCGTGGAGTTTACTCTGGCAGATTTCTTCTACGAGACTCAATACCTTACAAAGATGAGTGATGAAACATTGGCACAATTTATCGAAGAAGGTAATCAGACTATTTATGGAGATATCCTTCATTATCACTCTCTAGAGAATCTTTCTCTTAATGAGATTGCACAGTTTAATTTTAATAAAATTGATCAAATTCTTTCAGGGCACCCAAAAATTATTATGAATAAGGGACGCCTCGGATGGGGAAGTGATGAACTCTTAAAATATGCACCAGAAACACGAAACAGCTACAAGCTACATTGGTGTGCAATAAAAAAAGAGTATCTTGAATTAGGCCTTGATCAAGAACAATTAAATCTAAATGATCTCTATAAAGACTCCCTGTCGATCAGCGAAGTTGAATTTGCTAAAGGGCTAGTTCATGAAACTGGCGCAAATAGTGATGATTTTGTTTTCATCCCTGTACATCCTTGGCAGTGGAGTAAATATATAAGTGTTCAATTTGCACACTTAATTTATCAAAATGCGCTTATACCACTTGGAGTCATGGGAAGAGAATATACTCCACAGGTTTCTATTAGAACCTTATCTTCTAATTCTCGTGAGAGTAAATTTGACTTAAAAGTCGCAATTTCAATTTTAAATACATCTAGTGTTAGAGGAATTCCTCAAAAATATATCTCAAAAGGTCATCTTTTATCACAGAAGGTTGAGAGCATCATTAAGTCAGATAGCTTTCTTGCTGATAAGGTCGATATATTAAAAGAAGTTGCAGCAATGAGCTGTCCGCTACCTGAGTTTAACCGTATCGACGGAGGCTCATATCGCTATAAGGAATTACTTGGGTGTGTATGGCGAGAAAGTGTAGAGAATAAGATTGCTGATGATGAGCTCGCAATTCCTACAGCGGCACTATTATTCACTAAAGATAACCAATCTCTTGTTAGTGAATATATTAAATTATCGGGGCTAGGTACTAAGGAATGGTTAAAAGAATACTTTGAAGTTGTTGTCATTCCTCTTTATCACTTACAAGTAGAACATGGATTGGGCCTTGTTGCTCACGGACAAAATACGATACTGACTCTTAAAGGTGCAAGGCCTAATAAACTTATTATTAAAGACTTTCATGGTGACTTTAGAATGGCATCTGATTCAAAGCATAGCGAAGCTGATTTTGGTGTTGAGCTTGATAAGTTACCACCAGAGTATTTGATTCACGATCTTATCACAGGACACTTTATCACAGTCTTACGCTACTTCTCGAGAGTAGTTGAAGAATGTCTAGGTTTTAAAGAAAAGGACTTTTATCACTTACTTGGTGAAGTTGTAGCAAACTATCAAGTCGATTGTTCTCCTGTTGGTAAGGTTAATTTATTAAGAAATGAATTTGAAAAGGTATTGGTTAATACTGTTCGCTTTGTAGCTGGTTACAGCGAAACAGGGGAAAGGCTTAAACCAATGCTTGGAAGTAATATTAAAAATCCTCTTGTTAAAAATAGTTAGGGTTGAGTTGAGGTAGTTAAATGCAGAATATATATGACATTGTTGGAATCGGTTTAGGACCGTTTAATTTGAGTTTAGCAGCTCTTTTAAATCCTTTAAGTGAAATTAATAGTAAATTCTTAGATAACAAACCAGAATTTAGTTGGCATCCTGAGTTGATGTTTGGTGATGCGATGATGCAAACTTCTTTCTTAAAGGATCTTGTCACTCCTGTTGATCCTAAAAGTATCTTTAGTTTTCTAAATTACTTAGTTGAAAATGGACAATTTTATCACTTCTTAAATACGGATCGTAAGGCGATTAACCGTTATGAGTTTCAAGACTATTGCAAGTGGGTTTCAAAACAACTTTGCGATGATATTGATTTCGACTCTAAGGTAATTGATATAAAGCACGATGGTGAAAAATTTGAGGTGATTAAGGAAGGTGGGAGTTACTTTACGAAAAATATTTGTGTCGCTTCTGGCCCAACTAAAAATATACCAGAATGTGCAAGGCCATTCCTGTCTGAGACTCTTTTTCACGCTAAGTCTAAGCAAATGAAGAAACTTGATCTTAAAGGTAAGAAAGTTGTTGTTATCGGTGGGGGACAGACGGGAGTCGAAACATTTAGAAATGCTCTTAATGGAATGTGGGGAAAAGTAGAGAAGGTTACCTTGTTAAGCGGAAGACATAATTTACAACCACTTGATGAAGCTCCATTTACAAATGAAATATTTACACCTGAATTTGTACTTAATTTTCACTCTCTATCTCAAGAGCAAAAAGATTCATATACTCAAAGCCAGCTATTAGCTAGTGATGGTAACACTCCTCAATACTTACAAGAAATGTATAATGAACTATATCTTGACCGATTCTATTTAAAGAAACTTCCTGATTATACAATTTCTCCAATGCGCTGGCTTAAGGCGATTGAGAAACAAGGAGAATCATATAAATTAGTCGTTGATAATTTACTTAATCAAAACGAAGAATTTATCGATGCCGATATTGTTATCTTGGCGACAGGTTTTAAAAGTGTTCTACCTAGTTTTCTGGATGGAATTGCGGATAAGATTACAAAGGATTCTAAGGGGCGCATAATTGTAGGACAGGATTATAGCATCCAGACTACGATTGAAAACGGGAAGATCTATTCAATGAATTTTAGTCGCCATGGCCATGGTGTAGCAGATCCACAAACAAGTTTAATGTCTTGGCGCTCGGCCATGATTGCTAATGACCTCGTTGGCGAAACTAAATACAAAACTACAAATAATAGCGAAAGCTTTTTAAGCTTTTTTAACTAACGGAGAGACAATGAAGCTAGTAACGTTACTATTTTTCTCAATACTTTCAATTACTATATCTGCTGCCCCGGCAAATGAGTCAAAGGCAGAAGTAAAAAAGGCCGAATCTTTTAATACAAAAGAAGAAGTTATCGAAAACCCAACTTTAAAGACTTTGTCGGGCTCTCTTAAGCGTTGGTCATTTTACTCAACTTTTGCTTACAAAGGTGGTGCAATTAATGACTTAACAAGTGCAGAAAGACCTAATATTAAGAATGCAGAAGGTAATCCTTCTTTGACAAATATATCTGGTGTCTTTGGTGCTAAATATCGCCTCACGAAATCAGATAATATTTCTCTTCAAGCTGGAATGTATATGGCAACGCCATTTCATTCAAACCACACGGCATCGACAGCTTCTATTCAAAAAGAATTTGATGACAACTCACAAGAGCTTGATATTGATAATCCTGTTCTTTCATACTTTAAAACATACACAATTGGTGAATTACAAAATGTTTCATTTCTAAAGTATCAGTATGTAACTCGTGGAACAGAAAAAGATTATGGTTATCATTCTGCTGCCGCTTTTTCACAAGCAATGGCGTACCGTATTTCTAAATTCGCTTATATTGCGGCAACTGCCACTTTGACTCAGTACTTCTTTGATAAGTCGACGACAAAGTATATGGGTTTTGATATCTCGCTTCTTCCATATCAAAGAGAAAGAGAGTATCAGATAAGTTTATCAACTGAAATGTACTTGAAGCGCAATATTTCTTTAAGACTTATTTCAGATATCTTCTCTCGCTATACACTAAGACGTGAGAGTAAACTTGAAAAGCGCGTTCTTCAACAAACTATTGCAGCTACATACTTCTTTAATCGCGATATCTCAATTGCACCTAATATTCGCTTCATTGCAGAAGATATTCGTGCCGATCGCACAAATGTTGGACTAACACTTAATGTGAATTTATAAAAAAAGGGGGATTGAATCCCCCTTGGTTTTTTTTATTTCTCTGAAATTTCAAAATCATCGTGGCCAGGAATTTCTTCCGGTAATGCTTCTTTTAGGTCTACTCCAAGGTGCACAATACGTTGTCCGGCCTCGCAGTTAGGTCTAACATTCTTTCCAATAACAACTCCAGAACGGTCAGCACAAATGACTTCTTTAACTTGTCCAAAGACATCGTAAACTTTTGCGATGACTTCGCCTTTTTGCACTCGATGAGTAAGTTTTGGAAGGACATCAACAATTCCACCTTTTGTTGAATAAATCCAGTAAGAATGGTCACAAATTGTTGCATCAGTAATCATATCTTTCACATCGCCTTCAATCATAGAGAAGTAGCGAAGTGTGTTCTTAATTCCATCGAGAGTTTCATCAATTAGAGCATGTTGGAAAGCATTTGGATTACCGATTTCAACAGTAATAGCATGAATACCTTGTTCATTTGCCCATGCTCTTAGTGTTCCTTCTTCATCATATTTTTGAACAATAATTTGTGGGTTTTGCAAGAAGGCCAGGGTTCTTGTTTCTTCTTTTTCAAGATCGGCCCTTAAGTAAAGACTGTTCACACGGCCATGACTTGCTGTATGAAGATCGAGTAGGTAGTCAAACTTCGAAACAATTTTTTGAGTGAAGTAGTAAGCATAAACATTACTAGGGTTCCCAGTAAGTTTACCTGGCATAATACGATTTAAGTCAACATTATCAATAAAGCGACGCTGATTTGTAAGGTAACCAGGTACGTTACTAATAGGAACCATGATGAGAGTTCCTTTCAAGTTCTTCGGATCAATCTCTTCAATAACTTTAAAAATTGTTGAGATACCATTTAGTTCATTTCCGTGAACAGCTGCTGTAATCCCAACAACTGGCCCATCCTCAATTCCTTTCATAATAATGATCGGCACGCGCCAAGGTACTCCTAGTGCGTTATCTGAAAGGTGTATTTGTAAACGGTGTACTTCACCTTTTGCAAAAGAGTTTAAATCAATTTCTTCAGTGGTCTTAATGACTTGTATTCCACCCATTGTACTTCCTATGCTATGAGATCATGATCTCGTTAAAGAGAGAGTTATCATTATCTAAACTTCTAAAAAGTTTTGTTCTGAAAGTCCCTTTCTTACTTATAAGTTGTTCTGCCATCTTATCAATGGCCACAATTGTTAGAATTGTTTGTATGTAGGCCTCAATTAGATCGTCAGTACCAATTCCTAGTGAATTAAAATCTTTTTGATCCATTAGCATTAGTCTTGATGTGTCAGAGTCCCATAGGTTTTCACCTTTCTTTACTGATAAGTTTGTTCCTAGAACTTCCCAACTATTTTTTGGGTATGTTGCTTCAAGAGGTTTACTCGCTCGACGAGCATAAACTGCACATGGCATAAAG
Organism: Halobacteriovorax sp. RT-1-1; assembly: GCF_047085455.1. Lineage (NCBI taxonomy): Bacteria > Pseudomonadati > Bdellovibrionota > Bacteriovoracia > Bacteriovoracales > Halobacteriovoraceae > Halobacteriovorax > Halobacteriovorax sp. RT-1-1. Next base: position 768,398 of record NZ_JBKIXZ010000002.1, read on the forward strand.
CCTTTAGGTGAAGAGTAGACCATAAGTCTTAGATCGGCGATATAAATATTTCCTTTCTTATTTGGAACCGTCCCAATATGGAAGAATTTCCCATACTCACTTGTTGAACTCCACTCATAGTGACCAATTAAACTTTGAACGATAAATTGGTCATATGGATAATCCATTTGCATGAAGGCATCTAGCTCATCTTGGTTTGTGATTGTAAATACACCTTGGCCAGCATTTGAATAAGGAATTTTAATAACTGCTTTTCCACCAAACTTTTGAACCCATAAAGGAATTTCTAATTTATTAACATCCTTAATTGTTTCAGGCATATTGATTTTTAAACCTGATTCTGCAATTTGTGAGTTATAGAGTTCGTAGGCTTTATTTGCGAGAAGCTTATTGCGTCCACCTGAAAGACAAACAAGAGTCGAGTTAAAGATGAAGGTCTTCGTTGTCGTTGGAATTCTATTCCATGGCTTTTGAGTTACATATCTAAAAGCCGCACGAATAGGAATTCTTTCTCCTGTTTCAAGAGTGATGTGAAGAACTCCGTTTTCAAAATCGGCCATTTGTTCTTCACCATTGAAGTGAGGAACGAGATAAACTTCTTCTCCTGTCAGGTCTGCAATAGTTGAAGCATATCCCGATGTTTCCATGTAGTTCTTATCATAGATAACAGCTAGTGCTCCGGGTGGGAGTTTCTTCTTTCTTTTCTTTAGTGCTGGTATGAATGAGTTTTCGATTAGAAATTTATAACCTCTGTGCTCATCTGCATCTGTTCTTGGTGGCATCGACTTCTGTCCTGAAGGGCAAGAGTTTGTTTCAAGAACTACCATGCGGCGATTACCTGCTTGAGTTGTTACATAAAATAAGTCAGAGCCACCCCAGAAGAAGTGCTTACTTTCATAAGATAGAATATCTCTCAACGTGTCAGTACAAATTTGTGGATTTAAATGACTATATCTTTTGATAATTCTTTCGTGATCTAAATTAAAAAAGTGACTCACTAGAGGGTGTAGTTGTGAGTTCAAGGCCTTCGGATAAAAGTGATTCTCTTGTTCAAAATTATCAGGCTTAATAACTTCAATTCTTCTTTTCAAGTTCTCTCCAAATTGTATTTTCTAAAGCATAAGTTAATGGAAATATTATAATCTCAATCCCTAATTCTGTAGGGAATATTTTGTAATTTTTATTAAATTTTTAAGAGCTCTAAACAATATACTAGTATATGTTGACTACTCTAGTCAGAGACTTGCTTGTTCGGTTATCCCTAATCTTGAAATGTCTCACTTTTGGTTTATTGGAATTTATGTCATGTTGTTTTTAAACAAGATAAGGGGAAGGAATGAGACTTCGTAAAGAACTACAGGGTGTGAAGCGCCTTGTTGTAAAAGTTGGAAGTAACGTTATTACAAAAGACAGCGGAAAATTAGATACAAGGAAGGTTAGAAAAATAGTAGAGGATATATGTGAGCTAATTGATGAAGGGATCGAAATCGTCCTAGTAAGCTCTGGTGCAGTTAGTGTGGGGAAGTCTTTTCTTAAGGAGCACTTACCAAGAAGAGGTCAAATTGATCTTCAGCACTCTGCAAGTGCCGTGGGGCAGCCAAAGCTTATCAATACATACTCAAGACTATTTGAAGAGAATCAAAAAATATGTTCACAAATTCTTCTAACCCATGATGACTTTAGAAATAGAAAGCGCAACCTACATGCAAAGCAAAGTATAAATGTACTTTTGAAAAATAATATTACGCCTATTCTTAACGAAAATGACACGATCTCTTTTACCGAAATTGCCTTAGGAGACAATGATCACCTTGCTGCGCAAACTGCTCAGATGATTAATGCCGATGCATTGCTTATGATCACTTCAACAAATGGCCTATATGATAAAGATCCTGCTTTTAGTGATGCAAAGAGAATCGCTATTGTTCCATTTGGAAGTGATGTTCTTGAGGACGTGGATTATCAAGGAAAGACTGCTGTAGGAAAAGGTGGAATGGAATCAAAAGTTCACGCCATCACAAAAATTACTCCTATAGGTATAAAGGCGATTATTAGTTCAATGGAAAATGAGCGCCTAATTTTAGATCCACTCACTAAAGACATAGGAACCTACTTTGCACCTAAAAATGCCTATGACCCAGAAGAGCGCAAAGCATGGCTGCTCTCAATGAAAAAACCAAATTGTTATATTGAAGTTGATCGAGGTGCATTCGAAGCTCTTAATGAAAATAAGTCACTCTTACCAAAAGGGATTATTGATGTTTTTGGCCAATTTTATAAAGGGGACTGTGTTGATATTCTTTGTGATGGAGAAGTTTTTGCTTCCGGGGTTTGTGAGTATGGCCACTGTGAAGTTGAACAAATTATGGGACGCCATAGTGATGAAATCGAAGAAGTTATTGGTTTTCGAACATCAATCGAGGTTGTCCATACAATAAACTTAATTTTAGAAAAGGAAATAATTGATGAAAAAATTAGCTAGTACAGTAAAGAAGGCGTCAAGAGAATTACTACAATTGAGTAGTGAAACAAAAGAAATGATTTTTGATGATCTTATTAGGGCCCTTGATAAAAATCGTGAGTTAATTCTACAAAAGAATCAACTTGATTTAGATGCTGCTTTTAAAAATGATCTTTCTAAAGCAATGGTTGATCGCCTAAAGCTCTCTAATGAAAGAATTGATGACATTATCTCTGGAGTTAAAACGATTAAGGAACAACCTGAAATCGTTGGTACTTTTTATAACGAATTTACTAATGATCTCGGTTTAAAGATAAAGCGTCAGAGGGTTCCACTAGGGGTGATCCTAATGATTTTTGAAAGTCGACCAAATGTTGTTGTTGATTGCGCTGCCTTGGCGCTTAAATCTTCAAATGCCATCATCTTAAAAGGTGGAAAAGAGGCCAAGCATTCAAATGAGGTTCTAGGACAGATCATTCAGGAGGCGATATCGAAATATGTTGATAAGAGTGTCGTTGAAGTTTTAGCATCAGATAATCGCGAAGTTTTAAATGATTTACTAAGTCTTAAAGAAGAGATTGATGTTGTTATACCACGTGGTGGACATGGCCTAATTAATCATGTTTTTGAAAATGCCAAAATGCCAGTCATTGCTCATTACCAGGGCCTTTGTCATATGTATATTGATAGCGAAGCTGATATTGAGAAGGCCGTGACATTAGTAGAGAATGCAAAAACACAAAGAACCGGTGTATGTAATGCAATTGAAACACTACTAATTCATAAAGACATTCTTCCTAAAGTAAATGAAAAAATTGCGAAAAGACTTTTGGCAAAAGGATGTGAATTAAGAGTTGATGAAGAATTTGCAAAACAGACAAAAGGTTCATTCATTAAAGCAACTTCTGAAGACTGGGCGACAGAATATTTAGATAATATTTTATCAATCAAAACAGTTTCTTCTCTTGATGATGCTATTGAGCATATTGGAGAGTATGGAAGTAATCACTCAGAATGTATTATTTCAACTAATGAAGACAATTGTCTTAAGTTCTTAAAAAGCGTTGATGCAAGTTGTGTCATGGTTAATGCCTCAACTCGTTTTAACGACGGTGCTCAACTAGGCCTTGGTGCTGAACTTGGAATCTCAACAACGAAACTACATGCTTATGGGCCAATGGGTGTCGAACAAATGACGACTTCTCGCTATGTTGTCGTCGGTGATGGACAAGTCAGATCATAATTTAATAGAGCAAGGAGAGTAGTGATGAAGAAAATTGCAGTAATTGGTTGCGGAAATATGGCCAGCGCAGTTGTTCGTGCAATGTATAGAGGCCAAAAAGTAAAAAATGAATTTCTCACTTATACGCCAAGTCACACTCGAGCAGTTGAACTAGCTAAAGAAGTAGAGGGAAAGGCAATTGTTGATTTAGAAGAAGCTTGTGATGCAGACTATTTCTTGATTGGCTGTAAACCTCAACAATTTGAAGAATTAGCAAAGTCTCTAAAGAGTATGGACCTTTCAAAGAAAGTTATCATTTCTATCATGGCCGGAATCGATCAAGAAAAGATTTGTAGGCTCTTAAATACGACAAAGGTAATCAGATTGATGCCAAGTTTACCTATGGAATACTCTGAAGGAATCTGTCTTCTTAGTTCTTCGAAGAATGTGGAAGTAGATGAACTTGATTTTATTAAAATGCTTCTCTCTGATAGCTCTTTAATTTTAAAAATGAGTACCGAGGAACTCTTTGATCAGGTAACCATTGTTTCGGCATCTGGCCCGGCCTTTGTTTATTATTTTATGAATACTCTAGAAGACTCTTTGAAGGATTGGGGATTAGGATCAGTTGAATCCAGAGCAATCGTTAGCCAATTATTTCGAGGAAGTGCAAAGAGTGCATTGATTAATTGCGAGAGTGAACTAGATGAATTAATCAGGAAAGTAACGTCTAAAAGGGGCGTTACGATAGAGGCGATTGAAAGTTTTAAGGATAATGGTGTCGATGCATTTGTGAGGATGGGAATTGATAAAGCGATCCTTCGCTCGGCCCAACTACGTGAGTCTTAGGGATAACCTAATTAGTAAATTAATCAATTCTTAATGAATCTAGACAATGTTAAGGTAATTAAATGAACAATAAGAAATCTGAAAAATTAGTACAATTAGTAAGTTATAGTATCGTTGATAAGAAACAGTCCCGCAAAACTAAAGTACAAAAGAAGACTTCTATTTGTGAAGAGGGGCATGGTAAGGCGCTAAGAGAGACATCTTTCCTTCGTCGAAGCCTAATTGAAGATGAAGAGAATTGCCTCTCGATACTCTAATGAATAAGTTTTTAATTTAGTATTTTATTAATAAGCAAGAGCTCATCTTGTTCGCTAGCGCTTTGTATTCTTTAAGTGAACGGATAGCTGTGCCAAAAAAAGGATTGTTAAATGATTGTTTACAGTTTCCTCTTTTTTTTACTCCTCTTTGTTTTGATTGGAGTTTCTTCAAGTTTAAAAAGTAAGAAAAATAATTCTGACTATTTATTAGCAGGACATTCCACACCACCATGGCTTGCAGCTTTATCTGCTGTGGCAACAAATAATAGTGGATATATGTTTATTGGCCTTATTGGCTATACCTATACGAGTGGACTTCAATCTTCTTGGGTAATGATTGGTTGGATTGTTGGTGATATGGTCATGAGTTTCTTTGTTCACAAGAAGCTAAGAGATGTTACTGAAAAAGAAAACCTATTAAGCTTTGGGGGTGTTCTTTCTCGTTGGCAACGTGGAACAAGTTTTAAGAAACTTAGATTGTTAGTCGGTATCATTACTATCTTATTTTTAGGTGTTTATGCTGCTGCTCAATTCAAGGCAGGGTCTAAGGCCTTACACGTTCTCTTTGGATGGGATTATAGTACTGGTGCTATTATCGGTGCAGTCATTGTTTTTGCTTACTGTCTATCAGGTGGGATTCGCGCATCAATTTGGACAGATGCAGCTCAATCATTTGTCATGATTATTGCAATGGGGCTACTTTTCTTTGTTGGAATCAATGAAGTTGGTGGATTTAATTCATATGTGACAAAACTAGATGCTGTATCTCCTGGGTTTTTGAGTTTCACTCCAACTGGACTTAATGTACCAGGTGGAACGGGAATCGGTTTATTTATATTAGGTTGGGTATTTGCTGGTTTTGGTGTTATTGGACAACCACATATCATGATTAGATTTATGACAATTGATGATACTAAGAATATGGCAAAGACTAAATTGTATTACTATGCATGGTTTATTGCTTTTACAATTTTAACAATTGGTGTTGGTCTAACTGCAAGACTTCTCTTACCAAGCTCAGCAAATTTTGATGCTGAACTCGCACTACCTTTAATGAGTCAAAAACTTCTACCTGAGTTACTGATTGGTGTTGTCCTTGCAGGTATTTTTGCTGCAACAATGTCGACGGCCGACTCTCAGGTACTTAGTTGTTCTGCAGCTTTTACGAGAGATATTTTACCTAAAAAATCAGATAATATTTATCTAACAAAGCTAGCAACAGCAGGTACGACAATTATTGCTCTTTGTGTTGCCCTTTTTGGAAGCAAGAATGTGTTTGAGTTGGTTCTTCTTTCTTGGTCAATACTAGCTGCTTGCTTTGGCCCACTCCTTTTTATCTATGCAATTGGTAAGAAGGTATCTGAAATAACTGCTATTTCTATGGTTATTGTTGGTGGAGTCGTGACAATCGTTTGGATGAATCTTGGTTACGGTGCGACTATCTATGAAGTTGCCCCAGGTATCATGGCAGGACTAATCACATACTTTGTTCTTTCAAACACACCATTAAATGAAATCGTTTCTAGTAATAAGGTTGTTGATAATCGAATGAAAAATTCAAAGCTTGTAAATGAAGCCAATAGCTAACTCCTTGGTCGATTATTTATACCCAATTACGGTTACCCTCCTATTTTTAGGAGGGTACTTTCTTTCTCTTTTTAATATTAAAAGAGTGCAAAAAAGAAAGCTCAAAAATATTCGCAAAAGAGATATTTCTGATGCAGTTGAAACAGATTCACCTGTTGACGATCAAGAAAAAGAATTAAAGTCTCATGGTGCTGAGGGCATAGAAGGTCGCTTCTCATTTATGATGAAAGCACTGCCAGTTTTATTTTTTATTTTATGGTCTCTATTTGTTTCAATTCCGTACTTAGGTGAAATTCCAACAGTCTACGTTTCAATTATCGCTGCCATTGTATCTGTGATTGCTGGTTTTTCTTTAAGGCCTTTTCTAGAAAATCTCTTTGCAGGTGTCATTATCTCTTTTTTTAAATCAATCAAGATAGGAGATACCGTTACGATCGATGGACATTATGGGCTAATTGAAGAGATTGGATTGACTTATTCAGTAATAAAAAAATGGAATTGGATTAGATTAGTAATTCCGAATTCAAAGTTACTCCAGAAAGAAATCCAGAATTTTACAATGAATGATCATTATGTTTGGACACACGTTGAATTTTTCGTTGCGCCAAATGTCGACTTGAAGTTGGTAAAGGAAATAGCTCACAAGGTTGCAAAAAGATCGGAATACTTCAGCGATGTTGAAGAGCCAACGATGTGGGTCATGAAATTAGATAAGGATGCTATTGAGTGTTGGTTAGCTGCTTGGGCCGATAATCCAAGTGATGCTTGGGAGTTAAGAAATGATATGCGCACACAGCTCTATATTGAGCTTCAAAGTGCAGGGATTGAGTTTCATAAACTCAATATTAAGAGTTAATAATTTAGAGGTTGATATGATTTTAAATATAATAAGTAACTTATTTGAACAGGTTTTAAAGATGATCATTTTCATTTTAGACCAATTTTTCCCCCTTTCTTCCGACTCCTAGGTACTTAGCGCGACTAGGTAGTTCGGTTTTTGCTAATTGATGATCGTCTTGTTAAGGTAAGGAGCAAAGCTAAATGAATCGAGGAATAAACTTGGAAAAACTAAAAGATATTAATTGGAATCATCTCTATTGTTTTTATGAAGTCGCCAAAGTTCAATCTTTAAAAAAAGGTGCCGAAATCATAGGTACTTCATCACCAACACTTAGTGAACAATTAAAGCGTCTTGAAAATAAATTCAATATGAAGCTATTTAATCGCAGCTCAAAGGGGCTATCTCTAACACCTGAAGGCCTACAATTATTCGAAAGAACAAAAGGCATTTTTGAAGAGGGGAGTAAGTTACTTGAACACTTCTCAGAAGATGTTGTTGGTGGTTATCCTGTTTCAATTGGTATTGAAGAGACTATTTCATATGATCTTGCTACTGAGTTTGCATCTCAATACTGGGATCTTTATACGAAATATGGAACAGTTAACACAATACGCCAGGCCGACCATGAAGTTCTTGTGGATAATATTTTACGAGGAAATATCGATTGGGGAATCTCTCTTCGAAAACCTAAGAGAAAAAGTCTAAATGTTGCTGAAATAGGTTCATTCGAAATTGTCTTCTGTTGCTCAACAGAACTTTATGACAAGTTTAAGGATGAAAAGGATCTACTTGTAAATATTCCATTTGCAGAGAGTAATTGGGATAAGAATCTAAATCGTGTTATTTACCAACACTTAAGAAAGAATGGTGTCATACCTAAAGAGAAGGTCTATAGCGATCATATCGACTTTGTTCATAAGTTGTGTTTGAGAGGACGTTGTGTGATGTTCTTGCCTAAGAATCCGCTTGAAGAATACCTCGGACTCAAAACATTTAATCTTGGAGAGCCTCTTAAAATGTCTCTCTATGCTATTTGGAAGAAATCAGATGAAGGCCTTATTTCTATTCGTAAGCTACAAGAACTCTTTCAGTCAAAATTATCGAATGTTCCTGACCGTTATGAAGATGTGGATTTACAGATTGAAGTGTCTGATGTTTCAGATGATTTATTGAATTAGGATAAAACTAATTTGTGTTTGATCATATTTTATTTCGTGAAAATTCCCTTAGAATTTTTATATGAAAAAAAATACTCTTTTAAATTCAATTAAGTTCTTCTCTATTTTTACACTCTTATTCACTTTGTTCTCATGTGTTTCTTCAGAGAAAGAGAATATTACACCTGCTGTTGCTGGAAGCAATACGATCTCTTATCAAGATGAAGATACAATTAAGCATGAGATGGAGCTCTATCAAAATGAACGTGTCCAAAAATGGATAAATTATTTTGCAGTAAAAGATCGTGCTCGTTTTGAACAATTTATTAAAAAGGGAATGTATTACAAAGAAGTTATTCAAACAGTACTTGAAGAAGAAGAGCTTCCATATCAATTATATTACCTACCTCTAATTGAAAGTGGCTATAACAAAACTGCACTGTCTCATGCTGGGGCCGTTGGGCCATGGCAATTTATTAAGGCCACGGGAAAGAGATATGGACTAGCTGTTAACCGTGTTGTTGATGAAAGAAGAGACCCTGTTCATAGTACAGAGGCCGCAACGAAGTATCTGAAAGATCTATATACCGTTTTTAATTCTTGGGAACTTGCAATTGCAGCTTATAATTGTGGGGAGCTTCGAGTTTTACGTGCCATTATGAAGGGGAGAACACGTAATTTTTGGGAACTTGCAGATCGAAAACTACTTCCAAGAGAAACGAGAAATTATGTCCCTAAGTTTTTGGCAGCAGCCTACGTTGGTGAAAATCTTGCTCAATTTGGCTTTGACGAAGAGACGATTGCACAATCTCCGACTTACCCTGATTTAAAATTAGTGGAGGTTCCTGGGGGCGTGCACATTAAAGATGTTGCAAAACATTTTAATATTGATCGCAGTGAAATTGAAAAAATTAATCCCGCCCTTAAACATAAGCGTACACCTAATTGGATTAAGCAATATGCGATTTGGATGCCTCGTAAGGATTATGAGAATATAGAAGAAATTCAACAGAAATTGGCAAGTAACCGTCAATGGGGAAAACTTAATTCCTTTCCAACTCACTATCGAGTTAAAAGAGGGGACTCATTAACAAAGATCTCTCGTCGTTACAAAATTTCACTTAACAGGCTTAAGCGAATTAATAATTTAAGAAGCAGCCGAATTTATCCAGGTCAAAAACTTGCCCTAAGAGCAAATGAGTATAAGAGTGTTGTTGGGAAGAGATTCTACTTTGTGAAAAAGAATGATTATCTAGGAAAGATTGCAAGTCGCTCGGGCCTAAGCGTATCTTACTTAAGACGCTTAAATGGAATTCATGGCAATAGTATCTACGTAGGGCAAAAGTTAGATATCACTAGAGGTGTAAGAGTATTTCGCTATCGTGTTAAAAAGGGTGATAACTTAACACGTATTGCCAAACTCTATAATACGACTACATACGAAATAAGAAAGAGAAACTCTCTTCGATCGAGTAATCTCTTTATTGGACAGATGTTAAGTATCTAAATAGATTGTCTTGTTAAAAAAAAACGAGACAATTTAAATTTAGTATTGCTAGTATTGAGCTAATGCAGAAATTTTTTAGATTCATATTTGCGGCAACCTTTCTTGTAAGCTTTCTTACAGCAAGCATCCATTTCCATGAAAATGAGCATGAGACTAGTAAGTTAGATCAAGCTTGCCATTTCTGTATTAAAGTTTCTCAATTCAAATATGATGCTAGTAATTCTGATTTCTCTGAAGAACTTGAAGCAAGTTTTCTTTTTCTCGTTACAGATCGTTATCAGACCCTAGTCGGTCACACATTACAATCTCTATCTATTCAAACAGCTCCTCGTGGGCCACCAACTCATTGTTAATTAAATTACATTCACTTTTTATTTTTTAAATTTAATTAATTAATTTTCAATGAGGTTTATTTTGAAAAACTTATTTTATATTTCTATTTTATTACTAGGCTCAAACACTTTTGCGCAATCTCTTTCTGACAATTCAAGAGGCAATGGGTTTAATCCTGCCATCGGTTTAAATGCTTTAACTATCTATAAAAACTCGTCTCGTGATAATGATCACGATGGATTTTCTCTACAAGAAGCAGAGCTTCAGTTTAGTGCAGATGTTGATGCATACTTTAGAGCTGAGGCGACTTTTGCTGTTCACAAGGAACATCATGAAGAGGGTGGCGAGGAAGAGCATGGTTATGCATTTGAGCCTGAAGAAGTATTTGCTGAAACAATTTCAATTCCTGATTTTACAGTAAAGTTAGGGAAGTTCTATGCCCAATTTGGTAAGTACAATATGGTACATACTCACGCTCAGCCATTCATTTACCGTGGTCTTGTTCAAGAGTATATGTTTGGAGAAGAAGGACTAAATGAAGTTGGTGTAAGTGTATCATATCTAGCGCCACTGCCATGGTATAGTGATTTAACTGTTCAGTTTCTTCAGCCAACAAATGAAGAATTATTTGTTGAAGATCCACACTCGATCACCACAGTCGCTAACCTAAAAAACCTTTGGGATTTATCTGAGTCACTAACTCTAGAGTGGGGTCTTTCAGGTCTTTATTTTGAAGAACAAGCTGAGAAGTCAACTGTCCTAGGAACAGACTTAACATTAAAATGGCGTCCAGTTAAAAAAGGTAAGTATTCGTCATTTGTTTGGTCAACTGAGTTTATCCACAAAGATGTTCAGGGAACAAACGAAGTTAAAAATGGTGGTTATTCGACATTCTTACGTTATCAATTTGCACCACGCTGGTTTGCTCAAGCACAATATGAATTCCTAGGTGTTGCTAAGGATGAGTCAATTGCAGATCAAAATGCATATACTGCACTTTTAGCATTTGTTCCTACTGAATTCTCAGCTGTAAGAATGCAATACGATGAAATTCATGATGGTGAAGATCGTCCTGAAAAAAGAGTAAGTCTTCAGTTAAGCTTTAGTATCGGTGCCCACCCGGCACACCAGTACTAGGTCGCTAAAATGAAGTCAATTCTTATAGGGTTGTTACTTGTTCTAGGTATGAGCTCTTACGCTCAATTGAGAATTGTAACAACGACGACAAATTTAGCAGATATTGCAAAAAAAATTGGTGGAGAGAGTGTGAGTGTACACTCTCTTGCTAAAGGTACTCAAGATCCTCACTTCCTAGAAGCAAAACCTAGCTATACTTTTAAAGTAGCTAAGGCCGATCTGTTAATTAGTATCGGTGCGGGCCTTGAAGTCGGTTGGCTCCCGCTTGTTGTTAGAGGAAGTCGCAATCCAAAAGTTCGTATCGGACAAGAAGGAAGACTTGAAGCATACGCTCTTGTGAAACTAACAGATGAGGTTAAGGGGAAGCTAACGCGTGCTCATGGTGATGTTCATCCGGAAGGAAATCCTCACTTTATGCTTTCACCGAGTAAGGCCCTTGAAGTTGCGAAGGGAGTTCGTGATCGATTCATTAAGTTAGATGAAAGTAATAGGCAGGCTTACGAAAATAATTACATAGCATATGAAAAACGCACTAAAGAATTGATAAAAGATCTTAGCGCCAAGATTAAGAAAGGAACTAAGATTATAACGTTTCACCGTACGCTAACTTATTTTTTAGATGAATTTGGAATTCAAGTTCAAAATGTTCTTGAACCTAAGCCAGGAATTCCTCCAACTGCTTCACACATTATCAGTGTTATTGAACAGATGAAAAAAGAAGGAATTCGTCATATCTTAGTTGAAAATTACTTCGATGATAGTGTCGCTAAAAGAATTAGTAAGAGTATCAAAAATGTAAAAATCAACAATGTCGCAGTTGCTGTTGACGGTAGCTCACAAGTGAAAGATATTTTCTCTCTTTATGAGAGCCTCGCTCTAGCACTGGAGGATTAATGGAAGTTATTTCTTTTTTAGCTGCACCATTTGTCATGTGTTTAATTCTTGTAGGGATACACTGCTATCTAGGATTACATGTCTTAAGAAGAGGAGTTATCTTCGTTGATCTCTCCTTAGCACAAGTGGCAAGCCTAGGCTCAACAGTAGCTTTACTCCTTCATCTCGATCACCATAGTGGCCTTAATTACTTTGTTTCTTTAGGTTTCACTTTTGTGGCCGCAGCTTACTTTGCTTGGGCCAAGAAGTTTGAAAAGTATATCTCGCAAGAAGTGTTAATCGCTCTTGTTTATGCTTTCGCTTCTTCCGCTGTTATTCTCGTTGTTAACATGATGGCCCATGGTGCAGAACATATTAAAGAAATACTCATTGGTAAGATCCTCTGGGTAACTTGGGCAGATGTTATAAAGACAGGTGCTATTTATAGTATTGTTGCTACAATTCACTATATTTTTAGAAAACAAATTCTTAGGTCAACTTTAGATAAAGATAATAGTTCTGCATTTTGGGATTTTATTTTCTTTTCGTTGTTTGGTGTTGTAATTACCTCATCTGTTGGAATAGCTGGTATTCTACTTGTTTTCTCATTTCTTGTTGTCCCTGCATTGATCAGTACATTACTCTCTCAACGTATTCGATCACAGCTGTTTATCGGTTGGGGGATTGGCTTAATTTTGAGCTTACTTGGAATGGCCCTCAGTTACTTCTTTGATCTTCCTGCTGGAGCAATTATCGTGGTGGTCTTTACTATTGTTCCAATAGTGTTCCTACCATTTTTGATAAAATTTAAAATGAGTCGCACTTAATTTAGTGCGACTTTTTTATTTTCTCTCATTTATTTCCATTAAAAACGACTATCACGATTGTTTATGCAATATGTCCAAGTAATCTTTTGATTTGAAAAACTTAACCTATTTTAAATTCTCAAATCTCAATGTTTTGGCGATAACTTTTCTATTGTTAATTTAGTTCCCGGCAACTGATTGTCGGTCTTGGAAAAAATAGGGAAGAATATGAATACAGAGCAAACAGGTAAAGTTAAGTTTTTTAATGAAACAAAGGGTTTTGGGTTTATTAAACCAGATAGTGGGGAAGGGGACTTATTTGTTCATATCTCTGCTGTTGAAACTGGCAATAAGTTAAACAATAATGATAAAGTTACTTATATGCTTGGGGAAGGTAAACGTGGACCTTGTGCAACTCAAGTTAAAAAAGTTTAATTTTTGAAGAGGGACATTTATTGTCCCTCTACTGCCTTACATGACCAATCAAATGAATGAATATCATATTCTGGAATACGGACAAAGGCCCAAATATTTCCATCGATACCACCTACGACATGATCAAGTCTTATTCTGAAACTTCCAGTTGTGAAAGACTCAACTTTGGCATCATATTTTGGAATATAGTTAACTTTTTTACGGTATGAGAATTCCTTGTTTTGATTAGTATCTTCAACATAAACTTCAATTTCATGAAAGATTGGCCCTCTTCCGTATTGTGATTCATATATCATCGCATCAGTAACTTTTGATTGCTCATCATAATTCACACAATGATAGAGAGGTTGAGATTTTGATCCAAATTTTGCCAATGTCACACTAGAAATTAGTATTAAGAAAATTAGCTTAAGACTATTCATAACAACTCCTTTTGTTATCTTTCTATTTTACTGCAAAGCTAAAATTAAGGGAATTTAACTTAGCTTAAATTAAACACAAGCCGAAATAAGCTGATAGAAGGAGTCTGTATGGAATTTTTAGAAATGGTACTGTTAATAATTGCCGGTTTTCTAGTATGGAAGAAGCCTCAAAATCAAAGGCAAGCAGAAAAGTTTCTTTATAGTGCTACATTCTTAATGTTCTTAATTTGGTTTGTTGCAACAAAATCGATGATTCTTCCGCCTGGTAACTACTAGAGGTGTCCATGACAAATAAATCAGAACGTTTCTATAATATCGTGGCCCTGGCATCAATGGCCCTGATTATTCTACCTGTTGGAATCGCATGTCTCATTCTAGGGTTTGGTTTAGGTGATAATCCTTGTATTCTCTGTTGGCAGGAAAGAGCAATCCTTATTTTTGTTACATTAACAACTCTCTTTATTATGCGCTATGGCCTTAGACCAAAGTATCTTGGTTTATTAATTCTGTATTGTACGATTGGAATCTTCATGACCTTAAGGCATACAGGAGGTCACTTCTTAAGAGATCTTGGTCAGGGATTTTCTTTAGAAATATTTGGACTCCACACATATACGTGGGGTGTTGTTATATGCTGGTCAATTTTATTAATTCTCTCAATTATACTTATATTCTTTGGTAATAATTTAGTTGATAATGAAGACGGAGAAGTTCGCTATCTTAGTAAGTTTCAATCATTGGCATTTATCTCTTATTTCATTATTTTATTTTTTAATTCGGTACAAGCATTTACCCAAGTTGGTCCTCCACCATTCATTGGACATAGTGATCCCGTGAGATTTTCTTGGGTTCCTAAAAACTGGCATTGGTCGACTAAGAATTGGAGTGGCCTATTAAAACCATTTAGCTTAAGGGGAAACTACTCAATTGATAAACCTTACTTTAAGCATGATGAAAGGCGAAAGATTGCAATGTTTCAAAGTGGTGATGAATTAATGAAGGTTAAGGAGGTTAGTCTTCCTAGTGAGATTAGGGGTGGGATTAGAGATATCGATTATAATAGTGAGTCAAAGCTTTTTGCCATTGTTACAGATCAATATTTTATTTATATCTTAGATGATAAATTAAAAAGTATTCTCTACTACGTACGAATAGATCCTCTTTATAGTATCGACATAAAAACTCTTGTTGGTATAAGCTTCATTGGCCCACGTCGTCTTATGGTTACAGGATATAATAAGTCATATGTTGTCATCCGTATTGATGAGGGAGCGAAAATTGTTGATCACTATGCAGGTTTTTTAGAGGGAACAAATGGAATTTCTGAGAAATATCGAGGACGTCTTTCAAGTGTTCGCTCGAAATACTCTTATATTCGCTGTTTAGCATATGATAAGAAAACTCAAGAACTCGTTATCGTTTCAATACCCAATGAAAAGAATAATAAAGTTATTGCAACTAGATTTTCTAGTGCAGATTTTCTTTTGAATAGTGAAAAAGAAATCTTCATTGATGATAATGATCTAGGCCCAGTTATCTCAAGCCTTAAGGTTATTGACTCAATTTTATATGGCCTAGATCCAAATAGTAGTGAAATACTTATTCTCGATAATGAGCTAGATGCATTCTCTGGCTCTATAAAATTACCTAAAGGTAATTATCATGGCCTTGCTGTTTTTGAGGGCAAACAATTTGTTCTCATTGAGCAAAAGCGTGCAACATTTTATACAAAGTAAGCCTTATTCTAGCGCTGCTAAAATATCATCATTCTTTGTACGATCTTTATATTCTTTGTGTATATCTTGATAAGTGATCTTACCATTTCTTATGACAAAAACTGCAGGGTGAGCAACCATGTGATGTGTCTGGCCTGAGTCTCCCTCAATATCAATTTTATAAGACTGCTTATATTTTTGAACAAGCTTGTCGTCGAGTTTGTTAACAATATTAAAGGCCAAGAGAAGACTCGCTTTAGGATCTGAGACAATGTCAAAAGTGTATTGATATTTCTTTTTCATTTTATGAGCAATTATCTTCTTATCCACACTAATGGCCACTAGCTTAGAGCTCTTATCAAGTTTTGGCATAACTTCTGTTTGAATACTTTGAAGTTGTTTCATGCAATATGGACACCAAGAACCACGATAAAAAACAAGTACCGTTTTCTTGTCGCTATCATCTAGAATTATTTCCGTACCTTCAATATTTTTAATCTCTATATTAGGGGACTTGGTTCCGACACCTAGGCCAAGTTCTTGGGAAAAAGTAAGAATTGAAAATAAGCTGATTAATAAAACTTTCATAATTGACCCCTTTTGATTCTTTAGCATGGACTATATGTGTTAATTCTTATAATGTGACTTGGTGAAGCAGTCATTTTATCAACTTACATTCAATGAGTTACAGCAGTTACTAGAGCAAAATGGGCTCAATATATCGGCCGCTAATCTACTATATAATTGGTATTATAAAAGAAAAAATCATTACAGCAATTCAATCACTGATATTGCTAAGAGTACGATGTCTTTTATTGATGCTAATTTTAACTTTAATTTACCTCGTCCTGTAAAAGTTCAGCAGGCAGACGATAAAACGGTAAAATTTCTTTTTGAATTATCAGATGGTTCTAAAGTAGAAAGTGTTTTAATTCCTTTTAATAAGAAGTATTCAATTTGCCTCTCTTCTCAAGTTGGTTGTGCCATGAAGTGTTCTTTTTGTTTCACTGGTACGCAAGGGCTAAAAAGAAATCTTTCAGCTAGTGAGATTATTGGTCAATTTCTAGCTGCCTGGCATTGGCTAAGAGATCATCGCCCAGGTGAAGAGAGAATTCTTAATATCGTTTTTATGGGACAAGGCGAGCCATTACATAATTTTGATGAAGTAAAGAAGGCCTGTGATATTTTTACTTCTCAATATGGAACTTCGATTGGCCATCAAAAGATAACGATCTCGACAAGTGGCTATATCCCAGGACTAAAAAGATGGAAAGATGAGATACCTGGAGTTAATTTAGCACTTTCCCTACATTCACCATTTGATGAAATACGTGACGAGCTAATTCCAATTAATAGAAAGTATCCTCTTAAAGAAGTACTTGATTACATTGATGGTATACCTCTTCGTTATAAGCAATTTGTTACATATGAGTATTTGATAATTAAAGATTTAAACGATGGAAATGAAGATGCGAAGGCCTTAGGTGAGCTTCTTAGAGATCGACGTGCTTTAATAAATCTCATTCCTTTCAATGAATTCCCTGGCACAAAATATAAGAGGCCAGAGCTTCAAAGTGTTCAGGATTTCAAATTAATCCTGGAAGAATTCAAAATCCCGACGATGGTTCGTACCACTAAAGGTGATGATGTCCTTGCGGCCTGTGGCCAGCTAAATACTAAATGATCTAAAGTTAGAACAAGTTGATCTGGTAAATGATCTTTTAATCGATCCATTTGTTCGTTATTCTATACCCGTTAATAATCAAACAAAGGTTTAGTAATGGGACGTTTAGTCGATGGAAAATGGGTCAAGTCTTCGGTCATCACAAGTGACGAAAGTGGGGCATATGATCGCGTACCACGCTCGTTTAGAGACACAATAAGTAGCAATCACTCAAAGTATCAACCTGAAAGTGGGCGCTATCACTTATATGTTAGCTATGCTTGTCCTTGGGCCCATCGTACTCTTATCTATCGCAAGTTAAAATCACTTGAGTCTCATATTAGTGTAAGTGTCGTTTCTCCTGATATGTTAGAGATGGGATGGACTTTTGATAAGTCAATCGCTGGTGCAACAGGGGATGATCTATACGGCTTAAACTATCTTCAAGAAATTTACTTAAAAGCGGATCCTAAGGTAAGCACAACTGTGACAGTACCAATCCTATGGGACAAGAAAACACAAACGATTGTTAATAATGAGTCATCAGAAATTATTAGAATTTTTAATTCTGAGTTTAATGAACTTACTGGTAATCATGAAGATTTTTATCCTGAAGATTTAGCAGATAAAATTGATGAGTTAAATGAATTTATATATAGCAATATCAACAATGGTGTCTACCGTAGTGGCTTTGCAAAAACTCAAGAAGCTTATGAATCAGCTGTGACGAAGTTATTTACATCTCTTGATCGAGTCGAAGAAATACTTGAAGGCCAAAAATACTTACTAGGTGACAGGTTAACAGAAGCTGACCTTAGGTTAGTGCCAACTCTTTTACGCTTTGATTGTGTTTACGTAACTCATTTCAAGTGCAACCTAAAGAGAATCAAAGATTATAAGAATCTTTCTCGCTATGTGAGAGACCTTTATTCAATCGAAGGTATTAAAGAGACTACTAATATTGAACATATCAAAAGACACTACTTCTATAGCCACGATGATTTAAATCCATATCGTATTGTCGCTTTAGGGCCAAGTGAAATTTTTTAAGGATAATTAAATGAAACAAAAAGCTATTAAATATATTTTAAATCCTCCGCAAAAACATTGGGTAGGAAATGGATTTCATGTTCACACAATGTTTCACCCAGGTTTTGATATTTACTATTACACAACTCCATTTTTAATGATGGACTTTGCTGCTCCTAAAAAGTTTTCACCAACGCAAACAAAAAGAGGAGTGGGTGAGCACCCGCACCGCGGTTTTGAAACTGTAACTTTTGCCTTTGAAGGTGAAATTGAACATCGCGACTCTGCTGGTGGCGGCGGTATCATTGGCAGTGGAGATGTCCAGTGGATGACTGCAGCAAGTGGTGTTGTACATGAAGAATTTCATTCACAAAAATTTGCAAGGGAAGGTGGATTATTTGAGATGGTTCAAATGTGGGTAAATCTTCCTAAGAAAGATAAGATGACAGCTCCACGCTATCAGGGGGTAAAGGGGGAGAAGTTCCCTGTAATCAATCCTAGTGAAGGTGTTGAATTAAAATTAGTTTCAGGAAAATATGCGGATAAAGTAGGGCCTTGTCAGACCTTTACACCAATAAATCTTATTCAAACGAAAATGCAAAAAGATTCTAACTTCCTACTTTCATTAGATGATAAAACAAACTTACTTGTTCTTATTCGAAAAGGAAGTGTTGCAATAAATGGTAATCAAGTTAACGAACACCAATTAGTGATCTTTGAAAGAGATGGCCAAGAGGTTGAGTTATCAAGTAATGTAGGCGCAGAGCTATTGATCTTAAATGGTGAGCCTATTGATGAGCCTGTCTTTTCACATGGCCCTTTTGTCATGAATACAAGAGAAGAGATCATTCAAGCTTTTGAAGATTATCAATCAGGAAAAATGGGACATTTAAGCTAGTGGATTTATCAGTAGAAGAAGTTGGAAAAAAAATTGGTCGTCGTGAATTTATAACTCTGATGGCAGCACTTATGTCATTTGCAGCATTATCAATTGATGCGATGTTGCCGGCGCTTAATCTTATTGGTCAGAGTTTAGGAGTTCAAAACCCTAATGATAACCAGATGATTATTTCCTTCATTTTCTTGGGCATGGGTGTTGGTCAACTCTTTTTTGGTCCAATCTCTGATGCCATTGGAAGAAAGCCTGCAATGTATATTGGTATAGCGATCTTCTTTGTTGGTGGACTTATTTCTTTAAATGCTCATACTTTTACAATGATGTTAGTTGGACGCTTTACTCAGGGCTTAGGAGCGGCATCAGCTAAAATTATTTCAACAGCAATGGTTAGAGATCGCTTTAGCGGAAAGCTAATGGCCAAGACGATGTCGTTAATTATGATTATCTTTGTTCTTGTTCCGGCCCTTGCTCCAACTATTGGACAAGTTATTTTAAGTTTTGGTGGATGGCGTGATATCTTCCTTATTATGCTTGTTCTTGCAGTTCTGTGCCTAGCTTGGTTTACTGTGAGACAAGAAGAAACTTTACACGAAGAGTATCGACGCCCTCTTTCTTATAAGAAGATTAAAGATGCTGCCATTGAAACTTTAAGCCATCCTATAACAATTAGTTATACTCTTGCTTCTGGTCTAGTTTTTGGTGCTTTTATTGGTTATCTAAATACTTCTCAGCAGATTCTACAAATTAAGTATGGACTAGGTGAGGACTTCCCATTGGCCTTTGGTGTACTGGCTTCATTTATCGGTCTTTCTTCATTTTTAAATTCTAGACTTGTGGAAGAGTTTGGAATGAAAAAATTATGTCGCCTAGCTCTAACGACAATTTCTTTTATCGCAATTACGTTTAATATTATTTTATTCTTTACTGGAGGACTTCCTCCATTTTTCCTTTTTTATGGCTTTTTACTATTAAGCCTTTTCAGCTTTGGTCTTCTTTTTGGAAATTTCATTGCTTTAGCATTGGAGCCAATGGGACATATTGCGGGAACTGCAAATTCGGTTGTTAGCTCCGTGCAGATTATCATTTCTGCGACAATAGGTGGGGTAATTGGTCAGATGTATAGTGGTGATGTAACGCCAATTGCATTAGGGTTTTTAATCTGCAGTACTCTTTCTTTATTTATCGTTCTAAAAGTAAAATAAATAGACGAATTAGCTGTTTTTTGTTTTCATTAATAGATGTTAAAAGCATTTATTCTTTGTATATTCATTAGCTTCAGCACAAGTGCTTTCGTTGCACCATCCGAGCATATTAGAAAATCTAAGTGGGATATTTCTCCTATTCAAATTCGCTTTATGTCGGCCTTCTTTGCTTTAGAGCTCATTACTTACTCAATCATCTCTCCATCTTTTGTAAAAACAGAATTTGAGGGAGGAGACTTTGATTATAATGAAGATGATCTATCTGTCCCAAAGTGGTTGTATGAGTTAGGTAATCATGGACCTGAGTTATTAACGGTTGGTATGTATGGTTACTACTTACTTGGTAGCGATGAGTATGCTCTAGAGAAAGCATTTGTTTTTACGGAGTCGTTGCTTATTTCTCAAGGAATAACTTTTGGTATCAAGTATACGGCCAATAAAGAAAGACCTGATAGTTCAAACTATCTTTCTTTTCCTAGTGGCCATACCACTCATGCTTTTGCTGTTGGAATGTGGATGAGTAGGGATATCTTTAATAGTGAAAGATTTTATCGAAATTACCTGGTTGCTTCACTTCCTCTTGTCTATGCTTCATATATTGGTTGGAGTCGTATTGATGCAAAGAAACACAGTTTTAAAGATGTCTCTATGGGGGCATTCATTGGCGGGCTTACAAGTTATTTAATGTATGACTTCCACTTTGATAATCGTGGTAATTATCGCTTTAATGAAAAGAGTAAGATTGTCGTAGCGCCAGCAATTGATATAATCAATGAACGCTACGCTCTAAGCTTTGGGATGATGTTATGAGATATTTCTTAATCTTTTTCCTGACAATTTCTACATTCGCTGAAAATAGATTGGATTACCTTTATCGTTTTCCTCAAAAGGGAGAGAGTGTTTTAACTTATTCACTCTATTGGTCTATTGACGAGATGGAGTTTGATAATCGTAGTGCAGGAGTTGAAGAGTTTTTTGAAGTTGACCGCTCTGTTCTTGTTGCCGGACTTGAGTATCGTTATGCTTTTTCAGATAAGTTCTTAGCTGCTTTTAGTACTCATGCTGAAATTGCTGATTTTGAAACGCATCTTGAAAATGAGTTGGATGAAGAAACTCCTGAGCAGAGCCCTTTTGGAATTTACGATCCTGCCATAGAGCTTAGATATCGCTTTATCGACTTAAATGAGGTTTTCTTCGACTTGAGTACTAAAGTCGTATGGGGAGCAACAAACTCCGGGAAAACACCACTTAGTAAAACTGTTAGCCCCTTTGATGGACAAGATTACTATCAAGTAAGTGCCATTGCAGGAATTGATTTTAATACTTTCTATCTACTTAGTTATGTCGGGGCCATTTTTTACAATGGTGGATTAAATCAATTTGAATTTGGAAATGAGAGCTTAAAGGCCGAAGATAGTTATCAAGTTGCAATAGGATTTCAAGCACAAATTGATCTTTCAAAGCACTTGAAAGCAAGTCTTGGAATTTCATTTTTATCTGCTGATACTTTTTCGCTTTCAGGTCAGACTCAAAACGTTAATGTTGAGAAATCAACTCAACAAAACTATTTTCTTAAGTTTGATTATCTAAAATATGAGAATAGAATTGGAATATTAACTTTTAAAGTTAATCAGAGAATCGATCGCTATGATCTTCAAGTTGATAATAGTGACCTTTACGTTGCTGATAATTCTTATTTAGATTTTATCTTTCAAGTTGAGAAGTGGTTTTAAATGAAGTTATTTATTATCTTCCTATTTATATTGAGCTGTTCTGAATTTGTTGTCAGAAGGAAACCTAATACTTGTTTAACAAGTAAGGAGTATCCAGAAATTTACCAAGTTATGCGACAATGGGGATGGGATGTTTGGCTGAAGCAAGTCGATATTGAAAATGCTCCGACATTTCGTTATACAAATGATTCTAAATGGAAGGAAGTTGAGTGTCCAAAATAGTTGTTAAGTTTCTCTCATTATTACTTATTCTCTCCCTTGCTAGTTGTAGTTATCGTGAAGTTATTTTAAAAAAGGCTCCTGATTTCTTAAGCGAGAAGATTGATGACTATCTTTCTTTAGATGATGAACAAGAAAAAGAATTAAGAGTTAAAGTGACTAATGCCTTCTTTGAACATCATAAAGAAGTTCTCGAGTTAAAGGCAATTATTAAAGACTATGAAATTCAAAATGACTCATTAAAAGCAGCTATTGTGAAAGGTTATTCTCCGTATTCTCTTATCATGAAGAAAGTAAATATAATATCTGTGGAAGTGTTGTCAGGACTTAGTTTTGAACAAAGACAGAAGCTTGTAAAAAAGAGAGTCGAAGACCGTAAGGACTATGAGGAGAGTTATGAGCAAAGGGGTGTGAAACGCCTTGAGAATGTATTTGGGAAGCTCTCAGAAAATCAAATTAAACTCGTCAATGAATTTGCTCTTGAATATCAAAAAGATCGTGTTGAGAACCGAAGCTGGCATAATGAATTTATTTCGGCGCTAAATTTACAAGATCAAAAAGCATATCAGGATTACCTTAAAAAGAATTTTCAAGATATTGTTCCATTAAAAGAAGTTTTAAAACAAAATAAGTCTTTCTTTAAGTTCTTTGATAAATTTTCAAAAACACTAAGCCAGGACCAAATTGCACTTTTTAATAAAAAGAGAAAAGATTTATTAAATTGGATTGAGCTTTACTTAAAAATCTACCAGGCCCCTATAATTCGTAGCGCATCCTAGCAATTAGTGAATTATTTCCAAAATTGAGCTCTCCACCAACCTCTGCATCAAAGACATCGGAGCTTTCTGACATATCGACTTTTAACTTGAAAGCTTCAAAACCAAGTCCAATAGAGAATGATTTATAGAATTGATAGTCAACAAAGAGGCTTGTTGCAATTACACTTCCGGTATAATCTCCGATTTGTATGTAGAAGATATTAAATTCATTTGAAAGGGTCCATTTAGGGGTAATCTTAACTTCTGACTTGAGTTGTAGAGTAGGTAGTGGTGCTATAAAGTCACTCTCAGTCTTGGTTGTGCCTGTTTCACCAATGCCAAATTCAAGGGGCATAATATAGAAACCTATTCCGGTAGAAATATTAATGCGATCATCTAGGAAAAAGGCGTAAGAATAGGCGAGTCGAACGATGTCAAAATTTAAGATTGTTTCTACTGAAGTTCCTGCGCTAATGACTACTTCGTTATTATTCTTATCGAAGTATTTTATATCTTGATCAAGAATTCTTCTTCCACTCCTATGCTGACTATACCAGCCTGTCGTTATTGAGTGCCTCTTGTTCTGACTAAATCGCCATTCATAATTTAAGCGAATCGAAGATTGGGTGTCATCAAGTCCTAGTGTGTCTTCGGTACTCAATATGAGTGCACCTAAGGATTTCTTTCCAACCTGTATTGTCGTGTCATGATATGTGTATCCTAGACCTAGAGAGAAACGATGAGTACTCCACTCTGCGTATGAGAAAAATGGGGCCAGTAGTAGAATGAGTATTAAGGGCTTAGTCATGAAAACTCCTAAACCCTATCTTCTCAGGATAGGAGTTTAGGAGAAAGTTAATTTTAATCTATTCTGTATAGTAGTTCGTTAATTTGTTTTTGATCCTCTTCTTTAGTCGGAGCATTTGCTAGAATTGACTTGGCCTCTTCTAATTGTTGTGCGGTCGCATTTGGATCTTTTAATGTCATACGAGCATTCTCTTCTTTTTCAAGTCTAAGAAGTCTCTCTTCTTTGAAATCGATAATTTTCTTTCCTTCTGATAGAACTTCATCATAAGAGATCCCACCAGTCGGTCTCTGTGAAGGTGTTTGTGGTAAGAAAATATAATCAGTTCTTTTAAGCTTTAGTCTTTTACTTTGATAAACCATTGCCTTAGCAAACGATTCAAATGCTTTTCTTGGTACATAATGCTCAGTATCTCTCTTTAAGATATAACGTAGCTGAGATAGAGTTGATGCATTTGTTCCATCTTTTGGTGCTTTTGAGCTCATTGGTAAATATGTTTGGTAATCAAGGATATTACTAATCGCAAATTCATGTGCTCCCTTAATCCCAATTGTTCTCATTGTATCATTTGATGTTGTTGTACAATTATAGAAAGGAGTAATTTCAAGTCCTACTTCTGTACGCACTCGGTGTAGTTGCTCTTCAAATATATCTCTAACCTTAAGCATATCTTCTTTTGAGCGTGCGTATCCAATAAGAGTATAAGTTGGCCTATAGTTAACTTGACCTTGAATTAAGTGGCCATAGTAACTTACTAGATCAGTATTACTTGCTAGAACTTCTTTTTCACCTTTAAAGTAAAAGTTAAATGTTTCACCTTTTATCGATAGATCATTTTGAACTTCACCCATACCTATTGCAAAATGTCCTGCTGCCGCTCCTGGTTCATCTCCTTGGCGTCCGCTTAGAGTTACGATAAAGACATGATCACCTGGAGTTGCTTCGTAATTATCACGATATCTGATTGTACCTCTAAAAGGCACCTTAGATTGTGAGTTCTTATTCTTTGGCATCTCATTCAAAATATACTTTAGGGGATTCTTATTAAATTTTTCACTTGCTGGATATGGGTTCTCTCCAACAGTAAAAAGATCCGCTGGAATAATTGCATTGATAATGAAGGTATCATCTTGCATATGTCCCTGAGTGTGAACTTTCTTATTTTTAAAGTAGTGGCGTGAGATATAATCAAACTCACTTCCGTAAATCTTTTTAGAACGACCAAACTCAACACGTTGATCATCGATATAATAGTTGCCATCTTTTGCTCTTGTTAGAACACCGATACGATCTTCAAGATCAGCGACAACTCTTGGCATTTTATCAATTACTAACTTGTCTCCTGAAATTTCACCGTCAAATTCAAAGACATAATCTGGAGAGTTCTTAAGAACTTTATCCATATACCTGTCATAGCGCTTATCGAGCTCTAGTGAGAGGTCTTGGTCTTGGCCGTCTACTTTTACAATTGCTCTGGCCTTGCCATCTTTATCATAAATCTTCCCACGTAGATTTTGCGCATACGTGTTTGTATTTAAGAATAGAATGGTAAGAAGTCCCAAGCAGTAGACGTTTTTCATTTCTCTCTCCTAATTTAGTTAGTCTTTATATTTAATGCAATGATAGTGCCAATTAGGTTATGTGATTTGAGGAGTTTAGGGGAGGATAGTGTTTAGAACTTAAACAATAGGCCCTAGAAGAGGGCCTATTATTTAAACACTTATTAAAGTTGATTATTGATGTAGTTACGGATTTCTGACATCGACATCATATCATCAACGTCCATACAGAATTCACCACGAGCATCAGCTACGCGGATTTCGTCAGCAACTTGCTCAGCAGTAACTTTATCATTTGAAGATCTTCTATCATTTAGATCTTCTGTAAACTCAGCTAGAGTTGATCCTGTCACTTTTGGTGAAAGTTGTGCATCTTGGATTAATTCAATTTGTCCTCTAAAGTTTCTCTTACTGTCATCAATAACACCAGTTGCAGCTAGTGTACTAGATGATCCGTGGTAAACAGCATGAGTTGAAGATGAAAGTCCATCCTCAATAATATCAAGAGCGATTAGGTCGATAATGATATTTCCTGAATCTTCTAGAAGCGCAGTACCTGCAGCGATTGTTGTTGAAGCGAGCTCAACACCACCATAGATCACGGCCACACCAGTTGTACTTAGGGCCGCACCAGTTGCAAGGGCCTTGTCTGTTGGAGCATTATTTCTTTCTTTGTATAGCTCAAGACAAGATGCTTGCGTTGAAGCTGCTACTGAACATAGTAGTCCAAGGGCAATTAACGATTTTTTCATTGTTTTCTCCTTTATAGTTGTTCACCAATATATTTTTGTATTTGATCTACTGTCATAAGATTTTCACTATCGAGACAGAATTCCATTCTTTCATTTGCTAGTTGAATTTCATTTGCAACTTCATTAACTGAAACTCTCTTATCTAGAGGACGTGTATCATTGATCATTCCTGTCATTTCGATAATGTCGCCACTAATAAGCTTTGGAGCAAGCTCAGAAGCTTGGATAAGCTTAATTTGCTTTCTATAATCTCTGTCTTTAATGATTCCCATGGCCGCAGATGTACTTGAGGCACCATAAAAAAGTGTATCAACAGTTGAAGAAGCTGCGCCTTTGATTGACTTAGAAATTGTAAGATCACTAAGAGCACTATCGGGATGAAGAATACCCACTGCACTTGTCGTTGATAAACCTAGAGCAATCTCTCCACCAGCTACTGTGACACCTGAAATCGTAGAAGAAATCCCAACGACGGCCCCTAATTGTTGATAGTCAGGCGCACGATGATTTTCTTGATAAATTTCAAGGCATGATGCTCTTGTACTAAATCCCATTAAAATAGAAATTAGACATGTTAAAAGCATAATCTTTCTCATTGAATTCTCCTATTTCTACCACCTCGAATCGAGTAGGTAGAATCTCTTTTGATGATCTAATATTTTCTTATTAACTAATAAACCTTTGTAAGGGCGAGTGATGACCCTCTCTCTTCTTTTTGTGTCGTGATCTCGCTTCCATCTTGTGATGGACTTTAGAGACTTCTCTTTATTAATCTCTTTGATCTTAGAAAAGCTACCTGTCCCGTAAAACTCTTCTAGTCCTTTAATCACATCTTGTTCACATTTAGAGTTATTGCATATTTCATAAAGTGCATCTGGTGCTTTAGTAATGCCATGAAGCTCGTCAAATGAAATGGCCTTCGTTTCTTGAATTTGAGATGCATAATACTTGAAAGCTTCTAAATCAAGTGTTGCGATTTCATTAAGTTTTCTAAACTCATTAAGGCTAAGTTTTTTCTGTAGTTTCTTTACTTGAGCTGTGTCGATATCGTATTGCAGATATGTCTCATCTTTTAATTCAAGAATATTAGCTACTTTATCTTTAAGCTCTCTTAGAGAGTGAATCTTAATAATTGGGTATGGGTTAATTAAGGCCCTTTGCAAATAATCTGGAAGAGCGAGAGGAATACGTCCTTTAAAGCCCATCTTCTTATGATATGGATAACCAACTTGCTTTAGAAAATTAACAAGTGCTCCAGCGCAATTATTAGAGAAGAAAGTGTAGTCTCCTAATTCACTACTTTCAGGTAGTTCATATTTAACAGGAAAAACTTCTTCGACAGTTGTCTTAAATGTTGAAGTCAGATTATTTGGAACGGGTGTTAGGGCAAATACCGAACCTGTACCTGAGCGTAGTGGAAGGATTCCATAATTACCTTGGCCATACTTTTCAGTTGAAAACTTATTTAATTCATCAAGGGTATTTTGAAGTACCGATTTTTGAGTTTCTATTCTGTGCTTAGTAACTTGTTCCCACTGAGTTTTAAGTTCTCTAATGATATTACTTCTAATTTCTTCATTAGAAATTATGATGTAGCGATCAAGGTCTCGTCTTTGCTTGTTATTGTATTCATCCATAAACATACGAAGACTTTTCACTTGAGGAAAGACAGGATAGCCACCAAAAATTCCCTTAAAGTAATTAAGCTTTAAAGTGTCGACGTTTGCAACGAAGCTTAGAACAACGTCATCTGCTTCAGTTCCTACATTGTCGACAAAACGTAGCATTGTGTGGCCAAAGCCACTTTCAATATTAGACCAAGAGCTTGAGGCAATAACGAGCTCAAGTCCTACGATATTTCCATTTTCATAGCGATCAAATAGTCTTTTGAAGAAGCGAGAATTCTCGTTTAGAAGGTCTTGGTAATTTGCTCCCCAATTGATTTGATTGGCCCTCTTTTCGAGTTCTTTCTGCTTACGACGCTCCTCCATACGTTCACGCTGCCTTCTTTCAAAAGGCGATTCGTCTCGTCTGGCCTGAGTTGTCAGTGAGCTAAGAAGTGCCATGAGCACTACTGAAAGTAGAGTAATCTTCTTCATATTTTCTCCATTTAATCTGCTTCAATATAAATTGATTACAGAGGTTTCACAGAGAAATTGAAAAAAAGACGAGCGTGTAAAAACAGTGAACAGTGTCTATATAACTGAATTTACTGTATCGAGATCGAGACCTTGCTCTTTAAATTGTTCTTTGAGATAGAGCTTCTTGGCCTGTAATCCACCTTTTTCAATAAGGCCAAAAATCTCACCCTTAAGCTCAACAAAGGCAAAATCACACGAATTTGATTCTGTTATTGTTAATTTCTTAGGCTTGCTACCGCCAAAAGCTGCACCCATTAAAGAAGAGGCAACAGATAGAGATTCTTGTTGGTTGGCATCGACGATGGCCTGGGCCTTCGTTATGTCATTTGCTGAAATTTCTTGGCTTTGAATACCGTGTTTATTTAAGGTAAAGCCGTAAGGGCAGTGAAGACATGAAGTCTTACAGCAAGAGCCGCGATTTTTTAAGAACTGAGAGGTTTTCACCTCTCGTCCTTGTTCATTTGTATATGTTAGTTTTGCTTTATCCATTATAAACTTTCGAAACGCTCATCAAATTCTATATTGTGGTAAACCTTTAGAACGTCTTCATCACTTTCAAGGCCATCCACCATCTTCATTATAGTTAAATACGTTTCATCATCAACTTCTTTGAATGTTTGTGGAATCTGTTCAAGAGTCGCTTCTTCTGGAGTAATTCCCATCTCTTCTAATTTCTTAGAGATAGAGCCGAATACTTCCATTGGCCCAGTGATTGAAAAGTAGCCATCTTCCACTTCAATATCTTCCGCTCCAGCATCTATCATCTCAAGAGTGAATTCATCTTCATCAAGGTCTGCAACTGGAACCTCAAAAAGCGCCTTTCTAGAAAATACATATTGTAGAGTACCAGTTGTTCCAATTGAGCCGCCGGCCTTCTTGAAGTGAACTCTTACGTTAGCAATTGTACGAGTAGGGTTATTTGTTGAAGCTTCTACAAATACCGCAACACCATTTGGCCCATAACCCTCATAGTTGATTTCTTCATATCCATCATCTTCACCGCCAAGACCTTTCTTGATGGCACGATCAATATTATCTTTTGGAACATTATTTGCCTTACACTTATCAAGAGCAATTTTAAGGATAAAGTTTGAGCCTGGGTCGTCGCCACCTGATTTTACTGCTTTTGTTACTTCAAATAATAGCTTTGTGTAAATCTGACTTTTCGCCTTATCAAGAGCGCCTTTCTTCTTGACGATATTGGCCCATTTTCTTCCCATAGAATCCTCGTTTAATAATAAAGTATTGTTAATAGTAGCTAGTGAGGAACTATTTGTCGAGAATTCTACTTCTTAGCAAGGTATTGCTCTGCGCGCCAAATACCAATAAAGCTTAATCCTGAACTCATGGAACTAACGTGTGGGCCTTCAAGTAGAATTGTTGTCGGTGTTGATTTTACATCAAGAGTTTTTACTGCGTAAGGTGAAGAGATAAAGCGAAACTCGTATGGAGATTGACCGATAAATCTTCTGATTGTTGATTCATTTTCAAATGAATTGATGGCATAGATCTGATCTGGCGAGAGCTTGCCCTCCAAAACAGATTGATGAAGTCGTTTCATTTCCACTTTACAAGGAGCGCACCATGTCGCCCAAAAGATAGCAAGGCTTCTATCTCTTAAATCCTTACTAGGGAAATCGACTTTTTGATTTGTGCGAAGGTCAACATACTCTTGTGGAGTAAGAGTGCTTCCTTCTTTTTTAAAGTTATTGAGTACAGCAGGTGCCTGCTTGTAAATAATAAACCCAATAAGAAGGATGGAGATGAAATTTGTGGCAATATTCCACTTCTTTTTCATGGCAGTAATTGTACCATGTAAAGGAAGGGGAGTTATTAATAAAATCCTAATATTTTTGACGTCTGTAAGCGCCCAAAACTACAGTATTCATCGACTAAGAAATGGACGCTACTTGAGTAATGTAGTATTTTATAGACATGAATAATGAAGAACTTGAAAAGAAAATAATCGCATTAGAAGAAAAGTTTTGTCACCAAGATCATTTACTTGGCCAACTAAACGAAGTTGTCACGAAACAAGAATTTATCATTGATGAACTTGTCACACATATTAGGAACCTCCTTGCTAATCAAGGAGAGGATTCTGCAGAGCAATTGACACTTGATAATCTTAGGGATTTCAAGCCACCACATTATTAGGTAACTATGATTAAGTTAGAAACTGCATATAAAGGACTACGTGAGTTTAAAAATCTCACAGGTCGTCCACAACAAACTCCTGGTGCACACTTTAGTCGTGTCACACCAGAAAAATCCCCAGCTCCTAAAGAGCTTTGCTGGTCTGGCGATCTTGCTAGGGCCATGGGAATAACTGAAGAACATAAGTCATCTTGGCTTTCTCTGCTAAGTGGCAACCAAGAATCATATAATCCAGCTCCAATTGCGACTCGCTATGGTGGTCATCAATTTGGTCACTGGGCCGGCCAGCTAGGTGATGGCCGTGCCATGACTTTAGGTCTTTATGAAGGACTTGAAGTACAATTAAAAGGAGCAGGTCTGACTCCTTATTCAAGAGGTGCCGATGGTAAGGCAGTTCTTCGCTCATCTTTAAGAGAGTATATTTGTTCGGAGGCCATGTATAATTTGGGTGTTCCAACAACCAGAGCACTATGTCTTGTTGAAACAGGTGAACAAGTCTTACGTGATATGTTCTATGATGGAAATGCTGCTTATGAAAAAGGTGCTATTTGCACAAGAGTTGCTCCTAGCTTTCTTCGCTTTGGGCACTATCAGATCCATGCGGCCAATCACGAATTAGAAGAGTTGACTGAGCTCGTAAACTTTACGATTGATAATTACTTTCCAGGCATGAGCATTGCCCAAATGTTTAAAGAAGTTGTGCGCAGAAGTGCATTTCTTATGAGTGAGTGGATGCGTGTGGGCTTCGTCCACGGTGTCATGAATACTGATAACCTTTCAATCTTAGGCCTTACAATTGATTATGGTCCATATGGTTGGCTTGATCGCTTCGATCCGAATTGGACGCCAAATACAACGGACTTTAGAGAAAGACGCTACCGTTTTATAAATCAAGTAAGTATTGCATATTGGAATCTTGCTCAACTTAAGGAGGCCCTGCAAGCAGTTTGCCTTGAAAGTTTAGATGAAGCTCTTGATCAATACCCTGAGTATTTTCATGGCTTTTATCAGGAGAGTGTGGCAAAGAAGCTGGGGCTTAAAACATGTTCTCGTGAATTCATCGATGAACTCTTTGATTTAAAATATGAGCTACAAGCTGATATGACTCTCTTTTATCGAACACTAATGAGTGTGATGGAAGGGCAGGAAGTTACATGGCAAGATGCTTTCTATAAAGATTTAAGTGATGCAGATCTTACTCGAATTAATACTTGGGTTACTAAGTGGCAACGAGAGCAGAAGCTTCAAAGAGTCGATCCAATGATTGCCTTTGGAGTTATGAATGAAGCGAATCCTGTTTTTATACCACGTAACTATATTGTGCAGATGGTTTTAGATGACTTAGATAAAGGGGATGAGACGTCTTTAAGAAATCTTGAAAAGGCCATTGCTAATCCATATGAGTTAAATGAATTCACAAGACCTTTTCTTGTTAAGGCACCTGATTGGTCCACATCAAGGCCAGGTTGCTCGACACTAAGTTGTTCGAGCTAATTGCAACAGCTTAGTTACAAAATTGTGAAGGTGCACGCATCCAAGTTGGCTCACATTGTGTTAGCCATTCACCACTATCGTAGTGAGCATAGCCAAACCACCACATAACGTGATCACCGTTTCCTAGGGGAACTTCATCTGGATATACTTCTGGGCTTTGACCGTTTACTGAGTAGCACCAACCGTGGGCATTCATTTGTGTATCACTTAAGACTTCCATGGCATCAAGTCCTGTTGGCGTATCAAAGATCGAGTTCATTGCTCTTTGAGTTCCTTTATAAGCAATACCAAAGTTATTTAGAAGATCAATCGTAGCACTTCCTACAGTTGAACCTTTTTTAAGCTGCATCTCAGTCTTAAAAAGAGCTCCTCTTTTACATGGGCCTACAAATTCAAAAGTTGCGGCAAAGCTAAAAGTTGAAATAAGTGCTAAAAGTGCAAATTTGTACATAATCTCTCCTAAGTATAAGGCTTTCTAACACCCTAGGTTTTCATTGCCATGGCACTGTGCGCAAGCATATGATTTTTTACATGACTGATTATGTATGGGGTAGTGAAGAAACCCAATATTTCTTCCAATTGAATCCAGAGGCCATTCTAGACGCTATTGATGCTGTCGGTTTTAAGACAACAGGGCGCTGCCTACCACTAAATAGTATTGAAAACCGCGTTTATGAGATTGAGGTGGATCGCCCAGAAGCAGAGATTAAGTCTCCAAGTGATAATTTCATTGTGGCCAAGTTCTACCGTCCTGGACGCTGGACGAAAGATCAGATCATTGATGAGCATGACTTCATAAAGGATCTAGATGATGCGGAGATTCCTGTAATTGCTCCACTTAAAATTGACGGCACAACTATCTTTGAAATGCCGAACCACAAAATTTTCTATTGTCTCTATGAAAAGAGAGGGGGACGAAACCCTGAAGAGATGAATATCGAGCAGCTTGAAATTATGGGCCGCTCACTTGCTCGTATTCACAGTGTTGGTGCCTTAAAAAGTGCTGACCACAGAATTAAGCTTACTCCTGAGACTTATGGAGTCGCTAACTTAAAGTTCTTAGCTTCAACAAATTATATTCCAACTGATATTCGCGAGCACTTCATTACAATTTGCGAACAAATCATTGCTGAATCAAAACCACTTTTTGAAAATGTAAGTTATCAAAGAGTTCACGGAGACTTTCATAAGGGTAATATCATCCTTCGAGGGGATGACTCATTCTTTGTTGATTTTGACGATATGGTAATGGGCCCAGTGGTTCAAGATGTTTGGCCTATATGCCCTGGAGATGACCAACAGTCTGTCATTGATCGCAATATCTTTCTAGAAGCCTACGATAGCATTCGCTCATTTCCATACGAGCAACTAAAGCTCATTCCTTCTCTTCGTGCATTAAGGCTAATACA
Source organism: Halobacteriovorax sp. RT-1-1 (assembly GCF_047085455.1). NCBI lineage: Bacteria > Pseudomonadati > Bdellovibrionota > Bacteriovoracia > Bacteriovoracales > Halobacteriovoraceae > Halobacteriovorax > Halobacteriovorax sp. RT-1-1. Next base: position 801,819 of record NZ_JBKIXZ010000002.1, read on the forward strand.
CTTTAGTGCCTGGATAGCAAAGCGCTGGGATGACCCTTCATTCAAGTATACTTTTGGCTATTTTGAATCGCCAAATTACTGGTATGGGCAGATGAATGATTTAAGGGCCTTACTATCTAAGATAATAGAAGTTAAGAATCCTTACCAGTACTAGACGTATCTTAAAAGTTGCGAGAAAATTTACCTCTGACATAAAAATTAATAAGTAATTTAGCGAGGTAATGAATATGGATATTCGTTTAAAGACTTTCGAAGAATATGAAGCTGCCTATGAGCAGGCCAAAAATAATCCAACAGAATACTGGGGATCTATTGCAGAAAATTTTAAATTTTCTAAGAAGTGGGATGAAGTAACTCTAGGTAATTTTAAAGACGGAGATATCCGTTGGTTCCATGGAGCAAAATTAAATATCACAGAAAATTGTCTTGATCGCCATCTTGCAACTAAGGGTGATAAGAAAGCGATGGTCTTTGTGGCCAACGATCCGAATGAGGCCAATCAAGAATTTACATATAAAGAACTTCACGCTCAAGTTTGTAAAACAGCAAATATGCTAGAAGAGCTTGGCGTAAAAAAAGGGGATCGCGTTTGTATTTATATGTCGATGGTTCCAGAGCTTATGTTTACTGTTCTAGCTTGCGCAAGAATTGGTGCCATCCACTCAGTTGTCTTCGGTGGATTTTCTGCACAAGCACTTGCTGGAAGAGTTGAAGATGCTCAGTGTAGTGTGCTTGTCACTAACGATGGGGGACTTCGCGGAACGAAAGTGACAGAGCTTAAGCCTATTGTTGATGAGGCCCTAGAAGATAGTGCATGTAAGAGTGTAAAAACTGTCATCGTTCATAAGCGCGCTGGAAATGAAGTGGCCATGAAAGAGGGACGCGATATTTGGTGGCATGATGTTTTTGATAAAGCATCAGACAAACACGAGGCACCTCAGCATGATGCCGAAGATCCATTATTCATTCTTTATACATCTGGTTCAACTGGAACACCTAAGGGAGTTCTTCATACTCAAGCTGGGTATATGGTTTGGGCAGCATATACTTTTGCAAACGTTTTCCAAGTTGACCCAGGAGAGTCGAGTAAAGATATGTATTGGTGTACGGCCGACATTGGCTGGATCACTGGTCATACGTACATTACTTATGGGCCACTACTAAACGGCGCCACAACAATGATGTTTGAAGGTGTTCCAACATATCCAGATGCGGGACGTTTTTGGGACATTGTTGAAAAGAATAAGGTAACACATTTCTATACAGCACCAACTGCGGTTCGTGCTCTGATGGCCGCGGGAGATGATGTACCTGCTAAGTACGATCTTTCAACTCTTAAGGTTCTAGGTTCAGTTGGTGAGCCAATTAATGCGGAAGCTTGGCATTGGTATAATGAATTTATTGGAAAGAAGAAATGCCCAATTGTTGATACTTGGTGGCAGACTGAAACTGGTGGGATTTTAATCTCTCCACTTGCAGGGCTTACGAAAACAAAACCATGTAAGGCAACTCTTCCTCTTCCGGGAATTGTTCCAGTGTTAGTTGATGATAATGGGCATGAAATTGGTGAAACAATGGCCGAAGGAAAGCTTTGTATTAAGTATCCGTGGCCAGGAATGCTACGTACGGTTTACAAGAATCATGAGCGTTTTATGAATGCTTATCTCAGAACGTACAAAGGCTATTACTTTTCAGGTGATGGCGCAAAACGTGATGTTGAAGGATATTTTAGGATCACTGGACGTGTTGACGATGTTATCAATGTTTCAGGACACCGCTTTGGAACGGCCGAAATTGAAAATGCTATTGGTAAGAATCATGCCATCGCTGAAAGTGCTGTTGTCGGTTTTCCACATGACGTTAAAGGTGAGGGGATCTACGCATACGTTGTAACTAATCTTACTGACGAGGCCGAGGTAACAAAGCTTATTAACGCAACTGTTGTAAAAGAAATCGGTGCTGTTGCTCGCCCTGATAAAATTCAAATTGTTCCAGGACTTCCAAAAACTCGCTCTGGAAAAATTATGCGTCGTATTCTTAGAAAGATTGCGGCCCATGACTTCAATAACTTTGGCGATACTTCAACACTTCTTGATCCATCAGTGGTTGAAGAAATTAAAAATGGTGTGAAGTAGCACTTAATTTAAGTTAAGTTTTCAATTCTTATATTATGTATGTCTCTCTTATGTGCTAGAAAAGTATAATGAGAGAGACAACTATCAATAGAGATGACATTCAGTTAATGAAGGAGATCTTAAAGAATCATCATGCCTTAAAAAAAGGTAGGATTTGGTTTGACCTTCTTTCTAATGCTCTAATTGGATGGAGTGCTTTCTTTTATACTTGTTTTCACTTTAATATCTTCACATTCATTCTTGCTATCTTCTTTATCTATCGTGGAACCATCTTAGTCCATGAAGTAAGTCATATTGCAAAGAAGGTAAAAGGCTATCGTACAGCCTTTAATATCCTGTTTGGATGGCCTAATGCTTATCCTGTCTATCTTGGAGATGCCCATCTGTTTCACCATGGTAAAAAAACTTATGGCACTGAAAGAGACCCTGAATATAAGTATATTTCTGAGTTTCGATTCCTAACCTTAACAAGGCCGTTCTTAGCTTCAGTTGCTTTACCTATCATTCAAGTCATTCGTTTTGGAATTCTCCCTCTGACATATATCTTTTTAAATACAGAACAAAAGAAATGGGTCTATCAGAATATTTCAACTCTTGCATTTTCGATGGACTATAAAAGGCCAATAAGAAATGAAAAAAAAGATATTGCTCGCATGGTGAGAAATGATCTTATGTGTGTACTTTATAAAATTGTAATTGGACTATTGATTTTTCTGGAAGTTCTTCCTTTGCAGACGATATGGATTTGGTTTTCAATCGTTGTGATTTCTTCGACGCTGAATATGTATCGAGCACTCTTTAATCATCTCTATACGAACGAGAGTCTTGTTCCGATGACATGGGAGGAGCATTTACTTGATACAGTGACAATTGAGTCTGGATTAAGTTCATTTTTTATCTTTGTTAATGGACTTAATTATCATGCTATTCACCACCTCTTTCCAGAGCTGCCGTATACGAATTTAGCTGCTGCTCATAAAGAGTTAATGGAGAAACTTCCTGCGGATCATATTTATAAAAGTAATACTTATTCTAGTATTTTCCATGTTTTAGTGACTTCTCTCTCAATACAAAGATTTGACAAAGAAATGATTAGGCCATAATTAGGCCAGCGTGTATACTGTTAGAATGAAACGATTTGTAATTCTACTAATTTTAATTTCTTCACTCGTAAGCTGCTCTAAGCCTACTCCTGAACAAACAGTTGAAACTGTTATTAGAGAAACTTTTTCAGCGAATTTTGAAGAAACTTTTAATTACTACGACCCTGGTTTTGGTAGTCAGCAGCAGATTGCAGACTATCGCGGTTTCGTAAATGATGTCGTTGCTTGGGAAAAGAATATCAAGAAGACAAAGAAAGAGGTTCTTTCTGCTATTCAAGGTTTACTGTCTTTCAAAGTGGTTGATGTCAAAGTTGAAGGAAATCGAGCGACAGTAAGAACTGTCATTATTGTTCCAGAGTTTGATAATAAATTTGATATGCAAATTGCCTTATTGAAATTAACTAGGCCACCACTTGTTTCCAATCGTGCGGAAACAAATGCAATTATTTTGAAAAATATCAATGAAGGCCAATATGAGCTTAAGCCAGTTGAAGTTATTTTCAGCTTAATGAAGAAAGATAAGTGGCGCGTAAATGGCGTAACAAATGTTAGAGGACTATGGCGCTTTGAAAATTAAGCAAATACTTCTATTTAGCTGGATCTTCTTTCTTGGAAGTATCGCAAGTGCATCTTCAACTCAAATTGATGTTGAGGATAGTGCAAAAATATTCTTAGACTTTAATCATGAGACTAGCTCTTCTATCGAAAATCGAACAAGGGCGCCAGAGCTCAAGTCTTTGGAAGACTTTCCTGATGATTATTCTCATTTAAAAAATGATGAAAGTGATTTAGTTATTTCTGTCTTTGGTCACTTTTCATTACCTTATATCAATCTCGATTCAAAATTCTATCAAGGAATTCATTCTGGACTCAGTCCACCATTGTCTTAGATCAATTTATAACTTTTTATTTTTTATTTTTTTGATTTAAATCCAATGGAGGATGTATGGAAAACACATCAGTAGATACTTCTGTCGAAGTAAAGAAATACGATTATGAAGGTAAGGTTAAACAACACTATAATAATGATGAAGAGCAGGGAAGTGTCTGGGGATTCTATTTCTGTGTGGGCCTTTTTCTAGCAATCTTTTTTGCGGTAATCATTGTTCAAATGTATTCCCTATAATTACAGTTACTTAAGGGGGCGTTGCCCCCTTGTTTAAAATCTAATCACCATAATATTTCTTACTCACTTCATATGATTTGAATTTGATTTCTGTTAGATTCAAAAAAAAATTATGAGGTTCACAATGAAAATTACTTTAGTAACATTACTTGCGCTAGTTTCACTTAATTCTTTTGCCGCAAAATTAGAAGGCAATTATGAGAGCTCTAGTGGCTGTACCGTTAGTATTGAATGTGAAGATGGATACTGTCATGCAACTGTTGAAAAAGGAGATAAGTCTCTTGTGCTTGAAGGCGAGCTAGAAACAGATAAGTCAGATGAGTTTAGACTCTATCGTCAGTATACAGGGATTGAGACTCGTTGGTTTCATGATGACGAATTCACAGGCTTTAATGATCTTGTTTTAGAGAAACAAAAGAATGGTAAATTCATGGTTGATTCTCTTGATTCAAAATATAATCTCTTTCCCCATTTCCCAAAGAAAGAGAGAAATATCATCGTTTGTAAAAATCTTGTAAGAGTTCAATAAAAAAGGGCCAGAATCTGGCCCTTCTTTTTTCTAAAATATTACTTCAGTCTCAACTGGATCTGTAATTACAATATCCCCATCATGATCACCGTCATGATTGTCACCATCTGTATGATCATTAGGCTCAGTTGGTTCTACTGTCGGTTCAGTTGGCTCAGCAGGCTCAACAACTTCATATACTGGAGTTCTCTTAATATACTCCGGTCTAAAACCTTGATTTACAGCAATTTGTACTAATTCTTCATATTTTGACTCAGCAATTTCTCTGTCACGAGTCAAAATGAAGAGCGTATTTCTATTTCTATCAGCTACGATAGCTTCAGTATATTCTTCATCGAGGTGGATGATTTGGTAGTCGCCAGCGCCAACACCAAAGTATCCAAGTAGAGGAACAAAGCTAACCTTAAGTTTTGCATTTGAAATCTTATCCACTACTTTTGCATAAGCTTTATCAACTTTTTCTTCACCATTAACTAGCTGACATGAGTTTTTAACTCTAATGCGGTTGTGCTTAAGCTTATACTCTGCTTTTGTTCCCTGACATCTTAGGTTAAAGAAGGCGTCATATGCACCTTGTTGGTACCAAGTACCAAGGTAGCGAGATAGGTCAACATACTCAACTGTTTGGAAGTTGTTTGCAGGAAGCTCTTCAGAAGGAAGTAATACTTCATTGATTTCATGAACAATGATATTTCTATCGTGTTTCTTTAATGTTCCAAGACGTAGTGTACTTGAGTTTAGGATAAACTCTTCGCTGTCTTGATCCACAAGAATAACTCTTCCGTGGAATGTCTTAACTTCTTTCTTTTGTCTAAGATCGCTTTTTTCATGGCGGCCATATCCAATGTGATAAAGTAAAAGCTTTCTTAGCTCAAGTGGATTTGCTAGAAGGTACTCAACTGTTTCAGGTGGTAACTTAGCAAATGCTGCATCATTCGGTGCAAAGATAGTGATCGGGTGATCGATTGTTACGATATCATCAAGGCCTGCAATTTTGGCCGCGCTTAAGAAATTTCTAAAACGTTTTGTGTGCTTCATTGCACCGACTGTCTCTGTTGTTGATAATTTTACTTCTTCTCCGCTTTTTCTTTCTGCAAGAGCAGTATTAAAGAAAAATGGTAGTGTTGCCAAAAAGATTAATACTTTTTTCATGAATCCTCCCATAAGTTATGGATGGAAATGTAGCTTTTTATTAACAATTTAGAAGTTTAAGTTTGGTTAAGAAAGGTTATGAGAGAGTTAAGAAAAAAGGGCCAATGACTTGGCCCCTATGAAACTTATACGTTTGCTTTGATAAGTTGTACTTTGAAAATAAGAGTTGAGTGTGGAGGAATCTTTGCTCCTGCACCGTGCTCACCGTAAGCAAGCTCAGATGGGATTGTTAGTTCCCAAGAGTCTCCCTCTTTCATCAGTTGAAGAGCTTCTGTCCAACCCTTAATTACACCACCAACAGGGAATTGAATTGTTTGTCCTCTTTGGTATGAAGAATCAAAAACAGTTCCATCAATTAGTTTACCTTCGTAGTGAACTTCTACAGTAGACTCTGCAGTTGGAGTTGCTCCTGAACCTGCTTCTAGAACTTTATATTGTAGACCTGAAGCTGTTGTTGATACACCTTCGGCTGCTTTATTAGTTTCAAGGTATGCACGACCTTCTTCAGCTAGCTTGTTCGCTGCTTCAGCAAGTTGTCTTGCCATGTGCTCTTGGAACTCAGTCATTGTTTTTTGAGTTTCTTCTGGTGATAGTTGGCTTGCTTCACCTTTCATTGCAGATGCTACAGCATTTGCGAAAATTTCAGCATTGATTTCCATTCCTTGTGCAACAAAATCAGATCCAATTTGGCGACCGATAATGTAGCTTACTTTTTCCATATGAGTTTCCATTAAATACCCTTTGTTTGGTTAAATTCTACTAATAGTGGGCACCTTAGCATTTAATAGAGAACATGTCGAAAAATAGGAGGTATTTAGCGCAATGTTCCGTTTTTCTCGCCACCTGGGTACCAACATTCTGGACGCTCTAGGTCTAAGATTCCGTTAATCATCGTATCAAAACGACATTGGGCACTAGGATAAAATGACGGGGCAGTATTTAGCTCAGTCGCTACATTTGAAGAGTATGTCGCAAAACTTACTTCATCACCATTGCTTTTAAAGAAGGCCTGATCTGCTTCCATAGCAGTTAGAAGTCTTAGACAAGTAAAGTACTCATGCTTATCTTGTTTTGAGCATAGATCTTTGTAGATTGATTTCTCTTTTACTTCACGTAATTCTGGAAGGTATTTAAAGACGATCGCCAAGCAGTCTTTTGTTGCAAAGTAATCAGATTGACCTTCCATTGAAGAGTGATAGCCCATATTCATTGGATCATCTTTCTTTGGAGCTCCACCGATACCGTGTCCGATCTCGTGACATGCCGTTAGGGCCAGCCCGTCAGGAGTCATTCCAGCAAGTCGACCAAAGCCACCCATTAAGTAAATACGGTGTTCAATTTGATCTTCTTGATTTGTGGCCTGAACATATGAGGCATGGATCATATCAATATCCCACCAATACGAATCAGGTAAACCTGCAATTGGTAAGTTAATTTGTAAAACTTCATTTTGTGACGGGGCAAGTTCACTATAAGCTTGGTAAAGAGCAGTTTTTACTTGCTCATACTCATCCTTGCTAACGGCCGCAAAGACTGATTTTGTTAATGTAAATAAACACGCTAGAAGGATTAATTGTTTCATGACAAGGTTCTACCTAGATTTCAAATTTTGAACAAGATATCGGGTAATTTTTCATTAAGTAGGAGAGTTTATGTATCACGAAGTACTTGATTTTTGGTTTGATGAGCTTACTGAAGAGCAAAAGTGGATGAAAGATGCTCGAATTGATCGCGAGATTGAAGAGCGCTTTGGCAGACTTCATACAAAGGCAGCAAAAGGAGAGTTATTTGAATGGAGGGAGGAGCATCTGGGTCGTTTGGCCGAAATTATTATCCTCGATCAATTTTCTCGTAATATCTATCGTGGTGATGCACGCTCCTTTGCAAGTGATGATATGGCCTTGGTCTTGGCCCAAGAGGCAATCCTCCAAAAAGCCGATGAAGGTTTTACGACTAGAAAGAAACACTTTCTCTACATGCCCTATATGCACAGTGAATCTCTTACCATTCAAAAAGAGGGATTGAGACTATTTGAAAAATTAGATAACGACATGGCCCTTCAATATATGCATCAGCATATGGCCATCATTGAGCGTTTTGGCCGCTATCCACATCGCAATGGAGTTCTTGGTCGAGAGTCAACACCAGAAGAGATTGAATTTTTGAAAATGCCAAATTCTAGTTTCTAAGTTATGATTAAAGAATGAAAGATGCAAAACTAGTGTGGTCTGATGAGGCCGGTGATTTAAGAAAAAAAAATAGTAAAAATAATTCTAATGAAGAAGTTAATGAATCTGAACTTGTTTTAAAAATTAGAAGACTAACTTCAGGAAAGGGAAGAGCGATTATTGAAATTAGCGATCTTCCTGCAAATAAAAAATGGTGTCAGAAACTTGCTAAGGATTTAAAAAAATCTCTTGGTGTTGGAGGTGCCTTTAAAAACGACTATATCGAGGTTCACGGCGAAAAGCTTGATCAAGTTAAGGCGCACTTCGATAAAAAAAATTTAAAGTGGAAACAGATTGGAGGCTAGACTCCAATATCTGAGCATGTTAGTATTTTACTCATGATGCGAATTCTACTTTCACTATTCACAGTCTTTATGATTTTTGTGAGCTTCACTCATGAGGCCCATGAAATTAAATTGTCTGTAAATAATATGGAGAGTACCAAAGTCGAAAAATCTAAATTGGACCATCCAGATCATTGCGACGATCACGACAGCGGTTCTGATCACTGTCATATTCATTGTACAGGTCTTCACTTCTTGGCCAATCTCGAACATACTGTCGAAATTAAATTACCTCTAATTGAAATTAATATCACACAAACACCAAGATTGGATTTCTTCAAATCCCCATACCTCGACCCGGCAAAGAAGCCACCTTCTTTATCGTAAATTTTCAAATTTAAAGTTTTAACATTCTTATTTAAAAAGGATTAATGCGATGAATACTAGTCGAAGTAGCATCGTGATTCTTGCAATGTGCATAGGCTTAAACACCTATGGACAGAGTTGTCGTATCACTGATGCCAATGAATTTTTGAAGAAAATTAAGTCAAATCATCAAGTCAATTACTTGGCAAAGGCCAATGAAGAAATACTTGATGGTGAAATCAATTCGGCCAATCAGGTTTATAACCCTGAGGTTGAAACAGAAGTCGTCTCTGCAGGGAGTAATGAAATCTCTTCCATGATTAAGCTAACTCAAACTTTTGAGCTAGGGGGAAAGAGAGGTTCACGTAAAGCATGGGCACAGAGATTAAAAGAGCTTGGAAGTCTTGAGTCTAAAGGTGAAAAGGAAAAGGTTGTTTTAGAAAATATTCTAAATATGTATCGCCTTAGACAAATTCAAGAACTCATTCCCGTTTATCAAGAATCTTACGATTCTCTAAAGAAAGTTCTTGATAAGAAGAGCAAGATTAGAAAGTCATTATCACCAAGCCAAGAAGTCGAGTATGAGACTCTTTCGTTTGCGATGGATGATTACTACATCAGGCTATCAGAACTGATTGCTGAAAAAGCAAATCTACAAGTCCATTTAAAATTAAATGCAGGAAAGAATTGTGTTGTCACAAAAAGTGCTCTGCCAAAATTATTTAAGTTTAAAAAGATCAACTTAAAATCACTAGAGTTAAAAGATAGCACTGACTATAAGAAAGGACTCGCACAACTTGCCGTTGCAAAGGCCGAGTATGATGTGGCCAAGTCCAATGCTTATAGTGATCTTTCGATTGGGCCTATGTATGAATACTCCAAAGTTGATGATGAGAAAGAGCATGCCTTTGGTCTAAGCCTTACTTTTGACTTACCAGTATTTAATACAAATGATGGAGCAAAGGCCAAGGGGATGGCCGCAGTTAAAAAGGGTGAGTTCCAAATTCGTTACGATGAACTTGATCTTCAAATTGATCTTAAGAATTGGATTCAAAAATATGAACGCTATCAATCAGTATATAAGAAAATGGTTTCTCAGGCCGTCTTAGAAAAGAAGCATAAGAGAATAGAAAAGCTCTTTGATCGCGGTGTGATTTCAACATCGCTGATTATTGAGGCCCACAGACAAATGGTGGACTTTTCCATTAGGCGAAATGACTACGAAATGGGAGCAGTCGAAGCTTTATGGAATATCTATTTACTAAGAGGAACAATTTTAGAGGAACAAATATGAAAAAAATATTCTTACTAATATTACTGATCGGTTTAGTTGGTTGTGAGTCTCATCATGACGAACACAAACATGATGAACACAAGCATGAGGAACATTCTGACCATGACGATCACGACGACCACGACGATCATCATGGACACGGGGAAGAGAAAACTGGTGAAGGCAAGGCCATCACGAAAGTTGATGAAAGGCACGGTTTTCAGTTGTCTAATGAAGCGCAGAAGAGACTTGCTATTAAAACAACTACGTACACAAAGGGATTTGTAAATATCCCAGATAGTGCCTACGTTGTGGTTGGTAAAGAGCGTGCGCTTTATCGTAAAAGAGCTGGCTTCTTTAAGTTAATAGACGAGCATGAGCTGACTGGAGCATTCACTAAAGGGGATGAAATTGTTGTTAGCGGAATTGGTCTTCTTCGCGTTTCAGATATCTTCTCAACAGATGAGTCTGAATATGGCCACGCACATTAAGGACGGGGGCAAGAATCATGATGAATAAAATAATTGAATTCAGTGTTCATAACCGTCTCTTTGTTTTTATTGCCACAGCAATTCTCATCATTGGCGGTATTTACTCTTTTGATAAATTATCAATTGATGCTGTTCCAGATATCACAAATACCCAGGTGCAGGTTAATACTCCTGTTGAAGGGCTAACTCCTGAAGAAATCGAAAGAATGGTAACGTTTCCAATTGAGTCGGCCTTAACGGGAATGCCAGGAGTTGAGCAAACTCGATCTGTATCGAAGTACGGTATCTCTCAGGTTACTGTCATCTTTAATGATGATGTGGATATTTTTCGAGCAAGACAATTAACTTCTGAAAAACTTGTTAATATTGATCTTCCTATTGGAATAAAACCTGAGATGGGGCCAATTAGTACGGGCCTTGGAGAGATCTTTCACTACTCTTTAAGTTTTAAGGGAGAGGTAAAAACTGAAGAAGAGGAGATGCTGAAGCTTATGGAGCTTCGCTCAATCCAAGATTGGTTGATTAAGCCAAGACTTCTAACTGTTAAAGGTGTGACAGAAGTTAACACAATTGGTGGTTATGAGAAGCAATATTTCATCCAGCCTGATATTGATAAAATGGCCCGCTTTGGAATTCACTTTGATGATATTGAAAATGCCATTGAGAGTACGAACCAAAATGTTGGGGGAGGATATATTCCTCAAACTGGTGAGCAACTTCTTGTTCGCGGTGTTGGTCTTTTAAAGAATATCTCTGATATCGAAAATATTGTTATCAAACGCCTTGGTTCTCTTGATATCATCCGTGTTAAAGATGTGGCCGTTGTTAAGTTTGATAAAGAGATTCGCACAGGAGCAGCAACTCATAATGGAAAAGAAGTTGTCATCGGCACGGCCTTTATGCTTCTTGGGGAAAACTCTCGTGCTGTATCAATTAGACTTGAAGAGCGTATCAACGAGATTAAAAAGGATCTTCCTTCATGGGTAAATCTCGAAATCGTTTATAATCGTTCGAATATGGTTAATGCTACCTTAAGTACTGTTGAGCATAACCTAATTGTAGGGGCCGGACTTGTCATGGCCTTTCTCATGCTACTTGTGGGGAATATTAGGGCCGCAATTATTGTTGCTGCAACAATTCCAATTTCACTTTTAATTACTTTCATTCTAATGCGCTGGCAGAATGTTTCAGGAAACTTAATGAGCCTTGGTGCTCTGGACTTTGGGATCATTGTTGACGGTGCCGTTATTGTTATTGAAAATTGTGTCCACCGCTTACAAAAGAGAACAAAGGAAATTGGGCGCGCCTTAACACGCGCTGAAATCAAAGATCTTGTTGTAGAAAGTGCAATAGAAATTCGTTCTGCCGCAGGCTTCGGTGAGATCATTGTCATTACTGTTTTCATCCCTCTATTTGCCCTAACTGGAGTTGAAGGGAAGATGTTTGGTCCAATGGCGACAACTTTCATTATGGCCCTTGGTTCGGCCCTCGTTCTATCTTTTACTTTAGTACCAGCATTGGCCGCAACATTCTTAAATTCAAATACTAAAGATCGTGAACCTAAGATCATGCTTCTTGCCAAGCAAGCTTTTGCTCCAATTTTAGAATTGGCCCTTAAGTTTAAAAAGACTGTCCTTGGCTTTGGCGTATCTGCTATTGCTCTGGGGGGAGTTCTTTTTATGGGCCTAGGATCTGAGTTTATTCCTCAATTAGATGAGGGGGACTTTGCGGTTCAGTTTATTCGCCCAGCAAATATCAACATTGAAAATTCCATCCATCTTCAAAGATTAAGTGAAGATGTCATCAAAGAATTTCCACAAGTCAAAACAGTTTTTGGGAGAACTGGAGCAGGTGAGATTAGTACTGACCCTATGGGTGTTAATATTTCGGATTCATATGTCATGCTTAAGCCAGTTGATGAATGGCCAAAAAGTGATCTTATTCAAAATAAGAATGATCTAATGGAGGAAGTGAAGAAGGCCCTCGCTTTAAATATACCAGCTCAAGTGGCAATGTTCTCTCAACCAGTAGAGCTTCGCTTTAACGAGTTACTTGAAGGAACAAGGGCATCTGTTTCAGCGAAAGTTTTCGGGGAAGATTTAAAAGTCATAGAAGAGATTGCCAATAAGGTTTCTGAAGCCATTGCAAAAACACCTGGAGCAGGTGAGGTTGAAGTTGAATCAAAGGGGCTTTCTCCAATGATTCAATACACGCCAAAGCTTGAGGAGCTTGCAAAGTTAGGCGTTAGTAGCAAACCTGTTCTTGATGTTATCTCAACGGCCATTGGTGGTAGCAAGGTTGGTGATATTTATGATGGTGTTAAGAAGTATCCAATCATGACTCGCTTATCTGCTAATGAGAGATCTGATGTGGAAACAATTTCAAATCTTCCGGTGGGGATTTCTGAAGGGTACACTGTTAAAATAAAAGATGTCGCAGATATTGAACTTTCTGAGACATACTCATCGATTAATCGTGAGAATTCAACTCGAAGATTGGCCATTTTAATTAATCCACAAACTCGTGATATTGAAAACTTTGTTAATGTAGCAAAAGAGATTGTTGAGAAAGAAGTAACTCTTCCTGAAGGTTATTATATCGAATGGGGTGGAAGTTTTAAGAATCTTATTTCTGCTAAAGAAAGACTAAGTATTCTGGTTCCATTGGCTCTGCTTCTCATTTTAGTGATGCTCTATGCGGCCTTTAAAAACTACGCCCAAGTCTTATTGATTTTTCTATGCGCACCAATGGCACTCATCGGTGGAGTTCTATCACTAAAGATTTTAGGATTACCATTTAGTATTTCTGCTGGTGTTGGATTTATCGCTCTGTGTGGGATTAGTATTCTAAATGGTGTTGTTCTTGTGACTTACTTTAATAGACTCTTAGCAGATGGAAAATCACCAGATGACGTTGTGAGGGAGGGGACAATGGTTAGACTTCGTCCAGTTCTTATGACGGCCTTAACGGATATCTTTGGTTTCCTACCGATGATTTTTTCAACTGGGCTAGGGGCAGAGGTTCAAAAACCGCTAGCGACAGTAGTCGTTGGAGGGATTATTTCAGCAACTCTTCTGACTCTTGTCGTTTTACCTTCATTATATCGATTATTTATTGAGCAAATGAAGACAGAATAAGCTCTAAGGTCTTGAAATTTAAGAATATTCTTAAGTTTCAAGACCATTTTTCCTTGTTTAAAATAGGCGTCTAAATCTAAGACATCCATTGGTAAATTTTCAAATTACTCGATAGATTTGCTGGATGTGCTATTTTATTGCCAATCTTTTAAGAAGGTAGCAGGGAGCCTGAATTGAATAAGTTTATTATTGCCACAGCAATCACTTTATTAAGCACTCAAGCATTTGCATCATTATCTGTTAATGATGGATTATCAAGTTGTCGCTTTTCAAATAATGAGGCGGCAATAAATTATGCCCGTGCCTTAGACGGCTCTACTAAGGCGGCAGCTCTTTTAAAGAGAGGAGATCTTGGTCAGGTTGAATCATGTTCGACGGCCATGACAGAAGCTCTTGCAAAGGGTGTAAGCTATAATGAATTAGCTAAGACTGTTAACACAAATTTCAATCACCTTGAAAATGGTATGGAAATTACGATCGAGCTTCGTGGTAAGGACTTCTATGAGGTTAAGGGAGATGCTCTTACTGGAACAAAGTCGACAATTGAAGGTGACTTCGACATGGTTATTAGTGTTGAAGGCTCACGTAATGAAATCTCGCAAGGAGTTCCTACTAAGCAAATACTTAATAAAATGAAATTAAACGTTGTCTCTAAAAAAGCAGTTCAAATTATCTTTGAAGAGCATGAAATTGATATTGTGGTACCAGCAGTGGTTAAGAAGACTTTATTTGGTAAGCTAAAACAAATCTCAATTAGTGCAGAGAACTTAGAAAGAGCAATCGCTCCAGCTCTTACGGCCCAAGGCCTTGATTTAGCAGAGGGCTTCAAATTGAATACGGAAAAAGGGTCTTTCACAATGGACTACTCTGTTTCAGCAATGGATTGTGGAGTCAATCAGCTCGATGAATTCGAGTGTGGCTCATCTTTTATCTTTCAATTATCAGCACAATTTTAATTGGCATAACTAGGGCGAGGCCATGTCGATGGCCTTGCTATCTTATTGATATCTTTAGATCTCTGACATAAAGATTTAATAATTGATATAATTACTCCGTTAAGCGTATGGGAGATAATTATGAGGAATTCAGTTATTAAGTTCTTGGTACTTGTTGGCCTTTTGGCGACAGTGTCCCAATCTCATGCAAAAATGATTGTGGAGAAAGAAGAATATTCTGGAGAAGCAATCGTTGAAGACTTCGCTTTAAAGAATTTTTACCGAAGGTTTGTGAATATCACAGATAGTTACAATCAGAGGCGCAAGGATCCAGAGTCTTATGCGCAATCCTTTAAAAATATCAAAGAACAGCATAAGTACTTTCGCTGGTTAAAGAAGAACAAAATTGGTGAACTTCCACCAGCAACTATTAGTAATGGTATAGCTACCATTAGGGTTGGAAATTATAAATTACAATATTCGATTCAAACCCTAGTTAAAAACCAGTTCCTCTTAAATGAGCGTCCTATCGACCTTCAGAAGCTCGACTTTAATAAGGCGTTTAATGAGTTAACGGATAAAGTTAAGGCCACTCGTAGGTTTACTGTCCTTGATTTATTAATTCCGACGGCCCATGCTGATGCCATGAGTGGACTTGAAAATACTCTCTTAGCAACCATGCTCTATGTGAATTCTGACTTCGCAGAAAGAGAGTGGTGTATTTCTTGTGATGATGAAAATGCAGAGGTGACTAAAAAGAATCTAGAGAGACTTCTAACAAGAGTCGATCAAATGCTTAACTCGTGTGAAAATGAAACAGCTAAGATAGAAGATATTTATTCAAACCTTTCATTCTTTGCAGGGGACGATGATCAAGGTGGTTTCCGTTCTCAATCAGCATCAACTTTAAAGAATCACTTTCCTGCTATTGAAGGTGAGCTTAAGGATGTTTCTTGCGAGAAGCTCGTTTACAATGTGTACAAAGATGAAATTAATCCAGCGGATAGAAATCTCTTTGTTGAATACTACCGCTTAACACCAGAAAGACAGGCCCGTAATCAAAAAGCGGTGGCCAATTATAAAAGAATTGTTAAATCAAAATGCGATCGTATCGCAGCTCTTAATGTCTGTATGATCAGTAATTATTATGGAGCTGAGGATATTTACAATGATTCACGCTCTCCAGGACAAAAGGAATACGATCGCCGTCGTAAGCCTTCGAAAGAGTATCAGATTCGCGGTATTACTCAATAGGCAGCTTAGGAATTATGTGATAGAAAGACGACTATGGAACAATTACAAGAAACATTAGAAGAAATATTAGAAAGAGTAGAATTTAAGAAAATGGATCAATTTGAAGAACTTCTTCATAAATGTATCCACGTCTCTAATGACTCATCAAAAAGTACATATGCAATCTATGAAAATATGGTTTTCAAATTAGATGCATTCTTTAAAGGCTTTGTTAATTTTCAAAACGAATTCGGTAAAGATAAGAAATACATTGCTGCAGTTCATGCACTAAGTGCCATCTGCTATGGCCTAGGAATCGAGCTTGAAGACGAAGAGCTTTTCATCATTTACCATCTAAAAGACCAAGGTAAATTCAGAAAAAGAGAAAAAGATCTTCATGCTGAACTTAAAAATCTTTGGGCCGGCTATCCTTACAAAGAATTTGCCATGGCCGATGTGGACTTCTCTCACTCATTAAAAAACTTAATGCGTGCAAAATTCATCGACTACCGTCGCGGCAACCTTCATATCAATCAATCTTTGATTATACGTTTTAAAGATCGCTATTAAGCACCCGCAAAATTGGCCGCCCTCGTCAGCTTCGGCTCCTGCCTCTCGCTGACATACCGGTCATCCTGACCATAAAGCCAGTCTATTGTTTGCGGTGCTAGGCCCCCCACTCTTTAGCTAGAGATTAGCGTCGAGAGCGAGGGTCCAAGCCCGAGCGGTTCGTCTCAGGGCCAATGGGAAAGTCTCCTCAATAAAAAACGATATCTCATAACATTTTTGGCTGTTTCAATACTTAACAATTTTGCCAAATTTTTGTGGATTTTTTTTAATTTAGTCATCTAATTTTATAAAAATCACTCCATTTCTAAAGGTTCTCTTTAGGAATAGGTCAGGAAGTTTCGGTATAGATTAATATAATTATTAAGACATCAGTTTTTTCCTGAATTTCACCTTAAGTATCTAATAATATTGATATTTCTAATGAAAAGTTATTTTGTTTTTCAGAAAAATTTATTGTGCCCGATACTCAGTTAAATAGAAATATTTGATGAGGGATAAATGAAAAATTCATTCATAGTTTTAGTATTTTGTAGTTTTTTACTGATTAGCTGCATTGAGAAAGAAACATCAATTTCAAAAGACAAGAACTCAGAAGTTTCTTCAAGCTCTTCTTTCGTTCAGGAAAGAAAAGAGGAGCTAACAGAGCTTAAAAAAGAGTTAAATGATACGCCTTATTCTTTATCGAGGTCGGAACTTGATGAGTTAAAGGCCGATGGTGCTATCTCTGAAGAGGATTATCAGGAACTACTTCTTTTAACTAGTAATCAAAACTCAAATTAATACTTAATTTAAGCGGGACGTTTGATCATGTGTAGATATACATTAGCAAAGTTTATTCTTTTACTATCACTTACTATTAGTTCTTTTAATTCAATGGCTGGAGTTGGCACGAATTATAATCGAAAAGGTGTTGTCATTAAGTACAATACACCACAAGCAAGTCATGTGAAGTATGACTCAGGTGAGACAGCACAATTAAATGGTTCTATCTGTGTATCTAAATATTCTTCAATTTTTAATAAGCTAAAGTGTCGTGCAACTCTTCAAGGAAATGTTTCAATTAGAGCATATTTTCCAGATGCCATGACTGAAGTAACAGATCAGCTTGCGGTCAAAAAGAAAGGGCAAGAGTATCAGTGGTCATTCAATACACCTGAGCTTATCTCTGGAAATGAGAATACGCTTCATATCTTAGTTGCTAAGGAAGATCCTAAGATTAAGAAATACGAGAGGCTTCAAGCTAAGCTCAATAAGAGAATTGTTCTCTTAGAAAAGCGAATTCAACAGCGAAATAAAAGAGGCTCAAGCATTCATCTTATAAGTTGGTTAAACGATTTAAAAGATAGACTTGAAAGAGTTTCCAAAAATATTGATGAGCTAATTGAAGAAGATGCGTCTGTTTTAGCGCAGATCAAGATTCCACTTCAAGTTGATAATGATGTGGCCTTTCCATTTTATTACTCAAGCTTCTTTTCAGGGCATAAAATGTCACTGAGAGCGCCTATTGGCTCTGCAATTGAGGGTGATAGGGTAACAGTCGAAGCTGCATCAAAAAACCTCTCGAGTAAGAGTTTTTGGTTTCCTGGAATTGATGACAAGAATGATAAAAATGATGAATCTTTTAATGACGATGGCCTTAATCAGTATAAGCTAGACCTCTATTTTAATAATGCTTTAAAAGTATCGAGTGGTTTTTCTGAAATTGCATATGGGCAGGAGAATAAAATAACTTTCGATACAGATAAGTTAAGTATTTCTGATCTAAATAATTTCGACCTTAAACTTACAAAGAAATTAAATCTCCATTTTAAATTATTTAAAAAGAAAGTTTCTCTTGATTTTCCTTATGGAGAAATTGGATTTACTCTTCCTGTATCAATCGATGACGTAAAACCTATAATTTCTACTGATTTCTATAAAGAAGGTGAAACATCCCTAAGTAAATTTGAAAATGTAAAGTATCTTGCAAAAGATAGCTTTGGTCATCTCGTTAATGATTCAATTTCAATTGAAATTAAGAATGCTCAAGATGAGGCCGTCACGGGTACATCTGTAACCTCAGCGAAAATTAGCGCCGAAGAAGTTGAATATAATGTTTCAAATTTAAGCCTAGCTGATGGGTCATATCAAATTACGGCCCTGATTAAGGATAATGCAGGAAATGAAAGTACAAAGCTTTTAAATGAATTCTTTGTTGATAATTCTGCACCCACTTTAATTGAAAATAATACACCAAATGGGTTCATTACAGGTGATGAACTTGATCTCGACTTTAAGGTGAGTGATGTATCAAGCGTTGAGGTGATTGTTTTTAGTAACGGTGAGAAGTTATTAACAACATCTAATAAGCATGTACAAGAAAGTATCACTTTATCTAGTGGTGAAAATATCATTAGTGCGAAGGTAACTGATTCTCTTAGGAATACTGTGATAGTTGATATTGCGACAGTTTCAATTGATAATGATGCACCTGTTTTAGCAAATAACAGTACATCTAGTGGGTATACAGCAAATTCAAGTTTAACACTGAACTTCTCTGTTACAGATATCTCAACAGTAACAACTGATGTCTTTAATAATGGGATTAAAGTTCTATCTACAACGAATAAGAGTGTAAATGAAAGTATAACGCTTAGTAGCGGTATCAACAATATCTCTGTTGTGATGACTGATGCTGCGGGTAACGTAAGTAATGCTGAGATATCAAGTATCACTCTTGATAATGTGTCACCAAAACTTTTAAGAAACGCAAACTCAGATAGTATTTTGTCTACAGAAACATATAAGCTAGACTTTACTGTTCAAGACTCAACTCTTGCAACAACTACTATATATAATAATGGTTCAAAAATTTTAGAGACAAATGAAAATTTAGTAAATAATACAATTTCTTTAAATTATGGCGTAAATGAGATAACAGTCTCGATGTCCGATTTAGCAGGAAATACTAGTAGCACAAATATAGCAAAGTTAACGCTTGATAATAAGAAACCTGTATTGGCACAAAATAATACTCAAGGTGGACTTACTGCCAATAAGAGTCTTTCACTAGATTTTAGTATTGAAGATATAACTGCAGTTGATATTAAGGTTTTAAGAAATGGTGTTGAAGTACTTTCTTCAATTGAAAAAGTTATAAACACTAGTATCGAATTAGTAGAGGGGAGTAATGAAATCACAGCTATCGTTCTTGATCAAGCTGGAAATACTGAATCATTTACGATCGCTCAAGTAATCTACGATGGAATAAAACCAACGATTTCATCAATTAATCTCGTAGAAGGTCAAAGTCTTGATTCATTAAATTATGAATTAAATGGTATCGTAAGTGAAGAATTAAGCAGCCTAAGCATTAATGGAGATAGTGTTACAGTAAATGAAAGCTCATTTTCATATAAACTTTCAAATACAGAAGAAGGTGCAAAATCCATCGTTATTACAATGACTGACCTTGCAGGAAATACAAATGAATTAACAATCAACTATAGTATTCAGCTCGCTCCTGAGGAGTTTGAGTGTTTAAAGCAAGACTTTAGTGAAGCTACAGCTTGTAGTGGAGAATATATAGCTCAATCTTTTTCAGATGTAGAAAGTTATAAATCAAGTAGTGACTTAAATAGTAAGAACCTAGTACTAGCATTTAGCTATTCTGGAGAGGAGCATCTAATTGTTCATACTCCATGTTCAATAAATGTCGCTGAAAACTTTAGTTTTTCAACAACTGGCGGAATCTGTCTTGATTCTCGTGCTGGACTAAATATTCAAAAGCAAAGTCAGATTTCAGCAAATGAAGTGAATCTTTTTTCTGATGGCCTAATTAATATTGAGGAAAATGCTTCTTTAAACTCTGTGGATTCATTCTCAGCTTCTTCACCAGAGTGTACATTAAAAAATACAGCTCTTACAGGATCTGGAAATTGTTTTGATCCATCAAGACCGGTAGTTAACGTTTCTACAACAAAGACAAACCTTGAAATTGGTGAGACCTTAAGCTTTTCAACATCTGAGTCTGTTGTTCCAAATGGTATTTCAACAGTTGAATTCTTTATAAATAACTTGAAACAAGAAATCTCAACTAATAGCTTTAATCATACTTTTAATGAAGAAGGTATCTTCTATGTTAAGGCCAAGGTTACTGACTCAAATGGGTATATCTCAAGTGATGAGATTAAAATTATTGTTTCCGCACCAATTATTAATACGCGAGAAGCTTTCTTTAAGTATGCGGTTGAAGATGAGATGCTTGAGCTTATCTTTGTTCAAAGTATTCCACGTGATCAAATTAAAACGGCTAAATTTGTCGTTGATGGTCAGGACTACGTTCTTCCAAATTATTATCACTTAGATTCTATTTATATAAATGATATCTCTCTTGGAAATCATGATGTAATTTTAGAAGTAACTGACATCTATAATCGAGTCTTTAAGTATCAAAGAAGCGTATTTGTAGGTACAAATGAAGAGATGGCCCAACTTCCACCAGTTATGGAATTTGAAGTCGTTCCTTCAGCTCCTCGAAAAGTCTTTATTGAGTTTAGAGATGTTTTTGACCCTGCTAAACTATTTGATGGACTAGTTATTAATTGGGGTGATGGACAAGAGTCTGAGCATTGGATTCCAGATGAAGGTGGAGTAAAACACCAGTATGCAAGTGCAGGAACTTATGAAGTTAGCGTTGAATTTGTAAAATATGGTGATGAAGTACTTGTAACAACACTTACAAAAGAGGTGGTTGTGACTGATGATGAAGTTTCTCCTGCGCCTCCAATTGTAAACTTTAGATATGAAAAACAATACTTTGCTCCACACGTAACTTTTAATGTGGACCTTTCAATGTCTCCAACTGGTGAGATCGTAAGTCGTACCTTTGATTATGGCGATGGCACTGTCTACACTGGAAATGAGCCAGTCCATACGCATTTCTATGAACCAGGAACATATTATCCAACTCTAACAATCGTTGATGAATATGGAATGACAGCTTCGCAAACAGCAAGAGTTATTATTGCTGAAGAAGGTGAGGAATTTATTTCGCATCTTGAGTGTTTTGATGAAGGTGGACTCTTCGTTGGGTGTGATGTTGTTGCACTTGCTAAAGATGAAGAAATTCAGTCCATTGAAATTGACTGGGGTGATGGTAATACGGAAACATTTGAACCTGCTTTTTCTAGTTGGACGTGGGATTTCTTTGACTATGAATATAGTGAGCCTGATAATTATGTTATTCAGATGACGGTTAGGACTAGTTATGGGAGCTATGCCGACTCAGTGGAATACAATAATCAAGAAGTAAAAGATGATATAGCTCCTTATGTAAGCTTTAATTGTCATTCACCAAGTTCTTTAAAATTATCATGTCAAAATCACTCAACAGATGATGGTGTAATTGTTTCAAGTATATGGAAAATTAATGGAGTTGAATATACAAGCCTTAATCTTGATGAAGTATCAGTATCAGCGAGTGGAAATGTAGATGTTTCATTAACTGTGACTGATGATAGCGGAAAAAGTTCTACTTCTAATCAAGTTGTTCTAATAAGTGAAAACATTCTGCCTGTCGTAGCTTTTAACTGCGTACAGGCAAGTCAAACTCAGTTAAGTTGTAATTCAACTTCATATGATCCTGATGGGTATATTACTTCTTCAAATTTTTATGTAAATGAAGTCTTATACAGTGGTGAATCAGTCTTGATTGAAGTTGATGGCCAAGAATCAGTAAAAGTTACCTTAATAATTGAAGATAATGAAGGTCAAGTTTCAACTTTTAATAAGTTGATCGCACTAAATAAGGCTCCTGTTGCAGCTTTTTCATGTACTCAAAAAAATAAGGAATCAGTAATTACATGTAATGCTCAGGAGACACAGGATGAAGATATTTCTAGTTTAAATTATTCATGGGTTATAAGCGAAACGATTCATTCTGGATTGAGTTTCGATTCACAAGTAAGCTATGGAACCCATATTGTTGTTTTAACAGTTTCTGATTCTTTTGGTTTACAATCAACACTAGAGAAAGAAGTTATTTTGTATAACTATGATAATGTTCCTGAACCAATGTTCGCACACTATTTTGAAGTTGGAAACGTAGGGGTTTTTAATGGATCACTATCTCTAAGTGAGAATAGAGAAGTCGCTCTTTATACATGGTTTGTGGATGGACAAGAGGTTCAGTCTTCAAGTGACTTTAATTTTCAATATAGTTTTGCTGATAATAACGAACATAGTGTAAAATTAATTGTTAAAGACTCTCTTGATAGAAGTGCTGAATATTCTGAAACGATTAGGCCATATGATCCGGAAGTTCTAGTCCCTGACATCGTAGAAAATTTTGAAAATCTGTTAGGTGTTGATTCAGATAATAATGGGATAAGAGATGATATTCAAAGGTTTTATATTCCTATTTCGTTAAATAACTCTGATTACAGAAGATATCTCGATAAAGTTGTGCGAAACTTACAACTTATCTTTAAAAATCAAGAGGATCATAATTTTATTAGAATGCTTATCCAAGAAAATAAGGATGTATATAGCTGTATTCAAAAATTAGAGGATCCAAATATCTATAAGAGTATGATCGATAAGCATTTGCATACATTGAACTATAATTCAAAGAAAAGACTAGAGTTCTACTATACAATTAAATACATCTATCAAGAAGATTATGAAAATGGGAGTTTTGATTGTGAAGGAGTATAAAATTGAAATTTAAAGAAGTTGTTAAAGCTATGTTGGCGTGGTTTTCGCTACCATTTATCTTAGCGCACATTAAGTATTTTATCCCATTGATTACCGCTATACCGTTTCTTTTTGGAATGGCATTAATATGGTTTACTAATGAGTATCGACGTACATATGACATAGATTATGAAGACAAAAGTGAGACGCTTGCTGGAATAGATGCAAATGGCAATGGGATGAGGGATGACCTAGAGCGCTTTGGAGAAGAAGCATACAAAGATTGGGATCCTCTCGTTCTTAAAGCATATTATAATTGGCTCAAAAACTTATATGTTGTGATGGAGAATAAAGCGCATATCGATAATGATAAAAAAATTGATTATATAAATACACAGTCCTGTTGGTATTTACTACACAAAAATAAAAGAATAACAAATAGTTTTGTAGATACTTCAATAAAAAAGATCCACGCACAGGTGTTTAAGCTAAGTTTTAATACAGCTCAGAGAAAAGGCATTTTGGATGAAAATTGGTTTTTTTATCAATTCTCTATATCTACTCAAGATATCATTAATTTAAAATACGCTTGTGTTGAACTTGGTCTTAGTAAAAATGAAATGTTTCTATTGCAAAAAAGAAGTTTGACTGATGTTAATGGTGAAATTCGAATTGAGAAAAATTTATCTACAAAGTTCTTTAATGAAAAGCCTAGGCTTTATGAAGATAATATAGATTTTGATTACTATAAAGATAAGATACTATCAAGAGGAGAGGTTTATGAAGACTTTTACAATAATCTTAATAATACTGTTAAGTAGTGTAAGGGCTGAGTTTGAATATACCTGTTATCCAAAGAATGATATTCATGTTTACTATGTTAACGGGATAAATACTACGATTGAATCATACAAAAAAAATTGGATTGCATTAAAGGTTGTTAATGATAAGTATAAAAACACAAAGCCTCCATATGACAATTTTATATTTTACAGTGGTGAAAGTGGATATTTCAATCAGACAGAGGGAATTGAAAAAGATTTATTGGAGGCTTTGCTGCAAAAGATAGATCTCTTTTTTGATTTGCCATTTGAAGGAAGTATTGAAGATGAAAGGAAAATGGCAGAAGATAAAGCATACAGCTATATGGCTGTCGCTGCTCAAGAGTTTGGTAACTCAGTAAACTTTGAAGCATCTATGTCTCAAGTTTCAGGCTCATTTAGATTCGAATTAGGAAAGTTTAAAGACGATTTAAGGAAGAAATATGAAGAAGAGTTACAGAAAGACCCTAGTAAATCTGACTTGTTAAAACTCTACGATGCCGTTAGACCTCATATCGAGATGAAAGAAAGAGTATTCATCTATTCTCATTCTCAGGGGAATTTGTTTGTTGATCAGTTAAGGTCTGAGTTAGATAAGAATGGTTTTGATGATTATTCAAACTATATTGGTAATATGAGGTTTGGTTCACCTGCTGATAATCTTGGTGCAGGAAACGCCATAGATATCAAATTTTATAACGATGTAGCTACAGGTTTACTTGGAATAGAGCAAACTCATTATGCTAAAACAAGTAATAAAAAACTATCAAGCTATTATGGTGCTTTATTATCAAAAAGTCCTTTTCTACTTGCAAAGATATCATTACTTGCATTTAATGAGGATGACCCTTTAGGACATGGAGTAATCGACTGGTATACTTCGAAAGAAAGGATGGTAAGTCCAACTTTGATTGGGCCTTACAATGAAACAGCTTTTGATCTTACTGTTGATGCAGTTGAGGGAATATTTAAAAAGTATCCAGATGTATGTGAAAGAAGAATTTTTATTGGAAAGAGCTACATGAACAATGAGGTTGAAGAATATGATTTAAGAAATTATATAAAAGTCGTGAATCTAGGTGATAGTTTTAAAGTTTCGCTAATGCCTAGTACTCCGCTCACTACTGATTTTCATGCATCTAAAACTATAAGTTTATCAAGTGATGGAGTCGTATATGATTTTGAGATAAAAATTTATGAGTCAAATGGAACTTTAGTCAAGACATATAGTACATCATCTAATTTGAAAACAGTGACAATCCCAAAGGATTTAATTTACAATAATGAGGTGAAGTTTACTTTATCAATGTCCTATAAGTTTTTAAATGAATATGATTATATAGGTAATTATAAAGAAAATATAACTCTTTGTACTGGTGAATCATGTTGTCGTGAAAGTGACCAAGTCTTTTGTGGCGGGAAATGTCTTCCTAAACCAATAGAGGGGAAAGAGTATACAGATACTTGTGAGGGGCCATTTTATACCTCTGCGCCTGTGTGCGATGTTGAATGTACTGTTTATAATGAAGGAAGATCGTGTCAATTACAATATACAAAGGTAGAATATATAGAGCAGTTAAATCCTTCTTATGGCAAATTATTTAATGGGAGTGATGAAGTTACTCTTCAAGGATATTGCAGTAATAAAGCTCCTGATGGAACTATAAGAAGCAAAACAAATACATGTTCTTGCAGTCGGTAATGATAAAATTAGGTTGTGATTAAGCATCCCCATTCAACGCCTCAAGGAAAATCTTCCCAAAGCGCTGAAGTTTCTTAGGTCCAACCCCATAGATACTTTCGAGATCATCGAGAGTTTGTGGGCGTTGGGCGGCCATCTCCATAAGAGTCTTGTCTGGAAAAATCTTAAAGGCCTGTGTGCGTTTTTGTTTGGCAAGCTTTGATCGTAGAACTTTTAAATTCTCATACATTGTTTTATCAGTTCCATCATTTGGCCTATATGTGGCGACAGCTTTCTTTCTTGTGGTGGCCTTCTTGCGAACTGCTTTCTTCTTTGTTGCTTTTGTTTTTGTCGCAGTCGACTTCGAAGCAGGTGCACCTTTTTTAAAGTCTGCACGAATCATGACTTCCTTGCGATCTTCGATAACATCGATGGCCGATTGAGTAAGTTTAATTTCTGAGCTTCCATCCATAATCATCTTAAGATGGCCTTGGGCAATTAGTTGGCGACAAAGAGAATAAAGAAATCCTTCGTCTTCTTTACTTGCATAGCCAAAGCTTGTGATATGGTGGTGGCCATTTTTTTGAATGACGCCTGAAATATTTCCTTTGAGAACATCGACGATATAGTGGACGTTGTAGCGCTGGTCAGTTTCATAAACACAAGTGAGAACGGCCTTGGCAATTTCAGTTGCATTAATACGCTTCTGCTTAGTCTGTTCACTTAAGCAGATATCACAATTTCCACATGGGCCTTGATAGGGGTCATTAAAGTAATTAAGAAGAACTTCGCGGCGACAAGTTGTGGCCTCGCAAAAACCAAGAATGGCATCAAGCTTTTCTTCATTCACGCGGCGACGAGCTGCTGCGCCAACGCCTTTATTAGCAATTCTTTTTAAAAGAACAAGATCTCTTAGTCCATAGAACATTAGAACCTGAGAAGGGAGTCCATCTCGTCCTGCTCGTCCCGTTTCTTGATAGTAGGACTCAAGACACTTTGGCATATCCATATGGGCAACAAAGCGTACGTCGGCCTTATCAATTCCCATTCCAAATGCAATGGTTGCTACAACGATGACATTCTTTTGAGTGATAAATTTCTCTTGAACTTTTTCGCGGTAATTGGCACTCATTCCCGCATGGTAGGCATAGGCCTTAAAGCCCGCTTTAACTAATTTGTCGGCACATTCTTCAACACCCTTGCGTGAAAGGCAGTAGACGATTCCTGATTGGCCATCAAGATTATCTTGAACAAATTGCGTGAGACGATAGAAGTCTTTTTCTTTCGTTGTCTTCTTTTGAACTTCGTATGTAATATTTGGTCGATCAAAAGAGCTGATAAAGAGACTTGAGCCATGGAGGTTTAGACAGCGAATGATCTCACCACGTGTTGCTTCACCGGCCGTAGCGGTAAGAGCAATGCGAGGGATGTCGGGAAATTTCTTTGTGATCATGCCAAGCTGCATATACTCAGGTCTAAAATCATGGCCCCATTGAGAAACACAGTGTGCCTCATCAATGGCAAAGAGAGAAATCTCAATGCGCTCCAAAATTCTCTGAAAGTATTCATTCATCATACGCTCTGGCGAGACATAGAGGATCTTAATATTTCCGTTGAGAAGATTTCCCACAATATCATCCTGTTCACTATGAGAAATTGAAGAATTTAAGTAAGCCGCTTCGACGCCTTTTTCAATAAGGGCGTCAACTTGGTCTTTCATAAGAGCGATGAGGGGAGAGATAACAATGGCCGTCCCAAAGCGAGCAAGTGCTGGAATTTGATAGCACAAGGACTTCCCACCACCTGTTGGCATGAGGACCAGTGCGTTATTTCCTGCAATGACACTTTCCACAATCTTTTCTTGATTGCCGCGAAAGGCATTATAACCAAATATTTTTTGAAGTATCTCGATTCCTTGACTCACTTATCTAGTTTAACTGATGAAAGAGGGCCAGCAAAGCATTAATAAAGGCTTTGTTAAATCTTTGTAAAAAAGCGAAATGAACTTCGCTATTTTTGCTGTGATGCCCTAAAATAAGATGATTGGAGTTGTTATGAATAAATTTTTACTAGTTCTATTAATTAGTCTCTCAACATTTGCTGCGCCAAAAGTTCTCTTCCTCGGAGACTCTCTTACTGCCGGTTATGGAATTGATCCAGAGAAGGCCTATCCAAATCTTGTGAAAGATATCTTAAAAAGAGAAGGCATTGAAATTGAAGTCATGAATGCAAGCATTAGCGGTTCTACTTCAGCTTCTGCTGTTTCTCGCCTTAAGTGGTCTTTAAGAGGAAAACCTGATGTTATGCTACTTGCTCTTGGGGCAAATGATGGACTTCGTGGAATTAAACTTGTGAGTACAAAAGAGAATTTAAAAAATGCTATCAAGCTTGCAAAGAGTAAGGGTGTAAAAGTTATTTTGGCAGGAATGCAGATTCCACCAAATTATGGGCCTGAATACACAAAAGAATTTCAAAAAATGTTTCCTGATTTAAAGAAAGAAGAGGGAGTTACACTGCTTCCATTCTTACTTAAGGATGTAGCAGGACAGCGTCAGTATAATATTGACGATGGCATCCACCCAAATGAGGAAGGACACAAGATTATTGCAAAGACGGTCGCACCGTTTATAAGGAAAGCTTTATAATGACTGAATTAGTATTATCACTTAAAGAAGTGAGAAAGGATTTTTCTCAAGGAGAAGAAATCCTCAATGTTTTAAAAGGTGTTGAGCTTGGAGTTAGTGAAGGGGAGACCATCGCAATCCTAGGTAAATCTGGTAGTGGAAAATCAACTCTCTTATCACTCTTATGTGGAATTGATGATGCCACTAGTGGTGATATTTCATATCGCAATAATTCACTCAAAGATCTAAATAGCGAAGAGATCACAGATCTTAGAGCAAAGCATATTGGTGTGGTCTTTCAACAATTTCATTTATTAGAACATCTAAATGCATATGAAAATGTCCTCTTACCGCTCGAAGTAAATGGTAATGGCCATCAGAAAGACCGTGTGGATTACTTTCTTGAAAAAGTTGGCATGAGTCACCGAAAGACGCATTTCCCAAATCAGCTAAGTGGTGGAGAGAAGCAGCGAATTGCCATTGCTCGCGCTCTCGTTACTCACCCAGGTGTTCTTCTGGCAGATGAGCCAAGTGGAAGTCTTGATGAGAATACTGGTGATGAAGTCATGAATCTAATCTTTGATATTGTTCGAGATGAAAAGATGAGCCTTGTCCTTGTGACGCACGATAAGGATTTAGCAAAGAGGTGTGAGAAGATTTATCACTTAGAAAATGGAGTGCTAAGTCTTGAAGCTTAAAATGGTTATGCGAGAGCTTAGAAGCTCTCCAATGTTCTTTATTATTTTTATTCTAAATCTCTCTATTGGGATGGTTGGACTTTCAACTATTGAAGTTTTTAAGTCTTCATTTGATAGTGCTCTAACAGCGAAATCAAAATCACTTCTAGGCTCTGATATATCGGTTAGTTCACGTATTGCCATTACTAAGGATACTTTAGAAATCGCAAAGTCTAATCTCGTTTATAGTGAAATGACTCGCAATCGCTCTTTATATTCGATGCTCTTTAACGGTGAAAAGAGTCGACTGGTCAATATAAGAGGACTTGGTCAAGGGTTTCCTTTCTATGGTGATATCCGATCAAAGAGTGGCAAGAGCTTTCGCGATTTAAAAGAGAATGAAGTCTTTATTTATCCTGAACTTGTTGGTCAACTTGGACTTGATGTAGGCAAGGAGATAAAGATTGGATCACAAACGTTTAAAGTAGCAGGAATCGTCGAAGAAGATGGCTCTGCAGGCTTTTCTATGGGACAACTAGCACCAAGACTTTATTTGAAAAATGAAGTTCTCGATTCAACTGATCTTATCAAGCCTGGAAGTACAATTTGGACAGGTCTTCATTTTAAGATGGCCAAAGAACTAAGTGACAAAGAACTTGTTAAAGCGGAAAAGGATTTAAAAGCTAAAATTATCGATTCATCAATTCGCATCCGATCTCCTCAGTCTAATTCTGAAAGAGTGGGGCGCTCAATGGATTATCTAAGTGATTTCTTAGGTCTTGTTTCATTATGTGGACTATTTCTTGCGGGGCTTGGCCTTATCTATCTTTTTAGAGGATTTCTTTTAAAGCGAAGAAAGGATCTTGCAATTCTTGGCTTCATTGGGATGAAGAAGAAGGATATCTTTAAGATCTATACGCTTAAACTTTTCTTTTTGGGTTTATTTGGATCACTTCTTGGAATTGCTATTGGTTCGGCCTTCAGTCCAGTTATTCAAACCATGGTCAGTAAGAATTTAGGAATTGATATTGAGTTACAATTTAGTCTAGCGACTTTCTTTGTCACGATGGCCGTTGGGGTTGCTTCAACTATTGTATTAGCTCCGGCCTTAATTATTCCTTATTTAAGAGTTGATCAAAAAGCACTCTTTGATCACGATACAAGCTTATCTAATAATATTTCCGATTACCTGCTATTTATCCCAATTGTACTTTTCTATTGGGTGATGGCCATTTACTTGTCAGAGAGCTTAATTATTGGAAGTGCTTTTATTGTAGTCTTCTTAATTATTATAGGAGTTTTCTTTCCTGTAGGAAGTCTTGTGCTTTCATGTCTTGGAAAACTTAATCCTAAACTAAGTCTATCTTCTAATATGGCCTTTAAGTATGTAACTCGACATAAGATTTCAACTTTGTTTATCTTCTTATGTCTGTTCATTTCTACAAGTCTCATGACGTTAATTCCTTCGGTGAAAAATATTATCGGCGCGGAACTTTCGATGCCTGCAGAAGAGCGTCCTGTTTATTTCCTCTTTGATATTCAGCCTGAGCAAGTTGAAGAGTTGAAGACTTTTGTCACAGATAAAAAGCTAGATCTTCTAAATATTAGTCCGATGGTACGTGGACGTCTGGTAAAAATTAACGGTGAAGGTTACGATCCTGAAAAACTTGGGGATTTAACACGAGAGGAGCAAAGGGAGCAGCGAAGTCGTAACCGAAGTGCAAACTTAAGCTACCGCGATCATCTTGTAAGGGGTGAGGAGATTGTCGAAGGACGTATGCCTAAGCGTTTTGATTTTGAAACAGATGAGGTTGCAGAAGTATCTCTTGAGCAGCGCTATGCGAGTCGACTAGGTATTAATCTTGGAGATGAGCTAGAGTATAATATACTAGGAATGCCGATTCTTGCTAAAGTTGTAGGCTTTCGCTCGATTCGTTGGACGAGCTTCTTACCAAATTTCTTTATTTCATTTGGCCCAGGTATTCTTGAAGATGCACCAAAGACTTTTATTGCGGCCATTGGCAAAGGTGAGGGGGATGTTAATGATCAGCTTCAATCTGACTTTGCGGCCAAGTTTCAAAACGTGTCTTTAATTGATATTCAAAGCTCTCTTAAAAGAGTGGCAACAATTATGGAGAGTATCACAAAGATTCTTGTTACGATGAGCTTCATCGTCTTTCTTGTGGGGCTGCTTGTGATCTACTCTCTCATTGCACACCAATTAGAGTCTCGCCGAGAAGATATCTCTCTTATTAATATCATTGGGATTCGTTTTAGCGAGATTAGAAATTCAATTATGAAAGAGATGGCGCTTATGTCAGTAAGTGCTGTTGTGGTAGGAATTACGTTAGGTCAACTTGTTACTTTTGCTGTTGCTAAATTTCAATTTGATTTAAATTATATTTTTAGTTCTACTGAAATTATTGGCTTTGCCATTTTAATTATTGTTCTTTCAATTCTTATTTCTTTTTCTTCATTTAATCGATTCATTCGAAAATAAAAAAGGGCCACCTAATGTGGCCCCTATATAAGTATTGAATCTACCAGTTATATCTTTCGGCACAGAAATAACGGTAATTGTATTCGTAGTCATTTAATTCATCACGTAAATCTGCACAAAGGTCATATCCAGTTGAACAAGAATACGTGTAGAAAGTTCTTTCGACTGTATCACTCCAGCTATCAACAAGTTCATAGTTACAAGTATCGTAAGCACTGTAGCGATGGCGGTAACCATTGTAGATAAAGTATGGATAGTCGTAATCCCAGTAGTAACCATCAACATATGAAACACTTACTCTTAACCAGCGGTTATTATAAACGTAAATAGGTCTAATTGTTCTGTGGTAGTCTCGTGCAGATGTCCATCGACGGTCGTGTCTTACATAGTCACGGTTTGGAGTGTGGCGGTAGCGGCGGTAAGCACGTGTCGGATCAGGTCTTGTTGTGCGACGGTCGTCGTATCTTCTGTCGTCATAACGTCTATCATCATAACGTCTGTCATTGCGACGATCATCATATCTTCTGTCACGCTGTCTATTTTGACGTGAGTCTCTATCATATCTAGCATCACGTGAGCGACGATTTCTTAATTCGTCATCGTTGTTATTTCTTCTTCCTCTACCTGGGGCCGCAAAAGTCGTTGCTGTCAGGGCCGTAAGCACTAATAGTAGAACCAATTTTTTCATAAATCTCCCTCTGAGTTTTAATTGAATTTGGCCAGTTCTAACGTGGGGGATGACTTTTTTGAAATTAAAATTTTGTTTAGCTAAAGAAATTTACTTTCTTACATCATTTTTTACGGGATTTAGTAGACTTAGAGAACTTTCTTACAGGAATTCACCTTGTAATAAGGTAAAAGTGACAAAAAGGCCTCAAGAAGAGGCCTTTAGTATTTATAGCAATTATGATTTTGATGCTAAGTAATCATCGTAACTAACGTACTTATCTTCAATAACTTTTCCAGTTGTGTGGTCAAGGTCGATAATACGGTTTGCTACTGTTTGAATGAACTCGTGGTCATGTGAAGTAAAGATTAGGTTACCTTTAAATCTTTCGAAACCTTCGTTCACTGATGTAATACTTTCTAGGTCTAGGTGGTCTGTTGGACCGTCAACTAGAAGTACGTTTGCACCTGAAAGCATAAGCTTTGACATCATACAACGAACTTTCTCTCCCCCTGAAAGAACATTTGTCTTCTTAAGAGCTTCCTCTCCTGAGAAAAGCATCTTACCAAGGAAGCCACGAATAAATGTTTCGTCTTTGTTTTCAGAGTATTGTCTTAGCCAGTTTACAAGATCGTTCTTACCATCCATGAAATAGCTTGAGTTATCTTTTGGAAAGTATGAATTCGTGATTGTTACACCCCATTCTACAGTTCCAGCATCTGGCTCCATTTCTCCCATAAGGATTTTCATAAGAGTTGATTTTGCAACGTCATTTTCACCAAGAAGAACGATCTTATCGTCTTTGTTAAGCATGAAAGTAACATTATCAAGTAGCTTAACACCATCAATCGTTTTAGAGATTCCTTCTACTCGTAGAATTTCTTTTCCTGCTTCACGCTTAGGATCGAATTGTACGAATGGGTATTTTCTCGTCGATTGTGGAAGGTCTGTCAGCTCAAGCTTTTCAAGTTGCTTTTGTCTTGAAGTTGCCTGAGAAGACTTTGAAGCGTTGGCAGAGAATCTTTGGATGAAGGCCTTAAGTTCTTTGGCCTTATCTTCAGCTTTCTTATTTTGGTCTGCACGAAGTCTCTGAGCAAGTTCTGAAGATTTTCTCCAGAAGTCGTAGTTACCAGCGTAAGTAGTGATCTTACCAAAGTCGATATCTGCAATATGTGTACAAACCTTGTTTAGGAAGTGACGGTCGTGGGAAACAACAATTACAGTCTTTTCATAGTTAAGAAGAAAGTTTTCTAGCCACTGAATCGCTTTGATATCAAGGTTGTTTGTCGGCTCATCCAGAAGAAGAATATCTGGAGATCCAAAAAGTGCTTGAGCAAGAAGAACCTTAACTTTCTCGGGCCCTGTAAGCTCTTTCATATATTTGTAGTGGTATTCAGTTCCAATTCCAAGACCAGAAAGAAGAATACCTGCTTCAGACTCGGCTTCGTAACCATTCATTTCAGCGAACTCACTTTCAAGCTCAGCTGCTTTCATTCCATCTTCATCACTGAAATCTTCTTTCATATAGATTGCGTCTTTCTCTTTCATGATTGAGAAAAGTTTTTCGTTACCCATAAGAACTGCTTGAAGAACTTGTTCTTCTTCGTACGCAAAGTGATCCTGCTTTAGAATTGAAAGGCGCTCACCTGGAGTGATATTGATTGAACCAGTATTTGGCTCAACTTCACCAGAAAGAACCTTGATGAATGTAGACTTACCAGCACCGTTGGCACCAATTAAACCGTAGCAGTTACCCGGAGTAAATTTGATATTAACGTCTTCAAATAGCTTCTTGCCACCAAAGCTTAAGCTGACATTGGATGTGGAAATCATAAATCGTCCTTATTTAAATTTTAGATGTATTAACGGCCCATAGCTTAATCTATTTAATGCGATTAGTCCACGGATTTACGGGAGTGTTAAAGGAATATTATTTTCGCTTTAGCCCTTCTATTTTTACTAGAAGTGGCCATGGCCGAACAGTATGATACTGATATTACAAGGAGCTAGTGATGAAATTCTGGGCCACGCTCGTGGTGATAATCTTCTTTTTATTTAAGGCCACTCTTGTTTATGCTGGCCACCCTCATTTTCGAACAACTTATAAATTAAATGTGTCACAACAAGGGCATCCTGCGGCACTATTAGAGTTGCCTCGGCGCTATTATCAAAAAGAGAAATGGCCACTCATCGTAAATGTTCATGGCTACACAAGCTCAATTTTTATGCAGTATATGTTTACTCGTCTTTCATTCTACAAGGACGTTCTTGGCTTCATGATTCTCACTCCAGAAGGGCGTAAGGATATTGAAGGTGAGCATTATTGGAACGGTGGAAATTTTTGTTGTGACTTTTATAAATCCGGTGTCGATGACACTCTCTATATAAAAAACCTTATCGACTATATAGCAAACGATCCTCGATTCAATCGAGTTGATATGAGTCGAATCTATTTCTTTGGACATTCTAATGGTGGATTCTTTTCTTACAAGATGGCCTGTACTTATCCTAATTATGTGACAGCAGTTGGAGTTTTGGGTGCAACCCTTGATCTTAGAGATGAAAATGGTGAGGTCATCATTGAACAGGATCCATGCCCTAATGTAAAGGCCGTGCCAATATTTCATATCCACGGCACAAAAGATAATACCATTCCTTTTGTGGGTAAGGACTATTACCCTGAACATCCTTTTGGGCATATCGGGGCCCAGGAGGCCGTTGATAAGTGGATCTATCACAATCGATGTAATAACCAATCTGATGAAAGTCGCACTAATGCGACATGGTTTGTTCGTGGTAAGGAGACGACAATTAAAACATACGGTGACTGTGAAGATGATGCAGTAATTAAGTTTGCTGTGGTGAAGAAGGGACAGCATAAGGAGTTTTTAAGACTCTATTTTTATCGAAAAATGCTTAAGTTTTTTTTGAAATTTAGCAATGTAGATGTGCAATGAAATGATTCATTATTAAGCTGCAATTTAAGTATTCTTGTCTTCATTTGCCTTTTGAAACATCTATAATAAAAGCAAATGTGCAGCAAGGTGGTCTCTATGAGCAAAGAATATCAAATCATTTATATCAGCGAAAAAACAGGCGATTTTAAGCCTGAGCAGGACTTGGATAAGATTGTCTCTTCGTCATTTCGAAATAATAATGCAAGAGATGTGACAGGTGTACTGATGTATAATAGTGGCTTCTTTTTTCAGGTTATTGAAGGAAAGAAAGATGATGTGATTTATACATATAATAAAATTATTTTGGATCCACGCCATCAAAATGTGAATTTATTGACTGATCGTGAGATCGAAAATAGAAGCTTTGAAAATTGGCCATTGGCCCTTGTTAAACTGAATGACATGGACTTAGATGTTATTGATCATGTGATTGCTTGGAATGATTTAATCAATGATTCCCGTCGAAATGAGCCAATATCTCAGGAGAAAGTGGATCGCTTGATCGAAGCATTGCGCTACAAAATTGATATGGATACAATCTCGTCAAAAGCTGCTTAGACTTTTCTCCAACTTGCTTGCGTGATAGTATTCTATCATGTCAAATCAAGTTGTCGTTGCCATTGTTGGAGGAGGCCCCGCAGGCCTCTTCTGTGCTTATGAATTATTGAATTCTAAAATTGAGGGAATTGAGGTTCACCTGTATGAACAGACTGGTGGTGTCGGGAAGAAATTCTTAGTCGCTGGAAATAGTGGTCTCAATCTCACTCATAGTGAGAAGCAAGAAGAGTTTGCTAAAAAATACTTTAAGGATGAAGCACGCTTTCGTTCTTTATTAAAAGACTTCAATGCTAATGATTTAATCGAATGGGCAAATACTCTTGGTACTGAGACATTTATTGGTACTAGTGGCAGAGTATTTCCAAAGAAAATGAAGGCCGCAGATATCTTACATCAATGGATGAATTCACTAAAGTCTCATGAAAATTTTCATCTTCATTTAAAACATAGTCTTACTAATATAACAGCTGATGGTGATTTAATCTTTAAGCACGATCATAGCAATAAGACGCAAAAAGCTGATTACTATATTTTGGCCATGGGTGGAGGAAGCTGGTCTAAGACTGGTAGTGACGGTGTTTGGATGGAGTATATTGAAGCTCTCGGTGTGAAGACTGCACCACTAAAGGCCATGAATTGTGGTTTTGAAATCAATTGGTCTAAACACTTTCAGGATAAAGTTGATCGTGGCTTCGTTAAAAATATAGTTGTTTCTAATGAATCCCAGAATGCCAGAGGTGAGATCATGTTGACTCCTTACGGTGTTGAGGGGGGAGCTGTCTACGCTATTTCCAACGGACTTAGAGATGAATTAGAGAAATCAGTATCGACTAAACTCCACATCGACTTCAAACCAGACTTAAAGAGGCAAGATGTTATTGAGAAATTGTCTCGTAGAAATAAGGACTCATTAACTAATCGTCTAAGAAAGAACTTAAATTTCGATAAGATTACAACTTCATTACTTTATGAAGTTCTTGATCGCTCAAAAGCACAGGAAGATGTTAATTACTTGGCAGCGATGGTTAAGGATTGTGAGATAGAAGTATTAAGGGCCAGACCAATGGATGAGGCCATTTCTACTTCTGGTGGTGTTTGTTTTGAATCATTGAATGATGACTTGTCAGCAATTAAAAATAATCAATATTACTTTGTAGGAGAGATGCTAGACTTTGAAGCACCAACTGGTGGCTATCTCTTACAGGGATGTTTTTCTAGTGCATATCGAGTTGTGAAATCGATAAAGGAAAAAGAAGGTATCAATGTTTAAACTACATGAAGTTTTAAAAAAAGATTTAATAGAAATTACTGATATGAAACTTTCAAAGCTTATGCTTTTACCTGATCAAGAAAATCCTTGGGCAGTCTTAGTTCCAAAAAGAGAAGAGATTCGTGAAATTCATGAACTCTCGTGGGATGATCAGGTGACGCTTCTTGAGGAAATCAATGAAGTAAGTCGCTTTCTAAGCGATAACTATCACCCTAAAAAGTTAAATATTGGGGCCCTTGGAAATATGGTCTCTCAGCTTCACGTCCATATAATCTGTCGTTATGAAAATGATCGTTCTTGGCCTGGAGCAATATGGGGAACGAAGGCAACTAAAGAAACCCATAATATCAGTGACTTAGAAAGTACATTTCGAGCACATTTTGAAGCGTCGCGTCTGTCAAAGTGACAAGGATCAGCAAAATAAATTTTTTTTCCTTTTTTCTTAGGAATTATGCAAACAGTAGGGTAAAATCGTATCTAACGAATAATTTTATTACGAGGTTAATTAAATGAGTACAGGTAAAGTTAAATTCTACAATTCAGCGAAAGGTTTTGGATTTATCACAAAAGATGACGGTGGAGATCTTTTCTTCCACATTTCATCAGTTCAAGGTGGAGAGCCAAATGACGGTGATAGCGTAGAATACGAATTAGGTGAAGGTCCTAAAGGTCCATGTGCCGTAAATGTAAAAGTAGTTCAAGGTTAATTTTTAATTATATAAATTGAGTACTTAAAAAAGAAGGCCCACATTTTGTGGGCCTTTCTTATTGTTATTGATTTAATTTTATTCCGTTATCTGAGATTGTAATTTTCTTGTCTTTATAGAGCATTCCAATTGTTTTCTTAAACGTCTTCTTACTCATATTTAGAAAGTTCTTAATGTCTTCCGGAGAACTTTTATCATTTAAGAAGCTAGAGCCACCATTTCTTTCTAGAAAGTCGATAATAATGTCTTTTGAGTCGACAAGGTTTTTAATCCCTTGCTCTTGTAGAGCAACATCGACAAGCCCATCTTCACGTAGCTTTTTAACGAATGCTTTAAAGTATTTTCCGCAAGAGACACGTTGAAAGATTTCATTTTTATAAATCATTCCAATGAATTTCTTATTTACGATAACTCTGAAACCTAAATCACTTTCTTGAGCGATAAAAATATCTACTTCATCTCCAACATTAATATCGAAGTCTGAAGATTCAATATACTTTCCAAGTTTTGTCGTCCCAAAGATTCGACCAGTACCTTCTTCTTTACAAATTCGAACAATATGAGACTCGTATTTTCTAACTTTTATTTTTTGCTCATTACCTGGAACAAGTAGGTCTTTAGAAGTTCCCAAGTCAAAGAATGCACCAAATTCTTGGATTTCAATTGCATCTAATAGGGCATACTCACCAACAACTGCAAGAGGAAGCTCTGTTGTTGCAACAAGTTCTCCTTGAGTATCTGGGTAAATAAAGGCCTTAACTTTTGAGCCCACTTCTATTTTTAGAGGCGCAAAGTTTTCTGGAAGAAATACCTGCTGGATATTTTCTTCGTCTACTAGCGTATATCCATTATGAAGTTTTTTTAGAACTTTTAGTGTATTGTTTTTTCCTATATGGAGCATCAGATTTTGCCTTTTTCTTGATTGGTGCTTTTGCTACTGGTTTGGCCTGTGACTTATAAGCTTGTGCCTTGGCCTCTCTTTCTTCACGTGTTCCGCGATTCTTAATGATTAGGCCATTAAGAAATTTTCTAAGAAGTTGATCACCACATTCTTTATAATTTGGATGGTCATCTTTTCTAAAAATTGCAGATAATTCAGATTTTGTAAGTTCAAAATCAACTAGCTTTAAGATTTCGATAATTTCAAAATCCTTAAGAGATAATGCGATTCTAAGCTTTTTTAAAATATCATTATTCGTCATTATTTCTTACCTAGGTGATCGAATAATTCATTTAGGCCACGACGGCGACGAGCTTTCTTTTTTTCAATAATTAGCTCTTGTGCCTCTTCTTTTTCAACCTTTGCTTTAGTCTCTTTCTTGTACTTCTTCTGCTCTTCAAAATTATCTTTAGCAATCGATACCTTAACAGTTCTTCCGTCTAGAGTTGTCCCATCAAGGCCCTTGATCGCATCTTGTGCGCTTTGCTCTTTTTGCATCTTGATAAATGCAATACCTTTGCTCTTTTGAGTTCCCGGAATTGTTAGTAGGTTCACGTCTTGAACACGGCCAAAGCGTGAAAAGATACCTTTTAATTGCTCAGCAGTGATCTTGTAGTTGAGATTACCGATATAAACAGTTTTCATTTCTTACCTTAATTTTATAGTGTTAATGGGGGCAACTTAGCACTAAATGCTTAAGAAATGGGAAAAAATGCTAGAATCAGGTAATTTATTTGCGCTATTTTAGAAGGAATCCCAGATATATTGGGCCACTTCTCCTAAATGGTGCTCTTTTTTGTGTCCTAAGCAAAAGGTGACTGGGACTTTACTCTCAAGATGCTTCAAGTGTACTAGTCGCCCGGCCTTTAGATCTTTCTCAATTAGTGGATAGGGAAGTCTTCCCCAACCAAAGCCATTTAGAATAATCTCTTTTTTCGACGGCGTATCTGTAACCCTCCACTTTAGAGAGTCCTCAATCACGCCAATATTTGTTGTGTCATCTGGAATTGTACTTCGTTGAATTATTTGTGGAAATTGTGCCAGGCCTTTAAAGTTTTGTTGGTTTTTAGGTAGATCAAGAAAAGGATGATCCTTTGCAACCACAAGATACATATCAACTTTACCAATAATTTTATAGTCAAAATTCTTGATACTTGAGAGGTCTTCAAAAATTGC
The DNA here is from genome assembly GCF_047085455.1 of Halobacteriovorax sp. RT-1-1. NCBI lineage: Bacteria > Pseudomonadati > Bdellovibrionota > Bacteriovoracia > Bacteriovoracales > Halobacteriovoraceae > Halobacteriovorax > Halobacteriovorax sp. RT-1-1. The sequence goes on from NZ_JBKIXZ010000002.1 coordinate 841,634, forward strand.
TAAATCAACTCTATCGTTCAATAGCATTTTTTCTCCACTTAGGATTTCACGCTCAAGAATAATTTCTGTGGATGGGTAACGGGCCATGGCCTTCTTGATAATTGGATATAGTTTTTCAAGGCCATAAATTCCAGACACTGAAATGGATAATCTGGTTTCAACATTTGATGAAATTTGCTGAGTCTTGTGAATCAATTCATCATATTGCTTTGTAAGCTTTGAGGCCTCAATTAGAAACTCCTGACCTTTTGTTGTTATCTGTGGCCTATAAGATGAACGATCGACGAGTTCGAAGCCTACTTGTTCCTCAAGATTGTTAATAGAGTAAATTACCGCAGACTTTGCCTTAGCTAGCTCTGAGGCTGCTTTAGTAAAGCTTCCGGCCTTTTCTAACGCCTGTAGGCATTTAATTTGTTCAATTGTTATCCAAATCATGGACTAATTATAGCACAAGATGTCCTTAATAATGATCTTTATTTTCTTCTATACTTTGTTAAGATATTTTAAAAATTATATCATAATTCAAATGGAGGAATATTATGAATAAACTTATGGTTATGGCCCTTGCGGTATTTACTGTATTTGCAACTTATGCTGAAAAAATTGATACTTCAAAATCTACTGTTTTCTGGCAAGGTACTAAAGTAACTGGTCGTCACTTCGGTACAGTTAAAATTAAATCAGGTGATGTTAAGCTTGAAAAAGGTCAACTAGTATCAGGAAAAGTTGTTGTAGATATGAACTCTTTTACTGCGACAGACCTTCAAGGTGAGTGGTTAGATAAGTTAAATGGTCACCTTAAAAATGAAGACTTCTTTCATGTTTCAAAGTACCCAACAGCTACTCTAGATATTAAAAAAGTTGAAGGTTTTACAGTAACTGCTGACCTTACAATTTTAGGAAAGACAAAAGAAGTTAAGTTTCTAGCGGCACAAAATGGTAAGAATTTTGTTGGTTCACTAGAGTTTAATCGTACAGACTTTGGTCTTAAGTATGGTTCTGCTTCTTTCTTCAAAAGCCTTGGTGACAAAGCGATTGATGATAAAGTTAGTTTAGCATTTGATGTTGTTGTAAAATAATTAAACTTTCTTAGACTCCAATAAAAAAGGCCGCTTAAAGCGGCCTTTTGTTTTTTTATGTTAATTTCTTATCTAAGTATCTTTGTGTAACAACTGCTCCAATAATATCACCCTCGACATTTACGGCCGTCCTAAAAGTATCAAGAGGTCTCTCGATTACTAAGAGAATACCAATTGCTTCAAGTGGAATTCCCGCGGCCAGAAGAACCATCTGCATCCCTGACATCGAGCCTGAAGGCATACCTGGTGCTCCTACTGAAGAGAGCATTGCCATAAAGAAGATAGAGAACATGGCAACACCTGAAAGCTCGATTCCATAAAGGTTAGCCAAAAAGATAGCTGCAATCCCTTCAAATAGTGCCGTCCCATCCATATTCATTGTTGCACCTAGGGGAAAGACAAAACCACTAACACCTTTAGAAACGCCTAATTCTTCTTCACAAGTTTGCATTGTTACAGGAAGTGTTGCTGAACTTGAGGCAGTCGAAAGGGCAAGTAGTAGAGGCCTTGCCGTTTTCTTAAATAGTTTGATTGGGTTTAGTCCTCCAAAGAACCATGCAATTGATGGAAGAACGAGAAGCCCGTGTACCATTGTTGCCCCAAATACTAAGAGGGCAAAAGAGAGAAGCTCAGAGAAAATATCTCCCGATACCTTAACCTTAAAATCAAAAACGATAGCAAAAATACCAATTGGACTCAGATTGATAATCCAGTGGAGTACCCGATTAATGACTATATTGAGATCCTTAACGATTTGATAAAGGGGACTCGAGGTGTGATGAACTATTAGTAACGATAAGCCTAGAAGAAGAGCTGCCGTAACAATTCCAAGAATATTATTATTTGCAAGGGCATGAAATGGATTTACAAGCGCAGTTGTAAAAACGTTCTTAATGACAAGTGGTATTGAGTTAGAACCCTCTGCAATGAACTTAGCAGGCTTTTGCTGTTGGATTGAATCCTTAGTCTTAATTGTTACTCCAGAGTCTTTCCATGGATGAATGAAGAAGACTGCTGTTAGACCAATAAAGATTGCGATGATTGTTGTTGAGATATAGTAAGTGATCGTCACCATTCCCATGGACTTAAGTTTTGTGATTTCACCTATGCTGATTATCCCACCAATTAGTGAGAAGAAAATCATCGGAGCAATCATCATCTTAAGTGAGCTGATGAAGACATCCTTAATCATAACGATTATTTGATAAATATCTGGAGGGTTTTTTGACGTTGCCCAAAGTGGATCACCAAAAATTGATCCTAAAATATATCCAAGTACACCTGCGACGAGTACCCAGAAGCTTAAGTTTTTGACTACTTTACTCATTTATTATCCTTTCTGAAAGTACATGAAGGTTTATTTTAATCCTTATTTATAATTTAAAAAAGGTTTATAATGATCGTTATGAAAGAAAGATGCCCGTGGTTAAAATTATCAAATAAACAATATGTCGATTATCATGATAAAGAGTGGGGAAGACCTATTCACGATGATCGAACTCTCTTCGAATTCCTTATTCTAGAAGGTGCACAGGCGGGCCTTAGTTGGGAAACTGTATTAACTAAAAGAGAGCATTATCGTAAGGTTTTCCATAATTTTGATGTGAAGAAAGTTTCAAAAATCACACCGTCAAAGATTGAAAAACTCTTACTCGATCCGGGGATTATTAGAAATCGCCTAAAAGTTGAGTCAACAGTTTCAAATGCTAAGTATTTTATCGAAGTTCAAAAGGAGTTTGGAAGCTTTGATAAGTATATTTGGTCTTTTACAAATGGAAAGACTATCTATAATAGCTTTTCTGGCCTTAAAGATTATCCCTCAAAAACAGAGTTAAGTGACGCCATATCAAAAGATTTAAAAAAGAGGGGATTTCGCTTTGTTGGAAGCACTATCATATATGCTTTCTTACAGGCATGTGGAATTGTCCAAGACCATAGTCAAAATTGTTACTTGCACGGAAAGAAACTTAAAAAACTTGTTAAATGAGACTAGTAGAGATTTCCTCTAATATATCCCTGTCCCATGAGATCATTAAGTCCAATGATATTGACCATAGCTCTTTGAAGCTTTGGTCCTAGTTTCGACTTTCGAAGACTTTCAACTAAGAGAGCAGCCTTTTCCTTAGTAAGACCGTTAACACGCATTTTATGTAAAATATTATAAATCTTCTTTGCAAGCTTTAAGTTTTCAAGCTGCTTTAGCTTTCTTTTTTCACTTTGTGAGAGGCGATTCTGTTGTCCACTATGGGAGTCGTTGTATACATAATTCTCTCTTTCAAATTGACGTCTTTTAGCTCCATCAATCCAAATAAGAGAATTTGTATAATCAAAAGCTAAGGCGATTGATTCCCATAAATCAAAATCATCAACATTCATAATCTCTGAAATCGCCTTTGTTGAAAACATAAGAGAAGAGTGAATTTGTACCTTGCCATACTTCTTCTTTTTATCGAAATCAATTCTCATTCCATTATCAAGGTATCGTTCAAAGAGAAATTGCGCCTCATTATTTAGTTCACGGCCTGTGGCAATTTCATCAGAATATGTGTAACTAAGCTCTAAACTAAAGCTAGAGATAGCATCTTCATTTGTAGGAACGATCGCTTTTACTTCAAAGCTTCTATTTTCTTTTCCTGAAAATCCTTTATGATCAGTAATTTTCTTATGTTCGATAATGTCGTAATGGTAAGCATCGCCATTATTAAATGTCGTTGTATACTTGCCATCTTCTTTTATATAGCGAGCACCTGATTTCCAAAGAAGAAGATTTAAACCCCAATTGAACTCGCTATTTTTGATATCGCCTTCTTTTTGAATATAGAGATCAACGCTTTGATTTCTTTTTTCTTCAAGGTCTTGTAGCTTAGAAAAATCTTGAGCTAGAAAGCTTAGGTAAGCATCAAGTCCTTCTTTTGTACTAAGATCCACCTTGTAAACAAGTTCGTTGATCTTACTTTCTTTATTCTTGTAGTTAAAAACGATAGGAGAGTAACCTGCTGATCCATTGATACCGATAGATATAGGGAGATCAATTACTTCATCTAAGAAAACACTTAGTCCCAAACCTAGGCCTTTTGATCTCTCATTTAAGTTTTTAATTGTGATGAGCGCTATATCCTGCGCAGCTTTTTCGATGGTAATATCTAAGGCCTTCATTACTTTAAACTTAGCTTTTGGGCCGAAGCGATCAAGAACAGGAATGACTACATCAAGGAATTCTAACCAGATTAAATTCATGCGTGAAGCAAAGCCAGTCATGAGTATAGTATTAACTTGTTCTCCATCTTTGAGTTGATTAAGTTTCGCTCTTGTCATTGGAAGTTCGTTAACCTTCATATGATTAAGAGTTATTGCTTGTTCGTATGAATCAACCGTCGTCACTTTTGAAAACTTACGCTCTTCAATTGGAGCGCCCTGTAAAACGGGAACAAGCGTTTTAAATAGAAAGTTCGCACCGATATATGCCATCTGCTCCAGAACTGGAGCATTAAGTGTGACAGAGTCCACAACGAGGAATTGACCATTAATTGCAGGATAGATATTTCTTTGAACCTTGGGCCCATGCCATCCTTTTTGATAGATTGTTCCAAAATATTGAAGTTTTAGTTGTCCTTCAAGCCACTCTTCATTCTCTTGAAGCTCCTTAAGATTCTTCCAATTCTTATTAACTAGCTTCTCAATATCTTTTAAAACAGCATGGTTTTCATCTAACACAAAATCAAATGCCCAGGTACTAGAGCTAGTACCTAGAGCAATGATTATTGATAATATCAGAGTAAAAACAATCTTCAATTTACTTCCTAGTTCTCGTTATCAGTAGGTGAGAATACTAATTTGTAGTAGTCAATTGGCCAGGCCCTAAGATCTTTTTGACCTTCTACCTTGTATGTTACAGCACCACCGTTTAGGTCACCAGTTACTGGAGTAAATGTTACTGGGCCGTCTTGTTTTTTATCAAATAATTTGTACATTAACTTACCGGAAATCCATCCAATAAGCGCCCCTAGAGTAACATCTGAGAACCAATGAGCATTCTTATACACGCGAGCAAAACTTGTTAGTGCTGCTAATGAATAAGCTGCTATTGGAACGATTTTAGTGTCTTTAAATTCTGTGGCGAAAACTGTCATAACTGACCAAGCACCTGCAGAGTGACCTGAAGAGAAAGACGTATTATTTCGACCAAAGTTCACTCCATCAAAGTGATATGGGCCTTTCCCCTCACGAGGTCTTGCACGTGAACTCAATGACTTAAGTAGTTGAGTGGCCAATTGCCCAATTAACACTGCGCCAACACTTCTTACTGCTGCACGTTTAAATTGATCGTTTTTAAAAACAAGACCAATGGCCATTGATGCTCCAACTAGTGGCACAAGTCCGGCCGCTTCACCATAATTATTTGTGAAGTCAGTAATTGTCGTCAGAGTGTCGTTCTTATTATCCTGTACGAAATCCATTAGCGGGCGATCAAATGCCATCATAACACCTACAACACCAAGTGTTTTAAGCATAAGTGACTTCTCTGAATCAGAGAACTCGATTGGCATAAAGATTGAGCGATCTCGCCCTTTTTTATTTTTTAGAAGCTCTTTTAAATCTGCATCGCTAAGAAGAGATTTTTTTATCTCACTACTATCTTGTATCGCTTGATTTAGCACGCTTTCGCTTACCGCTGCTACTGCAATTCCTGCTTTCTTTAGGTCCTTTAAAACATTTCTAACTTCACGATCTTTAACATAACTACTTTCACTAAGAAGAAAAGCAACTTGTGCCATTCTCTCTTTCGCATCAATTAGCTTAGTTTGATGACTATTGTATAATTCAAATAGTTCTAGAAGGGCCTGTGCCTTTATACGACTATCTTCATTTGAAGAAAGCTCTTGCATGAGTAGAGCTGCTTGATACTCATAGATATCTTTATCTTTTGTTTTCTTATTAAGCCAAATTTCATATTTAAAGTCTGATAGAGTTTTCTCTAAGCGCTTTGTTTTTGAATTACTAAGTTTACTTTGGATATCTGTTAGCATCATTGAATTTGGAAAGCTTCTCAAAAAGTCTTCTTGAACCATAATGGCTTCATTAACGATATCATTTGCACTTCCATCTTCTTTAACAAAATTACCAATAGGCATATTTTTAATATCAGTAGGTAGGTTCTGATTATAGAGGTCAGCAAGTTGGTAATGAATTGTCTCAGAGCTAGGATGATTTTTTACTATCTTCTTTAATGATAGAGAAAAATTCGCATAGTCATTTAAATAATTCCCTTCATATAGCTCGTTTAATAACTTGATATCAACTCCTTGATCTAAGGCCAGCTTTTGATCTTTTACGAGTGCCAGTTGATAACTTCTGGCCGCTTTACAGTGTTTTGCAGCGTCAGATAAATCTTGAGCGTCATTTAAAGCTGTTTGAAAATCTACTTCCTCGATCTTGATGTCTTTTTGAAGACGATCACAAACTTCGAGATTCTTTGCTTTTACACCCACAGTACCTAGTAAGGCCAAGGCAGTAATAAGTTGAGGTAATCGATTAAAATTCATATTTAATCTCCTTATAAGTTATAAGCAGGGTCATATTCCCCGATAATAAAGTAGAATGGTTTTGTTATATCTCCATCTTTACTTAGAAGTGGTATCGTTAGTCCTGCTTCAAATGTTTCTGAAACAAAGCCAGCATCCATTTTTGCCCTTAGGCCTAGTCCACCAACAAGTCTAAAGTCATCCATTGCTAATGAGCTATCTCCTGGAGTGAATGCATCAAGAAATAGAACTCCACTAAAGACATCTTTATAAATAGGCATACTATATGTAAGGTTGGCCGAGATCATTGAATTAGATCCTAGCTGCCCATCCTTACTAATTGACCCGTATTCAAATCCACGTATTGTTCCATTTCCTCCACCTTGAAGACGCTCGTAAAATGGAGTTTGTTCGGAGGCATAACCAAGAGTGATTCTTCCCGAAATACGGTGAGCTCCTCCATCTTGATTGCGGTAGAGTTCACGGGACGTCTGAGCATTTACAATACTTTTAAAAAACAAATCTTGCTTATTAAATGAAGGCAGTAGGTGAATAGAAATAGTACCGTTTGTTTTTAATCCCTTATCATTTGTATCTTCAAATCGATATGCAAATGAGCCGATAAGACCACTAATAACGTCTTTAGTATCAGATAGATCAATTTCAGAAGCATATTGTTGTGACAAACTATTAACAGAAATATACTCAAGCCTAGTACCTAGGCCAACTTTTATATTCTTTGTTAACTGTTTCTCAAAGAGAATGCGAATAGCTGATTTATTTTCGTTATAATGAAAGCTTCTTTCAGTGTCGTGATTGGCCGCAATATTTAAACTAATATTTGAACCGAAAAGATGTTGGTCATTATAAACCAGCCCAATACGATTGATCTCTTTTGAAATCATTGTCGTTAGGGCCAATGAACTTCCCGTCCCAAATAGGTTTCCATCACTTAATGAAACACCAAAGCCTGCACCTCCATAAACGGATCCAAGAGAGAATTGGATAGTTTGAGTACTCTCTTCCTGTACCTGAATTATGATCTTACCCGCACTCTTAGTCATCGGGGTATAGTCAATTTTAACATCTCTAAAGAAACCACTTTTATATAGAGCGAGTATTGATTCATTGATTTTGTTCGTATTGACGATTTCTCCATTATAAATTGAGATCAGCTCGTAAATCGTTTCTGGCGTTGTTTTTGTATTACCGATAATTTCCATCTTTATAATTTTTTGGACAACACCTTCTTCTATATTTAAGGATGCGCTTCTTTTATTTTGATCATAATTCATTGTGATATGAGCAAATACATATCCTTTTTCACCATAGACTTCTCTTAGCTTTTGAATAGCTTCTCTCTGTTTTTTTATAGAAAAAACTGATGGTAATTTAATATTTAAAGTTTTTAGAATTTCTTCGTTAGAAAATACTTCATTACCACTAATCGATAATTGATCTAATTTTAGTTGATCATTTTCTTTAATAGTAAAAAGTAGATTTGCCTTTGTTTTTTCGATTTTAAATGATGGTGTAACTTCAATATTGATGAAGCCTTGCTCCATGTAATGTCTTTTGATTCTTTCGACGTCTTCAAGAAATGTGCTTTCAATGAATAGGTTTTTAGAAAAGAGGTGAGACTCTTTCGAAGAAATCAACTCTCTTAATTGTCTTGAGGTAAAAGTATTATTACCGTCGAAGTTGATATCGTTAATTTTAATTTGTTCTGAGTTAAGATAAATATCGAAGAAGATACTAATTTCATCTTCCTTATCAAGCTTTAACTTCTTATTAACTTTAGTAAGTGCATGGCCTTTTGACTTATAGAACTCACTAATTGTATTTAAATCTTCAAGCATTTGTTTTGACTTGAAGAAAGCTCCACGACGAAGTGCAAGCTTTGATCTAAGATCACTTTCAATATCATTTTCTAGGTTTTGATTATCAAATACTCTAATAATAACTCTTTTTATGAGTCTCTTTTTTTGCATTTCAAATTTTATCGAAACGCTAGCTTCGTTAAGAGGAAGAACTTCTAGCTCTACATTTTCATAGAGATCATCATTCTCTTCTTTTAGTTTTTCCAAATCATTGGTGATTTTTTCGATATCAAGATTTTCACCTTCACGAGACTCAATATCATTTATACCAAAGATTAGTTTCTCTGCGACATCTTCACCCAGATCATTGTGAATTAATAGTTGTTCAATTTTGAGTTGAAGTTCTGTCGTCGTATCCTGGCCAAAGCTCCTAGGAGTACATAAAAGGTAAGTACCTAGCATCAGGATAAGAAATTTCTTCAAAATATTGAATTTGCTCATATGAAGAAATTATCATTATTTAGTCACAGGAATTAGTGTTTTGAAAAAACGAAAAGGGCCGTAAATAAAATGGACAAGGTTTTTTATTGAATAGATACCTGATATTAACGGCCATTAGGACATAATATCAGGTACTTAATAATCTATTTCTCGCTTAGAAAGGCTTCTTCTTCTGGTATATCTTGAGTCACTAAAAACCTCGATAAATATGAGAAGATTGCCGGTGTTAGAAATAATGTAATGACTGTCGAGATAGCTAGACCCCAGCCCATTGTAAGCATCATCTCTGATAACATTGAATCGTATCCCGCAAAACCGTAGGCCGTAGGAAGTACCCCAATAACAGTTGTTAGTGTTGTCAGGATAATTGCTCTAAGTCTTGTTGAAGAGATCTCACCAATCTGCTTGTAAAGATCCTTCTTATCTGTCGTAAACTTAGTATCATTGATTAACTTATCAATGAGGACAATTGAATCATTGACTACAACCCCAACCATTCCTAGTGCACCGATGACCGCAAAGAATCCAAAAATTTCCATACTGTGTGCCATAAGAATATAAATAACTCCGGATACCCCAATTGGAATAATCGTCATAATTATTAGTGGGGCCGAGAGTGATTTAAACTGTATCGTTAAGATCATATAAATTAAAGCAATGACAAGAAAACCTGCCATCATAAAGTCTCCTGTAGACTCCCTCGTTTCCTCAATTTCACCAACAAAGTTAATAATTGAAGATGGATACTTTTTAAGAATTTCTGGAAAAACTTCATTCTCATAGTAATCTGCTACTTCTAAAGGAGTAACACCTGAGCTTTCTTCAATATCAGAGTAGACCATTGTCGTTCTTTTAAAGTCAACACGCTCAATATTAGAAGGTTTTACAACTTCTTCAATTGTTATAAAACGTGAGATAGGAACATAGCCACCCGTGCCGTTATCAATTCTTAGTTGCTTTAATCTTTCGATATCAACTTTGTAATTCTTAGCGACAGTAAGTCTTACTTCAACCTCTTCATCAGTACTTTTAAGAGTATAAAGAACTGTTCCTTGGACAAATGTACGTAGGGAAGTGGTAACGTCACTTGGAGTAAGGCCAAATCTTAAAATTTCATTTTGATTAATTTTAAAGTTATACTCTTTAGTATTAATAGGTCTTTCAATCTCAACGTTTTTAAGAGTTTTATTGGCCTTTTGATTTTCTGCAAGTATATTTGCAATCTCAGCTCTAATCTTGTCATCATTTTCTTGAATTTGAATTTCAATCGTTGAACCAGAACCACTTCCCCAGCGAGATTTAAAGAAGCGCACTTCTTCAATATTTGGAGTGTCTTTCATTCTTTCTTTTAAAATATCAATGATTTGATTTGCAGAAAGTTCTCTTTCATCTGCAGGTAAAATTTCAACATTGATATTTGCACGATTGTAATTAACTGCACCACCACGTCTTGATTGACCTACATTTGAACGGAAACCAACAATACTTAATTCCTTAGTCGAGGCAAGTAGAATATCTTCAATTGGTTTAAGATACTCATTCATTTCATCTTTTGAAGTTCCTTTTTTAGTGTAAACACTTAAACTCAATTCCTTACTTTCTTCTCTTGGAAACATCACAAATTTAAGTTTTGTTTTGAAAAGATATCCCGAAAGGGCAGTGGATGCGATGAAGATCACAACAATTAGGGCGCGATAATTTAAGGCCTTCTCTAAGGTATTTGCATAAATTGCTTCATATTTTCTAAACCAACTTACTTCATGTTTCTTCTTAGGTTTTCTCTGGAAAACGTGTGCTGGAAGTACTGTGAAGGATTCAAGTAATGAGGCAACGAGCATCATCGTAATAATAAAGGGAAGAACGTAGACGAATTTTCCAAACCATCCACCAAAGAATAAGAGAGGCAGAAAGGCCACACAAGTTGTCGCAATTGCACTTGTGATAGGCATTAGAAGACTCGCAGCATTTGCTGTTACCTTATCCATTAACTCTTTTAAAGTCCCTTTGTGATCTTCTGTAATTCGGCCTATATTCTCAGCTACAATAATGGCATCATCTACGACAATTCCCATTACAATGATGATTGCAGCAAGAGTCATATTATTGATTGTGTAATCAAAAATGAGCATACAAATAAGGGTGAAGCATAGTGTGAATGGGATCCCCATACTGACCCATATTCCTGATTTAAAATCGAGGAATAAAAAGAGAACGAGAACAATAAGAGCAAAACCAAGTAGTCCGTTACTGGCGACAATGGCAAGTCTATTTTTTACATCGTATGACTCATCATCAAGTGTTACGATTTTCAAATCATCGAGCTGTCCTTTCTTGTATTTTTCAATGAAGGCAACGGTCGCTTTATTTGCTTCAAGAATATCAACATTGTGACTCTTCTTTAAGTTGAGCATGATTCCTTCATGGCCATTAATTTTATAGATGCTATTAGTTTTTTCAAAAGATTTTCTAAAAGTTGCTATTTGATCAAGAGTAACACCTTCACCATCGTAGTTACCTGTAACAAGAAGGTCTTTAAAATCACTTTCATCAATAAGTTCATTAATTGAAGTTACTTTAGATTGCTGTGTATCTTCTAAAACTCCGATAGGAGCACGAATGTGACTTTCTCTTAAGCTTGAAACAACTTTGTGGATTGATATTTTATTTTCCTTTATCTTAGTAGGACTAAGTAGGATATGATTTTCTGGATCAAGATAACCACTGCGATCAACACCTGATACTGAAGGTAGTGTCTTTACTTGAGTTTCAAAATTTCTAACTAATTGTTGAAGGCGATCACGGTCTTTAACTGATAGGTCTCTTTTACCCTCAAGATAGAATCCAATATCAATATATGCTTTTTCAGAAGATTTAAATTGATGAAAAGTTGGGAGTTCGGCTTCATTAGGAAGATCTGCACGAAGTGCCGCATCTTGTATGTCGAGGTAAACTTCTCTCGGGTTCGGGTAGTTCTCAAGCATCACAACTGTAACAGAACTTGAACCTGTTGAAGAAATTGAGCGCACTTCTTCGATACCTGCAACGTTCTTTAACTCTTCTTCAATGGGCTTTGTAATAAAAAATTCCACATCCTCTGCACTTGCCCCTGGAAAAACAGTCATGATTCGAACATAAGGTGATTCAAAGTCTGGCATTTCTTCCTTTGGAATTTTAGTCCACGCAAAGATTGCGATGACAAAGACACTGAAGAATAAAACGTTAGAGATTAGAAGATTATCGATAAAGTATTGTATAAATTTTTTCATATTCTAATTTTAAGTAGCCAAAATCACGAGGTCAAACTCTTTCAGTCGGCCATAGTTCCTTGTGTTAAGATTAGGATGTAACAATTTAGTTTTGCGCTACGAATACTTATACGAAGGAAGTAGAAGAAAGTTTCACGGAGGTAAAATGAAGTTTGTTCTCTTAACTATATTGATTGCGTTAAGTACCTGTATTCATGCAGCTAAAGAAACTGCGGTATTTGGCGGAGGCTGCTTCTGGTGTATGGAAGCTCCATTTGAAAAACTTAAAGGTGTAAGCTCCGTTGTCTCTGGCTATATGGGAGGAACAAAAGAGAGTCCAAGTTATCAGGAAGTTTCAAGTGGTAGTAGTGGACATGTTGAGGTTGTACAAGTGACATATGACAACTCACTTGTCAGTTATGAAGATCTCCTTGAAATTTATTGGCAAAATATTGATCCGACTGATAGTGGAGGTCAATTCGCTGACCGTGGTAGTCAGTACCGCACTGTGATTTTTGTCACCAATGAGAAACAAAAGCAAATAGCTCTAAATTCGAAAAATAATCTTGAAGCCTGTAAGAAGTATGACAAACCAATTGTGACTGCTATTGAGATGGCACATAAATTTTTTCCAGCAGAAGATTATCATCAAGATTATTATAAAAAGAATCCGATACGCTATAATACCTATAAAGAATTATCTGGACGTGGTGGCTATATTCGCGATGTCGCTTCAAGACCTTTAAAGTGTGAAAAGAAAGAAATAAAACAAGCAAAAGAAAATAAGGATAAAGTTATGTACAAGAAACCTGATCTCAAAGAATTAAAAGAAAAACTAACGCCTCTTGAATTTGAAGTGACTCAAAATGATGCTACAGAGAGACCTTTTGCTAATAAGTACTGGGACAATAAAGAAGAGGGGATTTACGTTGATGTTGCAACAGGTGAGCCCCTTTTTAGCTCTCTTGATAAGTATGACTCTGGTTCGGGATGGCCTGCATTCACAAAGCCTATTGATCAAAAAGTGGTAAGTATGAAAGAAGATACTAAGCTATTTATGACAAGAACTGAGGTGCGCTCATCGAGTGGGGACTCTCATCTTGGTCACGTCTTTGATGATGGCCCAGGCCCAGATGGAAAGCGCTATTGCATAAATTCTGCGGCCATGCGCTTTATCCCAAAGGCCGATCTAGAAAAAGAAGGCTATGGCCAGTACCTTTCATTATTTAAGTAATTGAAATTACATGCTAATTTAAGCTGATTTCTTTAAAGATTAGGCCCAAGTCACCGATAAGACGACGAGGGCCTATGAGAAGATTATTTACCTATTTAATTGTATTCAATTTCACGTTTAATTCATTTGCATCATGTGGTGGTGTTCTTAAGTCATTTCTTGGAATGAGAAAGAGCTCTTTCTACGATACTCCTGAGTATGCACTTAAGCAGAAGATCAATAAGCTTGAGATCTTAAATAATCGTTTAAGAAACTCAAGTGAACATCAAGAGCCTGCTACAACTTTGGCCATTTGGAAAAAGATTGAAAGGCTTGATAATAATATTTTTACAAAACACTATTCTGTTAACGTAAGAGACTGGGAAGTCTTCTTTCGCGACTTTGAGATGAATTTCATTTCATTTCAAAGGCTTTCAGATATTAATAAAAAGTTTGAGTCGACAGAGATTACAAAAGCAAAGTTAAAAAGCTACATCGCCTCAAAGGGTTATGCGAGTGAGTTTCAAGATTTTATTCTTTCTAAGTTTGAAAATTCACCTAATGCTGAAATATTCAAAATTCAATTAGATAAAGAGATTCAAAGTAATCTGCTTCATATTGGTAATCACTACTACGAGTATAGACTTGTGAGAGAACACTTAAGGGATTTAAACGGGAGTGATCTTTGTAATAGTGAATGTGAGGCCCAGCTAAAAACACTTCTTGCTAATCTAGGGGTAGAGAGTGAAAAGGAACAGCGAAGCTTACCTGTATTTTTTAAAGGGGTGGAAAGACCAGACTTAGAGGAATTAAATAAGGTTGTTCACGAAAACCCTGTTGCCTTATTAACAAAGCTTAAGAAGGAGAGAAACGCTGAGGTTGTAAACTGGCTTATCTCTTTAATGCTTCAACCAGAAATCATTGATTCGATTATGGGGCTGGTTTATAAATCAAAAAGAATAGGAAAGTATCGTGCTGTTCGTATCTTTCAAGCTTTCTATAATGCACAAGCAAGAACGATTCATTTTCCAAAAATCAATAGTATTGTTAAGAGTTTTAAGAATGATGTGGAAAAGAGTTATTCTCATTTAAAGAATGTAAATACATCTGTTCCAAAAGATGAAATTCTTGTTACTTTTGCAAGAATGGTTGATGCACTTGCTGTTAAGAAGTGGAAGATATTAAAAGAACATGCCAAAACAGCAGACCCAAAATTTTATGAGCGTATGATGGCCGCGGAAGAGAAGGCAATTGCTCGTGGTGATATCAGTATTACCCATAAAAGAAGCCTAATTGGTCAACTTATTCAATTTGTTCCAGCTTCAACTCCTATTTACCTCTATCAGAGGTCAAAATTAGAAGAGAGAGCAACAGTTACTGAAGTTGATGAGAACGGTGAGGAAATAGATTCAAAGTCTGAAGAATCTAGTCCAGAAGTTACAATTGAGCACGGTGATGAGATGGACCTTGCACTTGAGGAAGTCGCTGAAGTTATGGCCGAAGTACAAGAGACGCAACGAAATCCTTCTTCAATTGAAAGAAGCTGGATTGAAAGATTCTTTAGTCGCATTGAATCCATCTTTAGAGCAGAAGGTTAGTCATGAAATTGTTAATACTCATGCTCTTGCCATTTATCTCCTTGGCAGTAGAAAAAGATTTTCAAATCATGAAAATTTATAAGAAAGGCCAGTTTAGAGAAGTCAAAATCTATAAGGGGAAGAACAACTCTCTCATGAATAAAGAGTGCCAAACTTCTAAAGTTTGTCAAAATGCTAAAACTACACCAAAAAAGGGCACAGGTCTCACTGGCCACCCAGGTTCTAAGGCCTGCAAAGAATTTAGAAATAGTCAGTATAAAATTTTAAAAGATAAGGATAATAATCAGTACGGCTTTTGCCTTTTTTCTGATGGAAGCTTAAAGAGTGCATGGAGCTTAATCCATGATTAGAAAATTTATTATTCTACTTCTTACTCTTCCTGTTCTTGCATTTGAAATTACTGAAGACATGCGCTGGAAAGAGTATGAGCATGCAGCCTATCAATATCTTCCTCCAATGGGGAGTGAGAAAGTTGTTAAACAAATTGATGTGAAGACGAATCCAATCGTTCGTGATCAGGATGGATTTGGAACATGTTATTTATTTGCCATGACTTCTCTAATGGATCAATCATGCCTAAAAAGTGGCAATTGTACTAAAGACGATCAAATTTCTGTTTTAGATGTTCTAGGTAAGACACAGTTAAAATCAGGAACTCAAAGTGAGTTTCTAGGGCTTAATGGTGGTAATCTAACACAGGTTATTGATGCTTTAACAAAAGGTGAGAAGGTTAGCTTAAAATTTGCCAAAGAAGAATGTGCTCCTTATCAACAAATTGAAAATTACAACAACCCAGATAATGACTTTCGTATTGTGGACTATCCTCAGCTTCTCGCTATTAATGAGATCTACCATCAGGTCAAAGATAACTCTTTAAAGGATGGTGTTTGTAATAAGTGTACTGAAGACTTTTTTAAAGACTTCTTTCCTTTTAGTTCTGAGATGTTAGATAGCCTCTCTCGTGCGGCAACAAAGATTACTTCAATTAATGCCTTCGAGGAATTTTTAAATGAAGTTTTAATCCCTCAAAAATGCAAAGAGGATAAGACTCAGATTAAGCTTGCTCCTATGGGATTTAAGCAAGAGCGAATCACAGAAGTTGATAAGTTTAGAGAAAAAATGATCGATCTTTTTGAAAAGGATAAATCCGCTGCAATTTCTAGCTGTACATGGACTCGTTATTGTGATGACCCTTCAGTTAAGTATATGGAGATGTGTCCAAAAGAGCAGAGGCAGCGCTACTGTGGAGGACATGCTTACTTATTAAGTGGTTTTCGCCAGATTTGTGACAATGGTAAGAATTGTCGAAATCAGTACCGTGTCCACAATAGCTGGGGAAAGAACTTTGATGTCTTCAATGATAGCGGATGGGTAAATGAAGACTCCTTATTTAAGGCCTATAAAGACTTAGGTAATCAACTTGTTACTTATACTGAAGATTAATTAGTAGCATCTAGTCTTACTTTACATGTCGAACTCTTTGTTTGAACGTCATTAATTTTAAGATTTGGGTACTTTCTTAATTTCTTTAAAGCTCTTCTTTCCATATTATAAAATGAGCTCTCTATGACTAATTCGTCACAGCCCTGTGTCCATTTTTTTGTTACTTTAAAAAACTTATTTGCTTCTTGAACAATACGCGTATCGACAATATAGTCTTCAGTTTTGGTCACGCCACAGTCATAGCACTCATCTATCATCGTTTTGTAGTTGAGTTTTGCAACAATATCCGGAAACATATAAGAAAGTGTGTCTTTTGCATGCTCTCTAATATTATCAATATTGTCGCTCAGGGAGCTTCCATTACAAGTGTATGTTAGGTAATCTTTAAACGTATCCTTCATTGAAGTAATTGTTGATTCTGCTAACTGGACACAATCTTCATATTCTCTACAATCCTCTGTCATGTACTCATCAAAGTGTGCTACTTCTTCATCAATATGCTGGCAGACAATGTCTTGCCTTTTATCAAATGCAAGTAGGTCATAGAGGCCCGTCATTTTTGTATTGTCGTAGTAAGTGAGGTCTTGGATAAGATCACCAAGATTTATCTTCTTCTGTCTATCTAGTTCATTAAGAAGTTCTTTCTCTGCACTTGAGATACCATTGTCTGATTTATTTTTGGCAGCAACGAGTTGCCCTAATTCGTTAATAAGGGGGTAGTTCTCTTTAACTTTGTCTGGATTATTCTTTATGTACTCGATAGCGGCCGTAAGCTTTTGTTCGTCGCTAACATTCTTTATGCTGATATTCATTTCTGTAGCGTGTCGTTTATTAAGGATCCAAAAATTATCATATGATGAGTCTTTGTATAGTTTATCAAAATTTTCGATACTTTCATTTTCAAGGTATTTTGTCAGGGTCTCTCTTATTAGAAAGTCTTTGTAACGAGAACCTTCTACGATTTGAAGAACACGTGATGGCGTTTCTTGGGCAAGCTTATCCATACATTCATTTTGACATTCGCCCAGCTCGTATTGAGTGCCATCTGGTGCATAGTAGAGCTTTGCCTGTGTAGAAAGTGTACAAAGTGTAAATAAAAAGAACAGATGCTTTTTCATAAGTGCCCATAATTGTTTAGTTCAAATTATATCTACCTATTTAAAAGCAATTGGAATGCCAAAAAGGGCCCCGCTAGGAGAGGCCCTGTTTTTTCTATCTAAGGATATGGTTTTGAATAATTGTTTTGATTTTTTGAGTTGATTCTTTTGAGTCGTAAGCAGGTCTTGTGCTCATTTGATCATCTAGTTCAAATAGTCTTGCCCATAGAGGAGCACCTGTTTTCTTAAAATCAATTTTCACTGAATCTTCAGAGTAAAGCTCTTTGTTCCATACATTAACGACGTCACGCCAGAAATACTTATGAGTCTTCCACCATTCAATCGCCGGTTGACAACGGCTATCATCAACTTTCTGGTAAGTATTGTAGCTCTTCTCCATTGCAAGTTTAAGCTCCATTCCATTTTCAAGCATATTAACTTTGATATTATCTTGGTCGTGAACGTGGCCATATGAAGTCTGTTCATGGCGATTTGTTCTTCTTAAAACGTTATAGTCTGATCTGATTGAGAATTCACGTCTTGGTAGAGGAGCATTAGCTGTACATTCCCAATATGAGTTTGTATCTGTGTGAATCCATGGTGCAGAACATTCATATCTTGGAGAGTCATCTACTTGATAGACTCTTTGTACCCAATTTCCTTGTGGGTTTTTTACGGCCTTGTTATTCCAATTACTAAAGCCTCTGTAATCGAGAGCATTCGCTGCTTCCCAGTCCCATTGCTGTCTCCAGTGCTTAACAATGGCATGTGGAGTAACTAGAATATGTTGAATATTAACCATGTCTTCATTTTCTGAATCGACAAAGATCCACTCAAGGGCCCCGGAGGCATAGCGATCGTAGAAATCATAATCGTTGCTATAGGCGAAAGTTTCAGACGATTGAAACTTAATGGCATAGCATCCTGTCATTTTTTTAATTTCTTGGATGTCTTTATTCTTATCAATTGTTAGTCCTGCAAGTGCTGGAAGTGCAAGCGCAAGAAGCACTAGAAATTTCATATTTTCTCCCTCGTAATTGGTTACATGTGGTATCGAGGTTGATTATTGAAACTTGTGTATGAGTTGTCAAACTTATTTGAGGTAAATAATAAGGATTACTTTTCCGTGATGCGCAGCCAATGGACGAAGTAGTTGGTTTTATTATAGGATAAGACGTTTTATTATCAGTTCATAACAAATAACACGGGATGTAAAATGTCTAATGGATCAAAAATCATTTACACAATTACTGACGAAGCGCCAGCGCTAGCGACTCAGTCACTTCTTCCAATCGTAAAAGCTTTTACGAAGCATGCAGGTATCAATGTTGAAACTCGCGATATCTCTCTTGCAGGAAGAATTCTTGCTCACTTTCCAGAATTTCTTTCTGAAGAGCAAAAGCAATCAGATGATCTAGCTTACCTAGGTGAGTTAGCAAAACAAGCAGAAGCTAATATCATTAAGCTTCCAAATATTTCTGCATCAATTCCTCAGCTTTCAGCTGCAATTAAAGAACTTCAAGATCATGGATTTAAAGTTCCTAATTACCCAGATGCACCATCGACTGATGAAGAAAAAGACATTGCTTCTCGTTATGCGAAAGTTCTTGGTTCAGCAGTAAACCCAGTTCTTCGTGAGGGGAACTCTGACCGTCGTGTTGCTGGGCCAGTTAAAGAATATGCAAAAGCTAATCCACACAGAATGGGAGCTTGGTCAAAAGACTCTAAATCACACGTTGCACACATGGATGCAAATGACTTTTATGGTTCTGAAAAATCAGCAATCATGCCTAAAGCAACTGATGTAAAAATCACTCTTAAGCAAAATGATGGATCTGAAGTAGTTCTAAAAGAAAAAGTATCTCTTCTTCAAGACGAAATCATCGATGCAGGTGTAATGAGTGCAAAAGCACTTAGAGAATTCTTCGCTAAGAATATTCAAGATGCGAAAGAAAAAGATATTCTTTTTTCTGTTCACCTAAAAGCAACAATGATGAAGGTAAGTGATCCTATTATGTTTGGTCACTGTGTTGAAGTTTACTTCAAAGACGTATTTGAAAAATATGCAGCTGAGTTCAAAGAGCTTGGTGTAAATTCTGCTAACGGACTTGGTTCTGTTTACTCTAAGCTTTCTGGCCTTCCTGCTGAAAAGAAAGCTGAGATCGAAGGTGCACTTGATCTAGCAATCGAGAATGGGCCACGTCTAGCAATGGTTGATTCTGATAAAGGAATCACAAACCTACACGTTCCATCTGATGTTATTATCGATGCTTCAATGCCTGCGGCAATTAGAACTTCTGGACAAATGTGGAATAAAGATAATAAGCAAGAAGATACTAAATTCTGTATTCCAGATAGAAGCTACGCTCAAATGTACCAAGAAGTAATTTCGTTCTGTAAAGAGAACGGAGCATTTGATCCTAAGACAATGGGAACAGTACCAAACGTTGGTCTTATGGCAAAGAAAGCTGAAGAATATGGTTCACACGATAAGACATTTAAAATCCCTGCGGCCGGTGTTGTAGAGGTTACTGATTCAGAAGGTAACACAGTATTTACTCACTCTGTTGAAGAGGGTGATATCTGGAGAATGTGTCAAACTAAAGACGTTGCAGTACGTGACTGGGTTAAGCTTGGTGTAACTCGTGCTCGTCTTACTAATACTCCGGCAGTATTCTGGCTTGATGAAAACCGTGGCCACGACGCTAACCTAATCAAGAAAGTAAATGAGTACTTAAAAGATCACGATACAGCAGGACTTGAAATTAAAATCCTAGATCCTGTTAAAGCAATCCGTTACTCAATGGAGAGAATCATTAAAGGTGAAGATACTATTTCTGTGACAGGTAACGTTCTTCGTGACTACCTAACAGATCTTTTCCCAATTCTTGAACTTGGAACTTCTGCAAAGATGCTTTCAATTGTACCTCTTCTTGCAGGTGGTGGATTATTTGAAACTGGTGCCGGTGGATCAGCTCCTAAGCACGTACAACAATTTACTGGTGAAAATCACTTAAGATGGGATTCTCTAGGAGAGTTCTTAGCACTAGGTGTTTCTCTTGAAGATCTTGCAATCAAAACAGGTAATGCAAAGGCAACTGTTCTTGCAAAAACTCTAGATGAAGCAAATACTGCATTTCTAAAGAATGATAAGTCTCCATCAAGAAAAGTAGGTGAGCTTGATAATAGAGGTTCTCACTACTTCTTAGCTCAGTACTGGGCAAAAGCACTTGCTGATCAAAATGAAGATGCTGAGCTTAAAGAAATCTTTACTCCTGTTGCTTCAAACCTTGTTGAAAACGAAGCAAAGATTGTTGAAGAGTTAAATAGCGCACAAGGTGGAGCCGTTGATATGGGTGGTTACTATCATCCAAATTTAGAGCTTGTTGCAAAGGCAATGAGACCATCTGCTACTTTCAATTCAGTAATTGATTCACTTTAATTCATACAGTGACAAATAAAAAGGCCCTCTAAAAAGAGGGCCTTCTTTCATACGGCACGCATTGTATCTTTCGATTCAATATTTCTCAGCCAATTCCTTGCGTCGTTAATCGCACCGTACTCAAAGACTGCTACATCAACACTTTCTAAATGATCACTTACAACTGAGGCAGAGTTTCTAATCAACTCATTACTTGTGCAAATTCCAACCTTCTCAATGTGCTGTCGATTATCTTTAAGAAACTCAAAGTGTCTTAGGAGAGATCTTAAGTCATCCCAACCTGGAAATTGTTCTGAGTTTAGAATAATTCCTGAAATTACTTTTGTTTCTTTATAAACTTGATTAAGTAAGTTTTGAATCTTTTCAAAATCATTGACTCGCAATGGATGGTAAGAAGTTAGCGTAAGAATGTTGTCATTCTTATCGAAGTGAAATTCGATATCGGACTCTACTTCACGCATAAGCCAGTCTTTGGCCTCATCGAGTTCATTGATTTTATATGACTTAAAATCAATTGGAATGATTGGAGCAAATAATTTTACGGCCCCTGTTATTAGTGCACTATCTGTAACTACTGCACACCTTTTCATAACATTAAAATATTTTAGGCCCATGGCCGTATCTTCAAATACTGCCCCTGGAGTGTATCCTTCGTATGTTTCATTTAAGTAGAAGAGTACACCAACTTTTTCTTCTTTTTTTAGGGCCTCATCTAAAATCGGTTCAAGCACATTAATATAGTCGTCTTTTGTAATACGTCCTGATCCCTCGATACCGACGATACCCTTTTGTAATCCTTTCATTACTTTCAACATATATTCTCCTTTCCGGTGAAGTGTTTACTTAGATAGTGACTACTTCATCGGAAAGGGGATTGATGTTTTGACTTAAGATTTTATTTATTTTGCAAGAATTTGATCGGCCAAATCTTTAGTTAAATAGCCGTCTGGAATGATATCTTCTGATACTTGAAATCTTTGGATTGCTGCTGTCGTTTGTTTTCCTGGAATCCCATCAACTGGCCCAGCATCGTGACCTAACTCGTTTAATTTTGCTTGAATTTTCTTTGCCATTTCAAATGACATAAATGACTCTTCATCTAAATTAAACTTACTAAAATAATCACCACGTTTTGCAATAAGATCAGAAAGAATTCCAATCCCTAGAGCGTACTTTTCTGAATTATTCCATTTAAAGATAGTAAAGAAGTTAGGGTAAACAATAAATGCTGGCCCATTTGCTCCTTGTGGAAGGTAGATTGCAGTTTTCCCACTTGTGTAAGGCAGTTGAGTTCCACCTCTTAATGTGATTCCGCGATCTATCCAATACTGCAGATCTTCTTTATATTTTAATCCACTATGAAAGTAGTCAAAGTCGCTTGGTAGATCAATTTCATGTCCCCAGCTTTCATCACCATTCCAGCCAACTTTTGATAGGAAGTTTGCTGATGAACCTAAGAAGTCACGTTGGTTTTCCCACATATTTATTTGGCCATCTTTATCGTAGTCAATGGCATAAGCTAGCATTGTTGAAGGCATGAATTGAGTCGAGCCCATCGCTCCTGCCCATGATCCCTGCATACGTTCACTAGGGTATGAGTAAATTCCCTTTTGCAGCATTGTAAGAGCATTAACTAATTCTCTCTTGAAAAATGCTGAGCGGCGACCATCATATGAAAGAGTCGCAAGAGAGCGGATAATATCGAGCTTGCCTGTAATCGAAGAAAAGTTTGTTTCAAGGGCCCAGAATGATAAGAGGAAGCGATCTTGAAAATTAAAATCGTTTTCAATATCGATAAAAATATCTTCAAGCTCGGCCTGATATCTTTGGCCTTTCTCGATTCTTGTCTCACTAATAACGATATCTAAGTATCGGCCAACACTCATGACAAACTCAGGTTGTCTGCGATCATATTTGATAACATCTTCATTAAAAGTAACACCATCAAAGGCATCATCTAGTAAGGCATACGAAAAGCCATACTCTTGGTTAAGTTCAATCTTAAGCTCATTAAGCCAATCATTGAACTCAGTTGTAGGAGTAGTGGAAGTGGCAAAAATATTAATTGCCATAAGCGTTATTGTGATTAGTTTCTTCATTTGA
Organism: Halobacteriovorax sp. RT-1-1; assembly: GCF_047085455.1. Classification (NCBI taxonomy): domain Bacteria; kingdom Pseudomonadati; phylum Bdellovibrionota; class Bacteriovoracia; order Bacteriovoracales; family Halobacteriovoraceae; genus Halobacteriovorax; species Halobacteriovorax sp. RT-1-1. The sequence continues at coordinate 864,697 of NZ_JBKIXZ010000002.1, forward strand.
TGAAGGTACACGCTGGGGTTCTCTATTTGAAGACGCAGGTAGTCTATTGTCAGTTTTTTTATGAATTAGCATTCTAAGTATCTAAAATCTTATTCTAGTTAAGTGTCTAAACTTTAGAACTCATAGAAACATTTTCAATTTAATCTAGAGTAAAGCTCATAAGTGCTACCTTATTTGTAATTCAATCGGACAAAAACACAGACACCCTCGGGAGACGAAAGATGAAAAAACTTATGTTGGCCACTGCACTTATCTGTTCATTTTCTTCATTTGCAAATGAACTTGACCTTAACCTAGAGGCACAAGCGATTCAAAATGTAGAAGAAAGATATGATGAGTCGGGACTATATTACGACGTAAGATTAAGTGTTCCTATTATACCAAGTGATATTACTGGGGCGGTAGGGTATCGCACTGAGAATGAGTTAATTGAAGTTGAAGCCTATGCTGGTGTACGTGCTATCCGTTATATTTCTGCTCATGATAAATCGTTACATATTCCTTATGGGGCAAGAGTTCGCGTTGCTTTAGATAATTCTCGAAGTCTTTACTTAGAGTATCAAAGAGAGGAAGTCGCTGACTTTGGTAATGATGATGGCCTTCTTGAAAAAGAAAATATGTTTTCACTTATTAAGTATAATTCTGATAAGACAATGTACTTTGGTTGTGGTGTAGCAAAAAGTGTTCACCATGCTTGGAGTAATGAGAGTCATAGTCCGGAAGACTCGACTTATGTTGAGTGTAATTTTGGTCGAAAGTTTTAGTGCTTTAAAATTGCCCTTTGGGGCACTTTTGCCGCTTTTCAGATTTACCATATAACCGAAAGCCGCAAACTCGCTACGCTCGTTTTAGCTTCCTTGAGTCACATTCATCTGTGCTTCAAAACTGCCCTTTGGGGCACTTTTGCCGCTTTTCAGATTTACCATATAACCGAAAGCCGCAAACTCGCTACGCTCGTTTTAGCTTCCTTGAGTCACATTCATCTGTGCTTCAAAACTGCCCTTTGGGGCACTTTTGCCGCACGATGTGGCGCGGCCGGGAGGACTCGAACCCCCGACATTCAGATCCGAAGTCTGACGTTCTATCCAACTGAACTACGGCCGCATTCGCTCTATTGTATTCGCTATCTTTAGGCCAGTAAAGCTTAAGCTTTGTTATAGGCCATCTCAGTTAGAAATTGCATTGGAATCACGGCCAGGGTTTCTTCATGGCACGCTTCAAGTATAATTGGACAGGCCTTTCCTGCTTTGTATGCGCTAAGCCATCTTCCTGCACATAAGCACCAGCGATCACCTGGTTTTAGACCTGCAAATTGAAATTGTGGCATAGGAGTTGATAGATCATTTCCATCGGCTTTTGAGAACTCAAGAAACTCTTCTGTAACGATACAGCAAACAGTGTGCATTCCTCGATCATCAATATCTGTACGACAAAAACCGTCACGCCAAAATCCAGTCATTGGTGTACACCCACACATTTGGAGGGGAGTACCTAATACATTGAGGTGGCCATTACTTTCACTTGTCACAGATATTCCTTGGTTTTTTAATAATCACTATATTCGCCGTCAACATCAATGTAATTATATGAGATGGCACTTAGTTCATCAATACTTTCTAAAACCTGGTCATCATTTGTAAAGTTACTTTCAATATAGGCCAAGTAATCTTTCACATTGCTGGCCGAGGAGCTCGGTTGCTCAAGGCTTAGGGTGACAACTACAGCAAGACAGATCGTAATGCTTGCTAGAGCTGCACATAACCACTGGGCCCTCTTCTTTTGCTTAGCTTTCAAATGAGATGTAAATTTTGTCTTGAACGCAGCATTCATTTCCTTTGGCGGATTAATTGCAGCTTTTGTTCTTAAATTTGTTTTCATATTCATTTCTTTATTTGAATCTTTCATAAAGACTCCAATTGTGTTTCAAGTATCTCTTTAAGTTTTAGTTTTGCTCTGTTTATTAAATTCTTAACGGCCTGTCTCGACTTTCCTAAAATCTCTGCAATCTCATCTCCAGTGTACTCATCCATCCACAGGGTAATGGCCTCTCTTTGTGTTGGAGGTAAGTTTGAAATTGCTTCAATTATTATTTCTGAATTGGCCTCTTCAATAAGCTTTTCAAGAGTCGATACTTGCTCATCTTCTATACCAATAATCACATTATCATCGGCAACATTTAATTCTTTTATTTTCTTTAAATAGTCATAACTCTTATTTCTTGCAATCGTCCAAAGCCATGTCGATACTTGATATTCTTTTCGATACATCTTTCTCTTGTCATATAAAGTGAAGAAAGCATCGTGAACAATCTCTTGGGCCTTTTGCTCATCGAGTAGGATATAATAAACATATTGGTAAAGTTTTGTGCTTAGTCTTTGGTAGAGGACCTCAAAAGCTTGGTGGTCATCATTTTTTGCAACAACTTCCATTAGGTCAGATGAGCCTAGTTTTGATTGCGAATTTGACCAGATAAAGTTCTTCATTATACGCATACCTATTATACGAATATTGCTTACAAAGGTTTCGCACTTTCAATAAAGTGCTATAATATTCACTAGTTACAGGATAGTGAAACCTTTTCCATTACCACCAGTATAACAGTTAACTGGATAAAAAGGAGAAAATGATGAAAACTCTTACTATATTAGCTTTAACTTTTTTATTAGCTTTTTCTACACTCGCAGATGGTGAAAAGAAAAGAGATCGAAAGCATAAGAAAGATAGAAGTGCACGTTATGAAAAGATGACTGAAATGGATGGTGATTTTTCTAAACTTTCTAAAGGGGATCTTAAGAAATTAGAAAGTGAATTTGCTAAGTTTCAAGATGAACAACATAAGAAGAAAGTGGCATTTGAGAAAAAAGTATTTTCAAAAAGAGAGAAGTTTTTAAAAGATAATGAAGCATTAATGCTAAAGCACTTAGATGAGATCTATGCTCTAAAGAAGAAGTTACAATTTGGTAAAAAAGAAGAAAATAAAAATATTAGAAAACAAATTAAAGAAAAGAGTAAAGAATTTAGAAAGTCGATGAAGCAACTACGACACAAAGACCAGCGCGATAGTATTAGAAGTATGAAAAAAGAATTCTTTGAAGAAATGAAGGTCGAAAGAAAAAAGTTTAAAGAGAAAATTAAATCTTATAGTAAGAAATCGTAATAAAGAAAGGGCCAATAGATGGCCCTTTTTTAATTCTTATATATTTCTTTTACGAGTTGATTAATAAAGCGCATACGATATTCTTCGTAGCTAGTATTAAGACCATCAGATGAGATATTTACAAGGGTATTATAAATATCACCAGGAAGGCCACAAGGGAATGTCATTATTAAGGCCTTATTCATCTTCTCTGATGGATAAATATTTAAGGCCATCCCGTGCATTGAAACAAAACGCTTAAGTTGGATGCCCATTGAAGCTACTTTCTTCTCACCATGCCAAAGTCCTAGGAGAGGGCGATCAAAGTCGAGATCATGAATCGTGTTATCACTCGTATTTATAGCGTTTACCGTACTTTTAAAGAGCTTGTTAATAAGCTCAATTGTTCTAAGCTTTTGTTGACCAATATGAACAATAGGGTAGACAATCACTTGTCCCGGATGATGGAAAGTTAGTCCTCCACCGCGCTTAATTTCCACAACAGGAACATCGATCTTTCCGACAAGGGCCTGATCAAAATCAACAAGTCCATGCTCTTCAATTTGATCTCTTTGAAGTCCTCTTCCCATTGTAAAGACTTCCGGGTGAGAGGTAATGATATAAACCATTTGTTCTGGATTATTGTAGATATATTCATTGGCCTTTTCTTGGAAAGCTAGCGCTTCTAGATAGTCCCAATTATCTTTGTGAAAAATATATATTTGGTTCTTCGACTCAAGTGAGTAATCTTTGATACCAAGATCATTAATTAAATTGTTAAACGTCATGACCTTTTGCCCTTAGGTGATCAAGGTAATCCGCTGCCTTGTAACTACTTCGAACCATAGGTCCTGAAGCAACAAATTCAAAGCCCATTTCATAGGCAATCTCTTTGTAGCGATCAAACTCCTGTGGCCTATAGTATCGATCAACGCTTAAGTGTCTCATCGTTGGGCGCATGTACTGACCAAACGTTACGATATCACAACCAACTTCTCTAAGGTCTTTGAGTGTCTCAAGAATTTCTTCATGAGTTTCACCAAGTCCTAGCATTAAGGAAGTCTTTGTCGAGATATGTGGATAATTTTCCTTATAGAACTTTAAGCAGTTTAAAGTCTTTTCATAGCCGGCGCGACGATCTCTCACATCGTGAGTTAGCCTTCTAACAGTTTCAACGTTTTGTGCGATAACAAAAGGGTTACTCTTAGCAAGAGTGTGCATATGTTCTTCGACTGCATTGAAGTCTGGAATTAGAACTTCAACAAGTGTCTCTGGATAGTCTTTATTGATTCTTTTAACGACGTTTGCAAAGTGGCCAGCTCCAAAGTCTGGAAGATCGTCACGATCAACACTTGTCACAACAAGATACTTTAGTGACATCGTTTCAACCATCTTTGCAGCATTTTCGATTTCATTGAAGTCGACAATACCTTTTGGATTTCCTGTATCAACATGACAGAACTTACAGGCACGTGTGCAAGTACCACCTAGGATCATCATTGTTGCTGTCTTTGCAGACCAACACTCAGACATATTTGGACAACTTGCTTCTTCACAAACTGTGAAGAGTTGTTTTTCTCTTAATTCTTTTCTGACTTCTTTGAAGTTGTCACCAGTTGGGATCTTATTTCTCAACCACTCTGGCTTCCTTTCGAGGTTGCGTGCTTCTTGTTTCTTTCCAACATTAAGACGTGCTTTCTTTTCTTGAATTTTCTTACGAGATTCTTCGTAATCCATTTGATTTACTTGGTTATCAGTCATTTATATAATCCTCAAAATATGTCCATGCTTATAGCAATTTTAAGCTCGTAAGTTAAGACATATGATGAGGACCTACGTATTTTCTATACCTTAGCAGTATCAGTCTCTACTTTTGAGCTCTTTAAACTAAGTAATGCAGCAGGTAAGATCACTAAGTCGGCCAATAGGGCAAGTGTTAGGATCACTGAGCAGTACACACCAAACTTTTGGTTAGGAACAAAGTCTCCTAGGTAAAAGAGACCAAAAGCAATGGTTAGCATTGTCGTCGTAAGGGCCAGGGCCTTTCCTGTTTGATGCATTGTCGATGCAAGTGCATCGTGGCCATTCATACCTTGAAGCATTTTCAACTTATAATTCGAAATAAAGTGTATTGTATCGTCAACTGCAATACCTAAACACACGGCAAAGACGATAACGTTACCAATATTTAATTCATCACCTGCAAAGTACATAATTCCAGCGGCCACTGATAGTGGAAAGACATTTGGAATTAATGAAAGCATCGCCAATTTTAAATCCTTAAAGACAAATAATATAATTAAGAAAATGATAGGGAGTGAAATACTCATGGATGTTAAAAGAGTATTCACAACAAGGTCATTAACTCGATTGTAGATAGGAGATTGACCGGCTTCATAGATTGTAATGCCAATTTCATCAGCTTTCTTTAAGATCTTATCTGTTTTTGCAATAGCGGCCGTTGAATCGTTTACATCCCACATAACAAGGACTCGAAAGCGGCGATTATCAAGAGATAGCTGGTTTTTTAAATCAAGTCCTTGCGGTAGTCCTAAAGTGTATAAGAATAATTGGTCTGCTACTGCACGACGTGTATCTGGAATTGCATAAAATTCTTCATTGTCACCATGAAGAGTTTTATTCATCTGTTTTACAATATCGAGGATTGAGCTTACACGAATAATTTTTTCGTCTTTAAGCATCCATTGAACTAGTTCTTCAGACTTCTTTAAAAACGCAGGGTCTTTAACACCTTCTGCCTTCTCTGAATCAAAAACAAGTTCAATCATTCTTGATCCACCAAATTCTTTACGAACCATATTAAAGGCCTGCTTAACTGGCGTATGCTCATCAAAGTATTCGATAGGATCAGCGTTAATATAGTTTTGCATCCCAAAGTAAATTGAAGCAATTGTGATAATAGGAGTTAGGATATTGATTACAACCTTATGTTTTTCTGCAAACATGAAGATTCCATCAAAGGCATGGAATTTATCGTCTCGATCTCCAACTTTAAAGTGAACCTTCGTTAACAAGGCTCCCAGGAAGAAGTAAGTGTAGAACCACGCAATACAAGTTCCGATTCCTGATAGGATACCAAGATTGTAGATTGGTTTAATATCTGTTGAAGTTAGTGAGAAGAAACCAATTGCTGTCGTTAGAGTTGTGAGCAGTGTTGGAATAAAGTTCTTCTTTAAAGCTGCAACGGCAGCATCATGTTCATTCATTCTATCGAAAATATAGAAGTGTCTATAGGTAATTAAGATATGAATCGAATCAGCTAATCCAATTGCGATTAGGATTGCTGGCAGGGCCGCAATAATACTTGATAGTTCAATACCAAGATGTCCTTCAATTCCAAATGTCGTTATAATGGCAAGACCAACTAATGAGAATGGGAGAACTATTCCTAAGAGGTTTCTAAAAAATAAGAAAAGGATTAGAGAGAGAACTCCAACTACTATTGGAAAGACAACCATCATATCTCGATCAGATGCTCTTTGGAGTGACTCGTTGATAAAAGAGATTCCACCGAGATAGAATTTCACACCTTCTGTCTTATTGTACTTCTCAAGCAATGCTTCGGTATCAACAACTACTTGATCATAAGGAGGAGTACCTTCAAATGTATCAAGAAAGGCCCTAATATACGTAAAGCGTCCCGATTTAGAAATAATTGAGTTTACAAGCATGCGATCATTCGTGGCATGCTCTTTTTTTAAATTTAAATTTTCTGGAGTTAGCTCAACTTCTTCATCTAAAAATGGTGTAATAAAAATATCATCATCTTCTGATTCTATTGAGTTGTGATTTGTTAAACTTTCAACACGAACAATATGCTTAATTTGCCAAAGATCACTCGTGATGTCTTGAATCGTCTTAATTGTATTTTCATCAAAAAGACCATCTTCCTTATAGACCATGATATCGATTGTATCCGAACTACCAAAAATCCCTTCATGCTCCTTAAGATCAATTAGACGTTGATCGTGCTCCATTAGCCAACCCTTTACAGAGTAGTTTGCGTGAATTTTCGGAAGGCCACTACTAATGGCAATGAAGAATAAGAATGAGATTAGAAGACAAGTTTTAGTATGATCGACAATATACTTTGAGACTCTTTCTGCAAGTGAGTGAACACGTTTCATATAATCAATTTCCTTTGAAGTTTGCTTAATTACTATATTAAGTTTTATGAAGAAAAGCTAAGAATTTTGGGGGGAGATTATAAGAAATACTTGATTGATGTAGACGCTCTAGCAAAATACTGTCGATACTCTCTACGTGTTCGAGAGTGAACATTGTGTGCTAGAGCGTTAGCGTAAAACTAGTTTTTAGTGGATTCCGATGAAATCCATTCCTAGCTTTTCAATGGCATTCTCTTTCAAGAATGGCATCTTCGTATTGATATTAAATTTAGCACCTTTAAGGTTGCAGTTAATGAAGATCGTTCCCGTTAAATCAACATTAGAAAAGTCACAATCTTTAAGGCTACAATTTTTAAAAGTAACTCCTCGTAGATTTGCCCATCTCATGCTTGTTGCCGCAAGATCACATTCTTCAAATGTACTATCTTCTAAATTTGTACATTCCAAGCTTACATCTTTTAAGTTAATTCTCTTAAAACGATTCTTTGCAAGGTTTGACCATGTGAAGTCAACACCCTCGTAATTTGAATTATTGTGCTTGGCGTATTTGATATTACATTTTCTTAGATCACTTTCGTTAAGATCCGAGTGACGGATGCTAATCTTATCTAGCATCGAGTTATCAAACGAACTCTTCTCAAGCTTAGAGGCACTGATTAATCGTAAGTTATCAACATTCCTAAGATTGATACGATTTTCATTTTGTTTTTTGATTGCTGTAAACATCGTGTTTTGCGTCGTCATTTCCATCCTCTTTGTAAAACTAGGAAGATAGTAGCGATTTTATTTAGCTATATTAAGTCAATTGTTTGTAAATTCGGAATTTCCGAACTATTGTATTTGCATGAACTGGAATCATCTCTATTGTTTTTATGAAGCTGCAAAGCATAAATCCGTAAAGAAAGCCGCTTTGAAAATGGGCCTTGCTTCGTCGACTGTGAGTGAGCAGATTAAAAAGCTTGAGCAAAATTATGGCGTCCAACTATTCGAAAGAAAAGTTAGAGAGATTGTTTTAACTAAAAAAGGTGAGGAAGTTTTCTCACACGCCAAAGGTGTTTTTTCAAATGGGATGCGTCTTGTTGATAACTTAACGCCACATGATGATGGTGGTTATGATGTGACTTTTTCCATTGAATCTCATTTGGAGTCTCCAAATATTGCAACGGTTTTAGCGGATTATTATTCAGCCTATAGTGATTTTGGCCATACAATTACTAAACGTTCTAAGAACTTCTCACAAACTATGTACTACCTTGAAAATGATACTGTTGATGTGGCCATTAGTGATAAGAAGTTATCAAATGAATTATACGAGAATTTCCTCGTTGCTCAAAACTACCTTAAATTCTATGCAAATGAGACGGTTGCCAAGAAATATGACCATCTTCCATTTGAAAAGTTAGTAAAAAAACTACCAATAGGTTTTCTTTCTTCAGATGAGAAAATGATTGTTAGTGCTAAACAAATTCTTAAGGATCAAAAAGTTTATCTAAAAGAAGCCTTCTTTAGTGAGCACCTCCATTATCTTTTAACACTTGCCCAACGAGGGGAAATCATCCTTGCTGCAATTGGCAATGAATCAATATACCAAGAACTCTATTGTCTTGGACCAGAGCATGACATTCATCTTCCAACATTTGCCATTATTAAAAAGCAGAATGAAAATTTACTATTCGCAAGAAAATTAAAAGATTTATTAATGGTTGAGGCCGATGTCGCTCACTTAAATCTGCATTAATTTCTATTTGCCGAGCTGTTTAAAACTCGTTAGCATCTATCGATGAATAAAATTTCGCTTATTAAATCCATTGCAATGACAATATTGATCGCCCTTTCTCTACAATCAAGGGCCGAGGATATTGGTTTTCTTAAAGATGGAAAAATCAAAGATATTATCGTTAGGGAAATTGCTAACCTAAACTTATCAACAACAGTAAAGCTTCTTGATTGGAAGAAGATAAAGGGTGTAGGTGTCGGCCTTAAGTATGGCTATGAAATGACGCCATCGTACTTAAAAGGAAAGTTTGCTCGTGTTGATGAGTGGAGTTTCAATCGTCATGTAAATCCTGGCTCATATATTGATGCTGTTACGCCAATTAATTTAACATTTTCAAAGAATGATCGTGTAACTTTCATTCGCCATTTCGAAGACCAAAAGAAAGCGATTTTAGCAGTTCCTTATTCTATCAATAAACTACCATATAACGCAGAAAGTACTCTAAAACGATTGGCCATTGGTGACTTCGTTAGTATTCCTGCTCAGATGACATTAAACTTCGGCATGAGTGCATCATATGGTTATGGTGATATTGTGGATGCTAGTGCATTTGCCAATGTTATTACTAGTGGTAATTACAATATCAATATTTACCGCATGGATGAGAGTAAGGTTCGCCTCAAAATCGTAACGAGAACTTCGACTGAAGCCAAAACAGGTGCTCAAGTAAAGAGTGATTTCTTTGTCGCGCTAGTTGAAAAAGTAAATGCTCCTGACTTTGTTTCTAAAAATTTCCAACTGAAATTAGTCGAATACAATTTAGGGCGTGGAATAGGTGAACAGTACGTTTTAGACTACATTTTTGATTTAAGCCTGCCACATGCTAGAGAAGCATTTGATCGTATTATCAAACCTAAGTATAAGCTTGATACAGATAAGATGATTGGACAGTATACTGGACGAAAGTATATTGAGGAAAAGTTAATCTCTGACTTTAGCCTAGCAAATGAAATTGCAACATTTGGTACAGGTGTAAAATTACTTTTTCAAGGATTCAATGAGTATAAGTTCAAGCGTCGTGGTTTTAAGCTTGGTATCTTTATTAGTGAAGTTGATTATGACTGGACTTATTATAAGAATAATATTTCTATTATAAATGGCCCTGATGCAGGAGAGTATTTCTTTCCAAACAAAGTCTACAAGTACAGTGAAGAGTTTAATATCCTTATTCATAAAAGAAAGGATAGGATCGAGGAGTCTTACTTCTCTTTCATTCCAAAAGATAGGGCGACTGAAACTTCTGTTGATTTCGGAACTAACTACATTAGAAAGGATCGATATTTCACAAGTGGAGAGTGGCGATCAACGAAGAAAAAGATCAAGGCCTTGGTTCCTAAATTTATCTTTTTAAAAATGGACTTCAAGGAATTAGATTCAATCAAGACTAATATTACAACCGAAGTTAAGTATCGTCTTGTACTTAGAAAAGAGATTTTTGACTATATTAAAGATGTACCTCTTGATCGAATAATTGATGAAGTTAACAAGATCAAAAAAGATCGTGGCTACCGAGTTGTTTCAAGAAATGGAAAAGGTGACCATATCATAAGTAAGATATTCTTTTGGCAAAGGGCGCATACTCGTCACGTTGCTAGGAGAATTCAAAAAATTCTTAACTCAGATGTCGAAAATATCTATATTAAATTGGAAAAGGTGATCGATAACATCGACAAGAATAATTTTCGTAAGTATTTTTATCGTGTTGTGCAAAGTCTTGTTCCTGTTGATGATCTGCCAAACTTAATGTTTTTTAAGTTGGATATCTTAGGTAACCGTACTCAGCCTGTACATTTTAAGTATGGAGAGCATGAGTTTCCTAAAATATATTATGAGATTTTAGATATTAACCGCGACTTTCACGACTCAAAAAGAGACTTTCAAATTATTACGGAGTAGGTTGTGAGTGATTACAAAAAATTTATAGGTGAGTACAAAGATTCTCCAGTTGAGATTTTTGAGAAATGGTTTAAAGAAGCTGTTGCTACAGAAGAGAATGGACCTGCATTTACACTTTCAACTGTCGATAGTGACGGGCTTCCAAATGCTAGAACTCTCTTATTAAAAGAAGTCTTAGATTTTAAACCATTATTTTTCACAAATTATGACTCTGTTAAGGCCAGCGAGATAGAGAATAATCCAAAAGTCGCTATGACTTTCTATTGGCATCGTCTTGGAAAACAAGTCAGAATTAGAGGTTCAATCTCTAAGTGTGATTCGCAAATTTCGAAGAAGTATTTTCATTCCCGTGCTCTCGAGAGCCAAGTGGCCAGCTTCATTTCTAAACAGTCTTCTTCAATTGAAGACAGAAGTAAATTAGAGCAAGAATATAATGCTGGTCTAGATCGCTATAAGGATGAAGTTCCTTATCCTGAAAACTGGGGTGGGTACCTAGTTGATATCCAGGAAATTACTTTCTTTATTTACGGAGAGTTCCGTTTAAATGATCGTTTTCAATTTATTAAAAAAGGTAATGAGTGGCATTCTCTAAGACTTTATCCATAATTATATTAACAATCTTCTTGTTGGTCTCTAATGGGAATGCATCAGAGCTATATGCTGGAGGTGGAGCATCCTTAAGTGGTGTTATCTCTGAATCTGATTACTATAACGGCGCTACCGCAATTTTTCCATCTGCCAATGTTGGAGTGAAATTTGGTGCTTTGGCCATTGAAGGTTTTTTTAGAAAGGGGACACTTTCTAATGATCATCAAGGCTTTAAGATCGATTTGGACACAAACCAATTTGGTTTTATGTTACGTCTATCTCCTGAAGAATGGCTTGATATGAACTTGGGTGGACATTGGACAATGGTGGAGGGAAGCTCTTCTGTTTATAATGGGCAAGTACTGACAGGTTTAGTTAATCGTACGTATAGCTCAGTTATTTTAGGAATGGGATTTAATATCCCTCTTTCAAATCAATTGCGTGTACGTACTGATATGAACTTCTATTCTGGAAAAGAAATTTTCTCTCTTTTTCAATTTGATATTTCTGTTGTTTATAGCTTTCTTACTTTTTAGATTGGCTGCTTGCTGGCAATCTTCCACTTTCTCTAGTGATAAACTTTGCAAGTTCTGGTGTTACAAGCCCACCCTTATCTAAGGCCGTTGCGAGTTTGTCATTACCAGTTTTAAGTGAACCAATATATTGTTTGGCTTGTTGATTTGCAGCAACTAGGGTTTGCATATTATCTAGTGCTGCTTGATATTCTGTTTTGATTTCTTGAATCGTTTCTTTATGGCGAGCGACCTCTTGCTTTAGATTCGCAATCTCTACCGCCTGACTAATGTGAGCATTTAGATTTTTTTCAAATTGGATTGCATCTTGATCTTTAAATTCACGACCAGCTTTGATTGTGAAAGCGATTAGAACAAGTAAGTTAGCAAAAATAATTTTTTTCATAAATATCTCCATTATTCCATGTACCTATCGACATAATAAAAAAAATCATTAATATTTTTCGAAAACATCCGAAATAATAAGTACTTATACTTTGGGGAAAGAGAATGTTTTTGATTGATGTAAATTTATTTGAAGATGAGTTCTACCTTCTGCCTGTTGAACAGAGGAAAGGTGACCAATATAAAATTGAGTGCCACTCAATTGAGTCGGCAAAATTACTACAAGAAACTCTAGGCCAGATTAAGCATCTGCATCCAACTAAGGATAAATCTCGCTTCAGACTTTTGAGGAGAGAAAATCAATTTGGCTTTGAAGTGAAAGTTTTAAGTTATATTGAAGAAGAAAAAAAGGCCTCATAAGAGGCCTTTCATTTAATTAAATAATTAAAGATTTGAGTTTACGAAATCCCAATTAACAAGGTTCCAGAATGCGTTGATGTAATCTGGACGAGCATTTCTGTAATCAACATAGTAAGCATGTTCCCATACGTCGATTGTCATTAGTGCTGTGTGACCATCTGTCATTGGAGTTTCAGCATCGTCAGTATTAACGATTTCTAGTTCTCCACCCTTGTTCTTTACTAGCCAAGTCCAACCTGAAGCAAAGTTAGTTGCAGCTGCATTTGAGAATTCTTCTTTGAATTTATCAAATGAACCCCATTTTGCGTTGATAGCGTCAGCTACTGCACCAGTTGCCGCACCACCTGCGTTTGGAGCAAGACAGTTCCAGTAAAAAGTGTGGTTCCATACTTGAGCAGCATTGTTAAATAATCCACCACTTGATTTCATGATGATCTCTTCTAGAGTCATGTTTTCAAATTCAGTTCCTGGAATAGCTGCGTTAAGCTTAGTTACGTAAGCATTGTGGTGCTTTCCGTAGTGGTACTCAATTGTTTCAGCTGAGATATGAGGTGCTAGAGCGTCTTTTGCCCATGGTAGTTCTGGAAGTTTATGTTCCATTCTTTTCTCCTTAATTCTAGATTCTTAAAATGTTTTTTGAACAGCTCCATTCTAATGCGTTTGTTCTTTAAGTGCAAAACGCAATAAGTTATAGAAATTATTTTTGCCCTTTGGAAATTCTCCTCAAATTTTACTCAAGAATTTAACTTAGATGTCGATTTTAAGGTAATGCATTTGCCTGGCCGTCTACCTACATTATTTTTTTCAATCTTAACGAGTTTTCTTGTTTGTTCTAGCGTTGCGGCAAGTAGTTGGGCAGAACGTGGTGGAGTAATTCGCTCGGCTACTAATAAGTATAGTGGAAATTGGAGAAAGCTTTCTTCCACTCAAGAAGGCAGTATCGAGCAGCTTATCGAAATTGTCTCAACTTCAAAGCTAGGAATTCAGCTCATTGACAAGGCCCGTTTAAGAGCTGCCAAGGATCGTAAGCGCCTAGAAGAGGTAATTGATAGTGGAGATGTATCGGTAACCGACACAACCCTTGTTCGAAAATTTAATCCAAGCTCTCCTGAGAGCGTGCGTTTTGAAACAAGATCAACTGTTTATATTGATAAGTCACATTCAACTAAAAATGCCGTTTTAGACCTTATCCATGAGCTCACTCACTATATTTATAAAAAACCTTTCAACCCTTATTTAAGTGAATTCTCAGTTTCTTCCTTTCTTAGCGATACTATTCAAGGCAAAGGCGGGGAAGTGGATGCTTTTATGGTCGAGTGTCGTGTTGGACGTGAAATCTATGGCCTTAAGGCAATTTCTCCACAGTGCCTAAATATTTTAGATGGAGAGGAGTTTTCAAGGGATCTTGCCATAAAGGAATTTTATAAATTAGGCGTTCATTATGATCAATTTAAGCATGAGGCAAGTAAACTAGGCATCTCTGATGAGATTATCCAGTTTAGTTCTCGTGAGGATTCAAGCCTAATATCTTCGGCTTGGTCAAAGCCATACCCAGTAGCAGTTATTGAGGAGTATGGGACCATTATGACTAAGGTCTGTCAAAATGATCTCAAGCGTATGACCTACCTTAGGGAGAGCCAAACCCGTTCAATAGCGAGTGCTAATAAGAAAGTTGGCCAAGTAGAGTCGAAATTTAATGCTCGTTGTCGTTCATATTTAGACTAAATTTTATTGACGACTGAACTCAATAATGTCTCTATGCACCAATGATCACTTACAAAAAACTCTCTTTTTTCCTCGGCTTTAATTGACTACAAAGCTAAGCATTGGTAATTTATAACCTAAGAATTTCATAATTTTATACATCTATAAAAAGGATTGCTGGCAATGCAAGATAGTGTTGTTTTATTAAAACTTGATGACTTCCTTAACTGGGGAAGAAAGAACTCTCTATGGCCAATGACGTTTGGTCTTGCTTGTTGTGCTATTGAAATGATGGCAACTGGTGGATCTAAGTATGACTTAGAAAGATTTGGTTGTGGTGCTTTCATGGCGACACCAAGACGTGCGGACTTAATGATTGTTGCAGGTACTGTAACACTTAAAATGGCCCCAAGAATTAAGACTCTTTACGAACAAATGGCCGAGCCGAAATATGTTATTTCGATGGGCTCATGTGCTAACAAAGGTGGGCCTTACTGGCAACACGGTTATCACGTTCTTAAAGGTGTTGATGAGATCGTTCCTGTTGACGTTTACGTTCCAGGTTGTCCTCCAAGACCTGAAGCCTTAATTGAAGGTTTAATGACACTTCAAAAGAAAGTTGCCAACGAAAGACTTCTTAAAGATAAGTGGGTGAAGCATGCTTAATGAATTAGTAACTTTTATTAATGATAAAGTGAGTGGTGCAAATGCTTCTTTAATTGAAAATGAAGCAGGTGATAAGCCAATCTTAATTGATGCTTCAAAGATTAAAGATGTTTGTTATGCACTAAGAGATAGCTCAGAATATCAATTCAACGTTCTTCAAGTTGTATCTGGTGTTGATTACGAAAATGAAATCGAAGTAAACTATATGCTAGCTTCGTTCATCACGAACTCTGATGATGTAATACTTAAAGTAAAACTTCCAAAAGCAAACAAAGATGATGTTCCAAAGATTGATTCTGTTTGTGATGTTTGGAAGTCAGCTAACTTCTTAGAGAGAGAAGTGTACGATATGAATGGTGTTGAATTTGTTGGACACCCAGATCATAGAAGAATTCTTTGTCCTGAAGATTGGGAAGGTTTCCCACTTCGTAAAGACTACGAAGTTCAAAAAGCTTGGCAAGGTTTCGAAGTAAATCCTGAACATAAAATGAATATTGCAGATCATGAGTTCTTTGCTAAGGCAAGAATTGATGCTGCTGAACCAAAGAAAATCTCTGGTTCATGGGATGGAAAGATTTCTACTGATTTAGAGGCAGCTCTAAATAAGAAGATGGAAGAAGCTAAATAATTAATTTTAAGGATATTTTTAATGGAAGATAATACATTAAAACAAGAACAAGAAGCCTTACATACTGATCTACTGACAGTAAATATGGGGCCTCAGCACCCTGCCACTCACGGGGTTTTACGTGTTGAGATTAAAACAGATTCTGAAATCGTTGTTGAAGCGACTCCATACCTAGGTTACCTACACCGTTGTATGGAAAAGCACAGCGAGAACTTAGACTATCGTGGGATTATTCCTTTCACTGACCGTATGGACTATCTTGGTGCTATGGGAATGGAATGGGGTTATGTTCACGGTGTAGAAAAAATGCTTGGAACTGAAGTTCCTGAAAGAGCAGAGTATATCAGAATCATCGTTGCGGAACTTCAAAGAATCGCATCTCACTTAATGTACTTTGGTACTTACGCAATCGACCTTGGGGCCTTCACTCCATTCTTATACGCTTTCCAAGATAGAGAGCAAATCCTAAGAATCTTTGAAGAGCTTTCAGGTGCCAGACTACTATACAATTACATTTGGATTGGTGGTGTTTGGAATGATATTAATGACGATCAACTTCGTCGTATCGATCAATTCTGTACAACGATGGAAGAAAGCATGAAGAAGTACCACGATCTAGTTGGTATGAACGCAATCTTCCGTAACAGAACTGCTAATGTTGGTATTGTAACTCCTGAGATGGCTTATGAGTACGGTGCAACTGGTGCTGTTCTTCGTGGTTCAGGTGTTGAGTGGGATCTTCGTAAGAAGAAGCCATATGGTTACTACGATAAGTTTGATTTTGATGTTGTTACTGGTAAAGGTGAAATGGGAACTGTTGGTGACTGTTGGGATCGTTACTATGTACGTGTATTCGAAATCTTTGAATCAATCAAAATCCTTCGTCAAGCTCTTGATGGAATTGAAGCTGGACCTGTTATGGGTAAAGTTCCAAAAATCATTAAGCTTCCAAAAGGTGAGATTTATACAAAAACTGAGTGTCCACGTGGAGAACTTGGTTACCACATCGTTTCAGATGGTGGAAAAACTCCTTACAGAGTTAAAGTTAAGTCTTCATGTTTTACTCACACTTCAATGCTACCTGAACTTGGTAAAGGTCAGATGATTGCAGACTTCGTTGCTACAATCGGAAGTATTGATATTGTTCTAGGAGAGGTTGACCGATGAGCACTGATACAACTTACCACGCAGGTGAGCAACTAACGTTAGGAAAATGGTTTAAGAATATCTGGACTGGTATTACTACTGTAACGAAAGGTCTTGGTATTACTTTTAAATATGTGTACGGTGTAAAACCTGTAACAATTGAATACCCAGAAGTAAGAGAAGAGCTTCCAGCAAACTCTCGTTCACGTCTATTTAATGATGTTGAAAACTGTATTTCTTGTTACCAGTGTGCAACTGCTTGTCCAGTTGACTGTATTTACATTACAGCTGTTAGAAGAGAAAAAGATGCTCCAGTACTTAAGACAAGTGGTGGAACACCAATTAAGTTAGATCTTCTTCAATATACAATCGATACAGCTCTTTGCTGTTACTGTGGTCTTTGTACTACTGTTTGTCCTACTGAGTGTCTAACTCACACGACAGACTATGAATTCTCTCAATATACTCTTGATGAGATGAAGTACGACTATCTAGCACCAGATATCAAAAAATGGCGTGAACGCATTGTAAAATAGAAATAAAAAAGGCTCCTAATGGAGCCTTTTTTATTTCTATGCGCAGACGCTTGAAGTGATTATTCTCAATAAACTCAAATAGCTTCAGCTGTTTGATGTTTCCTCAGCGCAAAAATCTTCTTCATATAACCGAAAGACGCATGTCCAGGACGGACGGTATGTCGTCACTTCAATAGACACTGTTTAAGATATTTACAATCTAACTACTTAATATTCCGTTAAATTCTTGGCACACAAAGTGCAACTATATATGTATCTGGAGGGAATAATGAAAATGATTCTTAAAGTTACAATTGCACTATTTATCACTTTAAATGCTTTTTCATACCAGCAAATTTTTGCAACTTCAGGTGATCTAAAGATTAGAAGTCAGTACTATGGTGATCAAGATATTAGATCGATTAGAGTCTATGGTGATACAGTAAGTGCTTATTCTAAAGATCCAAACGGAAATGATTATAATGATGTTCTTTTCAAAGTTACGAAGGAATATGCACCGTACAAGGAATTCTTTTTTGATATTCTAGAAAAAGGTGACTTTGTTATTCTTCCAAATGAAACAGGTAAAATCGAAGATCTAAAATTAATCTACAAGGGTAAAAAGTATAGCTTTATTGAAGCGGCACTTTTTCTTAATAAGAAGGATATGTGTGGGTTAGGAATGGAGTGTCCAACAAGTAATGCGGCCATAAATGATGGAAGAAGAACTACTGCTCCAGGAACACAAGGTCCACTTAGAAGAGCTGATGCTAGAAAAGTTGATTACATGACAAGAGTAAATATCTTCTAATAAAAGACTTTATTAGGAAACTTCTTTAGATAATTTATTGATATGGGCAAGCATCATTTCACGAGTCTTGTCCATGAGCTCTCCAATATCATCCATTGTTAAACCCTGTGTCGAAATAGGCTCAAGTGCTTCAATGATAACCTTTCCAGGTTTGAGTTTTCTAAGATCAAATGACTTATCATATTCAGAAAATACAACAGGGTAAATTGGAAGTTGGCCTTGGATAGCAACAACGAATGGGCCTTTTTTAAATGGCAGTAATCCTCGTCCTTTTGAGCGAGTTCCTTCTGGCATAATCCAGACATTACAATTGTCTTCTTTAATTGTTCGAGCAACTTCGGCCATGGCCTTCCAGGCCTTAGTTCTATTTGTTCGATTAATCAGAATATTTCCAGCAAGGTAGTACATTTGACCAAAAATAGGGATCCAGACAAGAGACTGCTTCCCAAGAGAGACTGTTCTTTTTGGCAGGGCCGGCCCTACAAAGAAAATATCGAGATTTGATTGGTGATTAGAAATGATAACAGAATTTCTAATATCCTTGTGACTCTTCTTAACTCTTGCTTCAATTTTTATATTTAAAAAAAGGTGAGTTAGCCACGAGTAGTACTTAGCAATCATGTATGTGTTGCCACGATTTGCAGGACGAAACATGCATATTGGAATCCAAATTAGTGTTCCAATAACTAAGAATAATCCAGCAATGAATAGACGAAAATACATTAAAAGCATTTTTACTTTATAGCATAGGATTTATAGGTGTCAGACTATAAAATTAAAGTGTTTTTAACGCTATTTAAGAGTAACTGTTAAAATAGTGTAATTAAAATTACTGAGCCAATTGCCATTAAGATTCCAAGACCTTTTGGCACAGTAAGAGAGATATTCTCTACGAATACATCCCATAGAACACTTGTCACCATCTGTGCAGCGATTAGTCCGACAGTTGTTTTTACGGCACCAACTTCATAAATACCAAGCGGAAGACCCACAACAAATAAGAAGCCGAAGAACCCAGGAATGACATACCACCACTTAAATTGGAAGTCCTTTAAGCGAACGAATTCAGGAAAGAACTCTGGGTTATATTTAACAAAGAAGAAGAAACCAATACAAACAACTAGAGTAACAAAGTTACCAAGAAGGGCCATCCATGTAAGACCGATATCATTTGTCATTAATCGGTTTATGGCACCTTGAAGGATTCCGATACAACCAATAAATAGGGGAACAATTATGGCCAGGTTATTTGTCATTTATTTTTTCCTTTATTTCTTTAAAAGAGTTAGTCCTTTAAGGTAGTCGCCTTCAATAAAGCCTTTAAGTGACGGACAGTCACCAGTAAGTTTTAGTGATCCAGTGATACTAATCTTGCGGGTACCAATGTACTCTTTAATTTTATTTTCAAATTTCTTGCGTGTAATTGAATGTGTATTTAAAAAGATATGTGCTTTTCCACCTTTATTTAGAATCATATCAAATAGAGGAATCATATCTTTATATGCATCAATAGCTTTCGAAACTTTCTTTCCATCACTTGATGCACTTGGTGGATCGCAAATAATTAAATCAAACTTACGACCTTCTGCCTTAAACTTTTCTAGTGCCTTGATTGTTGGCATACAAAGTGATTCATGATTTTCACTCATTTTATTAAGAACAAGGTTCTCTTGTAGCCAATCAAGATACTTTTGAGAAAGATCCACACTTGTTACATCTGTTGCCCCCTGTTTCAGTCCAAACAGAGAATAAGCTCCAGTGTAGCTATATAGATTTAAAACACTCTTTCCTTCAAAGTCTTCTTTCACGCGGTCCCTAATTGCCGCCATATCTGTGTAGATTCCAATATCATAGAATTGGTTAAGCTTAATTTGATACTTAACTCCATATTCTTCAACGATAAAGTTATCTTCTTTTAGTTGCTTATTTGTCGCGCAATAAAATTCTTTCTTACGCTTTAGATTTCTTTTTTGAACCCAAAGAGTATCTTTAGGAAAAAAGTCTTTTACTATTTTTAGAACGTCATTTTCAAAGTGGTTCCAGAAGTTTGCATAAAATTGAATAAGAATTCTATCTTTTAAGCGAATAATAAAAAGACCTGGCAGATAATCAGACTCGCCAAAAGCAAGGTAGTAGTTTTCACGAGTATCAATATTCCCACGTGCTTCAAAACTTGCTTGCATGCGCTCTCTAAGTTCAAAGTAGAACTCTTTTGGGCCAATGTGAGATGAACCTTCACCAATACGCCAGATTCGTGCTAGCACACTATCGTGAGTCGGATCATTTAGCATAACAACAAACTTCGCATCGTCGTTCTTAACTTCATCAAGCTTTGCCGTAATAAAAGGAGAGCCCTTAGGAAACTTAAGAGAGTACTTATCTTTAGTAATCCAAGGATGACCTTTGAAGAGATATTTGATACTGGCAGGGTGTAGTTCTACCCTAGGTGTACGAATGCGTGGACGACCTGCGGTTTTCTTGTTCATTGTTACTTTTCTTTTTCTAACTTAATACGATATTGAAGGTTGTTCTCTAGTAAGAGAAGAAGTTTATTTGTTATCTCAAAAGGGTTTGAGAGTTCGAGAACACCAAATTCTTGTAAACGAAACTTTGTTTCAAGGTCCATGTCACGATATGGATCAAAATTTTGGCAAAAGAGTTTTAACTCTTCTAATAGTTCATCATTGAGATAGAAATCAGGGTGATTAATATCCTCTGATTGCTTATCAAAAGCGTGGTTTTCATTTCGAATGTGAAATAACTCTTCTTTATTTTCCATGGAGTATTGTTATTTCAGATACATAGCGTTACGTCAAGATAGGAGGTCTATTTTGGCAATAATATCTTTTTTATCAATCACTCTCTTAGCATTACTTATTCCTGCTGAAACCTTAATTGAAAGGTTTAACTCATTGAAATTTCGAATTCGATCTGAATATCAAAGAGGCAAGGACTTGTTAATAGAAGTATCCCTGCTCAATTTGATGGGGGACTTAACGCAACTTTCAAATTACAAGTTTTACGACTCATTAATTTGTGAGATTGCTCAGATTGCAAAAGAATTTGGCGCTGCAACAAGTCGAACTCTTGCAAAAATGCGCCACGCTCTCTCCAATGATCTTCAAATTGAGAAGAAGGCCGCAGGCACAATTAATGAAACACTCTTTCAATTTCTTATGGCAATGGGACTTACATTTGCCCTAAATATCTTTGCAACAAATATCCTTGGCCTCGCAACCGACTATACCTTCCTCTTTTTGGCCCTAATCTATAATCTTGTAGGTATTCTTAGTTTCATCATGCTTATTAAGAAACTAAAGCGAAAATTTCTGGCCCCTATTAGTAAGATTCTAAATTCATATCTCATATTTAAGCTTATGTACGATGTTGGAACTCCCATCAATCAACTCATTCATCGTTCATCAATCAACTCAATTGTAGATTTAGATCAGGCCCTGGCCAAGGATCTCTTTCGAAGGCTCGCTGCACTAATTGAAGTAAAGAAACACCAAGGTGTGGATATTTGTGAAGACCTTGAATCCATTGAGATTAATCTTTGGGATGATTACCGAAGTGAAAATGAAGTTTTTTTACAACGATTAAAAATCTTCAAATTTATATGGCTTGTAGTCTTCTTCTTTGTGCCTTATGTCGCAAACTTTTTTCGTCTAATAAGTCACCTAAATCTTTAAGTTTGCAGGCACTCTGTAATTGATATTCTATCGTTTTATAGGTACTTTATTTGAGTAATTTTAAAACAAATGGAGTCAATCGATGGCCTATCAAAATGATAAGCAAATTATTTATTCAATGAACCGTGTTGGAAAAGTTTATAAGCAAAAGCACGTTTTAAAAGACATCTCTCTTTCATATTTTTATGGAGCAAAGATTGGTGTTCTTGGTCTTAACGGTGCTGGTAAGTCGACACTTCTTAAGATTATGGCAGGTCTTGATCAAGACCATCTAGGTGAAACACACTTAGCTAAAAATTATTCGGTTGGTTACCTTGAGCAGGAACCAAAACTTGATCCTGAATTAACAGTTAGAGAAGTTGTTCAGCAAGGTTGCCAAGAGACAGTTGATCTTCTTGCTCAATTTGATGAAATCTCTGCAAAATTTGCAGAGCCAATGTCTGATGACGAAATGAATAATCTTCTTGATAAACAAGCTAAGCTTCAAGATAAACTTGATGCTGCAGATGCTTGGACTCTTGATAGTCAACTAGACCTTGCAATGGAAGCACTAAATTGTCCTCCATCTGAAGCAAAGTGTGGAAACCTATCTGGTGGGGAAAAGAGAAGGGTTGCACTATGCCGTCTTCTACTTCAAAAACCTGATATTCTTCTTCTAGATGAGCCGACAAACCACCTTGATGCTGAAACAGTATGGTGGCTTGAAAGACACCTACAACAATATAAAGGAACAGTAATTGCAGTAACACACGATCGTTACTTCCTAGACAATGTTGCTGGTTGGATTCTAGAGCTTGACCGTGGACAAGGGATTCCATTCGAAGGAAACTACACTGGTTGGCTAGAGACAAAAGCAAAGCGTCTAGCTCAAGAAGAAAAGACTGAGTCGAAAAGACAAAAAGCAATGAAAGAAGAGCTTGAGTGGATTCGCTCAAACCCTAAAGCACGTCAGGCGAAGTCAAAAGCTCGTATTAAGGATTACGAAGAAAGAGCAAAAATCTCTAGTGAAAAGAGAAATGAAACAAATGACCTTTTCATTCCTGCAGGTCCTCGTCTAGGAAATAAAGTTATCGAAGCTCACGGCGTTTCAAAAGCATTCGACGACAGACTTCTATATGAAAATCTTGAGTTCTCACTTCCTCCTGGTGGAATCGTTGGGATTATCGGTCCAAACGGTGCTGGTAAAACAACTCTATTCAAAATGATTACTGGTCAAGAGAAGCCAACTTCTGGAACTTTCGATGTAGGTGATACTGTTAAGCTTGCTTACGTTGACCAGGGACGTGATTTAGATCCTGAAAAAACAATCTATGATGTTGTTGCTGATGGAACTGAGTTTATCAATGTTGGTGGCCAAGAAGTTAACTCTCGTGCCTATATTGCAAAATTCAACTTCTCTGGAGAAGACCAGAAGAAGAAAGTTTCTGAGCTTTCAGGTGGTGAGAGAAATCGCGTACACCTTGCAAAAGTTTTAAAAGAAGGTGGAAATGTTCTTCTACTGGATGAGCCAACAAACGATCTTGATGTAAATACTCTACAAGCTCTTGAAAAAGCACTTGTTGATTATGCTGGTTGTGCTGTTATCATTTCCCACGACCGTTTCTTCTTAGACCGTTTAGCAACACATATCCTTGCATTCGAAGGCGAGGGGAAAGTTGTATGGTTTGAAGGAAACTTTAACGAGTACGAAGAAGATAAGAGAAGACGTCTAGGAGATGCAGCAATGAATCCTAAGCGCTACACTTATAAGAAACTTACTAGAGATTAGAAAAGAGATTATAAGCTTGAGAAGTGTATATAAATTTGGTGGCAGTTCGATAAAAAGCGCTGCTGCCATTAAGCAGATTGCAGATTTAATTTTAGCGTGTCCAAATGATGCTCTTGTTGTTTTATCTGCGACGTATAATTCAACTAATGAGCTGGAGTCTATATACTTTAGTGAAGACTCTAATTTATTAGTTGAAGACTTTTTCACAAAGCATAGAGTGATCATTGAAGAGTTAAACCTTCAAGTTGATCTCTCCAATTTTAAAGAAGAGTTGCTAAGCTATCTTACACTTCCCAAGTCTAGTTCGACTCTCGATTCTATCTACAGTATTGGAGAGCGTATCTCTACATCAATCCTTGCTAGTTATATTCAACAACAAGGAAGAGAACTTTTTCACGCAGATGCCCGTGACTATATTCTCACGAATCGCAATTTTAATGAGGCCAAGGTTCTCTTTAAGAATACAAAGGCAAATTGCAAAGATTTAAATAAGCACTCGCTAATTATCACACAAGGCTTTATCGCACGAACAACCGATGGCCAAACTTCAACTCTAGGCCGAGAGGGCTCAGATTATTCCGCTGCTATCTTTGCTTGGGCATTAGATGATGTACAAGAGCTTGTGATTTGGAAGGACGTTAAAGGTGTTTACGGCCATGATCCAAAGGTTCTTACAAATGCACCTTTAATTCACAACCTAAGCTACCGACAGACAAAACTTTTGACTAATAAAGGTGCTAAAATTCTTTTTCATCGAACGATGAACCCTTTAATCGAAGCAAATCTACCCCTTATTGTTAAAAGTGTATTCTACCCGAATGAAGCTGGAAGCTGTATTAGTGATGCTAAGGAAGATCATTTCTGTGCTATTTCAACAGAAAGAGATGAAGCCTCACGCAATTTTATTACGGTATTTGGCCTTCCTCTTGAAAATGCAAAGTTGTTGGAAAGGTCATTTGAAGTCGATGAAAATAACGATGATTACTTCACGCTAGAAGTTGATGGCCAAGATCTTCGTGAGTGGATAGACCTCTTTGGTGATCAGTTATTTTCTTAGCCTTTGAATAAAGTGTTGAGTAAATCGGACGATCTGCTTCACTACCGTGAACCTCTATAATTTCTTTTACTTCTTTATTTTCAACAAAGATCACGTTATCAACACTTTGACAGATCAGTCGTAAGATTTGATCGAAATCAATTCCGTTTTTACTCTCTGAGAAGATTGAAAATAATGTAGTAAGTCTGAGTAGTGTATCCTTGGCACTGTTAGCATGAATTGTACTCATCATACCTTTGTGCCCAGTATTCATTGCTAATAAAAATGGGATAACCTCACTTGATCTAATCTCTCCAAGAAGAATTCTCTTTGGAGACATCCTTAAAGCATAACTACAATAGTCTTTTAGACTCTTTCCCTCACTAGGATGTGATAAGAGGTGAGTTGAATTGGAAATATCTCCGTCGATCTCTGCAACATCTTCAATAATAACGTGATGTTCATTTTCAAAGCATAGCGCCTTACAAACTCTTAAAAAGCTAGTCTTTCCACTTGCCGTAGAGCCCGCAATAACAATATTCTTATAATCACTAACCAACTTTTCCACGATCTCATGTGTTTCTTTGTCTTTTGAAAAATCGGATATTTTGAAATTCTCTTTTGCATGAACTCTCAAAAATGCTTTTGCTTGTGCTTTAGGGGAAAGACATGGATGTGTGATACTCACTCGCAAGTCAATCTCATTTCCGTCAACTAATCGAGTATTCTTAAATGATGCAAATGGATTATTGAAGTTCCAATCAATTCCTAGTTTTTGAGTTAGAAAAACTAAGCTTAAGACAAAGTCTTCATTACTTAGAAATTCAACCTTTAAATTAAGATGATCCTTCTTTTGTACTTCGATATCACTAGGAGAGTGAATGATAAACTCATTGGCATCATACATTTTTAGAAGATCATCAATGTAACTTTGATGATAGACCTTGTTAAACCAGTCTTTGATTTCGTTTAGATTATCTAAGTCACTTTCTTGAAGATTATTTCTTTCGAGTGTTTCTAGAATAATTTCTTTAAAGTTCAGATGAATTGTTTTCTTTGCTTTCTCACTAAGTAGCATTTTAAATTCATTGAAAAAATACTGATTGATTTGTGACATTTTATTTCCTATTTAAGTTTCGCAATTGCAATGATTCTTTTATATGTTTTAAACTTTGTTGAAGATGAAAAGAGCTTTCCTAGAATAGGTACTTGGCCAAGGATAGGAAGTCTTCTTCCTGCGTTATCATCAGTTGTTAAGTCAATTTCAAACATTTGAATTGGAATTCCCTTTTCAATGAGAAAACTTGATTCTTGTGCACTCCCATTGATATACGTATCCCCATTCATTTGTCCCATTGGCCTAGTAAGTTTTGTAGCGTATTTCACTTTATAGCGATTATTTATTTTCTCTAAAAGTATCTCAATCTTAAGCCCTGCAAATCTCCACTGTGTATTATTTCCGTTGTTATTAGTCGTTGTCGTAAAGGGGATATCAGAGCCCATTTGCACTGTTGTTTTATTACTTGTACGAAGTAGAATTTTTTGTGTCGCAAGTGTTGAGACATTATAATCTGTATCTCTAAGTACAATACTTTGACTCTTTGCAAGTGCTGAAGCTCCTTCGTCAAGAAGGTCTGCAAGGCCTACGTCAACTTGATCTAGTCCGAAATTTATTTCTTTTCCGTCCATTCTTTCAATTTGGATGATTCTCATTTCTAGTTTATGGTTCAAAATATTCTCAAATCTTTGAGATAGAAAAAACTTAACCATAAGTTTATTTTGAAGTGGTTTAAGAAATTTTATATCTTTCAATATCTCTTCGTTGGTGAAACAGTGAATATCGATCTTGTTCTTTTGGCAGCGTATATCGTCATAGTAGTTTTGAAAAAAGTGGTGATGAATCTCTGCGATGATTTTCTTTGCTACTTGATCTTTTAGTTCACCTTTGAAGATAATACTCTTATTTTTACTCAACAGCGGTCGTAGGACTAGGTACTGATCAAGTGTTGTAATATCTTGGGTAATAATTAATTTATCTCCCTTGATTTCACCATTGATGTCGAAATGACGTAGATTATTTAGAGCTTCGAGCACCTTAAATTGACCAGACTTTGAAAGTACATAGAATTCGAAGGTCTTCTTGTTGCCAGAGTTTAACCATAGTGTGACAATTGAGTGACCTTGCATTTTACCTTTAATAATGAGTTTTGATTGGGCCTGTAGCGATTTGCTCGATAAAACTTCTTTATTAGATATACTGTAGTTTAAAACATTGTTTAATGAGATTTCAGTTACTTGGCCTATGCCTAGGGTAATTTGCTTCAGGCCTGTAGCGTAAATATTGAAATTTACGACTGATACTAGGCCAATGACTTTGACAAAAGGCAAGAAACTTAGTAAAAACCTATACTCGAAAACTGTTTTTAATTTAGATTTAAATATATTGAGGAGATTTATCATGGTATCAAGAACTCGTATTACAAGAAACAAGCGTAATGCTAAAAAAACAAAAATGGGTGCTAAAAGAAAAGCGCATAACAGAAACAAGGGAACTACTCCTAAGTTTAAAATTCATCTAGATTAATATTTAATTATTTTTCAGATATAGAAAGAGGGCCAAGACGTTGGCCCTTTTTTATTGTCCAAAGGTATTCTGAAGAACTCTTTTGTCTTGTCTAACAATAAATGGTTCAGCTTCCTCGCCTTTAAAACATACGTGAAGTAGGGCACTCTTATAGATGTCTTCACATGGATTCTTCTTTTTAATAAATCGGAAGTCTTCTTTTTTCACTCCATTTTTTGCCATTAACTCGTTTAAAACTTCAAACATGTGGTTCTTTTCAGAGTCATATGTATAAACAATTACTTCACGTGCTTGAATACTTGTAACTAGTAGGATTGTAATAAGGCTAAATTTCAATTTCATAAGCTCCTCCTTTGGATTTAGGTAGATCAGTAACTGGATAGGAATCTAGCTCTAAAGTCTTGTATGGAGCAATTCTATTCAAATCTGAAATAGAAATTTTTACGAGATAGATAGGTATCTCCTCATCGTTGAGTTTTTTTACGATCTTTGCCTTATTGGTGATGTGTGTTGCGCCTGCATATAGGGACACGTATTCTTCACTACCTACAAGATTAGTCATTTCATTGATTTTAAGTTTTAGAAGTCTTTCATCTTTAGCTACTGAAATATGCTTTTCTGGAACTTCCTGTACCGATGGCATTGAAAGAATGTATGTAAATATATTAGTTAGAACTAGCGCAACCCAGAATCTTAGATAAAGCGCCTTTTTCATCTTCTCTTCTTTTTCTTTGTTAAAAAGCAGAGGTGAGGAAGTTGGCTCATTATTTGATTGAGTTCCAGGTTTTGATGAAGTTTTGGATTTCTCGTTGTTTAGAATTTTCAATTTTTATCTCCAGGTTAATCATAAGAATTAATGTACTTACAAAAATTGAAGTCCATAATAGTCCTTCAATTGTTGAATACCCTTTGGTGCCATGTGCTTTGACGAGAGAGTGAAATCGTCTAAAAGTCTTCCCTCTTCTAGTTTGAATTTTAGGGTAATCACGAAAGAATGATTTTCTGATAGGTTGCTCCCAGTATAGTGAAAGGGCATAAAAGCCTTCCATTTCTTTTCAAAGACTGCTGATGTATCGAGTCTTCTCCTGATCTTCCAGAGCTTGCTTCCTAGCGGATCTGTTCTTAGAAGAGCTAAAATATTTGTTGCCTCACATTCATCTATCGTTAAGAGTTTGAAGCGTAGAAAGTATCGAAGAGCGCTTTGCATATACTGCAAGCCTTTTGCTCCATATTTCATGAATGGCTTAAGCCATGCGGCTAAAGGGAAGAACTGTGCATAAAAGATACTCTTAAGCCCTACGTTTATATAAGAAATTCTTTTATAAAATGACTTATATTCAACAATGACTTTTTTTGAGCAGATATATGACTTATTGTAATATTTTATAATTTGTAGCTCTTCATAAGAACGGGCCATATTAGAGAATATGATGGCAATAAAGGCCATAAAAAATAATATAGCGACTAAGGAAGTACTTCCTCTTTCATTTAAGTCCATTTGAAAATCCTAAGCTATGCTTCTCTCTTCGATACTTCAGGTATTTTCCATTTTTATTTTTTACAAACTTAATCCGTGTTTTTGAATCAAGCCACCTCTCAAGAGAGAGGAGACTTTTACAAGAGAATGTTTTTACTGATTTTTTATCATCATGTGATTTTATTAATGAATGTACATACGCTTGAAAAACAATACTATTTTTGCAACGATACTTTTCACTAACTGCACTGCTCACAAGAAAGACAAAAACAATTAGAGTAACGCTAAGAGCGTAAGATAGTATTTTCATGATTGTTTATTAATTTACTTTGATACTCTTTGTGATTTTATCGGATGCGTCTTCAAGTCTTTTTTGAACTCTAGTTCCGAGTGTTTTAACAGCAGTAATACAAATAATTCCAACTAGGCTTGTGATGATCATATATTCCATTACGCCTTGGCCTTTATTATTCTTTAAAATCTTCTTCATAATTTTTCTCCCTGTTAAACCTAGTTCATAAGATTTTTGGGTTTATAAAATAGAAAAAGTGCAGAGTCTTTAAGTTGAGTTAGAATGTCGGGATATATTTCACATATGAAATAAAGGATTATTTTTCCTAGTATTTTCAGCAAGTTGCTAATAATTGTGGAGAGATTAAAATATCCTTATGAACGATAAAAGTAACTTCTACGTATTTGAGAAAAAAGAAATCTTATTGGTTGTCATCTTTGTCATCCTGGTTGCCATTACTTCATTCTTCTTTGGCCTAAAGATTGGATCTAATTATGCTTTTGAAAAAGCTGGCCTTAGCAATAAGGAAGAGAAGGCGATTGTTGAGCCATTGGATGAAAAACAGAAGATTGAGCTAACATCTCCAGAAGAGGAGAAGGTTAAAGAAATAGTTCAAGATAAAGAGACCAAGAAAGTTTCTAAAGAAGAATTAAATAAGAGAATTGAAGAATCTTTAAAGCAGAAGATGGTTAATGAGTTTTCAAGTGAAAATAAAGATTTCAATGATGTTGGTGTTCAAGATACACAAGTACAAGAGGTTGTAGAAGAGAAGGTTGTAGAGCCTGTTCAGCAACCAGCTGTTGAAAGTGAGACTGTTCAAGAGTCAGCTTCTAAGACAGATGAATATACTGGAAAATACACAATTGTAGTTGGTTCATTTGAGTCAATTGATGACGCAAAGGAATTTGCAGAAGGTTTTCGAGTTCTTGGTTTTAGCCCAATTGTTAATGAAAAAGAAGTACCTGGTAAGGGAAATCGTTTTCGCGTAAGCCTTGGGGCATTTGAGAGAAGTATTGAAGCGAAGCAATATGTTAAGAAGCATCCTTCTCTTTTTGCAGGGCGTGATTATTTCTTTACAAAATTCGACTAACTCATCATTTAGAACATTTACATTTTTTATGATACGATGCCCTTATACAAATTAAGGGCATTTTTTTATGAATATTTACACACTAATTATGGCCGGTGGGAAGGGAACACGCCTTTGGCCTGAATCAACAGAATCAAAACCAAAACAGTATCTTTCACTGGTTGGAAATGAAACTTTACTTGCACAGACGCTTGAGCGTTTTGAGGAAAGTGTAGATTTGAAAAATCGCTTTATTATCACAACGCGTGATCAAGCTGAGCTAGCTATCTCTTGCTCAAAAAATCAAATTTTAGAAGAACATATAATCTATGAACCTGCGGGGCGAAATACTGCCCCTTGTATTCTCTTATCTCTTGCGGCCATTGAGGCAGCTGGGGCAAAAGATGAAGACATTATTGCAGTTATGCCTTCTGATCATGTGATCTTAAATAAGAGTGGCTTTAAATCCAGCTTTGATAAGGCCGTTAAACTATCAAGTGATACGCAAACAATTACAACAATCGGAATACCACCACATTTTCCTCACACTGGTTATGGCTATATTAAAACAAGTGAAGCTGTAGGTGATGGCTTTAAGGTTGATGAATTTGTTGAAAAACCAAATTTTGAAAAGGCT
The DNA here is from genome assembly GCF_047085455.1 of Halobacteriovorax sp. RT-1-1. Taxonomy (NCBI): domain Bacteria; kingdom Pseudomonadati; phylum Bdellovibrionota; class Bacteriovoracia; order Bacteriovoracales; family Halobacteriovoraceae; genus Halobacteriovorax; species Halobacteriovorax sp. RT-1-1. The sequence goes on from NZ_JBKIXZ010000002.1 coordinate 895,544, forward strand.
AAAGAGTATTTATCGACTGGAAAGTATGTTTGGAATGCGGGAATGTTTATGGCACCACTTGGTGTTTTTAAAGAAGAGTTCGCGGCCCACTCTGCTGAAATGTTTTCTTTCTATGAAGAATTAAAGGCATCTCTTGACGAGGAGGCCAAGCTTGAAGAAGTATATAATAAGATTCCAAAAGATTCGATTGACTATGCCATTATGGAAAAATCAAGCCGAATCAGTTTAGTAAAAGCTGAGTTTGATTGGAATGACCTTGGATCATGGGAAGCACTTGAACAAGTAGTTGACCGTGTCGAAGGAAACACTATAATTGATAGTAACGGAACTTTCTTAAAGGATGCGACAGGAAATATTATTTATGCTCCTAATAAGCATGTTTCTTTAATTAATGTTCAAGACTTAGTTGTGGTTTCAAATGATAGGGCCGTAATGATTGTGCCAAAAGATGATTCACAACGAGTAAAAGAAATTGTTCAACACTTAAAAGATAACAAACGCAAAGAATTATTATAGGAGAATTCATGGAAGTTGTTAAAAAAGTAGGCGAGTACACAATTGTAAAAAAAAGATCGGGACGTTTTGCTGTTAAAGCTGCAAATGGAAAGTTTGTAAACAAAGAAGAAAAAGTTAAAATTCTTCTAGATGCTGGTCTTATTACAGCTCCAGCTGTTAAGGTTGAAGAGCCTGCTGTAGAAGAAACTCAAGAAGAAGCAGTACAAGAATAGTATAAATAAAAAAGGCTCCTTATCGGAGCCTTTTTTATAAGTAATTTGGTCTTTGATCATACTCAATCGGATCTTCAATTCCTGCCTTCTGAAAGCCTCTAAGCCTTAGAGCGCATGAATCACAAACTCCGCAAGCTTTATCTCCTCGAGCATAACAAGAATAAGAAAACTTAAGTGGTGCACCTAGGTCGACCGCTTTTTGCACAATCTCATTCTTTGCCATATCAATTACAGGAGTGATGATCTCAATATCACCATCTTTAGTTCCTTGCTTGATTAGCTCGTTATATGCAGCGTAGTAGCTTGGGCGACAGTCTGGGTATCCAGATGAGTCTTCGTTAACTGCACCAATATAAATATTCTTTGCACCAACAACTTCTGACCAAGAAACGGCCATTGCAATGATGTGAGTATTTCTAAAAGGTACATAGCTATCAGGGATTTCTTCTGAATCACCTTTATATTGTTTTACATCAATTCCATCATCAGTTAGCGAGCTTCCACCAATCTGCTTTAGAAATGAGACATCAATTACTTTACGTAGAGATTTATCGACTCCGTAAAAGTCAGCGATTTTTTGGAAACAATCCAATTCACGTTCTTCTGTTTTTTGTCCGTAGTTAAGGTGAAGAAACGCAAGGTTTTCATGTTTCTCATTTGCAATTGCAGCACAAACTAACGAATCCATACCACCACTAACTAATACAACTGCAAGTTTATCACTTTTCAAAATATAACTCCTAATCTACTGACTTATAGTCCTTCGGCCGTTTCGTTAATAAATGCCAGAATTTCGTCAGTAACTTTTTTTGCCTTTGCTTTTTTCTCAGCTAGACTTCCTTCTTTTTCTTGAATCATAATATAGAACTTAATTTTCGGCTCAGTTCCTGAAGGACGAAGGTAGAGGCGGTTTCCATTTTTGAAGTGGTAACCAATTACGTTACTTACTGGATAATCCAGTTTCGACTCTTCATTAGACTCAAGGTTTTTCACAATACCTGTTTGATAATCTTCTATAGCTTGAATCTCTTGTCCGCACAAGCTTGTAGGAGCTAAGTCTCTAAAATGACTCATGATTCGTGTAATTTTTTCGGCCCCTTCTTTACCCTGATAAACAAGATTTAGGAGAGTTTCCTCACTAAAGCCAAATTCTTCGTAAATTTTATCGAGGGCCTGAATAAGGTTTAGCCCCTGTTTTTTGAAGTATAGAGTTACTTCAGACATAAAAGTAATTGAAGCAACACCATCTTTGTCGCGAACAAAATTATGCGGAAGATATCCAAAAGACTCTTCTGTTCCAAATAGGAAGTTTGCCGATGGATCTTCTTTTTCTATTTTATTCATTAGTCCACAAATCCACTTAAATCCTGTTAGTGTCGAGTAAGATTTTACTCCGTACTTATCAGCGATTAATTCTTGGAGTGGAGTTGTTACAACTGTTTTCACAAAATATGGGTTTGCTGGCATTGTGCCATTTTCTTTTAGATTGTGAAGCATGTAGTACAGCATTAGGATTCCGATTTGGTTTCCGTTGATATACTGAATCTCTCCTTCATGCTCAAAAGCAACTCCAAGTCTATCTGTGTCTGGATCAGAGCCAAATGCAATATCTGCACCAGTCTCTTTCATAAGATCGACTGCCATCTTCATTGCCGAAGCATTTTCTGGGTTAGGTGAGCTTACTGTTGGAAAAGCTGAGTCTGGTTGTGCTTGCTCTTTAACAACTTCAACATTAGTAAAGCCAAGCTGTGCCAGAGCTGTTGTACAAGGAATTAATCCTGTTCCGTGAATAGGTGTGTAAACGATCTTTAATTCGTTACCGAATTCTTTACACATTTCAGGGTTAACTGTTTTTGAGAGGATGTCGTTATAGAAGCTTTGTTCAACGTCTTCTCCAACCCATGTGATAAATCCTTCTGATTCAGCTTGAGAAAATTCCATGAATTTCACAGCATCGTATGAAGTAATATCATAGTAGCGATTGATAATATTTTTATCGTTTGGAGGAGTAACTTGCGCTCCATCATTCCAATAAACTTTGTAACCATTGTATTCTGGAGGGTTGTGAGAAGCTGTTACCATAACTCCTGCTTGACACTTATGGTATCTAACAGAGTATGAAAGCATTGGAACAGGATTTAGTCTTTTATAGATATAAGACTTAATTCCATTGGCCGCCATAACGCTACAAACTTCTTTGGCAAATTCAAAAGAGAATTTACGTGAGTCATAGCTTACAGCAATTGATGGATTTGTGATCCCAGTTTTAGAGCTGTGATCTAGTACTTCTCCAGCAAGGGCCTGCGTTGCACGGCGAACTGTATATTTATTAATACGATTATTTCCGGCACCAAGAATTGAGCGAAGCCCACCTGTTCCGAATTCGATATCTTTATAAAATCTTTCTTCGATCTCTTTCATATCATCAGCGTCAATTAGCTTTTGAATCTCTTGACGTGATTCCTCATCAAAGTATGAGTTATTTGCCCATTGAGCTGCTTTTTCAAGGCTCGTTGTCATTTCAGTATTCTCCTGTGAAATTTATATTTGAGTATCTTGTGCTATATTCTCAAATCTAGTAGACTTAGGCAAAATATAATCAATGAAATATTGTGTTGTGTGTTAATAAAATCAAGGAGTTAACATGGCAAATAAAGAAATGAAACATAAAGAAAATGTTGCTGGAAAGTGGTATTGCACAGATCCAGATGATGATAACGGCGAAGGATGCATTGCATGTAACGTATGTTACACAGGTGCTCCAGACTTTTTTGCTGAAGATGAAGATGGAAATGCATACGTTGTTAAGCAACCATCAACACCTGAAGAAGAAGAGCTATGCCAAGAGCAAATGGATGCTTGTCCAGTTGCTTCAATTGGTAATGATGGCTAATTAATTTAATTAGAATTTCATATCAAAAGAAATATAGGCAGAGGTGCGGTTGTAATCGATACCTCTGTCTTGCGTTGAGTGATTTAACTCCATAGTCACAGTAGCATTCTCAAATACCCCAAATGACCTTTTTGCACTGAAGTCAACTTCACCTTGAGCATTGATAACAGTTCCAGTTTTAATTATCGTTTTTCCTTGGAATCTGAAATCATTTGCAATCGTTGCCGTCTGATTAGTGTCGTAACTCATATCAGTTTCAATATCAAAATTTCTAAACTCTGGAGAAGCAACAGTTACTCCTGCTAGAAGGTAGCCGTCAGCTTTGGCCAAGGCCCTTGCTGTCGACTTCCCTTGATGTTTTAAGTCTAGGTTGATTTGTTGGCTATCTGAAGAGATATCGGCATTTCCATCAATTGTAATATCATCACTGTAGCGATTAGAAAGATTAAGGTTTAATTGCTGCTTGTTAGGCTTGATATTAATTTCACCGTTTAGCGTTGTGTCTTCAGTTAGCTTACTGTTGAGGTTAACGTTTATTCTTTGCTTTTGGTCATTAATCTCGACCTTGCTTGTAAGTTTAGTTTCTTCTCCAAGCTTACTCTCTGTCTCCATCTCAATTAATGTTAATGAAGTAGGAACATAATAACTCTGCTCAAGTAGCAGTGCTTTATTAATCTTAACTTTTCCAATGAAGGTATCGTATTCTTGATCCTTAACTAGACTCATTTCAGAATCATAATTTGTCTCAAGAGTTACACCTTCAGGAATATTTCTTTCAACATCTGTAGGCTTTGTTGGATCAACAAAAGTGTCATGTGGGTAGTAGATTTGAAAGTATGGTTCTTGATCTTTTATAAAGACTACTTTGATAAAAATATCTTCGCCAACTTCGTCTTGAGATCGAAACCAAGTTATTCTAGTTAGTGTTCCTGAACGAGGAGCAATTGATAGGGAAGAGAATTCACTAAGAGCAATATCTGAAGTAAAAACTAGTTCGAAGTCATCAAAATCTCTTGTGTTATAGCGCTCTTTTCCGCTGTCAAAATCACTTTTAAGACAGCTAATTTCTCCAACCTTATCAACAGTTTCGATATAAGTTGCGATGGCCTTAAGTTTTAGTGCTTTTTGTTTGACCTTAATACTCGGTTCTTGAGAATTTTCATTGGCCTTGGCCACGATATCTGAAATATTAGAAGCGAGCTCGGCGATATCTCTACACTCGATACACAACTCTGAGGCCCCACTGTTATGCCTCGGAATATCGTCAGAAACAGCATCTTCATGCCTAACTGGAATATATTTAGGTGACTTTGATTTTGAAATTCTTACGATATCTTTGACAAGATCCTTGGCCTTGATTTGCTTGCCATTAACTTCTATCTCTTCCTTAAAAAAACTAGGCTCTATGGCCAAAGCATTGACTACGACAGAGAAAGTGAGAATAGAGATAGCAAATCTATATAAAAACACAAATTCTTATCGGTGGCAGTTTAGAAAAAGTTTACGAAAATGGTAAATTATTTTAAGTGTCTTAAAATTTCAGTACTTGCGCACCTTTGCCGACAGGAATAAAATAAGGTAGATCACATTTACAAAGGAAGTTTCATGAATCCAACAAATCTACAGCTCGTAGGGACGATTCTATTTGCATGTGCAATTTTGCACACATTCTTAGTTTCTAAAATTCAACATTTAGCTCACAAGTATCCAGAAGGATCAATGATGGAGAACCTTCTTCACTTCTTAGGTGAAGTAGAAGCGGTATTCGGAATGTGGGCAGCTGCATTTATTGTGTACTATAGTGCTACACAAGGATTTGCAGTTTATGATAGCGCACACCAAGTTGTTGGTGGAGCACTTAAATATCTTGAGAAAGATGTTAACTACACAGAGGCCGCATTCGTATTCGTTATTATGTGTATGGCGGGGACGAGACCAATTATTATGCTTGCAGAAAAAATCATTGGGATGATTGCAAAACTTATCCCAATGCCTGGTAAAATGGCATTCTACGTTTCAGCTCTTATTATCGGGCCGATTCTAGGATCTTTCATTACTGAACCTGCTGCAATGACAGTTACTGCTCTTATCCTTTTAGACTACTTCTTCTCAGACGAGAAAATGAGTTTAAAATTTAAGTATGCAACGATTGGCCTACTTTTTGTAAACGTTTCAATCGGTGGAACTCTTTCTCACTTTGCTGCACCTCCTGTTCTAATGGTTGCTTCAAAATGGCACTGGGGATTTGTTCACATGATTACAAACTTTGGTTACAAAGCAACAATTTCGATCATTATTGGAACTCTTATAATTGCTTTCATGTTTAAAGATGAACTACAAGGTAAACTTGAAATTAAACAAAAGCATGAGAATTGGATGGCACCAACTTGGTGGATGACTTTAATTCATATCATCTTCATGGGATTAGTTGTTTTCTCTGCTCACCATATGGTTTTCTTCCTAGGTTTATTCCTATTCTTCCTAGGTTTCACAACTGTTACAAAAGAGTACCAAGACGAAATCAAGTTAAAAGAATCACTTCTTGTAGGTTTCTTCTTAGCTGGTCTTGTTACACTTGGTGGACAACAAGGTTGGTGGCTACAACCAATTCTATCTAAACTTGGTGACTTTGTTCTTTTCGTAGGTGCAACTTCACTTACTGCTATTACTGATAACGCTGCTCTTACATATCTAGGAACACTTGTTGATCTAACTGATTCTGCAAAGTATAACCTAGTTGCAGGTGCTGTTGCCGGTGGTGGTTTAACTGTTATTGCTAACGCTCCAAACCCAGCTGGTTTTGGTATCCTTAAAGGTACTTTTGGAAAAGATGGGATTAACCCAGGTAAGCTTCTTCTTGGAGCACTTTTCCCAACAATCCTTGCAATGGTTATGTTTCAAATTCTTCCAAATTTAGCGAAGTAGAAATACAAAGGGCCTCATCTGAGGCCCTTTTTATAGATCAACTACCCAGTTAAATGGGTCTTCAATTGTTTTTTCTTGGATACCTAGAAGTGTTTCACGAAGCTCTTTTGACACTGGTCCAAACTCTTCTTGAATATTATAAAATTCACCAGACTCTTCATGTAAAGAGCAGATTGGGGTGATGATTGCGGCCGTTCCGCAAGAGAAGCACTCAGTACATTTCTTAGACTTAATATCTTCAATTAATTCATCAATGCTAATCTTTCTCTCGACAACTTTGTAACCCTTGTGACGTGCAATATCGATGAGTGAACGACGAGTAATTCCATCTAGGATTGTCTCAGTCAATTCTGGAGTGTGAATTTCACCATCAATTACAGCAAAGAAATTCATTCCACTTAATTCTTCAATCGATTTACGATCAGTTGCTGATAACCATAGTGTTTGGTGTAGTCCAAGTTTTAGTGTTCTTACACCTGCGTTAAGAGCACCGGCGTAGTTACCACCAGTCTTTGCCGTTCCCATTCCTCCTTGGCACGCACGAATCATATTTCTTTCAATTAAAAGCTTATAGCTTCCTCCTGAAAAGTAAGACTCAACAGGTGAGGCGATTACCATGAAAAGAAATTCTTCACTTGGCTTAATTCCTAGATTGTTTTCTGTGGCAATCATGAATGGCCTAATATAAAGAGATTCACCACCACGTTTCGGAATATAGTTTTCACCCATCTTTGTGACTGTATTTACAGCTGCAGTAAAGATATCTTTTGGTACTTCTGGCATGGCCATACGTCTTGCTGAGTGATTAAAGCGTTTGAAGTTTTCTAGTGGCCTAAAAAGGTTTGGGCCATTGCCCTTAAAATTATAGGCCTTCATTCCTTCAAAAATTTCTTGTCCATAGTGAAGAACTTTACAAGTTGGATCGAGTTCTAATTTACCATAAGGCTTGATCTCAAGCTCTCCCCATTCTCCACGTTTATACTCACAAGTCGCCATAATCGGTAGTAGGACCTTTCCAAATCCCACGTGATCAGGCATTGAAAAATTCTCAATTGCTTTCTTTGCGCTATCTAAAATAATCATTCGAATTCCTTACTCTTATTTGCAGTGGTAACCAAGTCCGTAAACTTTCCAAGTGTTTCCTTCGTTTACAGATTCTTTGATCCAGATAGTGTCTCCACCCTCATCAGCAACTAAGTTGACGGCATGGTTAACAGCAAGATCCTTGATACCATTTTCATTTTCACCAACGACATTTGTAAAAGGCTTACAGCTTTTATGACGTGGCTTTTGATATGTTACTTTTACTTTCTCTCCAGCTGGAGTTAGTTTTGTTTTTGAAACAGCACAACTAGATAGAATTAATATCATAATAATATTTTTCATTATTCCTCCATGATTTTTAGTTATACTAGCAAAATTGCAACGATGTTGCTTAGGTTTGTGCGTCAATTTTATCTTTTGACGAGTTTGGTGAATTAGAATATTATTTTTCTACTTTAAGACACTTGTAGGACTATAGCTCAGTTGGTTAGAGCGCTACCTTGACATGGTAGAGGTCTGCAGTTCGAATCTGCATAGTCCTACCATCTTTGATTCTTTCAATTACATTGCTTGATGATTTAGTTTGCTGATACCGATATCAACTCAGCGCCAAAACATGCCTTTGGGCATCTTTTGATCGCAGGTTGTAAAGTTCGAATCTGCATAGTCCTACCATCTTTGATACTTTCAATTACATTGCTTGATGATTTAGTTTGCTGATACCGATATCAACTCAGCGCCAAAACATGCCTTTGGGCATCTTTTGATCGCAGGTTGTAAAGTTCGAATCTGCATAGTCCTACCATCTTTTTCTCAATCTATTTATTGATTCGCTTCTCTTAAAGGCCTTCTCTTAGGCTTAGACTCTGTTTTTTCAATTGTATCCTGATTGCTCGTTGATGCGTTAACGAATGTCATTGTAAACGTTGATCCAATACCATCAATATTATTAAAGGCCTTTATATTTCCTCCGTAGAATTTCATATATTTTTTTACAACTGGAAGGCCAAAACCTGACCCTTCTTCGCCATGAGTTCCTTCGCGGTGAGTTTCATTAGTGAATGAGAAGAGGCTTTTTATCATTGACTCTGGGATTCCTATTCCTTGGTCTGTTATATCCACACGGATAACTGAGTTTTGATGAGTTACCCTGACAACAACTTCAGATCCTTCTGGTGAAAACTTTGATGCATTAGTTAGAAGGTTACTAAAGACGCTGTGGCATAGTGACGAAGGCTCTGCCATGGCCTGGATACTGTGGTCATCAAATTCAACACGGATATGTTGACTCTTTTTTTCTAATCTTTTTCGGATAAGCTGAATTGAATTTTCAATAGATTCTTTTAATGGAACAGGTTCTAACTTTATATTTGATTTGCCTGACTCAATGGATTGTATTTTTCGAATATGTTGAATCAGTTCTGCCATATTTTCGATAACTCCGCTGACACGTCCTAGGTTTTGCAAGATTCCGTCTTTGTCTTTCATGGCAAGTAGGGAAGAGTCGCTTAGTAGAGAAAGGAGAGTTGTTGAGTTCGATAGATCGTGAAATAAAACGGAGAGTAAATGTTGTTTTTCTTCGAGCCTTCGCGAAAGGTCGCGACCTTCAACTTCAAGCTGTTTAATCTTAATGGCCTGATGAGTAATAACCATAATAGAACAGAGAATTAATATCATCAGCAGACTTACGAGATAGATCACTTTCTTTCCTTAAAAAACGTTTTTCTTAAAACTTCGTATTTTATGAAACCAATTAATTTTGTAGGATTTTAGCTAGCTTTATTCTCATAACCAAGTTTGAGAAGGTAAATTTAACTTAAATTAAGAATGTTTTTTCACATTTCACTGGGCCTTCCTTTAAACAGAAACGTGACTGATGATTGGAATTCAAGTAGACTTGCTGGAATGAAAGACTATCTTAATAAAAAGTTAACATCGCTGGTAATGACGCAGTTTGTTCACTACTGGTACTACTATATTGGGGCATTCATTTGTCTCTATCTAACTCACAAGATTCAAAGTGAACTTCCTTTTATTGCAAAAGATTTAGCGGAGAAAATTTCAAAAGGAATTTCTATTCCAGTGGGACATCTTTTCTTATTGGCCTTAGGAATTATTGTTTTTAGAACATCTTCGCGACTTCTCTTTTTCTATCCGGCCCGTGTCTTACAAAAGATCTTACGCTTTGATCTCATGAAGAAATTAGAAAAAGTAAGTCCTTCTCGTTATAAAGAATACCCGAAAGGTCAAATCTTTCAAATTATTGGTGGAGATCTTGAGCACGTAAGAGCATTAATTGGTTTCGCTCTTTTACAAATTGCTAATATCATCATTGCTCTTTCGATCCTTGTTCCAAAGCTATTAAGTTTCAATAAAGAGCTGTTTATTGCGCTACTACCGATGCTTGTGGCGTTTGTTCTCTTCAGTGCAATTGTTTCAACGAACCGTAAATTCTATCGCCAAACACAAGACCTTCAGGGTGATGTTCAAAATATCATTATTGAAACTTACGCAGGTAAAAAGACAATTAAAAACTTCCATGCGGAAAAAGCATTTATTGATCTCTTTGCTAAGAAGTCAATGGAAGAGCTTGAGAATTTTTATGAGGCAGGCAAGCGTGTTGGCATCTCTATCCCACTTATGCCAACTGGAGTTGGTCTTTCATTAATTTGGGGTGCCTATATCATTTTTACGCAACAGCTTGGTGCATCTTCACTGATTTTATTCTCAGGTTTTGTTTATCTATTTTTAGAACCAATTATGTTCCTCGCTTGGATTGGAGTTGTCTTCACTCGCTCTGCTGGAGCGTGGGCAAGAGTAAGAGAGCTTGTTGCTGTACTTGATAAAGAGAGTGAACTTGAGACAATGCTTAAAAGAGAATTTTCTTTTAAAGAAAAAGAAGAGTCTTTTGAATTACAGCTTCCATTTTGGGACAACGATATCAATTTAAAAATTTGGAAAAATACAAAGAATGCAATTGTCGGAAAAACTGGATGTGGAAAGTCTGAGTTACTCGTTAAAATTTCTGAGGTTTTAAAGATCCAAGAAAGAAGTACGAGTTATGTCGCTCAAGATCCGTATCTTTATAATGGAACAATTCTAGAAAACTTATCCCTGGGTAGAGACTTCAATGAAGAACAACTAGCGAAAGCTTATGATCTACTGAAGATCTTTGGACTCGATTACTTAGCTTCAGATCGCAAGAGTTTGTTTAACCTTGTTGTTGGAGAAAACGGAAAGAGATTATCTGGTGGACAAATCAAGCGAGTCTCTTTGATTAAGTCATTACTTTTTGAAAGTGAGTTTATTATTTGGGATGACCCTTTCTCATCAGTTGATGTCGTGCTTGAAAGAGAAATTTTGAATCAGCTCAATGCTATGAATATTTTTGAAGGTCGCACGCTCATTATGTCGACACACAGGTACACGACAGCGGTTCAATGTGATCACTTAAGTTTAATCTGTGAAAGTGAAGGCTTAAGAGAAGAGTCAAGTGTTATCGATTTTACACAAAAACAAGAAGGAGGAATTTATGAGCACTTTAGAAAACAACTCATCTAAATTCCTAGTATATAAAGGAAGTGGTAAGTATTTATTAAGCATGGTTGTATGTCTTATTATCTCAAGTGCTCTTGGTGCAGCACTACCACAATTAATCGCAAAACTTACTGCAAATTATGAAGTCGAAGAGGTTTATCGTCAGACTCTTGGAATTATGACATTTATCTTTTTGGCAACGGCCTTAAACCGTGCTGTTTATAACCTGATTATTAATCGTTATGTTGTAGGCCTTGTTCAATTCGTCCGCACTCATTGCTATGGTAAGTGGCTTTCAAGTGTGGAGCTTCAAACATCGAAAGAAAACCGCAATGATCGCTACCCTCAAGGAGAGGTCTTAGCGCGTATTATGAGCGATACGGAAAGCTTAAGGGAGCTTGTTACTTCTGGAACTTTTGGAATTGTCATTGATATCTTCTTCGTAGTTGCTTCTCTGATCAGTTTTGTAAGCTTAAATGCAATTGCCGGAGTGTATCTTGCAGTAATCCAATTTGGAGCCTGCTTTATTTTAATTTGGTGTTCTAAGTATATGCGTGCAGTTTTCTTAAGCGTGAGAAATTCACGTGCAAAACTTTACCGCGTTGTTGCGGATCTTATTGGCGGTGTTCGTGAGAATTACTACAACCCTGCAGATCAGTATACATCGAAGAAATCCTTATTTGTCTTTGATGAATTTCTTAAAAAGATCCTATCTTCAAACGTTTGGGACGCATCATACTACTCATTTGCCGAGTCTCTTTTTCCAGTCTTCTTAGCTTGCGCAATCTTTATCATTCCAAATAGTGGTATTACTCAAGTCGCATTGATCTTTGCTCTAATTGATTTAATTCAGCGCTCGATTAATCCTATTAAAGATGTCTCTTCGAAAGTTGCAAATATTCAAAGAGCAGCAACAGGAGTAGGGCGTATTAATGAATTTCTTGTTGATTTAGACAAGGAGAAGTCTTCAGATATCAATACAAAAAGACGCCAGTATGATGTTGAAAAGATGCATATTGAAATCCAAAAATTTACGTATCCAGCTAAAGGTGAGAATTCAACCCCCTTTACTTTAGAAGATATCTCTTTTGATTGTCGCCAAGGTGATCTTATTGGGATTGTCGGATTATCTGGAAGTGGAAAATCGACTCTCTTAAATATCATGGCCGCTAATATTATTCCTGATGAAGGGAAGGTATTTGTTGAAAATCATAGCGGAGTTAAGAAAGAGTATAATTTTGATTATATTGATGACTTCAACGAGTATCGTGAATTGATTGGGATTGTTTCGCAAGATTCGCATATCTTTTCAGAAACAGTTGAATTTAATATTACGATGGGGCAAGCAGGTTTTGGAAGTTTTGATGCTTTCTGGAGTGAAGTTTGTGAACAGATTTCTTATCTATCGAGATGGGGAATAAAGCCTGATACAGTCCTTGATCAAAATGAAATCTCACTTGGTCAAAAGCAGCTTATATCGGCGATTCGCTCTTGTTACTTAAAGAAGCCTATTGTTCTATTCGACGAAATTTCTTCTTCATTAGATAGTGATCTTGAAGAAGCTCTACGTAAAATGATTCTCTTTGTTCAAAAGCAGGCCGTTACAATTATCGTGGCCCATCGAGTTGAAACAATACTTGATGCCCAACAGATTCTTGTTATGGAAGGTGGAAAAATTATTGCAAAAGGTGTGCATGAAGAATTGAAAAATAGTTCGCCGCAATATGATCTCTTTGTGAAGCAATTATCGAATTGACAAAAAAATGACGTGAACACTAATGCATTATTTCTCTTTTTTACATATAATTAGTTTAAATTGATGTAAGGAGATCATTATGTTTAAAAAATCCAAGCTAGCACTTGGCCTAGTTGCTATTTCTGCAATTGGACTAGTTGCATGTACGAGCGAAGTAAATTCAAAACCAAATTTCTTATTTAAAAAGGCACCAAATGCCACTGCAGTGATTAAGTTCAATGGCAAAGAAGTTAGTCATGATGAGCTTTTTAAAGGCTCAGAAGCAGAGTTATATGAAGCCCAATTAAAAGTATATGAACTAAAACTAGGTAAAGTTAAGGCCTATCTTTTAGAGAATTTTAAAAATGAAGACCCTGCAAGAAGTTCAATGACAATGGAGCAATTCATTGATGTTGTTATTGCTAAGGACGTAAAAGTATCTGATAAAGAAATTAACGAGTTTGCAAAAGAAAGAAATATTCCTGATGTAAATCCTCAGTTAAAAGCTAGAATTGTAGACTTCTTAAGAAACTCGAAAAAGCGTGAAGCTATCGAAGCATACTTAACTAAGAAAACGAAGAATAGCCCAGTTGAAATTTACTTAGAAAGACCTAAAAGACCACGTTTTGAAATTCCTGTGACAGGAAAAGAGCCAATGTTTGGTGGAAAGGATGCGGCCGTAGTTATTACTGAATATTCGGATTTCCAGTGTCCTTACTGTGCTAAGGGTGTTGAGATCATGAATCAGATCAAGAAGACTTACGGTAATAAGGTTAAAATTGTATTCAAGAACTTCCCATTAAGCTTTCATAAAGATGCAGCCAAAGCTGCTGAAGCGGCACTATGTGCAAATGAGCAAGCTGGTGATAAATTTTGGAAACTACACGATTCAATGTTTGCAGATCAGTCAGGACTTTCTGTTGATGGACTTAAGTCTAAAGCAAAGACAGTTGGTTTAGATCAAAAGAAATTTGATGAGTGTCTTGATTCTGGACGTATGAAAGCAGAAGTTGATGCTACAGTTAAAGAAGGGATTGACGTTGGTGTACAATCAACTCCAACTTTTTATGTGAACGGTATGCTAATTAATGGTGCACAACCATTTGAAGTATTTAAAGAGCTTATTGATTCAGAATTAGGTAAATAATTCGCATAATACATTATAAAAATAGTCGGAAAGACAGATAATTAAGAGGCCGGGGCATTTATTCCCGGCCTTTTTATATTGTGCATAATTGATAGAATAGAGGGGGTATATAATATCTTATTGCATCTAAATCGGAAAAAATATGGACGTTAGAGATTATTCAAAGAGACTTTCACAACACCGCGAGAACTTTCAGCAGACAATTGATGAGCAGAGAAAGAATTATAAACGTGAAGTAGGTGAGTTAAAAGACACTCAAGAATATCGCTTAAATAAGCAGCGTCAAGCCTATGATAACTCACTTAATAAAGTTGAAGAAAGGCAAGATCGATTCAGAGAAACGGCCACGGAAGATACAAAAAGAAAAATTGAAGAACAACAAAAAAATTATCTAAGTAAGTTAGATGGAAATAAGCGTGAGTTCGAACGCGATCGTAAGGATATTAAGGATCAATTCGATACACGTTTTAAAAATATTCGCGAAGCCTATGAGTCAAAAACATTGGCAGAAAATTCGAATATGGATCATCGTCTCTCATCACAACAAAGAAGATTCGATTCAACTATGGGCAAGATGAATGACCACTTCAATGAGACAATTGATAAGGTTTACCGTGACGCTCGTGATACGGCACACGATCATGAGTTAGAAACAAAGCAAGATCGCCGTCAGTTGATATCAAATTATGAAAATGAAATCAGGGATCAATTAAAAGAAAGTGGTGAGAAACGCGCACGTCTTTATGAAAGATTTAATGATGATGTTGATAGCTTAAGAAAGAATCATAAGGGTCGAGAAGAGTCTCTTAAAGACTATCAAGAGCAGCGCATTTCAGATATGACTGCTCAAAAAGATAAGCAACTTGCTGAAAACCAAAAAAGTTTCAAGAGTTCTATTGAAGAGATCAATGATCGAAACTCAAGAAAAAGACAGGTGGAGCAAAGAGATTCTTCGCAAAATGCAAAGGATCTTGAGAATCGTCATGCGAAGGAATTATATCGAGCAAGACGAGAGATGAATCAGAAGTTATCTGGTGGAAGTCGTGAAGATGTCTTCAACGATAAGTTAGAGCAAACGGAAAGGGGATATGAGACACGTATTAAAAATATTCGTGATCAAATTGATACGGATCGCTTTAATGCTGATATCCAAGAAAGACGTCGCTCACAATCAACAAAAGAAGCACTTCGTTCTCAAAAACAAAAATCATCTGAGTATATTGCTGATCTTGAAAAAGATATGGCCAAGTTTAAGAGTGATACTCTAAGTGATATTAATATTGAGCTTAATAAAGATGTTGAAGAGCTACAAGGTAACTTCAAGCGCCAAGTAAAAGAAAAAGAGCTAGAAGCTTATAATGATAAAGAGCAATCAAAGAAAATTCTTGAAAGACAAAGAGCACAGTTTGGCGAGACAGTTCAAAAAATGAGTGATCGAAATACGGAAGCTGTTTCTCAGATGCAGGCAGACTTTGCGGATGAATCAAAGAAATTTATTCAAGATACTCATATGAAGCATTCTCAAGAGATGCAAGAAGCAAAAGAACACTTTATTGAAAGTAAGGATAAGCTTGCTAAGTCACTAACACAGAAGATCGAACAATTAGAAGAAACAAACGATAAGTTAATCTCTTCTTATGAATCAAAGTTAAACAGACTTAAGAAAGCAAATGCAAAAGAGATTGAAAGAATTCGATTAACTCAAAGTCTAGAGTCTAATCAACTAAAAGAAGAAACGAGAAATGCAATAGCATTGAAAGATCGTGAAAATCACAGTAACCTAGCTAACTTGAGAGGTGAGTTCGATAAGAGGCTATCTCAGGTTAAACAAAGAGCAGACATTCAAGTTAAAAGAATGGTAGAGTATTATGAAGATATGATTGCTCGAGAAAGAGATGAGTCACAGAGAAAGTATGTTTCCAAAGTTACTGAACTTGAGAATCAATACAATACTCTTTATGAGAACTCAAAACTTGAAAGATCAAATCTAATTAATCAGTATGAAAACCGTATGGAAGAAATTCGTGCGGCAAATGCTGAAGCTTTAGAAGAGAGATCGAGTGAAATTCGTGGCGGTATGTTTACGGATCAACAAGAGTCTCGTAAAGCTTAATTATTAAAAAAAGAAAAAGCTTATAAAAATTCAGGGAGAGATAATGGGAATGGGCAAAGTCCGTCGTGCTAAAATTGTTGCGACATTAGGGCCGTCATCAAATACTGTAGAAATGATTGAGAAATTAATCATTGCAGGAGTAAATGTAACAAGAGTAAATATGAGTCACGGTACTCATGAAGCTCATGCCCAGCTTATTTCAAATATTCGTCAGGCTTCAAAAAATATTGGAAGAGAAGTAGCTGTTCTTATTGACCTTCAAGGTCCAAAGATTCGTACAGATAAACTACCTAATGGATTACAACTTAAAAACGGTGAAACTTGGGTTATTGGACCATCTTCTAAACAAGCGGACTATCCTGAATATAAAGACTGCTATATCCCTACTATCTATGAAAAACTTGTTGATGATTGTCACGATGGTGCAAGAATTCTATTTGATGATGGAAAGCTAATTGCGAAAGCGATAACACGAGATCGTGATGTTTATAAAATTGAAGTTATCGTTGGGGGAGAGCTAAAGTCTAATAAAGGGATTAATCTTCCTGATTGTGAAGTATCTGCTCCTGCATTTACTGACAAAGATGAAGCAGACTTAATGTTTGCTCTAAAACATAATATTGATTATATCGCTCTATCTTTTGTACGTAAGAAAGAAGATATTATGACGGTAAAGGCCTTACTTCATAAATTAAAAGTTAGAGTGCCAATTATTTCTAAGATCGAAAAACCTCAAGCATTAGATAATATTGAAGAAATCCTAGATGTTACTGATGTTATTATGGTAGCTCGTGGAGATATGGGTGTTGAAGTTGGAAACCATTTAGTTCCTTCAATCCAAAAAGAGCTCATTCAAAAATGTAATGACCGCATGATTCCAGTTATTACTGCAACACAGATGCTTGAGAGTATGACTGATGCTCCAACTCCGACTAGAGCAGAGGCAAGTGATGTTGCAAACGCTATCTGGGATGGAACTGATGCTGTAATGCTATCTGGAGAATCTGCATCGGGGATGTATCCTGTTGAAGCCGTGCAGATGATGAATGATATTATTTTTGAAGCGGAGAAGACTCCTAAAGAGCGTCCGCTGTTAAGAAATATTGACTTGTCTTCAGTGAACTCATCTGTAATGGTTGCCGCTTCAATGATTGCAGAAAAAGTTGAAGCAAAGAGAATTCTGGCCGTAACAGAAGGTGGAAATTCTTGTCGTAAGGTTTCGATGTTTAGGCCGCAAACTCCTGTTGCTGGTGTAACTCATAACCTTCGTACAGCAAGACGTATTTGCTTATACTGGGGAGTTTACCCATATCTTGTTGATGAAGAGGTACAAGATACTGGCTCATACGTTAAGTATGTTGTTAACCAGGCAAAAGAGAGAATGGGTCTTTATAATGGTGACAAAGTTGTTGTGACGCTAGGTGATGGGAAGATCTTCTCGAAAGGATATTCTAACTCTGTTAAGGTTGAGATTATCAAAGAAGCTCCTCACGAAGATGCTAATAAAGATACTTTTGAAGTTGCAGAAGATAAAAAAAAAAGAATCCTGCTAGATCATAATATCTGCTCTACTTGTCAGAATTGTGTTTCAATTTGCCCTCATGAGATTTGGGTTGCAGATAAGAAGACAAAACTGACAAAGCTTAATAAGGATCAAATTGGACACTGTACGCTTGATTACGAATGTATTCGAGTCTGTCCAACTGGTGCAATTGAGATTATCGACAAGTCATGATCAAAAAAGACGACATTCAAAATATTTTAAGAACTCTAGATCTTGAAGTTTGGGGTGTCGTCACAGAATCTAAACCTAAATCATTAGAACGTTTCAAAGCTTGGATTAAAGATGGACTTCATGGCGCTCTTGGCTACCTCGCCGATGAACGCGCTATCAAAAGAGAAGATCTTAAAAATTATTATCCTGATATTAAGTCAACACTAGTTATCGCTTTTGATTATTCTCACATAGCTCGTAGTGCAAAGAAGTTTTATGAGAGTGGTGAGAGCAACGGGCTTAAAATAGCTAATTATGTAGTAGGCTTCAAGGGGCGCGATTATCACTATGAAGTGAGAGATAAGCTTCAAGCAATCGGAGAAGAACTGCAGAAGCTAGATCCTGAGCTAGATTTTAAGTTCTCTCTTGATACCCAACCAATTCTAGAGCGCGACTTTGCCTATCAGTCAGGGCTAGGTTGGTATGGAAAGAATTCCATGCTAATCAATCGCCATATTGGGAGTTACTTTATCATTGGCTCCCTTCTTTTAAATAAAGAGGTAGAAGCGCCTAGTGACAAGTTTGAAACAGATCACTGTGGCCAATGTACTCGTTGTGGTGATGCATGCCCAACGGGTGCAATTGATATCGATAAAAGAACGATTATTGCTGATAAGTGTATTTCAACTTTCACTATTGAACATTTTAAAGAAGTCTTTCCTCCAAGTGGGATCGAAAATGCAAATGGTGAAATCTTCGGTTGTGATATTTGTCAGGATGTATGTCCATGGAATAGGCGACTGGAAAGAAAGCTTGAGGCCGACTCAACTGCCTTCAAAGAAAATGGGAAACAATTCATCGACTTCTTTTTAATGAGACCCCTAGAAGATATCTTCTGCGATCTGGAAGAAATGAGTAATCGTGAATACCGTCGTATCTTCAAAGGTACTCCACTTGAACGTACTGGAAGAGTGGGAATGCTTAAGAACCTAAGGCTTTATTTGAAGCTAAAGTAGCCCAATCCTCTTTGCATGCTTCTTGATAAAACTTCCGGCCATATCTGGAAGATGGTGGCCAAGCTTACCTGGCTTCTCCATTGTCACAGTATTGCCAAGGTTCTCTAAAATCTTTGCAAAGTTTTCCATTCCTTCTTTTCCAACAACCACATCATCTTCCCCTGAGATCAGATGCACTTTGTGTCCTGTTAGAGTTAGGTGAAACTTTTGATCTTTGATCCAAGGAAACATAATTTCTGGTGCTAAGTGTTTTGAGACAAGTTCCGCTCGTGCTTTAACTGTCGCTTGGTAAAATGGCGTATCAAAAACGTGTGTGACACCTTCTGGTGGGACACCAAAGCCAACGCCACAGTGGTGTACGTCAAAGCCTTCAAAATAGTTCTTTTGAACCGCAAGAATCGAAGTCAGGGCACCTAGAGAGTGACCTCCAACGAGAAGTTTATTTTGTTGAGAAGGGTAAGCTTCTTTTAATTTATTTAGTGCATGGATAAATAACATCGGCGCGTCATTTTTGAAGTCCTCAAAAGATGCCACGTCATGAAATGAGCCAGTAAAATGACCTGGTTGGTCAAAGATTACTGTTGGGATTCCGTCATCACAAAGTTTTTGTGCCCATGAGAAAATACTGATCTTGTGAGATGTGTAACCATGAGTAAAAATGGCGTATCCCGTATCTTTTAGCTTCTCACTAGGAGGTCTAAAGAGTAGGGCATTAACCGTTGTTGATCCTTGAGTTAAAATAATTTTATCGATGCTTAAAAACTTTTCATTCATAGCAAACATAATAATTAAAGATATCTCAAATTAAAATTAAAAAACTTTTTAATTTTCTATTGACGAAAGAAACATAAACCATTAATTTAATGGAACCAAATCATTTATGCCCTGATAGCTCAGTTGGTAGAGCAAAGGACTGAAAATCCTTGTGTCCGTGGTTCGAATCCGCGTCGGGGCACCATAAAAAAGCTACTTCTTTGAAGTAGCTTTTTTTTTGCCTTTTTTTCACCTTATCGTACTAAAATAAGTTCATGCAAAAAGTTTTTACCGTTTTTGAAGAGCACGGCTTGGGCCTGGAAAGGGATAACAAAGTTCGTTTTGTTGATCATAATAATAAATGGCGTGATGTCTTCAAGTTTGAATCTAAACGAATCGCTGATTCATTAAATATTAATTCGTTAAAATTACACCACTGCGGAAGCACTGCAATTCCAAATATTGTCGCAAAACCAATAATCGATATCGTTGGTGAGACTTCTTGTTTAGAGGAGTTAGACAAAAAGAAAGAGTTACTTGAGAAGCTCGGTTACGAATATAAAGGTGAATATGGGATCGAAGGTAGGAGATATTCTGTTCTCTATAACTTCGAAAAGACAAAAGGCTTTTGTCATCTTCACATCTTTGAATCAGGTAGTAAGGAACTTAAAGACCATATTATTTTTAAAGATTATCTTATTTCCAATCCAAGTGCAGCATTGAGATATGAAGAGCTTAAAAAATCTTTGGATATACCAAGAAGTGAATACTCAAATGCAAAAACAGAGATTATCTCAGAGCTATTAGAAGAGGCATATAAAGAAAGGAGTTCACTTTATGAGGACAAAAGAATTATATAACCCATTGGTGGGTTTTCTTATTGGCGAGTGGGATAATATTAGCTTTGAAATTTCAAATGGAAAAGAAGTCAAAAGAGAAGTTTATCCTGAAACGATGGTTGGTAAGAGTGAGCATGTCATTACTATCACGGCGCATGGGTTTAGAGACGGAAAAGATTTAACTAAGGATATGTGCCTAGAAGTTAAAGGTGAAAAAGTTATCATGTCACAAGGGCCTTTCAGAGCAGAGGGGATTGTTAAGGGGAATGTATATTATCTAGAGGGGAAGCATGAGGAGATGATTTTTAAGTTTAGGCTTTATACTATGGGAGATAAGTATGTTTTTCATAGAGAAACATGGAAAAATGGAAATATTCAACAAATGGATATGTCTTATCTTGTAAGAAAGAAGTAGTATGAAGTTTTTTTACCTTGCGGATGAGTATATTAAATCTCAAATGGAATAAAAATTAATCAAAGGCTCTATTTATAGAATATGCATTCTAGGTGTCTTTTCTTTACACGTGGCCAATAAAAAAGCACCTAGAATGAAAACTCCGAACTTTTGTTCTGACTTATTTTATTCGTTAGTTTTGTTTACTTGCTGTTTTTCTCCTTTTTTCAGTCTGTTTTAAATCTCCATGTAAGTACTTCGCTGCTTTTCTTAGAAAGCCTGGCATTTTATCTTCACCGTAAGGTGCAACATAACCATTGGTAGAGAAGTAGACTCCTACAAAGTCTCTTTTTGGATCGATATAAATACCTTGGCCAATATTTCCGTGCTTCCAAAGCGCCCCATCAGCGAAGACCCCATCAAATTGATAAGAGTTTCTTACTGGAGATTCTCCAAACTCTTCTATTTGTCCTTTGTACTTTGCACCTCTTTTGTAGGCATTATCACTTCCCGCTGTTTGCAGCCTTCTAAGAACTCTCTTTGAAACAACTGGAGAGACAGCAGCTTTCTTCCAACTAGGAGTAAAGAGCATTCCATATCTTGCAAAATCTTCAATTGTACTTGAAATTAGACCGTGAGCAATTGAGGTCCCGTCGGGGGTAAGGTGATGCTGCATTGGAAGTCTTGCAGTCATCTTACCCCATACTCGTTCTTCAAAAACTTTTGCCCAAGTTTTATTTTCAATTCTCTCTGCTATGACAACAAAGACTTGAGTTACAGCTGATGAGTAGCGGA
Source organism: Halobacteriovorax sp. RT-1-1 (assembly GCF_047085455.1). NCBI lineage: Bacteria > Pseudomonadati > Bdellovibrionota > Bacteriovoracia > Bacteriovoracales > Halobacteriovoraceae > Halobacteriovorax > Halobacteriovorax sp. RT-1-1. The sequence continues at coordinate 917,177 of NZ_JBKIXZ010000002.1, forward strand.
ATACTTCTCCGGGGTTTTCACCTTCAATTTTTTCAGCAGTTTTTAAGACTTCAAGCCAATTGTCTACATTTCCTGTCGATGGATTTTTTGCTCCAAATTCTGCACTAAAGAATTTAACAATAATCGATTTCGGGTCAACAATTGCTTGGAGAGTTTCTTCAAGCTTTAAGCCAGTGGCCATGTTAGCTGCATCAATCATTGATATATTGTCCCAATTAGTTCCCTTAAATTCAGGAAGATAATATGAAACACTTTTTCTCATATCAATCTTTCCCTCTGCTTCAAGTTGAGCAATGACAAGTCCTACTGTTGTTTTTCCTGGAGACATCCAAACGTGGTAGTCTTCTCGGTTCATTCCTGGGAGGGCCTCGTAGACAATTCTACCTTTGTGCACCATCACAACTCCTTGTACTCTGTGATTTGGATGGGAGACATATTGGTCAAGACTCAATTCACCATCTTTCGTTGTAAAGAATACATTCTTTCCAATTCTTTTGTTTATCTTCTTAGATAAGGCCTTGTACTTGTCATTAGGCTTTGAGGTTGCTGTAGGCATTAATTCACTAAGATTTTGGTTATAGTATAAAGCGTGATCTCCTCCCATTTGATAGTGGAAGTTCTCAAAGCTTTGTTGCGCCTTCTTACTAAATTCTAAAGAGAAGGGTTTCTTTGCCACACTAACTGGTAACGTTGTCGATGCTCCTGGGACTTTTAAATACTTTTTAAGAGGATTCTCTTTCTCTGCAAATGTGAGAAAAGAAAAAAATGAAAAAGCTCCTAACAAAAGTGAATATTTAATATTCATTACTGACTCCTAGATTTATTATTTTTCAACTACAGAAGCACGACTTCTTGTATTTCGATCTTCAAGCATATTCTTAATTATTTCACCATTTTTCATAATCACAGCAAAACTAGTTTCTGGTGTTGCAATTAAATCAATATTTTTAAGAGGATCGCCGTTAACTAAAATTAAATCAGCATAGGCACCAACTCTCACAACTCCTAGTTCTCCATCCGGATATGGATCACGTTTGCCACTAAGTTTAAGTAGTTGAGCATTATCATGAGTAAGAATTCTTAGAACTTCATGTGGCTTAAACCATCTTTTCATTTTTGCTGCCATTTTTCCTTGCTTAGCTGCAAGTGCTGGATCAAATAGGGTATCAGTTCCCCAAGCAATCTTAACTCGATGTTTTTTTGCCGCTCTCATGACTTTATCTGTTCCGTTTGTCACTTCTACAAATTTGGCCTGGCTAACTGGATCTGGAAATGGAATGGCATCTTCATCGTTAAGAATTGGCTGAATACTTAACCAAACTCCTTTTTTGGCCATCTTTTTGAGTGTCTTATCACTCAGTAGGAACCCATGTTCGACACTTTTAACTCCTGCATTTATAGCTTGCTCTATTGCCTTATCTGAAAATGCATGGACTGTTACATATGTATTCCAATTATTGGCCTCTTCAACAATTGCTTTCATTTCATCGTATGAATATTGAGTAACATCAAGAGGATCATAGAGTGATGAAACGCCACCGCCGGCCATGACCTTTAGTTGACTTGCACCCATTCTAAATGCTTCTCTGGCACCTTTTCTTACTTGAGGAACACCGTCTGCAATAATTGTCATACCAACTCTTTGGAAATAGTCGAGGTCTTGATTATTTGATGTCGGAACTACGGTTGCAGGTCGAAAGTCACCATGTCCAGAGGTTTGTGAAAGATAAGGGCCAGATGGATAAATTCTTGGTCCTTTAACCATTCCATTATCTGTTGCCTTCTTTAGTCCAAATACATTGCCGCCAACGTCTCTTACACTCGTAAAACCACGAAGTAATGTATCCTCGTTTGTTTTAACTGCATTGATTGATATATATTGTAAATCTGCTGAGAGAAGTTGAGCTTGTGGCATTGTTGCTAATGTTGAGTGCCAGTGGTTATCAATCATTCCTGGCATTAAAACTCTTCCTTTACCACTGATAACTGTAGCATCTGCCGAAGCTTTTACATTTCTTCCAATTCTTTTAATCTTATTATTTTCAATTAAAACATTTGTTGTCCCTGAAAGCTTAGTGCTTGTTCCATTAAAGACTTTTACCCCTTCAAAAAGTACAGAAGAGGAAGCGTAAATTAAAGATTGGCCAAAAAATAATAAAAGCCCGAGTGTAATCCTATTCATTTTGATCTCCTATATGCTTGTGTTTATATGTGCTATAAGTCGAATTATCGAACTTTGGATAGAGTTCTCAATTAAAGTAATGTTGAAGAATACCTAGGTGTATTTGTAGTTTAATATTTCATTAAATTATTTACTTTTATTAATTCCTCTTAGATCATTTTTGGTTTTTATAATGAGAATCATGAAAAATACGATAATCAAAATAATAATTTGTACTTTGACTCTTTCTATCTATGCTGAAAGTTTAGAATTTGACTCCATATACAGTGTTGAAGGGATTCTCAAGGACAATGAAAAGCAACAAAGAGATAGCGTCTTAAAGTGGCTTGTTAGTTCAAAGAAGAGTCTTAAAGAAAATTACGGTCTTTCTTTGGGTGTGGATAATTTTACGCATTATCTCGATTCAAACTCTGATCAAGACCCATCAGATGCTGCAAGTAACGTCTTTCGTCTCTATGGTACGTGGACGTTAATAGGTAAGGGAACACCCAATGATGGTGCACTGATATTTAAAGTCGAAAGCCGTGATGCAATTGGAAATAATCTATCGACACAGGCGCTAGGGCCAACTCTTGGGTACGCAGGAACTTTCGCTTCAACTTATAGTGATAAAGGCTGGGTTTATACGAATTTTTATTGGAAGCAACATTTTGCGGATGGGAAAGGAGGAGTTGTTTTTGGACAGGTTGATGTCTATGACTACGTCAATGTTAATAGTATTGGAAGTCCTTGGACTGGATTTACAAACTTAGCGTTTCAGCACCAGCCGACTTTTCCTGGCCCTCCTCAAGGTTTAGGTGCTGCTGCCTCATATCACTTTAATTCTAATTGGTCTGTGCTTGCAGGTTTTGTTAATGCAAATAACGATCCCCATAAACCGATTGAAAGTGCTAAAAAACTCTTTGATGAAGGAGAAACATTTAAGCATATCGCAGTTGGATGGTTACCGAAGTGGGCAGCTCGATTTGATAGGTCTCTGCAGTTTACATTCTGGCAAGTTGATAAAAGAGAAAAGGCTGGAGTGGAGTCAGGTTCTGGTTTTTCATTCCTAATGAGTACTATTAGAGGTAAATGGACACCATTTCTTCGTGCTGGTTATGCTGATGGTGGAGGGGCCATGCTAGATCGTGATATTAGTGTTGGTACGGGGCTTAAGTTAAGAGATGAAAAGGATTTAGCTGGTCTTGGTATCGGTTGGGGGCGAGCTCCCTATAATGATAGGGATCAATATACTTTAGAAGCATTTTATCGCTATGGAGTTAAGAGCTTTATGCAATTGTCGCCTTCAATTCAATATATTTCAAAGCCTGCTAATGATTTATCAACCGATGATATCTTTGTCATTGGTGCACGTTTAAGAGTTTTCTTTTAATAAGTTTTTTTACAACATAACAAGGAAGTTTAAATGAAAAGAGTATTTTTACTTATTGTTCTTTTATCAATAGTTTCTACAACCCACGCTCAGGGCAAGTTTAAAAAAGACGAGTATCAGGCACCAGTTCTAGCATCAACAGAAGATATCTCTAAAGAGTTATCAAACCCAAATACGCCTCTCGCTTCTTTAACATTTAAAACATCATATACAGCTTTTGAAGGAGATCTTACTGGAGCTGATGATCAGGATTCATTGACAACTCTCTTTCAACCAGTCTTTCCTTTTCCAATTGATCATGCAACCAAGACAAATTTATTCATTAGACCTGCTATTCCAATTGTATGGAAAACACCAACTCTTGGTAGTAATGGTTTTAGGGATGTTAATGGGATAGGAGACATTGGTTTTGATATTGCTTTAGGTAGAACTTATCAAAACGGTACTGTTCTAGTTGGTGGTATGCAAGGACTAATTCCTTTAAAGAATCACCTATCTGTTAATCAATGGCGATTTGGACCTGAGTTTCTCTATGCTTATTTATCTAAGAAGTGGTATGCAGCAATCTTTCCATCTCATCTGTGGGATACATCAGGAAACGAGCAGTACTCAAACACACAAATTGAAATATTTGCTGGCCTTTATTTTGAGAACGCATGGACATTAATAACGAATCCAAAACTTAGTTATAACTGGGTGACTGATCAGACAACAATTCCACTAAATCTAACGGTCAGAAAGGTGACAAAACTAGGTTCTACTCCTCTAAAGCTTGAGTTAGGTTTTGATTACTATGTTGAAAAGGATGATGCCTTTGGACAGGACTGGGCCATTAATTTAAGTATTACACCTGTTATTGATAATTTTATCTACAACTTATTTAAATAGAAGTATTACTTCAGGTGCTTTTCCTTTAAGCAAGGTCAATGAAAAGCACCTGAAGCGGAAGATTAGGCCAATGTTATTTTAATCTTCTTCATTCGGCCTTCACCAATTGAGACTGTTTTAACTTCTTTATGCTTATCAAGGTGTTGATGAACAAGTCTGCGATCTGATGCGTTTAATGCTTTTAGTGTTACTGGCTCGCGAGAGTCTAGAACTTTAGCTGTCTCACGCTCAACCATCTTAATAAGACTGTCTTCCTGACTCTTTACACCCTTACACTTGAAATTTAGTCTAACTTCTCTAGGAACTTCAACACTGTTGTAAAGGTGAAGTCTTGTTAGGTGCTCAAGAGCTTGGAGTAGTTCATTATTATCTCTTGTTAACATTTTCTCATCTGCTCCAGAAAAGAAGATCTTAATATCCTTTCCATTAAATGAGAACTTTGCAAATAGCTTCAAGTTTGCCTTTTTAATAAGATTAATTAGAAATGGCATCACGATTTTTTTATACGTTGGCCTAAGGCTATAAGTGAACTTTGTAAGCCTCTTTCCAAATAAGAAGAACTTCTTGCGTCCCTGTGTCGATTCATCAAGGCTTAGTTGTGAATCATACTTTATCTTGAAGAATGCAAGAGCGGCTGCCTTCGCACTTTCTTGAGAGTCTGCTTGAATCGTAAACGTTGGTGTATTTGGTTTCTTTTCTATTTTCTTAATAGGTTTTGTTACTGGTGCATCAGTTCTTTGAACTGTCTTTTTAACTCTTTCTTGAGTTTTCTTTTGAGTTCTTTGGCGCTGAGGTTTCTTGCGCTGATCTTTTTGCTCTTGTGTTAATGGTTTGCCAGTTGTTCTATCGACAACTTTAAAAGTTTTGCGGTCAATGAATGGCTTCTTTGAAAGATTTTTCGATATATCTTCTGGGCCAACGTCTAACTTTGGAATTTTATCACCAATAAAATCTTGAATAGGATCTAGATATTCACAGTCATCAAATGAACAAAAGCTTATTGCTTCTCCTTCGCAGCCTGCTCGACCTGTTCGACCAATTCGGTGAACATAGTTTGCAGCATCTTGTGGAAGATCGTAATTGATAACAAGATTAACATCTTTTATGTCGAGACCTCTTGCTGCAACATCTGTACAAACAAGGATTGTCGTCTCTTTCGATTTAAAGTCTTTGATAAGCTTTGTTCTCTTAACTTGAGAAAGGCCACCTGAAATTGCCTTTGCTTTGAAATCCATTGCGATCAGCCATTCAGCAACTAAGTGTGTTTGAAATTTAGTATTACAGAAGACTAGGGCGTATGCATCTTCGTGATTTCGTATGAGGTTGACAAGAAGTCCCATCTTCTCATTTTCATTAATCATCGCTAGCTTATGATCGATGTGATCAACAACCATATTGTCTTCATTTAGCTTGATCTCAATTGGAGTTGAGTTGAACTTGTAGGCCGTATTTAGAACTGCCATATTAGTCGTGGCCGATACCATGATTAATTGTCTATCATCTGGCATTTGGCCAAGTGTGTATTCAATATCTCTTTGGAAGCCCATGTCAAATAATCGATCAGCTTCATCAAATACGATTCCGTAAGTGCGATCAATGAGGACGGCTTTTTGCTTAAGTAGGTCTACTAAACGTCCTGGGGTTGCAATAATGATATGAGCACCCTTCTTTATTTGCTCTTTTTGCTTTTCGAGGCTTTCACCACCAATAACGCAAACTGTTTTAATTCCAGAGTCACTACCTAGATCTTTAAAGACCTTTGCAGTTTGTTGCGCTAGCTCTCTTGTCGGAGAAAGGACAACGTAATGAACCTCATCAACTTCCACGAGGTCATCATGAATGATATGTTCGATGATCGGGATTGCAAATGACGCAGTCTTTCCAGAGCCTGTTTCAGCAAGAGCAAGTATGTCTTTACCTTCTAAAATTGGATCTATTGTTAGTTCTTGGATGGCGCTTGCTGTTGTGAATCCACATTTTTTGATGGATTCAAGGAGGCCTGCGCTTAAATTAAAGTCTTCAAATGGTATATTATTTGTCATAGCAATCAATATACGTTAAACGACGCACTAATCTAAGTAATTTCTTTAATTTAATCATATTTACTGCGTTTAAGTGCATTTTTGCCTTTTTATAGCGAATTATATCTAACTATAATTACTTATGAAAAAAATTCTCTTTTTAGGACTTGGACATTTAGGACAGCACTTTCTTTCGCAAAATAAAATACACGAAGTAATTGGGACAAGAAGAAAGTCAGATGAATTAGAAACTAACCTCATCGAATTCTCTTTAGGTGAGAGCTGGAAAGCTTCAAAGGACTTTGATGTTATTATCATTTCATTTCCACCTGTCGAAGAATACTCTCTTAAACTTCAAAAACTATTAGATGATTTAGGGCCTTTAAATAAAGTTATTTTTATTAGTTCGACTTCGGTTTTCGGCACAGGCCAGATAAATGAAGATAGTATGAAAGTTGGTCATACAAGTAATGCTAAAGAGCTTATTGAGTGCGAAAAATTGATATCACAGTTGGATGATTATGTAATTGTCAGGCCAGGTGGCCTTATTGATAGTAAACGCCATCCAAAATTCTTTTCTAAGAAAATGTCAAAGCTATCAAAGTCAAAAACTAATGTTAATCTAGTTCATACAAGTGATGTTGCTGCATTTTTACACTACGCAATTGGTCACAATATTATTAATGAAGATTTTAATCTGGTTTGCGATGATCATCCTACTAAAGAGGAATTCTATCGTAGCTTTAATTCGGCGATATCTTTTGATTCAGAAAATTCAGAACTTCGAATAATTGATAATTCTAAGAGTAAAAATACTGGTTTTACTTATCATTATAGTAATCTTTCTTGGTCTAAACTATAATAATTAAAATTTTTTAGATATTGTGAGGCCACAATGAATATTAGAACGCCTAGTCTGTCAGACGTTGATAAGTTATTTCAAATCGAATTAGAAAACTATGGTGAGCAAGAGGCGACTGAGAAAGAAACTTTTCAGGCCCTAGTTGAATTTCCAGAAGACTATATCGGCTATGACCTTAAGGTACTAGTAGATGCAGAGGTAATCGGATTTTATTGTACCGTGGAAGAGGACGGAAATATCGAGCTAGTTGATATTGCAGTCTCAAAAGATTTTCAAGGAAGGGGTCATGGCTCAACGTTACTTGAAGAATGTTTAAAAAATCATGCTCAAATGCCTTTGTCTTTGACTGTTAGAGAAGATAATTATTCGGCAATTGCTTTATATAAGAAATTTGGTTTTAAACAAACTGAAATCGAGAAAGATTACTACGATGATTGTAATGGCCTGCGATTTGAGAAAACAGATTTATAAATAGGAATAATATGAGTAAGAAAGTAAAAATTTTTGTAGCTGAACAATATGATCCATATTTTAATCTCGCGACAGAGAATTGGATTTTTAACGATATGGACACGGATTCTCATGTTCTCTTTCTTTGGCAAAATGATGAAACTGTTGTCATTGGAAAGCACCAAAACCCGTGGACAGAGTGTATTACAAGTAAGATGGAAGAAGACGGGGTGAAACTTGCTAGACGCCAAAGTGGTGGCGGGGCGGTTTTTCATGATCTTGGAAATACTAATTTCACTTTCATGTCATCTAAAGAGTCATACGATAAGGACGCCAATAATAAGATCATTACAAATGCTTTAAAAACGTTTGGGGTTGAAGCCTTTGCTAATGGAAGAAATGATATTGAAGTGAAAATTGCACAAGAAGAAGGATCAAGAAAAATTTCTGGTTCGGCCTTTAAGGTAAAGAGAGATCGAAGCTTTCATCATGGAACACTTCTCATTAATGCTGATCTAAGTAAACTTGCTAACTACTTAAACCCTAATAAGAAAAAACTAGAGTCAAAGGGGATCAAGTCAGCACGTGCACGTGTGATGAACCTTTCAGAACTTAACTCTGAAATCAATCATGAGAGTCTTTCAAAGGCCATTGTTGAAGAGTTTTGTCGTTTCTACGATGCCCAAACACAGGTAGAGGTTTTAAACTACGACTTCTTAAAGTCTGTTCCTAAAGTTAATGAATACTATGAGGAATTAAAGGATTGGAATTGGCTTTACGGGAAAACGCCGAAGTTTAATCATCAATTTGATGAACGCTTTGACTGGGGTGGTGTTGAAGTTCATATAAATTCAAATAAAGGAATAATGGAAGAGGTGACAATCTTTAGTGACTGCTTACACCCACCTTTAATTGAGTCTTTTGCTGAAAAACTAAAAGGCATTGCTTATGATGTTAATGCTGTTCAAGATACCTTGAATAAACTTAAAGAGGACTTTCAAGATCATCATAGTGAAGTGGATGATTTTTCCAACTGGCTTGTCACAAATATCAAATAAATTTGTATGGAGTATTAATAATTGAAAGACATATATATTTTAAAAGATAATTTAAAGACATGCTTTAGGGTAAGTGGAGCAGAATCTGGGAAACCTGTCCTTTATATAAATGGTGCAGGGATGAGTGGAAGTTTAAATTTCTATCAAGAAGACCTTTTGGATAATAATATCAAGCTTTATTCGATTGATAGGCCAGGCTTTGGTCTGTCGGACTTCAATGAAGATAAGTCTTTTTCTAGTATCACTGAATCAGTAGAATTGTTATTAAGAGAGCTTAAGTTAGATCAGATTGACGCTATCGCATTCTCTCAAGGTGCGCCTTTTTTGTACCATATGTGCTTGCATGGGATTGTTAAAAAGGCCGTCATAGTTTCTGGTCAAGATGATCTACATTATAAAAGTACTTATGAGTTACTTGATGAGAATACGAAAGGTTTTGTTAACTCTGTAAGTAGTGGCCAATTAACATGCGATGAATTTCAAAAAACTTTCAATCTGGATGGTTTTATAGAGTTCGTTATTGGAACATCTTCTGAAGTCGATAAGAAGGTCTATACGCAAGATTCATATAAGAAGATGTATGGCGAATGTCTTCAAGAAGGGATTGGAAGTTCATTTGAGTCTTATTATCAAGACCTATTTATGTGCTTATCTCCTTGGGGCTTCAATCTTGAAGAAGTTACAACAGACGTATTCCATCTATATGGGAAACATGATTATAGCCCAGTTCATTCACCAGATTTTGGAGAGACTCTTACTCAAAGAAATTCTAATTTTACAGCTGAAGTAATTGATAGTGTTGGTGGAGCCTTGATTTGGACTCATGGCAGTTATATTTTGAAAGGGTTATGCTACAATTAGGTCATGAAATATCTCGTTACTTTAGCGACTCTTATTCTTAGTCTAAGTTGCCAATCGAATTCTGAAGAATACTACGATCAGTACATAAAAAAGTGCAATGGTAATAGTTGTTGTGAAAGCTCTATACGAAATGCCAAGTCATCTGAATCTATCATTCTTGAAGATGGTAAAAGTTGTCCCGATGGATATCGTGTTGAGATGCAAAAGTGTATTGGTAGCAAACGTTGGTGTGTCGTAAAAAAATGAAGAATAAAAAGGGCCAACTTAATTGGCCCTATATATTCTTAGTAAGCAAGAATTAGTGATTCAACAGGGTCAATACATGACTCGAGAATAGTCATATAAAGATATTCTTCTTTGTCATTATCGTATTCAGCAAGAGTTTGATTATTAAGTCCGTACATAGTACATGAGATATTTACAAATGCTCTGCCTTGTCTAACAAGTTGGAAATTTTCAAATTTAAGTGATGAGTTTAAATGACGATAATCTTTAGTCTTTCCATCTAGTGCTTTTAGAAGATCTGCATCAAAAGAATCAGCTGAATCTTTCCAAGTATAGGCCTCGTATGAAATTGTACACTGATCACCGCTGCAGTTCATCCCTTGTGTATACCAATTTATATCGCCACCACAGTATGTATCCATACAAATATCACCCATGTAGTCATTGATATCTTTTGCTTCTGATTTGGATAGAAAATCAGACTGAGCTGAGACAGCTGTTGATAGTGAAATTAAAACTAGAAAAGATAGAAGACCTTTCATTTATTACTCCCTGCGAAATTTTTGTTTTTTGTTTAAATAGCGAAAGTGACATGATGTGCAAAGATACTAGATAATATTTACTTACAAGGGCCTAGAGGGTTTTGATTGTAAAGTATTGAAATTTAACAATCTAAATGTGTACGTTTTAAAATTTTATGATATATTCTGCGTCCTTATGAATCATTATGAGTATAAAGAATATTCGCAAATCTCTGATGAGGTCTTCGAAATCGTTTCCCAGACGAATTCACAGATCTTTAGTACGCCGTATTGTGTCGACAGAATGTACTCAAAAACAAAAGACTGCACTAAGTTTCTTGCACAATTTTACTTTGATGGCAGCCAGCCAATCGCCTTTAAAGTTGGCTATGATTGTGGTGATTATTTCTACAGCTGGGTAGGTGGTGTTGTGCCATTTTATCGTGGTCAAAAATTAGCGACAAAATTGATGGAGAGGCAACATGAGTGGGCCAAAGAGCAAGGCTTCACAAAGGTTCGTACTCACACTGATGCTCGCTATCCAGAAATGATTGAACTCAATGAAAAGTTTGGTTTTAGATTAGTTGATACGAGAATCAAGGAAAATCAAATAGAGCAGTTAATTCTTGAAAAAAATCTTTAATAGAATGGGTCTTTGATATAAGTTTCTAAAATTCTTTTCTTTTTAAGTTTTGTCGCATCACTATCTGGTAAATACTCTAGTAGACTAAGAATATTTGTAATTCCTGTAAGCGTTTTTGTGACACCATTCATAACTCTATCTCTGCCAGTAGAGACACCATACCTTTGACGATAAAAGAAATAGCGATCTTTTAAGAGTTGCGACTGACCAAGTTCTGTGGCTGATGTTGTTAGGTTGAATTTAAAGACAGCATTAAATTTTGTTAGCTTTTGAAGTTTCAAATCTTTTTGATCTATATTCTTTAGTGATTTTCTTAGCACTTTAGCAATATAGGCCCTCAAGAATCTCGAACCAACTGAAATTTTAGTTCGCTTCTCCTCATATTGTGCGTTCTTATCCAGATAGAATGTGACTTGAAAATGTCCTTGGGCCTCAATTTCAACGAGTTCTTCTGGGTACGTTAAGTTTTGTTCAATTTTTGAAAATATTTGATTTGCTTTTGCTATTCCAATATTCGAGTTCGTTGAAATCTTGGCATCGTCTATGTTTAGGTGTTTTGGATTAATGGAGAAGTCTGAAAGCTTTAATCCCTTTGCTCTATAGTTTTTTGAGAAATTCTTTTGTATAGAGCTCTTTTTTTGTTTTAAGGATTTTACTTTCATTTTGATTGGTTCTCTTTGTGTAATTTTTTTGATTTGATCATTCTTTGAATATGAAAAGAGCAAGAGAGTATGAAGTAAGAAAGAGATGGTTAAGCTTAATTTAAATTTTTTCATTACATCTATTGTATTTTTCAAATGAAAATTCTGTGGTTAGTACCTTGTCAATTTTGTGTGAATTTTAATTATTTGGTGACCACTTATTTTTCTTGTATAATTTAAAAAGTAATAAAAGAAAGGATACTTATGCATTTGGATTTTGAGCCGAGCGCGCCGGCGCTTACTGATATAGATTTTAGTAAATTTTTAGAAGTTGATATGAGAATAGGGGAGATTCTTGAGATTGAAGATTTTCCAGAAGCAAGAAAGCCTAGCTATAAACTCAAAATTGATTTTGGCCCAGGTGTAGGTGTTAAAAAATCAAGTGCTCAAATTACTGTCCACTATAAGAAGGAAGAGCTGATTGGAAAGAAGGTCTTGGCCGTTGTTAATTTTCCTCCAAGGCAAATTGGAAAGTTCATGTCGGAAGTTCTTGTTATGGGATTCTCAGATTCAAATAACGATATTGTCCTATTTAACCTGGATAAAGATGTGCCAAATGGAGCACGTCTACATTAGTCCAAGGGAGAGTTTAAATGAGTAATTTACATAAAGGTTCATGCTTATGTGGCACCATTGAATTTGAAGCGGAAGGGGCTTTTGATAATTTCTTTCTATGCCATTGTAAGTACTGTCAAAAAGATACGGGATCTGCACATGCTGCAAATCTTTTTGCAGGTAATTTGAAGTTTAACTGGCTTAGTGGGGAAGATAATATTCAATCTTACCAATTACCTGAGACTAGACACTCTAAATCTTTTTGTAAGACTTGTGGCTCGGCCGTTCCAGGAGTTTTTAGCGAAGGGAAGCTTGTGGTCATTCCGGCCGGATGCCTAGATACTCTTGTTGATATTAAACCTAGAGCACATCTTTTTATTAAAAGTAAGGCAAATTGGGATGATAACTTAGAGAGCATTTTAAAATTAGAAGGTCTACCTAGTTAGGCAGACCTTCAGTATATTTATTTTTTCAATTCAAATCGATCAAGATTCATCACTTTATTCCAGGCCGTAACAAAGTCATTTACAAATTTTTCTTTTGAATCATTTTGAGCGTATACTTCTGAAATTGCTCTAAGCTCTGAGTTAGAACCAAAGATTAAGTCAGCACGAGTTGCTGTCCAAGTTGATTTTCCAGAAGAAAGTTCGATAGCTTCAAAAATTTCATTATTACTATCTTTTGCTTTCCATTCATACTTCATATCAAGAAGATTTGTGAAGAAGTCATTAGAAAGGACACCAACTTTATTAGTGAATACACCATGCTTTGAATTGTCATGGTTTGCTCCAAGTACACGAAGCCCACCAATTAGAACTGTCATTTCTGGAGCAGTTAAAGTTAATAGTTGCGCCTTATCAAGTAGAAGCTCTTCTGTTGCTACTGTGAACTTTGTTTTTAAGTAGTTTCTAAAACCATCTGCTTCTGGTTCAAGAACTGCAAATGATTCAACATCAGTATTTTCTTGTGTTGTATCCATACGTCCTGGTGTAAATGGAACTTCCATTTTTACTCCTGCGGCAGCTGCAGCTTTTTCAACACCTGCACAACCTGCTAGAACGATAACATCTGCAAGGGAAACGGTTTTATCAAAATCTTTTTGAATTTTTTCTAGTGTTGCTAGAACTTCACTTAACTCGCTTGGCATATTTACTGCCCAATCTTTTTGAGGAGCAAGGCGAATACGTGCACCGTTGGCACCACCACGCATATCTGAACCTCTAAAGCTTGAAGCTGATGCCCAAGCCGTTCTTACCATTTGAGAGATCGTAAGAGGTGAGTTTAGAATTTGATTTTTTAATTCAGCGATATCAATCTCATTAATAAGCTCATGGTTAACAGCTGGAATTGGGTCTTGCCAAATCAGGCTTTCACTTGGTACTTCTGGCCCAAGGTAGCGAGCTTTAGGTCCCATATCTCTGTGTGTAAGCTTAAACCATGCTTTTGCAAAATTTTCTCTAAACTCTTCAGGGTTTTCCATATAGCGTCTAGCAATTTTTTCGTAAGCAGGATCAAATCGTAAAGAAAGATCAGCTGTTGTCATCATTGGTCTGTGTTTTTTTGAAGGATCATGTGCATCTACTACCATATCTTCATCAGCAACATCTTTTGCAAGCCACTGCCATGCACCTGCAGGGGACTTAACTTTTTCCCATTCGTATTTGAATAGAGTTGTCAGATAGCCATGATCCCATTTTGTCGGATTTGGCTTCCATGCACCTTCGATACCACTTGTAATCGTGTCACCACCTTTTCCTGTACCAAAGTTATTTTTCCATCCAAGTCCCATTTGCTCTATTGGAGCGGCTTCTGGTTCTCGTCCAAGGTTTGAGTCTGGAGCTGCCCCGTGACACTTTCCAAAAGTGTGCCCGCCAGCAACAAGTGCAACTGTTTCTTCATCATTCATCGCCATACGAGCAAATGTTTCACGTACATCAATTCCTGATGCAACAGGATCTGGGTTGGCGTTTGGTCCCTCTGGATTTACATAAATAAGGCCCATTTGAACTGCTGCGAGAGGCTTTTCAAGTTCACGCTCCCCTGTGTATCTCTTGTCACCAAGCCACTGTGCTTCTGTTCCCCAGTAAACATCTTCTTCTGGTTGATAGATATCCTCGCGTCCTCCAGCAAAGCCGTATGTTTTAAATCCCATTGACTCTAGAGCGCAGTTACCTGCAAGTACAAATAGATCTGCCCATGAAATTTTATTTCCGTACTTTTGTTTCACTGGCCATAGAAGTCTTCTGGCCTTATCTAGATTTCCATTGTCTGGCCAACTATTTAGTGGTGCAAATCGTTGGTTACCTGTATTGGCCCCTCCACGTCCGTCAGATGTTCTATATGTACCGGCAGCGTGCCAGGCCATGCGGATGAATAGAGGACCGTAGTGTCCGTAATCTGCAGGCCACCATGGTTGTGAGTCTGTCATTAATGCAAAGATATCTTTTTTAAGTGCACTCAGATCAAGTGAGCTAAATTCTTTTGTGTAATCAAAATCTTTTCCCATTGGATTTGCGAGTTCAGAATGTTGTCTTAAAATGTTAAGTCTTAGGCGCTCTGGCCACCAATCGTTATTATTAGTTCCCCACATAATTAATGCTCCTTTGATGAGTAAATAATTTTTTCTTAAATTATATATGAAAAATGCTTATTAATGTCTTTAATTTTTATTTATGTTTTTGAATTTGATTTTTGCCAGAACGTCTTTGAAGTTCTTATAATTAAACTTCAATTACAAAAGGTTTTTATATGCGATGCGTATTAATGCTATTAGCAATTTTCTTGATGAATTTATCCTACGCTTCGGCCAACTCTAATAAAAGGTTAGATGGACTTCTTTGTGCTGTTGAATCAGCAACATATTATAAGAGAGTTCTTGAGTCACAAAACTTAGAAGTAGATAAGTATAGACACTGTAGTGTTTCATGTATTGTTGGTATCGAATGTGGTGTTAGCTCTTCTGCTGTCATTGGTGTTGCAAAAGAGATTTATGATCTCTTTGGTGGTGGCCATGCTGAATGGGCAGATCTTTTGGCCAATATACATGGGCTTCACTTAAGTCAACGAGCTGATATTCAAAATTTTGAAGATTGCTCTGCCTCTTGTAAACGCATTTACTAAAAGGATAAGAAAGGTGGGTAGGAAATTAATTTCTCTAAAGTGTGAGTGTGGCTCAGTTGAAGGTGAGTTAACAATAAATAAAAGCTTAAATAATCATGTCGTTTGCTGTTGTGATGACTGCCAGACGTATGCACAGTATTTAGGTCGAAAAGATCTTCTTGATAAGTTTAATGGTACGGAACTTTTTCAAACTGCGCCTCGCTATATAAAAATCACGAAAGGCCAAGAACATCTTTCGTGTTTAAGGTTATCTCCAAAAGGCCTCTACCGCTGGTATGCAGGATGTTGTAATTTTCCAATGGTTAATACTCTAGGTGCAAAAATTCCATTTAATGGACTTGTTTGTGCATTTGTTACAGGCGATAAGTCAGCGTTAGGGGATATCCAGTCTTATAATATGATGAAGTTTTCTTCTTTTAAATCTAGTGAGTGGCCAAAAAATGGCTTCGAAAAATTTTCAAAACTTGCGGGACTTTTTATTTTAAAACTTCTTTCTTTGGGCACAATTCTTAGATTAACAAAGCCTAATTCTTTCTTTGATCTTGATTCTGGTCTGCCAAAAGTAGAACCACAGATACTATCAAAAGAAGAAAGAGATTATACAAGAAGTAAAATTCTACACATTGATAAGTAATGAAGCTGAAACAAAAGTTAATCTTACTTATTTTGATATTAAGTTTTCAAAAAACTTACGCCAATGAATGCGGCAGCTTTCTTTCTGATTTTACGGCACCTATTTGTACGGATGCTAAGTACATCTTTTGGACCGGGACAGGGATTACACTCGGACTTCGTTTGCTAAAAGAATATAAAGGAATTGATGAGATTCAAGAACGTGCTGCTCAGAAAAACCACCTTAAAGATCTTGGTCAATTTGGTGGAGATATTGGTTATGGTGTTCTAAATGGTGCCTATATTATTGGACAATATTTTTGGGGCGGAAGGCTTGGTAAAGAGCGTGCTTCACATATGTTACAAGCGACTGCCTACACAGTTGGAACAACAGTTGCTTTAAAGACTGCCGTTCATGAAACAAGACCTGGATATCCCGACGAAAATGACTCGTTTCCTTCTGGTCATGCTTCTGCTTCATTTGCATTTGCTTCTGTTGTAACTGCACAACATGGCTGGGGCTGGGGTTCTGCAGCACACTTGGCCGCTATTTTTATTTCTTTTAGTCGCTTAAATGATAGTTGGCACTATCTACATGATGTTACTGCTGGAATGACTATAGGCTTAAGTTATGGATGGGGAATTTATTTTAATCATGTGGAGTATAATAAGCCTTACTGGTTAACTGTGCTTCCTACAGCGAAGCTCGATGGCCTTGCATTTAGTTTTTCACAAAGTTTTTAAAAATAAAAAAGGGCACTTAATAAGTGCCCTTGTATTTTATCTATGTAAATTAATTCTAGAAGTCAGTAATTCTTGAAACTAAATCTGGAGCGTCGATAAAAGGATTTCTATTTCCTTGAATGTCTTCAATTCTATCATTTCTTACACGCTCATCTTCATCAACAGGATCTAGCTCATGCCATTGGCGAAGAGTTTCTTCCATTTCCGTGCTGATTTTACGGTCGTAACGAATAGAAAAGTAGAACATTGCTCTTGCAACATTACCTTTGTGGTAAGTTGGTGGCTCGTATGTATTTCCATCAAATTTAGATGCTGGACAGTAGTCTAGTCTTGAGTTCTTTGCGTCTACTTTTCCAAAGTTATAATTACCACGCGTACTATTTGCTCTGTTTTGAGAAGGGTATAGGTGGTGAAGATCACCTACTTGATATTTTGCCAGAGCACCACGATCAAATTTAGATTGTGGCCAAGTGTGCTCACAATTTACTACCTCGTGGTTAGGGATTGTGCCCTTAGCGATTTTTCCAATTCTTGGAGTTGAGTTTGTATATACTTCGTCACAGTATACATCGCGAATATATAAGCTATTTCCATTGTCTCTTTCTAGGTGAAGATTTCCAAAAAGGTGCTTTCTTGCAACTTTATAAGAGTTCTTCGTGTGACCTTTTGTCGTTAGTCTTTCAAGTTCATAGCGAATACCATCAGAAGATCCTGAGCTTGCTAGGATTTCTTTGGCCTTTTCGAGGTTGCTTGATGAGTATGCGCATAAGCAAAGTGCGGATACAATTAAAAGTTTAAACATTCAATTCTCCAAGTGTTCATTATTGTGTGTGTATAAATGTTATAAGGCAGTAGTATTAAGTTGTCTAATATTTAAAATTAGTCATATCTAATAGGTTTTTTGTTTTTATGTAATATCCAGTGGTTTGCGAAGCATCATGAAAAACTCTTATTCCAGCAATCGAATCTATTCATTTTTTTTATTAAATTGAATTAACTAAAGTCTTCTTACTCAAAATGATTTGGGGTTGGATTAAGGAGAGTATTATGAAAAAGTTAATTTTAGGTCTTGCAGTTGTTCTGAGTTTTTCTAAAGCTGTTTACGCAGAGGTTGTTGTTATTCCACAAAGTTCGATAAATTTATATGTTGGTTCTTTCTCTAATATGGAAGCTGAATTGAAGGATAAGATTTTTGAAGCGGCCATTGAAAAGTGTGGAGACTTAGAAAACGCACGTATTGGTAAAACTGAAATTCAATTAACATTAGGTAATGTTTTCAAATTTCCAGTTCAGTCAAAAGCTTTAGAGGGCTTAATTGAGGGCTCATACCCACAAGTAAGTGCTGTTACGAATATATCTTGTCGTAGGTAAAGTTTGGTTAAAAATAATGGCGTATATCAGGTCATAATCTTAAGTTAAGTTCGCAGTAAACATAGACGATTTGTTTACTGTGAAACTTGGCCTGTCAAAAATCTCATTAATAATTCTTGTCTTGGGAATCTCTTTCCTTGCGCTCTTATATCATCAAAGAGAAGTGCTTCTTCGTGACAAGTATCAAGAAGAGTTTACTAGTGGTGCTCAAAAGATTATTTCAAGTATACAGGCCAATCGAATTGTTCGTGGTGAAGCCTTGGTTGGGATCTCACATTTCTTTGCTTCGTCATTAAATGTAAATAAATGGGAGTTCAATAACTTCACAAAATCAACTTTAAATAAATTAAATATCTCGGCCATTTGTTATAGCGGTGAAAATGGAACAACTTACGAAACTTTGCAGTCTAAGGGAAAGACTTGTGGCAAGTTTGGCAAGAATAATAAGGTGATTTTTGATACTGCAACATCCGATATTATCTTACAAGAATTTGTAAGCTCTGTTGATGGAACTAAGGGGAGGGCCTATATGATCTTTTCGTTCTCCTCTTTATTACCTTCAAATGTCAATCGAGGAGACTTGTCAGATTATCGAGTGAATCTAGATGTCGGTTATGGTGAAGGTGATAAGAATTACAATTTTTATCGTCAAGAGGAGCCATTTGCTACAGATGGTAATACAAATTATTACTTAACTGTATCTAGTCCAAAAACTTTATCAACACTTACGGTTTCATTTGATTACATTATTAACCTTGTTCTCTTTTTATTCATCATTATCCTAACTGTTTACATTATTGAAACAGGAAGAAAGCGAGAGTATCTGATTTCAAAAAAAGTAAAGAGACAAGAAGAAGCAATAAAAAAGCAGTATGAAGAATTAGGAAGACAAAAGAAGTTGGCAAGCCAAAATGAAAGGTTGGCCTCGATTGGAATTCTTGCTGCAGGAATTGGGCATGAAATAAATAATCCATTAACAATTATCTTAGGTCATTTAAAGTCTTTGAAAAAAAGAGTTACTAATAGTCATAAAGAAGAAATTATTGAAAAGATTGAAAAGTCAGAGTCAGCTGCACTTCGAATAGAAAAAATTGTATCAGGCTTAAGAAAGTTTTCACGGCAGACTCAAGATGATGAGCCAACAGATTTTAGTGTGCAAAATGTTTTTAAAGATACTGTCTCAATGCTTAAAGACTTCTATGATAAAGATAATGTACATCTAAATCTCTATATGCATGTGAGTGATGAAGCATTGATAAAGGGTGAGAGAGGAAAATTTCAACAAGTTTTAATCAATTTAATTTCAAATGCTCGAGATGCAGTTGAAGGGAAGGAAAATGGAAAGATCAATGTCATTGTAAAAGAAAATAATGATCGAATTATTTTTAAAGTCGAAGATAATGGCCATGGAATTAGTGAAGAAGAACGTGAGAGAGTATTTGATCTGTTTTATACCACCAAGGATGTTGGTAAAGGTACAGGAATGGGACTTTCCATTGCTCATGGATTTATTAAAGATGATTTTAACGGAAAGATTGCATTGAAAAGTGTTGTTGGTATTGGAACAGTATTTAAAGTTTCACTCCCGATACATTATGGAAGAGAAGAACTACCATCACAGGAGAATAAAGTGGTTAGTTTAAGTGATTTTAAGATGAAGTTTCGTGCAATTGTAGTTGATGATGAAGAAGGTATTAGAGATCTACTTCAGGAGATTCTACAGGATGCAGGAATTACTGTATCGCTAGCAGAAAATGGTAAGGTTGCTTATGAAATGTACCTCCAAAGGCCAGAGGACTATGACCTAATTATAACTGATATGAAAATGCCTGTTATGAGTGGCCCAAAATTAATTAAAAGTATCAGAAACAATAAACAATTAAAGCAGCCGAGAATTTTAATTTCAACAGGCTGTGTGAGTATAAACTTTGAAGGCGAAGATCGCGAAGTTGCTGAAATGGTTGACGGATTTTTGTATAAGCCGTTCTCCGAAGAAGATATAGTTCAAGAAATCACAAAGGCCATGAATGTTGTTGTTGAAAAGAAGATCGCTTAACAATTAAGAATGTAATAGTAAATTGTTTGGTTTTTGTTAAGTATGTTAAGTTTTGAATAAGTAATTGCCGGGCCCTTTCGCCCGTCGTAGAAGTGCATTAGAATAGAATGGTAGCAACGTTTAGGCGTTGATTCAGTTTAAGAAAATTAGGAGTGTAAGATGAAGCGTTTATTTATTCTTGCTATTTTCTTAACTTCGCCACTTTCTTTTGCAGCTAATGAGAGAAAAATTAACAGCTCTGAAACTTACAATGCGCCAAAGAGTAAAGTGAATGAATTAAGCAATTATGCAAATGGAAAAAAGAGAAGTCATCAAAGAAAGAACTACAAGAGAAGTTATGATGACATCCAGGATTACCGCGAGGTACTCCAATCAGAAACAAGAGAACGTTAAAAAAAAAGGCTACATAAAGTAGCCTTTTTTATTATAGTAGTGATAGTTCAAAGCTTACGACATCGCATCTCTCGTCAATTACCGTCTCAAGCTTATATGCACCTGAGTAAGTATTGAAGTAAGCCGAATAAAGATCTAGTCCTTCTTCGTTTAGTCCGTCAAAAGAGATATTAGTTTGATATTCGTTATAAACTTCGTCGTAAGAAACTGCTAGCTCTTGAGCTAGGATATCCATTGACTGAAGTTCAGCTTCTAAGCGACATGAAGCGTATGTGCTTGATAATGCAATAATAGAAACAAGTACTAGTTGAATAAATGATTTCATAAGGGCTCCTCATATTGATTTAAAGAGCTTATATGAATTTTGTTTTGATAGGTCAATTAGCATTGAGTATATATGAAAAAATTAATCTAATCTTGTTATAAATTACGGATTCCCCATAATATCTTTTACCTGAGATTGGATATTCTTAAATTGCTTGGAATTAAAATCAATATTTTGGGCAGCACTATCTACTGTTAGCTCTGTGTTTGTATTTGTCGTTTGCTGTGAGGCAAGCTTTCTTCCTAATTCACTTAGTTGGTTCCATTCTTGATCTGGCATTGCTACCAGTTTTGACTTTGCTTGCTCAGCTTCATCTTTACCAATGATTCCTCTGGCAACCATTTGGTCAATCATTGAGACTGTTGCATTGCGATCTATTTGCTGAGCATAGACAAATGTCGATAGTTTAAGTGATAAAATAAGTATCAATGGCCTTAAATAATTCATATTTGTCTCTCTCTATTCATATACCAAATTCATGCAGAGATTATAAATGAGAAACAGATTTGACCAAAAACTAACGAAATTTTAGTACTTTATATAGATAAGTCTTGGTAAAGTAGACCAATATTTGACAACTAATTTTGGAGGTTAAAATGAAGTTTCTCCACACAATGGTTAGAGTAACTAGCCTAGACGAAAGTATGGACTTCTATTGTAATAAACTTGGACTTAAAGAGGTTCACCGTATCGAGAGTGAAGCGGGTCGATTTTCACTTGTCTATTTAAGTGCACCTGAAGATGAAGAAAAAGCATTAAAGGAGCAAGCTCCACTAATCGAGCTTACTTATAATTGGCCTGATGAAAATGGTAATACTGAAAAGCTACCTACGAGTAGTCGAAATTGGGGCCATTTAGCGTTTCGTGTTGATGACATTTATGAAACTTGTCAGAAACTAATGGATCAAGGGGTGACAATTAATCGTCCACCTAGAGATGGATATATGGCATTCTTAAAATCGCCAGATGATATCTCAATAGAGTTACTTCAAAAAGGTGAGCCATTGGCCCCATCTGCACCATGGAAAGATATGGAGAATATCGGATCTTGGTAAAATTCATATTAATGGACGCTGCTGTGTTTCTAACCTAGAATAGAAATATGGCAGCAGACATTGGTAATGATACCCGAAATATAAAATACTACTTTTCTTTTATCGCTCTTGGCGTCCTGACTGGAATTGCTTCGTCTGTCTTTTTACACCTTTTAAAAATCGTTACATCTTTAAGGTTTCGTTATAGTTACCTTATTTATTTTCTTCCAATTGCAATGGTTGCTGTAAATTTCTGTTATAAGAAATTTTCTCCAATAAGTGAGAAGGGAAATAATCTTATTATTGATGAAATTCACAATCCAAAAAGGGATATTCCCCTTATCATGATTCCCCTGATTTTATTTTCGACGCTACTCTCTCATTTATTTGGTGCAAGTGTTGGCCGAGAGGGAAGTGCTGTTCAGATGGGGGGAGCAATTGGCAATTATCTGGCTAAATTATTCAATCATTCAAAAAGAAAGAGGGCGGTTCTTCTTATGGCCGGATGTGGGGCCGGGTTTGGCTCTGCTATTGGTGCTCCCTTTGCTGGAGCAATCTTTGGCATTGAGGCCATTTACTTAAATGCAAGAATAAAGTTATCGACTTTTCTTGAGTGCTTAATTGCTTCTTATATTGGCTTTTACACAACACATCTATTATATGCGCCACACTCAAATTATATTCGATTCAAATTTTTAGGTTTTTCATGGAATCTAATCTTCTATGCACTTATTGCTGGAGCTGCCTTTGGTCTAGTTGCAAGGATATTTGTTTTAACTGTTGAGAAATCAAAATTGAAAATTAAAACTTTGGGAAAACCTTTGCTAATTACATTTACGGGAAGTGTTGTTTTATTACTTTTCTACTTTGTACTTAATGACTTCTACAAGCAGCGCTACACTGGACTAGGTATCGAAGTTATTCAGCAGGCATTAATAGAAGTTGTTTCAATAAAAGATTTTATTTTAAAATTCATACTCACGGCAATTTCTCTTGTTTCAGGAATTAAAGGAGGAGAGTTTACACCTCTTGTTTATATTGGAACGACAATGGGCTCTTGGATGTCATCGATTGTTGCGATCAATCCAAACTTTCTCGCTGCTCTTGGTTTCTGTGTTGTTTTTGGAAGTGCTTCAAATACACCTCTTGCTTGTATTGCTATGGGAGCTGAGATCTTTGGTTATGAATTATTGCCATATCTCTTTGTTGCGATGGCCATAGGACAATTTGTCTCGGGTAAGAAGACAATTTACACATCTCAAATCGTTAAGAAGTTTAGATAGTTGACCAAAATACTTTCTAATTAAATCTGGCAAGTTAAATTTTTTTCTTCACAGACTGTTTTTTTAATTTCTATAATAACTTGTTTATATTTATTTATGTGCTTTCAGGGAGGAAAGAGATGAGAAAATCAACGCTATTGATTGCTCTTTTTGCTGCAATCTTTTCAATTCAATCTTATTCATGTGATATTCATGGAAAAACAGGAATCATGCCAGAGAACGATCTATACCGTGGTGTTGACGCACTAACAGGTAATGGAATGACTGAAGAGTTATTCAATATCATCATTGATCGTGCAAACGAAGTTTACGCTCCAGTTGTTGAAACTGAAGGTGCAACTCTAAAGTTTCACCGTAAATGGGAAGATGGAACAGTAAATGCTTACGCTAACCAAGGTGGCGGAGTATGGAATGTTCACATGTTTGGTGGTCTTGCTCGTCACGAGCTAGTATCTCCAGATGGATTTGCTCTTGTAGTATGTCACGAACTAGGTCACCACCTAGCTGGTGCTCCAAAAATCAAAAGATTTTGGGTTTCTTCATGGGCATCAAACGAAGGTCAGTCTGATTACTGGGCTTCACTTAAGTGTTTCAGAAGAATCTTCCAAGATGATGACAATGCTCGTATCGTATCAAAAATGAATATCGATCCAGAAGTTGAGTCAAAGTGTAATGCTGTTTGGTCTGATTCAAATGAAAATGCTCTATGTAAGAGAATGGCACAAGCTTCAAAAGGTCTAGCGACTCTTCTGAACTCTGGTCGTTCAGTATCTTTCACAACACCAGATATGTCTGTTGTTAGAAAAACTGATGACAAGCACCCAGCTGGTCAGTGTCGTCTAGATACTTACTTCCAAGGTGCTCTTTGTGACAAAGACCTAAATGATGACGTATCTAAAACAGATGCTCTTGCTGGTACTTGTAACAGAGTAGATAACTACGAAACAGGTATTAGACCACTATGTTGGTATAAGCCAAAAAATATGTAATTAAATTTTAAATTATATATAAAAAGAAAGGCAGGTTTTAAACCTGCCTTTTTTATTTCTATTGATTGATGACTTCTTGGATCGCTTCAATTTTACCATCAATTTGATAATGGTTATCAAGGCCTAGAAGCCTTAAGACAAGAGGGAAGATGTGAATATTCTCTTTTGAGTCTGCAATGTAATTCTTTTTAAAATCTGGCCCTTGAGCGTAGAAAATTCCATGCATCTGCTGATTTGTAAACTGATCCCAGCCATGTGAGCCCGCCGGTGTATCAAAGTCTGTTGCGGCAATCCACCAACCAGCATTAGCAATACAGGCAAATGTTCCAATACGAACATTATTTTTGAAATTGTATCGTGATGGAATTGAATCTTTATCATAGCACTTAAAGTTCTTTGCTTTTGCGTTTATTTGTTTAAGTGTTGCTTGAATATCTAAGACGATCTTTTGTTCTGTTTCTTTTTTATAGAATTGAACAATTGGTCCCTCTCCAAAAATTCGATAATCATCTTTTAACAGAGCTAGCGTTTCATCTTTTAAGATAATTTCCTTCTTGTTCTGATCAATATCTTCCATTCCATGATCTGAAACAATTATGATATTTAGATTTGGAACAAGTTTTGTTGCTGCTGTGATTAATTTCTCAAGAGAGGTGTCTACATTCTCAATGGCCTCTTTTACTTCTTTTGATTTTGTTCCGTAATGGTGGCCGGCAGAGTCCACATCTGGGAAGTAGAGAGTCATGAAGTATGGCCTTTCTTTAGTCGGTAGTTTTAGCCATTCTAGGATCTGTTTGATGCGATTTTCATGTGGCATTTTATGAATATAGTCATACCAATACGAAGGTCTTATTCCTGAAATATCAGCTTCAGATCCTGGCCAAAATAGAGTAGCAGTCTTTAGTCCTTGCTCTTCTGCAGCTGTCCAAATCGTAGGTGAAAGATAGAAGTTCTTATTTCTTACCGCTTTTCGATCTTTTAGAGAGTAGTTTAACTTTAGATCTGGAGCATAGAAATGATTTGCCACAATTCCATGATTCATCGGGTAGCTACCTGTTGCAATCGAGAGATGATTTGGAAATGTTTTCGTCGGATAAGAAGGAATGAGACTTTTTAATTGAGTTCCTTCATTTGAAAATTTTGTTAAAAACTTTGGTTTATAGTTCTTTGTATAATCGTATCGATAACCATCAAGAGAAATAAGAAGTACAGGGTTTATATTTTGTAATTCTTCTTCAGAGGCCACATTCTGGCTTGATCTCTCAATATGATAACTATTCTTGTAAGTGGAGTCGTTCTTCGTACATGAGCTATACGAGAATAAGCTTATTATTGCTAACGGAGCTAGTAACTTCTTCATTGGTTAATCCCTTGTAAATCAATATTTACTTAGATTGTAAGGGATTAACCGTATTCTTGTATATTAGGAATTAATAACAGTTATAATCGTCATAATCGATGTCAGAGAACCTGAACTTCAATGTACGAATATGGTCTAGAGGGATATCGTATTCTTGACGAAATAATCCATCTATATCCTTTGTGAAAATAATTCCATCTACTACTCTGTATTCAACTGCTTCAATTGTCATAAACTCTATCTCCTTCTTCATGAAGAAATTTTAAGACAAGTGATTAAAGGTGAACAAGTAAAGATTTTCTTAAGAAATGCTCTAAAGCCCCGTTTCTTAAGGTTATCTTAAGGTTCGTTAACGCTTAAAAAGAGGGTGAGTTCCTACACCCGTGTATTCACTAGTGATGTAGATACATGCAACAATAAAAGATGTTACGATTATTGTTGATAGTAGGAGTGTAACATTTTCTGACATTCCTTTCTCTTCTAAATAATTAACTAGCTTGGCCTGTCCCCAGATACCAAAAACGATGGTTACAATAAATAGAATACCTGTTGAAACAAGTGTCAGGAGGATATTTGAAATTTCAGTATAGTCACTATCAGGAGCGACATTTGCTGTCGTGTTCTTTGTGATTTTTCCACTTGGAAGGATGAGAGGCCCTCCGGATGTCTGAGCATCCAGAGAGACTTCACGTTTTACTGATTCTGTTGGAAGGTAAAAGCGAGAAAAAGCCGGCTTATCATTTGATTGATAGGCTTCGATCGTAAAGTTGATGATAACTTCTTCACCAACAACAAGTCCGCCGTCAAAGTTTTTACTCCAGTTGATACCAAAGTCAAAACGATTGATCTTAAAGCTTCCTTCAAAGTAGATCCCTTCTTTATTAGTCCAAGGATCAGTACGCTTACCAAGATATTTTAAGCTAACAGGAACAGTCTTCGTTTTTTCTTTTACTGTTATCGCTAGCTTTGCATCGGCCTTTTTGTCTTTTAAAACAATGGCCTGAGCACTTTTAAATTTGATAATTGGAAAATTCTCAGCATTGAAGAATTCATTTTTCTTTAAGTGCTGATCTCTTTTCTTATCAAAAGTATTGATACTCTTAACTATGATCTCACCTTGAAGATCAGAGATCGTATTATCGTCTTTCTTAAAGTAAATTGTGTAATCGTCAAATTGACCTTCAACATCAGTCAAGGCCATGTACTTAACACTGAACTTTAATTTTGAATGTTCTTTATTAACAATATAAGAAGATGCAAGAGTATTAAGGGAAATTAGTAGGGCAAAAAAAAGGTGCCCAATAAGGCACCCTTTGTAATTATTTAACAAATTTTTCATTATAGTCTTCTACGCCGAGGTTGATAACTTTCATTGCTGTTTCAGCATTGTATGTTTCTGTAATTTCTACTTTAGCTTCACCATCTTTTACAGGGATTTCCTTGTAAGTTAGGAAGTAGTGCTTAAGTTCTGCAAGTACAGCAGCAGGAACTTGATCGATATCAGTGATGTGACCAAACATTGCATCGTCTTTTAATACAGCGATGATTTTATCATCAATTTCACCACCATCTAGCATTCTAAAACCACCAACAGGAATACAGTTAACTAGGATATCACCTTGAACAATATTCTTTTCTGCAAGTACACAAATATCGATTGGATCATGATCTCCAACAATTCCTGTGCGTCCTGTTTCTGCTTCAGCAAAGCTTGCTGATTTTGAGTCAGAGTAAGTGCGTGGGATTAATCCATATAATTGTGGAATAATATTTGAGAACTTCTGTGGACGATCTACCATTAGGTATCCACTTTCTTTATGAACTTCATATTTCACGCGGTCATTAGGAGTAATTTCGATATAAGCATTAAGAACTTTCTTATCTTCATTGTCCCAAGTCTTGATACCATGCCATGGATTTGGCCTAAACATTTTTCCATATTTCTCTAAGAAATCATTTAGCTCTGAGTTAGTCATTATTAATCCTTTTTGTGAATATTTTGGCATTAACTTAGCACAAAGAGGATAGTCTAGGAAGTTTTATCAGGCCCAATAAAAAGGGATTCGTCGCTACTTCGAAAAGAAGCGAATGATCTCTGCAAATGCACTTTTTGGTCCATTTACTGTATTCTTTAGATTGTTTTTATTGAGCTCACTTATAGCATGAGCGCTATGGGTAGTAGCGTTAAGAATACCAATCTTCGCCTCAATATCATCGAGGATTTTCTTTAGAAATGCTTCTTCTTTTGGGTCGAGCTCATCAGAGCGAAAGACAATATTTGCCAGGTGATGGAGTTGGCTTAAGTGAGCAGGGTAGTTTACTTTATGAATGAATTCATCTGGGCGATGTCTTTGAATCAGGTCTTCTTTTAGCTGAAGTCTATCTTTATCTTCAAGCTTGGCATTGTTGATAAAGTCTTGAATTAGAGTTTTTTCTTGTTCTGAAACAATATTATCGAGATGAGTCAGAGAAACTAGTGTTCTCCACATATTTAGGAAACTATCGTACTTCTTATCATCACTTAAACTATTCATTGAAATATCTTAGCACAACTGAAAAATCAGCTATTTAGGCATGACACTCTTTGCCTAGTGAACGCGAAACTATAAAGAAGGTATAATTTTTAGGACGGGCGGTAGTGTAAATTTATGAAAGTCGAAGATTACTCTAAGAAAATTACTCAAATGAATCAGGAGCAGCGAAAGCAGCTCAATCATATTCGTGAAGGCTATCAGTCCAATCTTCAAAATATTCAAGATAAGAATTCTCATAAAATCGATAATATTAAGCATGAGCACGCAAAGAAGCAGCAGGCCCTTATTGAGGATAATCAGCAAAAACTTGATGAAGCTGCAAAGAAGGCCAAGCTTGCTATGGCCAAGTCAAAAGAATACTTTCGCGAAAGAAATGAGCAAATTAGAGAAGACTTTCATAAGACTTCCACTGATCAAAAGTCTAAATTCGACGAAAAGCTTGCTACCTTAAAACAAGCTTATGCAGATACTATTGAACAAAGAGATACTACATACGAAAGTAGTTTAGAGTCACAAAATAAAAGATCACAAGAGCGAATTGCACTTAATCAAGACCGTTTCCAAGATACGATTAAGCAATTAAATGAGCACACGAGTGAATCAAATCAAAAGCTTAATGCTGACTTCGCTGCCCGTGAAAAAGCACAAGTAAGAAGAAATCGTGACCAATTAAATGAGCTTAAGTCACAATTTTCTCTAGAGAATCGTGACCTTAAAAATGCCGCTGACAAAAATCTTAGAAAAGTTGTCGATGAAGGCAAGAGGCGTGAAGACTTCTTAGTTGCTTCTAAGAAAAATGCATTGGAAGAAGCAAACCAATCTTATCTTCGTCAAATTAATGAAAAGCAAGCAGGTGTTGATCAAATTGCTCGCGATCTTCATATGAAAACGCAAAAGTCTCTACAAGACCAAAGACTCAGTCACGAAAAAGAGGTCTCTGAGTTAATCAGAGATCAGGTTAGTAAAAGAGAAGATATCAAAGGTGATCATGATCTCGATATTGCTCGTTTCAAAAATTCTCAGTCGATGAGCCAAATGGAGCAAAAAGGTGTTGAAGATAAATTTCAACAAAAGATAGATCGCTTAAAAGAGCTTAACTCTCAAGTCATTAAAGATTTTGAGGATAAGTTAGTTGAAAAAGATAATGCGGTAACAAAAAGAGTTAAGGATCAGTCTCGTGAGCAACAGGCCCGTATGGCCGATTTCCAAAGTGAGACCAGAGCGAATGCTGATGAGATACAAGCTCGCTCTCAAAGACAGCATGAAATTAAAAAGGCCCAATATAATAGAAATATTTCTTATGAAAAAAAGGTTGCTGAAGACAATATTGTTCAAAAAGAAAATCAATTTCGTGAGTTGATGGATGGCCAGAGAAATCACTTTAGAAATAATCTTATTCGTACAGAAGAGAAGAATCTCGAAACAGTTAAGTCTTTGCAAGATTCATTTAGAGAAGAAAAAGAAGAGATCAATGCTCGTAATCACGAGATGTATGCAGATACACTAAAATCTCATCGCCAAGAAATGGATAAGAAAATCTCTGATATCCAGGCATCATATGAAAGTAAATTTCAAGTTCAAGAAGAGCACTTAAAGAAGTCAATTGCTGATGCTGAAGAAAAGCTATATATGCTGAGAACAACTTCAAAGAGAAAGCAGCAGTCTGAAAGTGAATTCTTTCAAGAACAGTCTCGTATGCAAAGAAGCGAAATGAAGGAAAATTTGGATCATATTAAGGATCAGTATGAGAAACAATTCCAAGCGCTTCGTGACGACTTTAACACTCGCCTTAAAATGGTAAAAAGAGAAAATGAAGTAAAAACATCTCGTATGACCCATAATCATAATCTTGAAAAACAGAAGATGACAGCAGATCACAATACAGATATGAGAAGAAAACTTAATCTTGCTCAGAAAAAGCTAGAGAGACAAATGAGCGACTCGCAAAGACTTAGAGATCAACTTGTTTCAAGTTACGAAGAGAAGATTAAGAACCTTAAAAAACAATATGAATTAAAACAAATTGAAGAGTATAAGCAAGTTTAATGAAAGTAGTTATTCAACGAGTCTCTAGTTCTAATGTAAAAGTAAATAATAAAGTCGTGGCCCAGATATCTAAGGGCCTTCACTTACTAGTCTGTATTGAACATGACGACAACCGACAAACAATCCAAAAGGCCTGTGAGAAGATCCTTGCTTTAAGAATATTTGCAGACGAGCAAGGAAGAATGAATCGTTCTGTTGTGGATATTGAAGGAAGTATTCTTGCGGTTTCACAATTCACTCTTTCTTGGAATGGTAAGAAAGGTAATCGACCAAGCTTTGATGGAAGCGCCAAGCCTGAAGTTGCAAATAAATTATTTGATGAGTTTGTTGAGATACTAAAAAGCACTGTCCCTGTAGAGAAGGGAGTCTTTGGAGAAAGCATGGCCGTCGAAATACATAACGACGGGCCAGTAACTTTTCATATTGAATTTTAATTAAGCAGTAACTTTAGATTTAGATCCTTCTTTTTCTCTTTTCTCCATTCTAACTGCTGTTTTCCAAATTCCAGCAAAGATGAAGGCAAAGATCACAAAGAAAGTCATAACGTGAAGAACTTCAATCGTCAGAGAAGATGCAATATATGCTGTATCTCTAACTGGCTCTAGCATTTCACCTTTAGGAACAATAGACGTCTCGTAAACTTTAGTGTTTTCCATGGGGTCTCCGTTTAAGTAGTCGATATTGCGTCAATATTAAACAATTTAAGAAAATTGTCCAGTATTAACTTACTACAAATATGAAATAGAAAACATGTTCTTTATCAGTTTTTTGTTTAGATTCGAAATAAGTATAAATTTCATGGCACTTATGCAAGTATGGACAATCCATTTTTTGTATTTTAAATACAATTTATTTTTATTTTCATCATATGGAGGGGATATGAGATTTTTTACATTTGCCTTATTACTAGGGCTATTAGTTGGTTGTAAGACTGAATTTAAAGGTACTCTAGCAGTTGACTCTGCTGTAGAGCTTAAGTCTAAAGATGATAGTATTTCACTTGCTCAAGGTGAGTACAAAGCTAAGCTGAAGTTTATCGGTAAGAGAAAGCTTAAGATTCAAGTTGCTGGTGAAAAGCTAACTGTTAAATTCGATGAGAAGTTTAAGCTTCCAAGTAATGGAGAGTTTACACTTGATAAGGCCGACACAACTCTAAATTATGATCTTCATGGAACGATCACAACTGATATCGAGCGTGGACCAATTCGCCACCGTGATGAATTCTGTGAAATTACTATTCCTGAAGTTGTTTGTAGCAGTAGAAGAAGACAGTGTACGACAGTATATCGTCGCTACCCAGGTCGTCGTTTTGTTGAGTACCGTGATGACATTATTTCTAAAGTATTTAGAATTGATGTTGCAGATGCTGGTCAAACTTACTCGACTTTTGATGCAACTTCTAGAGACTACGACCGTGTTTACCTTTATCAAGGACGTTGTGGTTTTTAATTAAATCAAAATTAACTAAATGAAAAGGCCCTCTGTGTGAGGGCCTTTTTTATGCTATACCTTTGTTGATATCGTCGATTTGCTCATTAAGTGTCCAAAAGTCATAAAGAACGCCAAAGAGGAAGAAGCCACCCGTTAGAAGATAGAGTATCCCCATAAGAATCTTTCCTTGATAAAACTTATGAAATCCAAAGACACCTAGAAATGTTAGAAGAATCCAAGCGATATTATAATCAAGGACGCCCTCATAATAGCGATTATCACATTCTTCATCCATAGAAGGAATTAGAAAGATATCTACTAGCCAGCCAAGCCCTAAAAGGCCTAGTGTTAGCATCCAGATCGTTCCTGAGATAGGCTTACCATAGTAGAAGCGATGAGCTCCCATAAATCCAAAAAGCCACAATAGATATCCCATGACTTTACTGTGAGAGTTATTAGGGAGAATTCCTTGTTGTTGATTCATTATTTATACTCCTTTAGACCCCATGGAGGTGCTTTGCGCTCACTTAAAAGAAGCTCAAAGGCATCTTCTATTTTTTCAAAAATTTCCTTGGCCTCAAAGAAATCCTCTAGCTCTTCCATTTGCTCTTCTTCATCAAGAGACAGGGGGATACCAGTGATAAAATAGTTAAGCTCTTGACCTTCATACTTAGCATTTATCGTTAATGTATGAAATTTCATTTCATTATTTTGGTACTTCGTAAGCTTTGTACCAGATAGAAATAAATGGTATTTATCATTTGTGTCTGGGCCGATTTCAGTAGTGAAAAAATACTCAATATCGTTAAATTCGCAAGAGAACTTCATATTTTGCTCGTTGGTTTATTAGATTTAAATTTAAGTTACACTAATATTATACTAGACTTGGAGATATATGTGAAAGTTGATTATTTAATGAACTCAAATGGAGATAACGTGAGCGAAGAAAATAAGTCGAAAGACAGGAAAGAGCCTCGTCGCATTCTAGTTTCAAGTGATAAAAAAACTCTTAACCTTGCTGATAAAGATATCTTAATTGTGGCCTCAAAACTTAAGAAATATATTAAGGATAAGCATGGCCTAAATACTTCTGCAAATGTCATGGAAATCTTGTCTGATATCATTAGAGTAAAATGCGATTCTGCGGCCGAGCGTGCAAAGCAAAGCGGAAGAAAGACACTTCAAGAAAAAGATTTTTAAGTAATGTCCAAATTAGATGAAATAGCCAATAGTGTAGAGCTTTATTCTTCTGAGACGAAGTCGACAGTTACATTGTTTGGAGGAAGTTTTCATCCATTTCATCAAGGGCATCTTGAGTGTCTAAATCAATGTAGTGAGTTTGAAGACAATATTATCATTGTCTTAGACTACAGCCCTTGGAAGTCCAATGAACAAGAGGATCCGTACGGAGAGTATCTAAAGATCAAAGATGCCACAGGAGCTCGATTTCCTATCTATACGGGCTTTTGGGCCCAGAAGCTTAGAAGACCCACATATGAGTGGCTGCAAGAGGTTAAATACCCAAATATTAATTGGTTGATGGGTGATGATACATTTGGCTCATTTCTTAAATGGTTTGAAGTTGAGAAGGTTTGCCAGCTTCTAACTAAAATCTATGTTGTTCCTCGTGATGAGAAAATGGATGAATATAGAGAAGTTGAAAAGAAGATAAAAGAATTTAATCCAAAGCTTGAGGTTGTCTATCTTAGGCCTCATGAGTATCAAGAGCTAAGTTCGACAGCGATTCGAAATAAGTAAAATAATAATTAAATAGTGCGTTGATTTGGCGGCTATGGCGAACCGGTCGGGCGTGAACCCGACCTCTCGTATATTTTGGCAAGCTAAAGACTCCTGCCGATAGAAATAAAAAAGGCTCCGTAAGGAGCCTTCTTTTATTTCTATTACTTTACTTTCCAGTAGTACTCAATAACTAGCTGAGAGTTGAATTCAAATGGTACATCTGATTCAAGAGGAGCAGCAACCATAGTTGCTTTCTTCTTATCTGTACCTTCAACATTGTAACAAGCTGGAACTGCTGCGAAACGTGGAGTTTCTTGAGTTTGCTTGTAAAGTTGGTTGTTATAACCTTTCTCAGTTAGAGAGATAACATCACCTTGGCCAACGATGAAAGATGAACGGTCAACTTTCTTTCCGTTAACTAGGATTTGTCCGTGAGAAACCATTTGAGAAGCTGCCATCATTGATGGTGCAAATCCAAGTCTGAAAACTACGTTGTTCAGTCTTGACTCAAGGTTAGATAGAAGTACTTCCATCCATGGCTTACCAGCAGTGTTCTTCTTAGCTTGCTTAACGTAAGTAACAAGTTGCTTTTCTCTTAGACCGTAGTGGAATACTAGTTTTTGTTTTTCTTTTAGACGAACGGCGTAGTCAGAAATTTTCTTTCTTTTGTTACCGTGTACACCTGGTCCGTATGGACGACGTGCTAATGCACCAGCTTTACCAAGACCTGGAAGTTCAACACCTAGTGCTCTTTGGATTTTAAAGCGTGATCTCGCTGTAGTACTCTTTGCCATTGTTGGCTCCTTTTGAATAAAAAAGACTTTAGGGACAAGGAAAAGTTACATCACATCTCAAAGGCTAACGCCTTAGGCCCATCAATCTTACTTAATATTTTCGGATGTAACTGAAGCTTTATAGCGAACAATGGCCACTATTGTCAATGGGAAAGGATGTAAATATTAGATATTATATAAGTTTCAGAGTTCAGACTTAAAGATATCAAGCACTTGTATAGTTTTACTTCCAGGTTTTCCATTTCCGATCGTTGTATCGTCAACTTTTACAATTGGAACAAGGTATTTTGTTGATGATGTAAGAAAGCATTCGTCAGCTTCTTTAAGCTCACTTCCCGTGAAGTTTACCTCTTCAAATGGGATGCCTTGTTCGCCAAGAATACGAATAACATTTTCTCTGGTTATACCTTTAAGAAGTCCAGCTGCAATAGGGGGCGTTTTAAAAATACCATCTTTTACTATCCAGATATTACTCGTTGTACATTCTGTGACATTGCCATCTTGGTTAAGCATGATGGCATCAAAGTAGCCTGCTTCTTTGGCCTCGTTATATGCAAGGATATTATTAAGATAGTTTCCAGATTTGATATTTGGGTCCATCGACTTGACTGGATTTCTAAGAGTTGAAGCGATAATTACCTCAACACCATCTTCATACCAAGTGCTAGGATTTTCAGGAAGCTCTTTACCGATGATAATGACATTTTGATTACTGGCCGCTTGCGGGTCAAGAGTAATTTCTCCCTCTCCTCGTGTGACAATTAATCGTATATAGCATCTGTCATGACCTGCTTCGTGCAGCTTCTTTGCAACGTCTACAATGCGCTTTTCATATTCAGTAAAGTTGAGTTGAAGATGCATGTGCATCTTTAAAGCAGAGTTTTGTAAGCGTTCAAGGTGCTCTTTTAGAAAACCAATTTTACCATTTCTAACTTCTGTTACTTCGTAGACAGAGTCACCGTAGAGGAAGCCGCGATCAAGTACAGATATTTTTGCATCTTCTTCTCGCTCTAGAATTTGGCCATTAATACTTATTACTTTCATGGTAGAATTGCTTTATATCCTTCTGGGATGATATTCCAGGCGTCATTCTCGAAGCGAATTTCTTTTGTTTCCTTACCCATTAGATAAATCTTCTGGCCACATTGTAGCCACTCGAGGATTCCACCAAATAAATTTGTAAACTTTGTATTAGGGTTAGTTTTTGAAAGCTCGAGGATTGCTTTCGTTGAACGTGTTCCAATTGTAGAGTAGACGACAACTTCTTTGCCTTGAAGTTGAGGATAGACTTCATGAAGCTTCGATAAAGGAATTGCGCGTTCAATGTGAGAAACTTCAAATTGATAAATATCTCGTGCATCTACAATTACGAGGCGATTATCTTTTAAACGTAAGCGTCTTTTTAGGTAGTCACAGTCGATATTTTCAACGCTTGGGTACTTCTTAGAAAGGGCGGTTGCCATACTGCCAATAACTTTTCTCTGATCCTTGATTCCATCAGTTCCGATACAAGAAGTTAGCAGAAGTATTGAGAGAACAATATATTTCATAATTTGATCCAAACCTTTGTCATTTAAACAACTTAACTATTTTGATTATCATGCCAAATCTTTAATTATTTGACCATGAATAAAACTTAACCCATAATTTTACTATGCAGAAATTATTTAAAATCTTCATTTTTCTTTACCTTACAATCACTAGTGCTTACGGTGCGTCTCTGAGTCTGGATGACAAAACTGAGCCAATCTTCTACTTGAGAAATTCTACAGGTGAGAACTTAAATGAGCTTTTTTATAATTTGGGTGGGGATGGTTCCACTCCTGAAGCCGCAATTACTCTTTATGTTCCCCTAAGCCTTGGGACGGGAACTCAAGATTTTGCTTATTATACTGCAGACTCTGGGGGGCTAAGCCCAAACTTGGCAGATGAAACATCTGAGTTAGGTGGTCTCTACTTACAGGATGTTGACTCACTTGCTTACACTAATGAAGAGCTTTACGTTGCATTAAAAGATAACGACAATTCAAATCCTGCTTTTCGAATTGTTACTCAAATACCAAGCTCTCAAGTTGAAGCTCCCTTTGTAAGTTTTGCAGATATCTGTTCAACGAGTGAGCTAAATTGTGCTGGTATTACAGACTCTATCGCTTCTATTAAAGACAGTGTTGAATTAGTGTTGTTCTTTATGCCTAATGATACTGATTACAGCTCAAATGAAGAAGTAGAGATTCCGGATGCTGTTGGTAGAGCAATCTACTTTAAGCTTGTTATTAGTGCAGCAGCTACTGATATTAGAACTCGTGCAACTCTTAACATTATTGGTACATATGCAGGGGATCAGACTGCTGTTATTGAGTACACCGGTGATCATGGTGGTAATGGTGCCTATATTTCTCGAATGGCCCTTTACGTGCAAAGTGGCGGTGGAGTTGTAACGAGAAATATTAATGATATTAGAATTGTTGAAGATCAATCAAATGAAGGTAATGTAAAGGTAACTAACCTTACTAATAATACTACCTACAGTTCGGCAATTTCATATCTTGATCATTTTGGCTATGTCGGTCCAGGGAGTGTGAGTAATGCTGATTTGGCCACGCAAACTGGAAATTATCAACCGAAGCCAATTGAAAAGCTTTTGTCGCAAAATCAGTGCTATCTCGTGACTGCAGGCTTTCAAAGAGATCATTATGTCTTGAATTACTTTCGTGTCATTCGCGATGAGTACTTGATGAAGACGACGCTAGGGGCAGCATTTGTTGATTTTTACTATAGCAGTGCGCCATTTTTTGTTGAAACGATCTTAAATAACAAGGCCTTGGCCTCGATGGTTAAGAGATATAGTTTCTCAATGTATTTTATTTTACAAAATATCCTGTTTATAATAGGATGCATGACTATAATT
Source organism: Halobacteriovorax sp. RT-1-1 (assembly GCF_047085455.1). Lineage (NCBI taxonomy): Bacteria > Pseudomonadati > Bdellovibrionota > Bacteriovoracia > Bacteriovoracales > Halobacteriovoraceae > Halobacteriovorax > Halobacteriovorax sp. RT-1-1. The sequence continues at coordinate 954,256 of NZ_JBKIXZ010000002.1, forward strand.
ACGTTGTTAACGTTTAGAAGAGAATTAACATATGCCGTACAAAGTTTTAATCGTCGATGACGAACCAGATATTCTAGAACTATTGGCCGAAGAGCTTGAGTTTGAAGGTTATGAGACAGAGTGCGCCAACTCTGGAAATAGCGCTGTAAAGCTTATCAATAGTGGAAAAACATTTGATGCCATAATTTCTGACTATAAAATGCCAGATGGTAATGGAAAGGTTGTCCTTGATTGCACAAATAGCAACGATAGCCAAAAAGAAAAAGTTTTCTACTTTGTTTCAGGTCAAGCTGATATTTCTTTGAAAGAAGCTATGAAGGAAGGGGTGACTCGTTTCTTTTATAAGCCTTTTGATTTAGATGAATTACTAACAAGCTTAAAAAGAGATTTACAATAAAAAAAGGGACCGTTTGCGGTCCCTTTTTTATTTGGCTAGTTTAGAATTGTCGAATGCGTACCACGTACGTATCGATTTTTTCCGATGTGATCTTCTTTGCTTTCTTCAAGCAGTAGATCCCAAAAACCATCCATCTCATTATATTTGGCCAGTAGCTCATAAGTACGGCCAAGCCCCTGTCTCGAAAAGGCACTTCGTTGAAATTCTACATTTGTACGAAGTGACTCAAATTCACCCTTTAATTGATTTACTGTCTCTTGTGAAAGATCGCTGAACTCTTCTTGCATTAGCTCTAGAATTCTTCCTGCAAGTCTCTTTGGACCAAAGTATGAGGAAATGAATTTCACAAAAACGCTGGCATTAATCTTTCTAAGAATAGGATTTGCTTTGTCATAAAAAGCAGCAAGGAAACACTCATCAATTTGCTGATGTCTTACTTCATCAAGCATATGATAGTAGTGGCATTGCCAAAAGTTCCAGTCCACTTCACCGGCCTTTAGGGCCTTATTGTATTTTTTAGAAATATCTAATGTTCTCTCTTCAAAGAATAGGGCAATCCAAATCCACCATAGAAAGATATTTGGAAATGTCGTAACAACCTTCATGATAAAGTTTTGAACTGGGCCAAGTTTAAAAATGCGAAGAGGACTTTCTTTCGAATAATTTTCTGGCTCTGCCTTCATGAGCATTCTAAGAAAGATTTCACCGTGCTTATCTTCTTCTTCCATAAAGTGATCAATGGCCTCTGTCATTTGAGGATTAAGCTTATAGATTCTTTTACAGCTTTTAAGTGCCGGATTTAGAAGTACATTTTCAAACCAAATAAATTGCTCACAAATAGAGAGTCCAATTAATTGATTGAATCTAAGTTTTTGTGCTTCAGTAAGCAGATCATAACTAGGTAAGTAAGAGATAGTGACCATTTCTTCTGGTGTCCACTTGAGATTCTTATCGATTGGTTTAGACCAATCAAGTGCATCAACAGTGAAAGCACGCTCTACAGATTGCTTATTAAGTTTTTCTAATTTGCTAATAAGTCTTGTTTCCATCTTAGCTCCAATTATGAAAGTACTTGTCTCAGTTCTTCGTTATGATTTTTTTCTAAGTAATTAATTAGGTCTTGAGTTGTTTGACACTGTAAAAAAATTGTTACAGGTAGTTCTTCAAAATCTTCCTTAAGACGTCCAATAAATGACATGGCATCATAAGAATCAAGCCCAAGAGTGATAAAGCTAGTCTCTAAAGTCAGTGTGATCTCTTTTTCATCACTAACTTCAGCAATTGCTTCATTCAAATATTTTAAAATTTGTTCTTTCATCTATTTATCCCAATTTCTCTTTAATTAAGAAATTAAACTTAAATTTATTTTTTATGTAACGAGATACTATAAGATTAAATCGATAATTTTTCTCGATTTTTGTAATTTCTCCGGCCATGTATCTTTTTTGGGCATTTTGGCGTTTTACTTTCCCACTAGTTGTCTTTTTAAGAGTTAGCTCTGGCACTATTGAAATATTGTCTTCTGTGAGTGCTAATTTTGATTTTAGAGCATTTGCCACGTCTTCTTTGACTTTGTTACGGGCCTCTTTTGACTTCTCATTTAGCTCAATGATGAGGTGAGGTTTCTCGCTCTTATCTGTTTGAATTGAAAAAGCAACCATACGCCCAAGCTTTACCGCAGGTACTTTTGCGGCCATAAACTCGATATCATTTGCAAAGATATTAACACCATTGCAGATTAAGAGATCTTTACTTCGTCCTGTTACGTAGAGCCTACCTTCTTCATCTAAGAAGCCTAGGTCTCCTGTGTTTAGCCATCCATCTTCGAGATGAGTTTCTCTACCATAATAGTTAGTCGATACTGATGGCCCTTTTATATAGATTTCACCAACACCTTGGTGTTGATTTCTAATCTCAAGCTGAGTCGGTGCTAGAACTTTACCACAAGAAATAAACTCTTCATCTTTAATCGTGACAGTCTCAAACTGTGTACCAACCTCATGAAAAGTTACTGCAAGAGTCGCTTCTGCTAGTCCATAAACTGGCATAATGGCATTAGTATTGAAGCCATATTTTTCAAAACGATTGCTAAAGGCCTTTAAAACATTGGCCTTAATTGGCTCAGCTCCACATTGAGCAAAGCGTATATGAGAAAGATCAAGACCTTCTAACTTCTTTTCTGGGATTTTAGTTGCACAAACATAATATGCTGAATTTGGGATACAAAGAGCACTACACTTTGTTTCTGAAACAAGGTGAAGCCATTTATGAGGCGCAATGACATAGTCTTGAGTACGAATAATATGACATTCAAGATTCTTTAAAAGTGCTGTGAGAAGACTTCCTATCAGCCCCATATCATGGTGAAGAGGTAGCCATGTACAAATAGAGTCAGAATCACTCAATTTGATCCCTTGATTAATTTGATCATTATTTGCAAGTAGATTGCTATGGCTTATCACAACTCCTTTTGGTGCAGAAGTTGATCCTGAAGAAAATTGAATAAAACAAGTTTCACTGCTTTCAGGATTTGCAAATTGTGTTGCCATCTCAGCGTCATTAAATTTTGCTATATTGGTAAAGCCCTCTGGAGAGTTCTTTGCTGCGATATACTTTGTTTGTGCCGCAGATGCGAATTGGAATAGTAATTCTTGGTAATCATCTTTTAACATTAAGGCACTTGATGCCATTGGTACAGGTACGTTACCTGATAGGATGATACCAAAGAAGTAAGTCACAAAGTTTTCTTCATTTTCAAATGAAAGAATTATATTTTTTTTAGTAATATCATTTGCCTTAATTTTAGAAGCAATGACACGGGCCTTCTCCATAAGCTCATTTATAGAAAGTGAGCTAGCAAGCTTAAAGTTCTTGTAAAAGAAGAGAACCTTCTTTTCTTGATCTTTATTTGAAAGTAGCTTGTCGATGAGATTACGCATTCAGCTGACCTTCTAGGTATGAGATGATCTCAAGTGTTTTATTGAAGATATGTGGCATGAACTCATATTCATTTACACTGTGGCCTACATAGTAGAATAGGACTCGGTTAAGTAGATATTCATTTGCACAAGATAACATATTTTCTAGTTTTTCTTGCTTAGATAGTTCAAGCCCATCTTTTGAGAAGTAATAATTTATATCATTCGCAATTTCACCACTTGGTGTTGTAAAGCTCATGAATTCCACAAGGTCTCTATATGGAGAGTTGTAGCGAGATAGTTCCCAGTCATAGAAGCATGGGCGACCATTTTTAAAACAAATATTTCTTGGATTAAAGTCGTTGTGAGTAAGTGTCTTTGGACCTTCGTTGATGATCTTTGACCATTGTTCAAAAGTATTTAGAACTTCTTCTAACTTTTCCTCTGTCTTTGCACTGATGTAGTTTTGTGCACGAATATAAGTGATAATTGATTTCGTTAAGTCTTTATCAATATTTACTTTTCCAAGGTTAAGAGACGACTCAGAAACTTCTTGTGAATTTGCAAAGTTCTGATGAATCTTAGATATAGCATCAAAAATTAATTCACGAGTTGAGCTTATCCATAATTCTAAACATCCTTGAGTGTTCATTAACTCAATTTGAGAAAAGTTTAAATTTTCTAAAAGAAGAAGGTATGCTTCTTTCTGAGCATTTATATATGTTCCATGAAGCTCTGGCATATAGCGAGAGAAATCCTTTGAAACCATACGGTATGCCTCAATTTCTCTAATATGACATTTCGTAAATTCATTATTGTGAATTGTTTTAATGAATTTTCTTCTGATATCACTATCCGCAAAACCTGCAATGGCCGCAAAACCTGCAATTACGTCAGTATCAAGGGGTTTTGACTTCAGAATTATTTTATCTTCTTTGTTGATCTCTAGTGATGTAAAGCCAAGAGATTTGTTCACCACTCTTGAAGTAGCTTCTGTGATAATTCCATTTTCAATATTAATCTTGTGGTCGTGTTCAATTGACTCACTTTCTTTCACTAGAGTTGACTGATCAGTGAAGTTTTCATTGATAAACTCTTTTGTAATATCTTTCGTTTTAAGCTGATCTTTCGGATTATTTCTACCAAGCTTGTCGTGTGCATAAGCAAACTGTCCACCACAGATGGCCGACATTGTTGAAAGCTCAAGAGATAGCGCCGCTCCAGCTATAATTTTTGCAAACCTTTCGACCTTTCCTGCTCCTGCACAACCGATCGACTTTAAGCAGTCTTTATAGTGGCCAAGTCCTGTTCCACCTCCAACAGTTCCAATAACTAGTGAAGGTAGAGTTAAGCTTACGTATAAACCTTTTTCGTGTTTTTCAAAATTTAGAACAGCTGTTGATGACTCATGAATACAAGCAAGATCTTGTCCTGTTGAAGCAAAAATGGCCGCAACAGCGTTGGCAACGTTTACGTTATATCCTGTCATTCCTTCAAGACGAGTAATAGGTAGTGATCTTAAGTAGAGATTGATTAGATCAGTACTTGATGTTTTCAGAATACGCTTTAATACTTTTTCTGGCACTACACATTCTGCAGTTACATATGTTCCACGAGTCTGCATTGCAGAACCAACAGAAACTTTCTTATCACTTGAACCATTTCCTTCTAAGAAGAATTCAACGAGTTTAATTTTTGAAGTTAAAAGCTCTTCTTTGATCCAAAGACATGATTGCCACGTACAAACAGTTGTCATGTTTTGTCCGGAAGCGTCGGCACACTCATAGATAAATTTCGCGTGAACATTGCGACCGATAAGAACTGGCTTGATCTTTTTTAGATCTGCAAAGTTTGAATACTTTTTAGTAATACTTTTAATCGTATCGAAGTTATCTTCTAGCCATGAGATAAATTCATCAGCATGGTCAATATCATCAAATGTGAAAACAGGAGCACGGTACATACGCTTTCTTAAAACCTTGGCCTTGAAGCCACCACTTAAAGAAACAGCAAGTGCACCACGAGTGATCGAAGAAACTAGAGCGCCCTCTGAGGTTGCAATTGGAATATATAAATCTTCCTTTTCACCTTTCTCATTAATTTTTAATGGCCCACAAATTCCCATTGGAATTGAAATACTTCCAGCATAAGACTCGATATTACCCTTGAGGTTTAATCCATCTAGGTCTGTTATTTGAATTGAGTCGAGATTTTCCCCACACTGGGCCTCTAAAATCGCAATACGATTTAGCCTTGCCGCTTCAGAGTAGTCAAAACGAGATGGGGCCGAAAGCTTCTGCTTTACGACTTTTGCTTCCTGCTCAGAAGCTGAATTTGTGCTAATTTCATTGATCTTCATAGTTCAAATATAGCTTATAAAGATGAACGAGAACGTTTGATTGAAAATTGTACTATGGCCGTCTACACAGTAGACGGCAGTTTTATACTAGTAAAATCAATGATTTAGATAGTGAATAGGTGATAGTAGCGAGTTTTCTGCGAAATATCTTTCGCAAATAGTGAGGGAAGGTTCCCGTCTCGCATCAAGCATAGATAAGCTTGCTCATAATGAGATCTTACTTGGGGGATAATTTCCTTAAGTAGGTAAATGAAGCTTAGCCCCATGTAACGATGATCTGGATGGACTCCCATAGTCTTAATTAAGAGCCTCTTTATATTTGTTGCTGTGGGATCCACAAAATTTAGGATGATCCCAATAATTGAATTGTCTGCTTTTGAAATTAGAGCACGTGAGGTATGAGGACAAATAAGGCCAGCCGCTTGTTGGCCATACTTAAGTTTGAATGTTTCAAATGAAATTGGTGAGTAGGCGATATTCTCTCCAAAAACTTGATCAGCACTTTGGTAAAATCGTTCAAGGTTATCAAGCCAAAATTGTCCATCAATTACTTTTAGGTCATAATTTTCAGTCATTGGTGAATCATCAATTTCATCAAATTGCTCAGACCATTTTAAGAGCTTATCAAAATCATTAATTTCATAAGTTACATAACTCTCAAAGATCTCACCATGAGACTTCAGTAATTCGTACAACTCTTTGTCGTAAGAGGGCTCCATTAAGTGATGAGGTAGATCTTCATTCTGTTTTAAGCGGTAGCTATTATATGTAGAAAGATTTAATGGCCCAACCATCTTTTCGCTTCCATACTTTTCACGATAATCTTTGGCGGCTTCAATAAAGCTTTGTGATAGCTTCCCATTACAAAAACCAAAGTACGCTTGCTTATCAATAAGAATGAAAATTGCTGAAGCATCGCCATCAACAAATTGTTCAATACTTGAGATTGCTTCGTTATCTTTAAAAAGAAGGAACTCTTGTTTTTGCTCTTGGGTAAGTCGGTCTAAATTAATTTGCATAAACACCTACAATAAGAGCGATATAAAGTAGGAGAGCGAAGAGTCCGAATGACTTTTCATTCTTCTTACGTCCTTCAAGACTTGGTTTTTTTAAATATTTAAAAAGTGTCGATTGAGCAGCTGCAAAACCTGCGATACCCATTGCAGCTAGAATTGATCGTAGATTCGGCATTAGTGGGATGAGATAAAGAAAACATCCAAGAGTTATCATATTCATTAATGTGATAATGAGAACGCTTCCACCTGTGCCATAAATCTTTGTATATGAGTCAAGTGTTTCAGTCTCTTCTTCAGGGCCACGAGTCTTTCTTGTAAATTCATATGAGAAACCTGATGCAAAAGACATGGCAAGAATAAGATAAACATAGAATTCAAATGTAGGAACCTGCCATTTTGCCGACATAATCCAAATAATAATAAGAGGAGAAACGAGCATGTGGCTAATTGAATAAAGCGTTAAGCGCTTTTCTAGCCATGTACCAATAAAGAACTCCTTGGCCATAAGTATGGACCACAGATAAACAGCGCCGTAGCAAATAAGCGTTAAATAATTATTTGAAATTAAAGCAGAATAAATTAATCCAATAATAGTAAAAACTGCAGCAATAATATCTAGGTGCCAAAGTTTAATGAGGCCTCTTTGGAGCGCACGCTCTGGGTGATTAATACAGTCAACTTTGAAATCTTTATGTTCATCAAACACTCTTAAGACAAAGTAGTGTCCGACTACAGCAATTGCCCCTAGGATATCTAATGGTGTAAAATCTAATGCTTTATCTTGTAAGAATAGAGCAAGGCGACTCATGACAAAGAAAGTGATTAGACCGGAGATGACATTGGCCATTGGGAAGCGCTCGTTTGACCAAGCTAAATATCTCTTAATAAATGAATCTTCTATTGTAATATGACTTATATCTTTGCTCATACATCCTCATCTGAATTTATTTTCTTTGTACCATTATATAATGAAAACAACTATAATTGTGACATGGCAAAATATTTTACTGACAAATTAAATTACTCACTAGCAAATGAAGATATTGAGATGGAGTCAAAAGTTTGTGAAAAACTTTCTCCTAAAAAAATTGGCTCTATTTGTGGTGCAGGACCAAGAGGGTTATACCTTATTACAAATACTGACTCAAAGTTAGACCTCTTTGATGTATCGGGCCTTCAGATTGAATGGGCAAGAGCGTATGAGAAGGCGATTCTTGCACTTGAAGAAGTGGATTATTTAAGAGCATACCATGATGATTCCGCGATTTTAAAAACAGTTGGTGCTAATGTTGGACTTAATGATTATTTTGAGGCCAATGAAATTGCGGCACTTGCCGGATCATGGGAAAAAACATTTATTACCTTTTCAAAGCTTTGTCGTAAAATTTTAGGGCATCGTATTATTGAGGCCCTTAGAAATTGTAAAACAATTCAAGAGCAATTAAATATAATGGATACAGTAAGCTTTAAGGTTAAGTGGACAGTTGTTTTATCAATTGTAGGAAATAAGGCCTTAATGAACTCTCTCTTGTATCGAGGTGACTTCATTAGAAAGAATATCCCAGAAAGTTATGTGAAATTTTATCGTAATCGTTTTGCTCGTCTATTTAAGAATAATCTTATTAAAGATAATTTTTTCTTAAGTCTATGCTTCTTTGGTGAAGTAACTTTGACAAATACGCCTCTACGTTGTCGAAGTTTTTCGCATCTTAAAGATTGTATAGAAACAACTCAAATCAATTATCATATTGGTGATGTTGTTTCAGAGCTTGAAAGTGGAAAGTATCAATTTGATTATTTCTCTTACTCTGATGTCCCTAGTTACTTTGATGATAAATTAGGCAAGGATTTCGTTCAAAAAGCAAAGTCTTCAATTTCTATCGGTGGAGTGATTTGTGTTCGTTATTACTTACGAGTTCATACTCCAGATTTAGATGGTTTTGAAGATATCACAGCTGAATTTAAAGATCTTATAAAGAAAGAAAAGGTCGGAGTTTACGACATAAAATTTTATAAAAGAGTTTCATAAAGAAAAGGCCTCTAATGAGGCCTTTGTTATTCTTTGTTATTCTTGGTTTTCTTGTAATAAGTTGATTAGACCTTTTTCACAGTCCATTTCGATCTCTTGTCCATTCTCTACTATTTTTGTAATTCCTGGAACTCCGACGATTGTAGGAATCTTAAGTTCTCTAGCAATAACTGCTGAGTGGGAAAGTGTCGATCCCTTTTCTACAAGTAGTCCTTTGATTGACGGAAATAATGGTGCCCATCCTGGATCAGTTCTTACTGTACATAGAATCTTGTCATTAACATCAATTCCATCATCCGGCTTAAAGAGTAGGGCAACCTCTCCTGTGATGTGACCTGGGTAACATCCTATACCTTTTAATGCACCATCATGATCAAGATTTGTATTGCCTTCATAGATAAATTTATTTCCTGCGTGAACGAAGCCAAATGTCTTAAAGTGATGACCAGGTTCCTCATCTTCATATGAATCGTACTCAGACTTTCTTAAGCTTATTAGTTCTTTTAGATTTGTCTGAACAATACGCCCATCTTTTAGTTCTTCAATTTCACTAAGAGTTAAAAAGAAAATATCATCTGGTGTACTAATTAGATTGAAGTTTGCTAATTGATTTCCCATTTCACGGTAAATTTGACGTGAGATACCAAAAGACTTTGTTCTAAGAAGTCTTGTGTTTTCACGATAACGAATGGCCTTTCTAAGTTTTGCCAGATCTTTATAAAAACGTTTTCTTCCAAAAATTGAAAGCTTTTTCTTAACTATTGGCTCAATCTTTTCTTCTTCAGACTCTCTAAGTTCAAGCTCATTTGCAATGAAGCTTTCATAACTTAGGCTTTCTTTAATCACGTAATTTTTTAGAATATTGATGAGAAAGTCTGGGCTTTCTCTCAGTGATAAGCTTTCAAGCTTAAGCTCACCAATTGTGCGATCACCATAGTTTTCGATATAATCTTGGCATAAATCAAAAATGGCCTTATTGTTGATATAGAAGAAGTCCATAACTTTTGAATTTTCTAGTTTTAGGAATTGATCCTTAAGATTTTGATCGCATTTCTTAATTTCATCACTTATTTTTAAAAGTTCTTTAGTCGGTTGAGTACTGGCAATATCATGTTCTCCTGATAATAAATTTCCAAGAGTGATATCTGCATTTTCAACACCAAGCTTATCCATCCAGCGATACATCTTTCCATTCATCATCATAACGTAGAAGTCATTTATAAGTGGAGCGTGCCATTTACTTGTGATTTTCTGATCGAGCTCTTCAGTTAGATCATAGAGTTGAGTAAGATTAAGTCTATTGAGTTTGGTGAAATCAATGTCATTATAAACTTTATAAAAATCAGACATAAAGTCGGCAACAACTTTATCTATTTTTGAGAAATACCAAAGAAGACTACCAAAGGTTTTTATCAGACCTGGTAACATTCTTAATCTCTCACATAAAGGTAGGTCTTTATCTTCAATAAAGTCGACAGGGTCTGTAATCCCCATCATTTTCTCCATATCTCCTTTAGATTGTTTAAAGGACGGAAGCAAAAGGAGCCCCTTATACCAAGATTGAATATTGTAGAATACTCGACCTTCAATAAGAGCGATCATATTCTTATGTCTTTTTTCGTGCTTTTTTAACTCTTCTTCACTTAGCCCAGTTAAGCCTAGTAGTTGATGATAGACCTTGTAGTACATCTTTGAGGCATAAGAGAAAGTTAGGGGTGTTGTAACTCCATTGAATGATTCTTGGATATTTGAGTTATCAAAAACATTGGCGAAGTCTTCACGCTTATCCATTGGAAGAGATGTGATATCTCGTGTCTGGACAATATAGATATTTCCATTTTGAAAACAAAATTCTATATCTTGAGGCTTCTTCTTTAATGCAAGAATATTTAGGGCAAGCTTATTTAACTCAATGATTTCTGCGTGAGTTAAGACACTTGAATTGATATCATTTCCTGTAACTTCAACTTTCTTTGTTGTTTTGTTTTCGTAGTCAGCAATAATCTTATAGTCTTTTTCCCTAATTTCATCTCTAATGATACCAAGGTCATTGATTGTGTATTCATCAGTATTGCATTCACCACTTACAACACCTTCTCCTTGACCGTAGTTTGCTGAAATAAGCATCTCGTCTCTGTATCCATTAATTGGATTGGCCGTAAAGAGAACACCTGACTTCTCAGGATCAATCATCTCTTGGATGATAACCGCCATCTTTGGTGTCGATTGATGGATTTGATTTTTAAAGCGATATGTAAGGGCCGTTAGAGAGAAGTTGCTTTTAAAACAATTTCTAATGGCATCTTCTATTTTATCTTTTCCTTGAACATAGAGAAAAGACTCTAATTGTCCAGCGAAAGAGAAGTGACTACCATCCTCATCAGCAGCTGAGCTTCTAATAGCATAGTGAATATTAGGATTAATTCTCTCCATAACTTCATCAATAATGGAAATTTCACACTTATCAATTTCAGCATGAATTTTTGCGATTAGTTCTTTTAAATCATCAATAAATTGAAGTTGTGTGTAGCTTACGATGAGTTGCTTTAATACCTCATTTTGGTCAACTAATGTTTGAAAGTAATCACTAGTGATACAAAACCAATCTGGTGTATTAACACGACACTTTTCAAGCTTAGCAAGGTTATAGGCCTTACCACCAACTTGTGTTTTTGTTGTAAGAAGAGAATCAAATTTACTTAATAGATACATTTACTACCTAACATTACAAATTATATTATTTTCATTTAATATTATCATATGAAAAAAATTGAAGATATAAGGCAAGAACTGGGTTACGAAGGTATACCGATAAATGGATGTCACTACCTGGATTCTCACTTTCGAAATAATTTAGAAAAGCGATGCTTGATCTATCAAAATAAAGATCAGAACTATGGCGAGTTTATGTCTCAGGTTGGGGCATGGATAAAGACATTATCTGATGCTGGAATAAAGAAAGGGGATCGAGTTATCGTACTCATTCCATTGCGACTGGAGCTTTATCAGATAATGGTGGCATTGTTCTATATGGGATCAGTTGTCGTCTCAATTGATTCTACTATGCCAAAGGATAAACTTAAGCAGGCCATTGAAGATGCAAATGCTCAAGGGATCATCTCTGTTAAAGAGCTTTTAAAATGGACGCCTTTAATTCCTGCTCTGTGGAAAATGAAGCGCTTTACGTTTGATCAAAATTGTCTTTTTACTAAAACTTTAACAAGTATTAGAGCACAAGATAATCTTAATTTCTCGCAAACACCAATTGAGCAAGATGCTCAGACACTTATTTCTTTTACAACTGGCTCCACTGGAAGACCTAAGGCCGCAAATCGAAGTCTTGATATCTTTTTATCACAAAAGATTGTCTCAGAATATTTTTGGCTACATAAAGAAGATGAAGTTGATATGCCATTTTTCCCAACTCTTGTTCTACAAAACTTGGGCCTTGGAATCACCACAATTTTCCCAGATATCGACTATCGTAAATTAGCTGAGTTTGATGCTTCAAGGGTTATTGCGCAAATGAATCAATATGGTGTCACACGATTTAGTGCTAATCCAATGATTATCAGAAGACTTGCTGATTACCTTGCATCAAATGATATCAAAATTCCATCGTTAAGAAGTATTATCATTGGTGGTGCTGAAATATCGACAAAGCATGCAAGTTTTGTGAAGGAACAATTCGATAAGGCCTGTTCGTTGGTTGAGATTCATATTATCTATGGCTCTACTGAAGTTGAGCCCATTAGTTTTGTTCCAATTGAAGAGTATATTTCAAATAAGAAAGTTGGACTTAAGTTGGGGCATATCATTGAAGTTTTAGATACTAAGATTGATAAGGTCGCTAATGGTTTTGATTTTCAGGAAGGAGTCGTTTGGGGAGAAATCTGTCTAAGTGGACCTCATGTTATTAAAGAGTATATTGATAATCATCCTGCCAATAAAACGACTAAGAGATGGGATGAACAGGGAAGACTTTGGCACCTCACTGGTGATGTTGGATATGTGAGTGGGGGACAGATTTATCTTCTTGGGCGGCTCAAAGATTGTTTAAAGGTTAATGGTAAGCTCGTTCCAACATTTCACTATGAGAATGAATTGGCCCGTATTGATGGTGTTCAAAGAGCAGCTCTAGTTCAAGTCAATGATACGATATTGTGTCTGATTGAGGGTGAAGTTAAGATAAAAGAACATATTAGTGAAATCTTAAATGATTGGAATCTTGGTGAAGCGCTTGTTGAATTTGGCCGTGTTCCTGTTGATTCAAGGCATTTTTCTCGAGTTGACCGAAATGCCATAAGAGAAAGTATCCAGCACAAGTAGATTGTGCTGGATTGATATCTAAACTCTTATACTAGTTATCGTAATTTCGACAAAGAATTGAGATCTTCTTTGTCAGCTCTTTAGGTAGTGTTGAAAATAGGCTTGATCCGCTATTTACTTCGTGTCCATAACATCTTTGCCAGTGAGGAGTATAAAGTTGTCCTTTATCTCTTAAAAGGTACTCTTCCATATAATTTTGAAGATGCTTATCTAAAAGCTCTTTCGAGTCAGATCTTTCTAAAACTTTTCTCTGATAAAGAGTATCTGCGATTTCAAATGGTGTAACAAAACTTGCTTGACCTTTGTAGAGTTCATTTGATTCATCAAAGTTGTAGGCAGCACGTATAAAAGTATGAAACTTAATCCCTGGATAAGTCTGTTTGATACCATTATAGAAAGAGTTATCGTGTTCTCCGTTATCACCAACTAGGATAACTGTATCAGGTCTATTCTCAGCGATTAGCTCTTGAAGTCTTTGCGCTTTAAATACCTTGCTCGATACTTTAAAAGGTCTAATTTCCAAGCTTCCCTCTGGGAAGTTTCCGTTTTTAAGGAGTTCATTGTGCGACCATGCCATCACTTCCTCTGGCGCATTTGTTAGATAAAAAACATCTGCATCGAGGCGATTTTTTATGATGTGATAAAGGTCGGCCATGCCAAGGAAAATATTATTTGTACGGTAGGCGTTTGAAACGGCATCGACCTTTGATCTGATATGGCCAACTTTAATTGTGTCGTCGATATCTGAAATTAGAATCGTCTTCCCACTATCTTTAGTAAAAGCTAGTGTTGCCGAAGCTAAGAGGTTTAACATTAATACTAGGATTACTGATTTCATCTTTCTTGTTTTCATGAAGAAATCATATTGAATGAATTCACTAATTTCACCATGTATCGCGTTAGTATGAACATTATACAGAGATTTCGTTAAAGTTTTCCATCCAAGTACTGAATTGTTGGCATTTTTGGACTTCTTTGGCCTTTAATAAGTAGAGATTCTTATGAGATCTGAATGTGAGAATACTACCATTCACTTTTAGCTCTTTTAGCTTTTCAATCTCTTTATAGTGCTCAATATTTCGATAATCACAAGTGCTGATTGTTTCGGCTTCAATTTTTTCTTTTTTAGTCACTTCTTCGTGTAGTTCATTTAAGAGATTTAATTGTTCTTGGGAGAGTTCGTGCTTAATCTGTGCTAATCTTTCTAGATAATCTTTTGATTCGTTAAGACTTCTGGCCGCAAGATGGCCCAGTCCTTTCTTTGAAAAGTTATTAAACTCTTCAATTTTCACTTGAGAGCGAAAGAGGTAGTCATTGGCCTTGGGTCCAACTGCATGAACCGTATTTGAAAGCCAGTAGACTCCGATTAATATAAAGATAAAGTATCTTAGTTTCATATGTATTTTATAGAGCAAGAAAAGTGCCAAGAAATAGGGCAGTTTTATACGAACTTTCAGTAACTTGGAGTGTTTAGTATATGGACAGTGTCTAAAAATATCGTTATTTAAGGTACTTACTGTTTAAAACATGGTATAAGGCAAATTATGTACTATTTTGATCACGCTGCCTCAACTAAGCTCTATCCTGAAGTTATTGAAGTTTTATCGCAAAGCTTCGAACTGGACTATCCAAATCCTGCTGCTAAGCATTTAGCAGGAAAGGAATGTGCTAAGAAAATTGAGGATGCTAGAAGTAATATCTTAAAACTTATTCAGGCAAAAAACTATGGCCTAATCTTCACTTCTTCTGCAACTGAAGCAAATAATCAGGTGATTCGCTCGATTGAGGAGGGGATTATTTTTTTAAGTGGAGATCATCCTTCTGTCACTAAAGTCATTGATAATGGACAAGGTTATAAAAGCATCGATGAAATTGTCGATGGCGTAACAAGTGAAACACAACTTGTATGTATCAGCCTTGTTAACTCACAATCTGGACAATACTTTGAAGTTGAAAAAATAGCGCAAGCTGTGAAGGCCAAGAATAGAAAGTGTCTCGTTCATGTGGATGCGACACAAGGCTTTGGTAAGGTTCCTTTCACACTCAAAGACTCTGAAATTGATTATGTCACTTTTGGTGCTCATAAAATGGGAGGTCCAAGAGGAATTGGCGGTCTTATTTTTAAAGAAAGTAAGGTTCAATTTCTTAAACGCTACCTAAGAGGTGGTGCACATGAAAAAGGCCTAAGAGCATCGACACCTCCTACTTCTCTTGTTGTAGCTCTTGAGAGAGCATGTGAATTGGCCTTTAAGGATTTAGAGAGTTCATTTGAGAAAGCAGAAGTTCTTAAAGAAGTAATTAAAAAAGGGCTAAGTGCTCTACATAAAAATATAAGTTATCCATTTGAGGATCGAAATACTTCACCATTTATTCTATGTGTTCTCTTTGAGGGAATTGCTAGTGATATCATCATGAGACACCTTGAAACCAAGGGAATCATGATCTCTTCATCTACAGCTTGTTCATCAAAGATTAAGGGATTAAACCCTCTCTTTGCAGGACTTGGGATTGAAGAGAAGTTTCATAAAAATATTCTTAGGATATCGATTGGTAAGTCAACAACACAAGAAGAGGTGGAAGGCCTTTTAAAAGGTTTTGGCGAAGTTATTGAAGAAATTGGTTTTTTAATTAAATAGGAATAATAAAGATGTATAAAAGTTTAATTTTAACAGTTGATGAATTATGGCTTAAGGGTAAGAACAGAAAGAGCTACTATAAGAAACTTCAGACAAATCTAAGTCGAATATTTAGTAAGTATCATCACACATCTTGGAAGCTAAAAAATAATCAACAGCGACTAGTGGCCGAAAGTGAAGAAGAGTTTAGTGAAGAACTAATCCATAGATTAACTTCTGTTGCTGGCCTAAGCTCTGTTACTCCGATGCGAGCGTGTCCATTAGATCTTGATTATGTTTGTGATCTTGCCGTAAAAGAATTAAGTCAATTATCAAATATTAAGACTTTTAAAGTTCAAACAAAAAGAGCTCTTAAACAATTTCCAAAAAATAGTGATGAAATTAACCGCTATATTGCAACTGCAATCTTAAAAAATACGGAACTTAAAGTTGATGTAAAAAATCCTGATCTCATGGTTGATGTAAAAGTCATGAATGAAGAGATCTATCTATCTTGGGAAAAGATTCCATGTATTGGTGGTCTCCCTGTAGGGACAAGCGGACATGCTATTACTCTTTTATCTGGTGGGATTGATTCACCTGTTGCTAGTTATTTAATGGCAAGAAGAGGCGTGAGACAATCTTTTGCTTTCTTCTATGCCTATCCATATGTTGGAGAGGAAGTAAAAGATAAGATTTTAGAGCTTGGAAAAATTCTTTCTAAATTTCAGGATAGCTTTAAATTATATGTTCTTCCTTATGGAGATATTCAAAACTATATTGCAAAAAATTGTAAGGAAGATTACAGAACATTATTTTTTAGAAAATATATGATGGATACTTCTGCGTATCTTGCAAGAAGAACAAAGGCGAGTGCCCTAATTATGGGAGATGCCCTTTCACAAGTTTCAAGTCAGACACTTCAGAATATGAGTGTACTTGATCGTTCTTGTCCGATGCTTGTGATGAGGCCACTTATTGGGATGAATAAGCTGGACATCATTACAGAGGCCAAAAAGATTGATACATTTGAAACATCTATTATTCCACATGATGACGCTTGTTCAATGTTTGCACCGAAACATCCAGTAATTAAGGCAGAAATAAAGTACTTTATGGAGTTTTGCGAAGAGCATGATTTATCAGAGTTAATTAAAGAATGCGTTAATAATGCTGAAGTATATCAGTATGATATTCAAGGTAACTTTGAAAAAAAATGAGCGGAATGAGATTTTATTGTGCATTGCAAGTAATTTCTTCCTGAATAATTAATCTTTGATTAATACTGAAGAGGCTTTAAAATATAATTTAGGAACTACCTAATATTATTAGAATTGGAGCTTCAATGCACAAGAAATTTCGAAAGTCGTTGGGACTATTTTTAGGTCTCATTCTTTTATCAACGCCATTTGTTTTAAGAGCGGAAAATGGTTTATTTAGTATTAATAAAGATCAAGTTTTAGGGAACTTATTAATCGATGTTCTCGAAAAACTTCATTATAAAAAATTAAAAGTTAATGATGATCTTTCTAAAAATGCTTTCAAAGAATTTGTTCAAAAAGTCGATTACTCAAAGCAATTTCTATATGATTCGGATGTTAAAGAACTTAAGAAGTATGAGTCTTTAATGGATGATGAGATGAGATCAGGAAACTACAAGCTTGTTCTTGATGCCATGAAAATTAAAAAGCAAAGAATTGAAGAAGCAGATGCTTTAAGAAAGAAAATGTTTAAAGGTAAGTTTAACTTTCATGGAAATGAAGTTGTTGAGCTAGACCCAGAAAAAAGACATTTTGCAAAAGATAAGAGTGAGTTTGAAAAGAACTGGCGCCTTACTTATAAGCAATCAGTAATGGCCCGTTATATCTCGATTAAAGAAGACCAAGAAGACCTCAAGAATCCTAAGAAGAATGCTAAAAAGACTGCTAAGAATAAAAAGAATGGAAAGAAGAAGCTTGAGTCTGAAAAAATTCTAACTGAAAAAGAAATCGTAGCTAAGGCCCACGAAGCTATCGACAAGAAATATCGCCTTTATTTCGAAAGACTTTTAAAAGACACAAGAGATGACTATATGGAGCTTTTCTATAACTCTGTTGGTGCTGTATTTGATCCGCACACAGCGTACCTTGCTCCAAAGAGAAAAGAAGATTTTGATATCGATATGTCAGGGCAACTTGAAGGTATCGGTGCTGTCTTATCTGAAGATGAAGGTTATATCAAAGTTGTTGAAATCGTTCCAGGTGGAGCTGCATGGAGACAAAAGGAACTTGAAGTTGATGATTTAATTCTTGCTGTAAGCGAAGGTGACTCAGAGAAGGAGCCGGTTGATCTTGTTGGGATGAGAGTTGATGATGCCGTTAGATACATTCGTGGTAAGAAAGGAACAGTTGTTAAGCTTCATGTTAAGAAGGCCGATGGCTCACGTAAGTCAATTGGTATCACAAGAGATGTTGTTAAGATGGGGGCCTCTTTTGCTAAGTCTTCAGTTCTTGAACTTAAAGGTGTGAAAGGTAAGTTTGGATATATTAATGTTCCGAAATTCTACCGTGAATTTAATGGAACGATTAATTGTACTGATGATGTAAGAGCTGAACTAAAAAGATTAAAGAAACAAAAAGTTAATGGTGTCATCCTTGACCTTAGAAATAATGGTGGTGGGGCCCTGACAGATGCACAACTTATGTCAGGTCTATTTATTAAGGAAGGGCCAATTGTTCAAACTAGAAACTATATGAATCAAGTTGAAACTCTTGCAGATGAAGATCCAAGTATTGAATATGGTGGCCCACTAATTGTTATGGTTAACCGTTACTCAGCTTCTGCATCAGAGATTCTAGCGGCAGCAATGCAAGACTATAAGAGAGCTGTAATTGTTGGTGGTGCAGTTACTCACGGTAAAGGGACTGTTCAGGTTGTCTATAGCCTTGATCAAGGTCTAAATAAAATGATTGGTGAAGAGTTTGGAGCATTAAAACTTACGATCCAAAAATTCTACAGAATAAATGGAGTATCAACACAGTATAAAGGTGTAACACCTGATATTGTAATTCCAGATCCAATGTCATATGCTGAAAACCGTGAAAAGGATTTAACTTACTCACTTAAGTGGGATGAAATTAAGCCAAAGAAATATCAGAAGTGGGCAGGTATGTCTTATGATATGAAAAAGCTTATTAGTGAGTCTCAAAAACGTGTTCAAAAAGATGAGCGCATGCAAAAGATTGAAGAGAGCGTTGCTTACCTTAAGAAGAGACGTAAAGAGACTGAGCTTAAGCTTAATATTGACTCTTGGATGAAAGAAGAAGAGGCAAATAAGAAGAAGCTAGAAAGTCTAAAACTAGATCTAGAAAATAAAGATTTAGTTGTTACTCACTTCGAAGAATCACTAAAGTCACATGAGACTGTAAAAGAAGGTGATGAAAAGCAGTGGAAAGAAGACTTTAAACAACGTAAGGAAGAATGGGTATCATCTCTACGTAAGGATGCAGGGCTTGAGGAAGCAATCTATATTATGCGTGATATGATTGCTCAAGAAGCAAAGAAATAATAAGGATAAGAAATGGATTTTAATAAATTAATTGATAATTCAGATATTGATCATGTGATGGCAGTTCTTGAGGAAATGGATGATGAGCAATTATCAGTTGAGCTACTTAGAAAATTTAATGATAGCACTAAGGCCTTAGGAGAGTTGTTAATGAATCACGATCCTAGTTTAGATCATGCACATTGGAAGACTCAATGTGATGATGCAAAAAAGCTGGTTGATAAAGTCGTAAAAGAGATTCTTTCACATCAAAAATAATTTTTTAAGGTAAAAAAGAGTAAAAGTTTTAGATTTTTTTTATATTTAAAATTAACAAGGGCCAAGTCATAAGTACTTGGCCTTTTACTTTTTATTTGCTGAAATTTCTTCCTCTTAATAAAAAGGGAAAAATGGCGAATAATAAATACCATGTAAGTCTTTTCTTACTATCCTCACATCAAGTTAGTCTAATTCGCGTTAGACGGATTGGCCCTGGCCCCCACCAGGGCCTTTTCTATTCTTGAGGTAGCGTTCTTGTTTACTACTTTGTCAGCATCAGTTTTCTCATGAAGTCACTTGCGCTTCGCACTTCCTTAGCAGCATCTTCCTCACTAATATAATTACCTTCAAGAAGATTAAGGATTGCCTGATCAAAACTCTGGCAAGGGATGTCTGCTGAATTTGTTCCACCATTTTCAATAATTGGAATGATGCGATCAAGAGGCTCATCTCCACGAATACATTCTTTAACACCTGGGCCAGTGACCATAATTTCTTGGGCAACTCGTACACCATTAGCAGATTTTTTTGAACGTATCATTCGTTGTGAGATTGTGGCATAAAGGGAGTCGGCCAAACGTTTTCGTGCATCGGCCTGTTCTTCACCTGGAAACATTGAAATGATTCGACTAATTGTCGATATCGCATCTGTCGTATGAATCGTTGCTAGTACCAAATGACCAGTTTCAGATGCCTTTAGAGCAATTTCAATTGATTTTTGATCCCTAAGCTCTCCAAGTAAGATAATATCTGGGTCCTGTCTTAGAGCATATTTTAGAGCATCTTCAAAATTATCGGTATCCACTCCAATTTCTCTTTGGGTGACGCGCGATTTTTTTTGTTCATGGATATATTCAATTGGATCTTCGATTGTAATAATATGTTTTGCACGACGCTCATTAATATAGTTGATCATACTTGCAAGAGTCGTCGACTTACCAGAGCCTGTCGCTCCTGTAACAAGAATTAGTCCACGTTTAGCACGGATAATTTGTTTTAGTGAATCACTTAAGCCTAAGGCCTTATAGCTTGGAATTTCTTTTTTAATGACACGAAAAACAAGGCCATTCTTATTGTTGAATTTAAAGTAATTAAATCTTAGACGACACTTATCTTCAAAGTCAAAAGAGCCATCGAGATCCTTGATTGCCTCAAGCTCTTGCTGTTCCTTATCTCCAACGAGTAGGCGAAGGATATCGTAGATGCTTTCTTGGGTTAGTAATTTATTTGATTTAACGGCGACCATGTCACCACTTATTCTAAAGCAAGGGGTTTCGTCTGCCCTTATATGTATGTCACTCGCATTGTTGTCAATAGCGACATTGATTAGTGACTTGAAATGAGAGTACTCAAATGTCATTAATTACGTCCTTCATCGTATAGCTTCTATAAATCATAGATAGATAGAGACTTGTCGGAAGACCGCGCAAAAAAGTTTAGTATTATGTAATATTAATATCTTACTTCGCGTATTTCTTTCGCATTTCCCATAGAAGATTACTAATATAAGGCCTTCTCGACTCCTTAGTCGTAAGCATTAGAAGCTTTGTGATCTTAAGGTTCTTTGGGTCTGAGTAGAGTAGAATCAGCATCTCTCGAATGAAATTTGTCGAAAGGGTAATGTAATTATCTGTTCCAACCCCAAGCTTAACGCCTTTCTTTTCCCACCATGAAAATGGATGGTCTTTAAAGTCTGGGAAAACTCCTGTGAGCTTAAGGTTTGATGATGGAAGCGCAACAAGTGAAACACTCTTTTGAATAATACGGTTTAGAATATCGTGTTGATAGTGTTCAACTTCACGTGCATTATGAAATTTAGTCTTTAATAGTAAAGTCACTTCATCTGCTTCAAGTGGCTCACCTTTAAAGAGTTTCTTTTTTACTCCAATAGAATAAGATTCCCACTCCATCTCTTCGAGCTCATGTCCTTCTGTTGATTTCTTATCAATCGGTTGATGTTTTGCATTTGCTTCAACTATTCTTTGAAAGAGACGGTGGTAGTAATAGTTAGGATTAATTCCAAGGCTTAGCCCATGTTCAAGTGTATCAATATGCCAAATATTCATAGCATTATCGACAGATTGAATTCCTTTTTTTAAAGTCAACCAAGTCTCTCCATGGTGAGAGCGAATCTTTAATCCACGGTACTGAAGCTTACGTAGTCCACTTTTAAGCTCTTTAAAGTGCGCCTTACGATAAAGGGCCTTCTCATCTCCAACTGTGTCAACTTCTACTAGGTTCTCTTTTAAGTACGGATACTTTTCCAAGATATCTAGTAGGGCATCCACTTGATGCTCAAAGTGTTCTTTCTTAGTCTCAAAGTTAATGTCATCAAAGAAGTTCAATTCTTTTCTAAAAGACGGAGATAGAATAAATTTGAAACTTGGTACTTCTTTTTGAAATTTCTTGAAACCTTCATAAAGTCCTAGAACAACATCTTCTTCAGTAACTTCTCCGATACCAGGGATTTGTTCTGCATCCATATTTGAAGCACGAGATAATGTAAACTTTAGACGAATACTTCCGACGTTATAATTTTCGTACAATTCTTTTGCCATATGATAGGCAGCATCTTGATGGGCCTTTTTAGATGTAAGGATAAGCTTTGCTAAAAAGAGTATTCGAAGGTAAGTTGCAAATTGTTCGCCTTCTTTAAGTCGAATAAGGTTATCGACATCTTCTATACTATTAATTGGGAGAGCATCATCTCCATAAACTTCTGCAATTCTCTTTTCGTAAACTTTTTTATTCTTACCACTTAGAAGTTTCTTTAAACGTGGATAGATAAATTCTGCATTTAAAGATCCTGTTAGGTGGATATGTTCTTCGTAGTATGGAATTGGAAATTTTTGAAAAAAGTTAAAAACTGCATCTGATACAGGGTGATTGAGAAGAGTTTCAATATCAACTTCATCAATTTGAAAAGATGAGAGTAGCTTCATAAATTCAAGAACTGGCTTCTCTAATAATTGATTGTCGCGAATACTAGGTGAGTGCACAAGTAGCTCTAGGGTATCATTTAAAGAGATACCATTTGTTTCGCTTACAATCTTAATTAGCTCACATTCAATATTATTGATAATTTGTTCTTTTCTCTTTTGCATCTTTTACTTCTCTCTATATCAATTACTTATTTTTATTATAAATATTTTGAATCTTATTAAAGTTTTCATTTAAACGATCATCAATGATCTTTGATTTTAATTCTGCCTGCCACTTATCTGGATGATAGGTTTGCACTAATTTCTTATATTTCTTTTTTCGGTCACTTTCTTCTTTTAGTGAACTAAATTCATCACTTAATTTATTTTCATCAATTGGAAAAAGTGCAAAAATCTCATCATATGAAGAGTTCATCTTCTTTGTCAGCGAAGTAAATAAAGAGTCTTTCTTAATCGGTAAGGATATTTCTTCGCTTCTTATAAAGCCTTCAAGAATTGCTACTCTATCACTTTTTATTGTGGATAAAGCTATAAGTAGCTTAAGTGTTAGTTTATTAAAGCGCTTGTGTTCAATTCTTTCTATGTTTTGAAAGAAAAATGCCGTTGTTGCAGCTGACAGAAAGGATTCTTTTGAAAGACTTGATTTGTTTAGCTTTGCTACTTTCAATAGCTCTTCCTTACAAAAGAAACTTTTTATAAAAGGATTTATTAGGGGAGATAGCTCTTCTTTATCAAATTTAAAATCTTTACGTAATAGATTTAATATCTCTTCACCTTCTTTAAAATCTCCCCACTGAAGAGACGACTGAAGACCTATAAAGAAATTTAAATCTTCATTACTTGCAAACATTTTCTTTTCTTCAAAATAAGAGAGAAAGGTTCTTTGAGATCCTTTCGTTGTTTTGGCCCCCGTTGCTTGAGTTGAGTTTGAATTACCTGTAGCAGACATTCTTTCAATCTTTCTTCGAACCATCTCATCAAACTCTTCTTTTGAATGAGACTTGTTTGATTTCTTATGAGGATTAAAGATTCCATCAAAGAACTCTTTAAACAGAGGCGCAAGCATGTAGGCCAAAACGATGGCAATAAATGCTAGTGTGATATTTGAAATTATTTTTGGTAACATATTTTAGTCTTTTTAATAATTATTTTAACGCTTTAAGGCATAATATGGAATGGGCAATAGATACACGACTAGTTAACTTAAATAAACCATGGAAGATTTCAGGGGCCGAGGTTTTGGCCAAAGAGATTATCTACGTGACTCTTAAAAATGGTGAATACAAGGGAGTTGGGGAAATTAGCTATGGTTCAAAAGAGAATATCTGCGTCGAAGATTTAAAACAAGAACTTGAGCGTTTTGCATCAGATTATGAAAATGCAGGTATTGTTCAATATAATGAGTTAACACAATATCTAGACCAATATGATTTTTATGTTCCTCGTCTAAGACTAGGGGTGGAAACAGCTTTCTTAGATTATCTTGTGAAGGCCACTGAACTTAGTCCATGGAAAATTTTAGGTACTAATACAGTTAAAAGCGTAGACTCATTAGACTCATTTCCAGTTTTTGAAACAATAGAAGAAGGAAGAAAGCTGCTTGATGATGCAGATACTAATGGGGTTATCAAATTAAAGATTACACATGAAACATTTCCTGTTCAGGTACAACTTATAAATGAATCAAAGCGTGTATTCGTTTTAGATGCTAACGAGTCATATGGGAGTAATCTCGAATTATTACTTGAGCATTTAGCTATGATAGAAGATGAGAATGTACTTTTTATCGAACAACCGCTTTATCGAAATGAGTTCGACCTTTATAAAGAATTAAAAGAAAAGTCACCAATCGATGTTTTTCTTGATGAAGGCATTGAAGATCATCGATTTCTTGATCCTTTTAAAGACCTTTGTCATGGCGTTGTTCTTAAAACTTCAAAGGCAAATGGCCTGATGAAGACTTTCTCACAACTTCAACAAGCAAAGAAGCTAGGACTTAAGACAATGCTTGGCTGCATGGTTGAATCAACAGTGGGAATTGCGTCACTTTTCAATATTGCTTATGGTTTTGATTATTTTGATTTTGATGGTTTTACAAAATTGAAAGACGATTCAGGGCCTCATGTTATTTGGGAAAAAGGAAAAGTGATTTTGTCTAATATGAATTAAATTCCCCCCCTCGAAAAATTGTGGTGTTCATTTAAAATAATAAGATATGTAAATTGGTAAAATTACAGAAAAACCTGTATTGAAGCTTTTTGGGAGCCCAATGAAAAAAATCAATATCTTATTACCTTTATTTATTCTTGTATCATGTGCAAACGTTCAGCCAACATATGTTAGTGAAACACCGGCACAAAATCCAAAAGTAATTGTAAAGGAAGTCGTAAAGTATAAATCTAAAGATGTAGGTAGTGTAAAGGCTTACACCATCAACAATATGGATAAACTTGAACTTCACTATCACCAGAAACATTTCGATTTTTGGGTTAAGTATTTTACAGAAAAAGAAAGAGATTTATTTCTTAGATATGTTAATAATGGTGCACGCTATCGTAATGTAATCGAAAAGATTATGCGCTCACACGGTATACCGGAAGATTTATTTTTTGTAGGCTTAATCGAGTCTGGTTACAATACTTTTATCAAATCAAAGGCCGCTGCAGTAGGTCCTTGGCAGTTCATTAAGGCAACAGGTATTAGATATAAGTTAAGAGTTGATAGCTACGTTGATGAGAGAACTCATATCATTAAATCAACTGAAGCAGCTGCTCAGTATTTTAAAGATCTTTATAATATCTTTGGCTCATGGGAGCTTGCTCTTGTTGCCTATAATAAAGGTGAGTACGGTATCATTAGAGCGATTAGAAAAGGTAAGACACGTGATTATATGAAACTTGTTTCACGTAAGTTAATTCCTACAGAAACAATCTATTACGTGCCAAAGGTCGCTGCAGTACGTGAGATCTATAATAATCCAGGTAAATACGGAATGAAGATTACAGAATCAAAAGATAGTCCTTTTGAGAAAGTAAAGCAACTCAACGTAAAAGGTTCATTTGATCTTTACAAATTAGCACGCGCTCAGGGTGTTGATTTAAAAACACTTAAAGTTTTAAATCCAGATTTAAAAAGAAAGTGGGTAAAGGTACAAAGAAGACATACTCAAAGCATCTTCCTACCTTCAAGTGAGTTTACTGATTATGATTCATTAGCAGAGTATGAAACACGTAAGTATATCAATATTGCTTCCAACTCTTCTGATAAAAAATCTTCTGGATTTTATAAAGTAAGACGTGGAGATAACCTTTCAATTATTGCAAATCGTCTAGGTGTTAGAGTAACTGATCTAAAGCGAATTAATGGAATTAGAGGTTCTAAGATTCTTGTTGGACAAAGGCTTAAGTATCAGACTAAAGGCGATATCGTTACTCATAAAGTTGCTAGAGGTGATAACTTAATTGATATTGCACGTAAGTACGGTGTAACAGTTTCAAATATTAAGACATTGAATAATCTTAAAGGAAACAGAATCTTCATTGGACAGAGACTAAAGGTTTCTACAACAAGAGTTCCATCAAGTGTTGCATATAAGAAATACCGCGTACGTCGTGGTGATAACTTAACTGCCATTGCACGTAAGTTTAATACATCGATTGGAACAATCAAGAAAGTAAATGATATTTCAGGTTCTGCTTTATATGCAGGACAAGTGATAAAAGTTCCAAGTGAGGGATAGGCAAATAGTGGCCTTTCCCTTATACTAATCAAATGAAAATTGGATTTGATGCAAAGAGAGCATTTCATAACTTCAGAGGTCTAGGGAATTATTCTAGGGACCTCATTGCAAGTTTAAGTCGCTATCACTCACAGAACTCATATTATCTTTTTACACCAGAATTTGATGACCCAAGGGCCATTCACTGGCTAGATCAATATGATAATTTGAATGTAGTTAAACCTTCTGACTTTTGGTCTAAAAAATTTCCAGCAGCATGGCGATCTTTTAAAGTTGCAGATGAAGCAAAGAGGCTAGAGATTGATATTTTTCATGGTTTATCTCATGAACTACCTCACGGTATTGAGAAGACGGGAATCAAGTCAGTTGTAACAATTCACGATCTCTTATTCTTACGTTTTCCTGAAAACTTCAAATGGATCGATCGACAAGTTTATCTTAGAAA
This sequence comes from Halobacteriovorax sp. RT-1-1, assembly GCF_047085455.1. NCBI lineage: Bacteria > Pseudomonadati > Bdellovibrionota > Bacteriovoracia > Bacteriovoracales > Halobacteriovoraceae > Halobacteriovorax > Halobacteriovorax sp. RT-1-1. The sequence continues at coordinate 980,850 of NZ_JBKIXZ010000002.1, forward strand.
AATAAAGTACGCGACAGAAGTTGCAGATGTTATTTTAGCAATATGTGAGCAAACGAAGAGTGATTTAATTCATTATCTTGGCTGTGATCCAAATAAGATCAAGGTTGTATATCAAACTTGTAATCCTCGTTTCTATTCTCCAATTCCTATTGAGAAACAGGTTTCTACAGTTGAACGCTATGGTGTGAACGAGAAGTTTATTCTTTATGTTGGTGCAATTGAGCCTAATAAGAACGTTCTAACTCTTGTTAAGGCCTATGCAGATATTAAGAAGTCGATTAATCATAAGCTTGTTATTATCGGAAATGGTGGAAGTTTCAAGAAAGAGGTTGAAAGTTATATTCACTCTAAAGGACTTGAAGATCGTATCATGATTCTTTCAAATGTGACTAATGATGACCTTCCAGCTTTTTACCAACGAAGTGATTTATTTGTTTTTCCATCATTCTTTGAAGGATTTGGTATTCCAATTATTGAGGCGTTATTTTCGAAGACACCTGTGATTACTTCTAAAGGATCCGTATTTCCTGAAGCGGGTGGCCCTAATACGATTTATATTGATCCAAGTAATAAACACGAAATGAGTGAGCAAATTGTCAACGTACTTACGAATCCTGATCTTGCCTTTGAGATGGTAGAAGCGGGCCGTAACTTCGTTGAAAAATTTCATCGTCGTAAGACGGCCCAGAATTTAATAGATTTGTATTCGAGTATGTAATTACTTTTCAGTGATTAGTGAGAGGTTAGTTAGGCTGTATTTCTTTAACACATCTAAAATACGCACTAGCCTCGAGTACTGAACTTCTTGATCAACTCTTAGATCAATTGGTTTATTCTTATCTTGAATAGATGCTAACTCAGTATCTAATTCATCAATAGTGTATTTCTTACCAGCAATTGCAACTTCTTCTTTTGATAATTCAATTGTTAAAACTTTAGAATCTGCAGAAGCCTTTTCACCAGACTCTGTCTTTGGAAGATTTAAAAGTAGCGCAAGCTCAGACTTCTTAAATACAGTTGAAGTCATGAAGAAGATCAAAAGTAAAAAGACAACATCAATCAATGGAGTGATGTCAGCATTTGCTTCTTGTCTTGTTCTTTTTGTGCGTGAACTCATAGAACTTTTTCCATGATTTCTTTTTCTAGTTTTGTCTCTAGTTTATCAACTGAACCAAGTAGGTAGTTGTGACCAACAAAGTGTGGAATCGCTACGATCATTCCACCAACTGTCGTGATCAGTGCCATTGAAATCCCTTGTGCAAATGAAGCCGGATTTGAAAGACCTGTTTCTGACATTACGTGGAAGGCCGTAAGAACACCAACTACTGTACCAAGAAGACCTAGAAGAGGTGAGATCGTTGCAATAATTTTTACAGTGTTTAGACCCTTTTCAACATTCATGATGTGGCCAGCAAGGTACTGCTTTGCAATTTCAATAGTTGATGAGGTGTCCATGTGCTCACCATTATCTTTTATCCTCTTTTGAATATCGCTTGAAGTTTGAGAAGTCATTTTCATTTCAACTGAAAGAAAATAAGCTTTTGATAACATGATTGCCCATCCTACTACATTGATAAATAGTAGAATATACATAATTAAGCCACCCTGTTGGATGTATTCATATAAGCGCATTGCGTCTCCTTTATTATAAAACATTTTAATTTTATTATAAAAATGGGGCCATGAGAACACTAAAATATTTTGATCAGATATGCTCAAATCAAACAATTTATTACTTTTAGAGAAATTTACAAAAATCTAACATAGCTCAGATAATTAATTGTGCTGGCCTGATATTATATATTCATAGAGGAACACAGGAAAAAATTGGAGGTCCTATGAACTATGAATTAAGCTTTCACAACGTTGATCACTCACCAGCTTTTGAGGATTACGTAGCTAAAAAGTTGAAAGGAATTTCAAACGACTTTAGAAATGTGGGTCATATTCAGTTCGTGGCCGATAAGAAAGGTCCAGAATATGTATTCTCGGCCAATGTGAACGGTCACAAACATCAGTTCCACAAAAAAGCCAAAGGAGATAATGTTTATCAAGCAGCTGCTGGTGTCTTAGTTGCTTTTAAAAGCTGGTATCGCGATCAGAAGATTGCTAGCTAATTAAAATAAGATACCAAAACAGTCGGCTTACGGCTCTCAATTCTAACTAGACAAGTGCCCAAAGTTTTTTACTTACACGTATAAACTTTGGGCATTTTTTTCCGATAAATTTTAAGTAGTAGACCCTTTCATGGTGGAAAGGGCCGAAAATTTAAAGGGTAGTCTTCAGGGATGAGAGTAGGGACTAATGTCACATCACAGCTGGCGCAAAGAATGCTAGGTGAAGTGAACGATCACCAGACGAGTGAGGTTCGCAAACTAGCAGGTGCAAAGCGCATTTATCAGGCCGCAATTGATCCGGCAGGCGCAGCTATATCCCTAAAGATGTCTGCACAGAATCGCTCTAATCTTCAGGCCCAACGAAACTCAAACGATAGTTTTTCAATGCTCGAGGTTGCTGATGCAACAATGGGGAGTATGCAAGATATTGCAATTCGCTTAAAAGAGCTCTCTATCCAAATGGCAACTGATACTTATAACGATAGTGATCGCGCCAATACAAACCGTGAATTCAAGCAGCTTGCACGTGAAATCATACGTATTCAAGAAAATGCTGAATATAATGGCACAAAACTTTTAAATGGTGGCCGTGATCTTGAAATGCAAATTGGTATTCGTAACTCAGAGAAGAATGATCGTATCAAGTACAATATCAGTGATGTAATGACTTCAAATCGTAAGCTTCTTAATCAAAACGTTCTGACAAAAGAAGGGGCGAGGTCTGCAATGGGAGCTGCAGATGCTTTAATTGATAAGATCTCACATTCTAGGGCCAAGGTTGGTTCAACGATGAAAAGAGTAGAAAGTACTAGTGCTAATCTTCAGCATAATTATGAAAACTCTGAAGCGGCGAGATCAAAAATAGAAGATACAGATATTGCAAAAGCGACGGCAGCAAAGGCCCTCGATTCGATTAAAATGGAGTCTGCAACAGCATTCCTAGCGCAAGCTAATACTGCGCCAGGAGCAATTGCAAAGCTTCTTGGTTAGTTTACTCCAAGAGCTTTTTTAACTTTTCCAAGAGTGATTGTTTCACCTAGCTTAATTAACTCACCATTCTCATTGATCACAAAGTAAGCAGGAACACCAACCATTCCCTGAGACTCTAACCATTTTCCGATGGCCTCATCTTTACGAGTCCAGTCTCCAAGAAGTAGATCGATCTTATTCTCAGCAACCATATCTTTGAATGAGTCAGTATTGATAACAAGCTTTTCATTTACCTTACAAGTGATACACCAGCGAGCAGTGAAATCGATAAATGTAAGCTTCTTCTCATCAATGCGCTTATTCATTTCTTCTTGTGTCCATTTAGTCCAGTTAAGGCCTTCTCTTTTTTTGTCTTCGATAAGAGAGTTTCCGTTACCACCAGTATTAAGTGGAGTTGTTATTGCAGAATAGCCTAAGTAGAAGACTGGAAGAACAATGATTAAGGTTGCTAGAGCTTTCTTTGTCATATTCTTTCTCATATAGAAAAGGAAGAATGTGAAGACAAGGGCCGAATTGATATACATCATCGCAACAGGTGATCCCACCAGTGCTGAGTAGACATCAAGTAACCAGACAACTGTTAGAATTAAAGTTAATCCTAAAAGTTTCTTCACGTGATCCATCCACATACCTGGCTTAGGAAGGAAGCGAATTAGTGCAGGGAAAATTCCTGTTAGAATAAAAGGTGCACTTAAACCAAGTCCAATTGCTAGAAAGATCATGACAATATTTGTACTTGATTCTGAAAATGCAAAAGTAAGAGCTGTTCCAAGAAATGGAGCCGAGCATGGAGTTGAAAGTACTGTCGCTAAAACACCACTAATAAAGTCACCGTAGAAGGTATTTCTAACTTCAACATTTCCAAGTTTTGTTCCACCTGGAGTTTTAAATTCAAAGAGACCAAAGAGGTTTAGCGCCATCGTGAAGATGACAAAGACCATGATCGCTACAAACATTGGTGATTGAAGCTGAAAACCCCAACCAATTTGTTCACCAGATGCTTTAAGGCCAACAATAGTAAAGGCAAGTGCCGCAAATGTAGCAAGGACACCTAGTGAGTAGAACATATTATGTTTTAATACTTTTGAACGACTCTCATTCGAATGCTTAATTAGCCCAAATAGCTTAAGAGAGATAACAGGTAGAACACATGGCATGATATTTAGAATTAATCCACCAATAAAGGCCATAAAAAGAAAGTAAGGTAGGGAAGAAGAGCCTTCCTCATTGCTTACAATATTCTTATCTTGAACAGGCCTATCATTATCAACTTTTGTTAGTCTCGCGTAGAATGTTTTAAATGACTCTTCATTTGTTCCAAATGAATTAATGTCAAAATCAACTCGATATGTTTCACCGATAACTGGGTCATTAAAAACAAACTTAAATGCAAGTGGTTCAACAAAACGCCCATCTGTCGGAAGAGGGTATTCTGGCTCTAAGTATTCTCCATCCCAATCTAACTGGTAGAGTCCGTAGTGATTTCCTTTTGTGTCTTTATAGAGTGCTTCTCTTTTAAAACTGATTGGACTCGTTGTATAAGGTGTCAGGACATTTTGTCCCGCCGTAAGCTTTTGGTTTTCACCAGTAATATTATAGACAAGAGCAAGTCCGCCTTCATACTTTGTTAATTGAAGATTTAGGTATGTTGGAGTTTCTCTAAGAGTAGGAAGGTTATTAAATCTTTTTTCAATTTCAGAATTTGCTACTTGGATTTGATTATCTTTAGATTTGAAAACACCATCATCAAAGTCACCCTTAATTATCTTTTCCTGTGGAATACAAATGTCATGACAAATTAAGTATTTTAAATGAACTTCAAAATTCTTCGCATTATCAAATGAATTTCCTAGGTAGTAGAAATACGAGTAATCATCTTTGTGACCGAATGTCTGAATATCACCCTTCTCAATAAACTTATGTGGTATTGGCCATTCCACTAGATCCAGTACAATTTTATCGCCATCTTGTTTAAACTCAACTTCTGTCGCTAAACCTGAATCCCCTGGGTTTTGCCAGTATGTATGCCAACCATCTTTATTTCTCAAGTTAATGGCCAAGTACTTATTGTTGTTCTTAGCAAACGTTGTTACCTGGGCCTTCACTAGGTCTGAGTAATCTTTTTTATCGGCGTAGGCAAAGAGGGTGATGGCTAGGGCCAGTAGGATTTTGTACATTATTTTTTCCTTAAAATATCTTAATTAATTTCATACCTTAGCGGTATTATACGCTAAAGCATGACGCTAAATCTAGGAATTGACAAAGATTTGACGATAAAAGCTTCTCTCTTAACATTGTGAATGAATATTAACATTCTACCTTGTAACTCCTTAAAAATACGTAGTCGCAAATTTTGCTAAATATTTTAGTCCATTATCCGAAAAGAAGAGCGAAGAGGTACTAATAACGAGGAAAAAAAAGTGAAAACCGTTAATTCTTTATTCTTTGGACTTGCATTGATGTCGCTAACATCGTGTAGCTATGTGGAGCATTTTGAAAAACGCGCCCAGGCCATTAACGAGTTAGAGGACAAGATTCTAGTTTTATCAAAAGAAAATCAAGAGATGAACAATAAGCTTATGCAAGCTAATTACAAAATCAAAACTCTTGAAAGTAAGAATTATTATCTCGAAACACAATTAAAAGATAAAGCTCCTAAAAAGGAGAGTTATACAAAGAGAACAATTGCAAGTGTCGCACGCGTCGATAGTAACGACCTCGTTAAGTACGATGTGTATAAGTGGGATGCAAAAGAGATGGTCTCAATTGCACAAAAAGAATTTGATTCTAAGAATTATGAAAAGAGTGCGCAGTTTTTTAATGCATACACAAAGAACTTTCCAAACTCAAAAGAGCTTGATGCTGACTTCTTATTTCAAGCAGGTGTAGCAAGTTATGAGTCAGGAAAACACTATGATTGGAGTGAGAAATATTTCACTTATCTTACTAAGAAGTATCCAACATCAAAATACTACCTAGGTGCAAAATTATGGCTAGGTATGAGTTATTTAAAACAAAATCGTAAAGACGAATTCTTTGCAGTCGTTGAAGAATTTAGAAAGAAATATAGAAACACTCCTGAATGGAATATCCTAAGTGGGCACTATGAGAAAATCGTACAGAAATATAAAAAGAACTAGTCTGCTAATCTTAGCATTCATCTCGACTTTTTTTACAGTTGCTCTTGGTGCCGAAACGGCAAAATCTCCAAGGGCCGTTGTTGCAAGAGTGCAGGGGAATGTTTTTGTAACTAGTAATCAACAAACAAAGAAGTTAGATGCAGGAAGCTACATCTATGACTTTGACGATATTTTTACTGAAGTAGGCGCTGAACTTGTTTTTAGAGATTACTTTGATCACGAGTATCATGTTTCAGGTTCAAGTTATGTCTCAATGCTTAATAAAATAGTTGAGCTTAAGTCTGGATATATCTGGGTAAAGTCTATTGAAAATACTGATGATAAGTTTCAACTTCAAACTGTTAATGCGACAATTTCGTACGATAGTGGAGAGTATATTGCTTCTTATGATCCAGAAAATGGAAAGACTCAAATTTTAAGTATTACAGGTACTCATACAATTAATAATAATGTTTATGAGTTTATGAAAGAACAGGTTGGCCCTGGCCGCTTTTCTTTTGTGAAAGAAGATTATGAAAATGGTGCTCCAAGAGTTCCGACACCTATTTCTTCTAGCGCTTATGAAGCAGTGACTTCTTTATTTCCTGCAGTTAAACCGATGAATGAACGCACTCTTGTTGCTAGAGCACCAAGGCATAAAGACAATAAGATCTCGCAAGAGCTATATACAAAGACTCCTAAAAGATCGACAGCTTCTGTTACTCTTAGAGAAGATATGAGGGTTTCTAATAAGCCTGGTGAAATTGTTGTCAGACAATCTCAAACAGTTAAGTCTCGTCGAGAGATTGCTTCTGTTGGAGTAGAAGGTGGGGCAAGAGCAACTCGACTTGAGCAATTCTATGAAGAAAAACTTAAGGAAATGGCTAAAGAGTCACCTAAGAAGAAAGCTTTTAAGAAATTTAAGCCAGACTACACAACTAAATCTGATGTAGAAGTTAATGTATACGGGCCAAATACTAGGGTTCCTGCTTCTGAAGAAAAGGCTCCTACTCAAATGAAAAAAGAGCGTGAGTATGAGAGGGAAGCTCCTCAAGAAGGAGTACGTCCAGAGCGTAAGTTTAGGCCAGAGAAGCCTCAGTCTTTAAGAAATCCTGCATCTGTACCTTCACCTGTTGATGAAGAATTTAAAAATGATGTATTTGAGACATCTTTGAGAAAAGAGTATTTAGGTCAACAAAAGCATAGCGATGCTGTAAACAGTCTAATTAATGATCTTGAGAGTTATAGTCAGGATTACAAAGAAGCCTACTAAGAAAAATTCCCGGTATTATAAAAAAATGATCTCAGTTAAAATATAAGCAACTATTTGCTTATATTTTAACTATTTAGATGGGATCAGTCTTATGTCTATTGCACAAATTCCTCAGGCCCTTACTTATGATGATGTCTTAATCAAACCAGGATATTCAGAAGTATTGCCTGGAGATGTTTCTTTAAAAACAAAGTTTTCTCGTAATATTGCTTTAAATATTCCAATCGTTTCGGCGGCCATGGACACTGTAACAGAGTCTAAGACTGCAATTGTTATGGCCCAACAGGGTGGTATTGGTGTTATTCACAAGAATATGTCACCTGAAGATCAAGCGTGGGAAGTTGAGAAGGTAAAGAAGTTCGAGTCAGGTGTTGTTCTAAATCCAATTACAGTTAATCCTGAAATGCATTTAGAAGAAGTCATAAGGCTGACGAGTAAAAATAAGATTACAGGGGTTTTAGTTGTTGATTCTGAAAACTATCTTGTAGGAATTCTTACTAGTCGTGATATTCGTTTCGAACATAATCTGAATCAAAAAGTTAAAGATATCATGACTCCAAAAGATAAGCTTGTTGCAGCTCTGGAGGGGATTGATCTCGATGAGGCCCAGAAAATTCTTCATAAGAATAGAATTGAGAAGCTTCCAATTATTTGTAAGGATGGAAAGCTTAAAGGTCTAATTACAATCAAAGATATTTTAAAGCGTATCAACTTTCCTAACTCGAACAAGGATGCATTAGGACGTCTTAGAGTTGCCGCTGCTATTGGCGTAGGTGATAAAGAGGTTGAGCGTGCAAAGCATCTTATTGCTGCTGGTGTTGATTGTATCATTATTGATACAGCACATGGTCACTCAAAAGGTGTCATCGGTATGGTTAAAACAGTAAGAGGGCTTATTTCTAAAGATCAAAGTGTTGATATTATCGCAGGAAATATTGCAACACCTGAAGCATGTCTCGCTCTAATCGATGCTGGTGTTGATGGTGTAAAAGTAGGAATTGGCCCAGGATCAATTTGTACAACTCGTGTTGTTGCAGGAATTGGAGTTCCTCAACTTTCTGCAGTTATGGATTGTGCTGATGTTTGTTTTAAGGCAGGGATCCCATTTATTGCAGACGGTGGAATTAAATACTCTGGTGATATTGTTAAAGCACTTGCTGCAGGGGCCAGTTGTGTCATGCTTGGTTCAATGTTTGCAGGGTGTGATGAAACACCTGGAGAGATGGTTTTATATCAAGGTCGTACTTATAAAGTTTACCGTGGTATGGGCTCACTTGGAGCAATGAAGCTTGGTTCAAAAGATCGCTACGGACAAGGTGATGTAGATGATCAAAAATTAGTTCCAGAAGGTATTGAAGGGCAAGTTCCATATAGAGGAAGCCTTGCTTCAAATATCTACCAATTAAATGGTGGTATTAGAAGTGGTATGGGCTATATCGGTGCTTCAACAATTGTCGAAATGCAAGAGAAGGCCCAATTCGTAAAGATTACGGCAGCTTCACTTAAAGAGAGTCATCCACATGACATCATGATTACGAAAGAAGCGCCAAACTATCAAATTGAAAAATAAAAAATAGGAATAATAAAATATGAGTGCAAGACAAATATGGATCGTGGACTTTGGTTCACAGTACACACAATTAATTACAAGAAAATCACGTGAGCTCGGTTACTCTAGTGAGATCATCACTGTAAAAAAAGCGCGTGAATTATTTAGCGAAGGAAAGAAGCCTAACGCTCTTGTTCTTTCTGGTGGCCCACAATCAGTTTTTGAAGATGAAACAAATTATGATTTTGTTTTTGAAAATGAGAAACTTCCTATCCTAGGTGTGTGCTACGGAATGCAGCTAATGGGGAAGTACTTTGGTGGTGTTGTTGAGAAGGGAACAATCGGTGAATACGGTCATGCTAAGATTCATTTAATAAATGGATTCAAAATGGATGGAGTTCCTGAAGAAGTAAATGTTTGGATGTCTCACTCTGATCATATCTCAAAACTTCCTGAAAATTTTAATCTTGTCATGGAATCAGGAAATGGTCTTGTTTCTGCAATTGAGCATACAACACGTCCAATGATGGGATTACAATTTCACCCTGAAGTTGAACATAGTGAACATGGAAAGGATATTTTAAATCATTTCTTTAAAGATATCGCAAAGCTTGAAAAAGATTGGGATGCGACTGAGATGCTTGAAGAGGCCAAAGAGCTTGTGCGTGGAATTGAAAAATCAAAAGTTCTATGTGCTTTCTCTGGTGGTGTAGACTCACTTGTTGCAGCTCAACTTTCACACGAAGTAATCGGTGATAATCTATACTGCTTCTTTGTTGACCACGGACTTCTACGTCCACAAGATTACCAGCATATTGAAACATTAAAAGAGAAAACTCAGCTTAATATTGAAGTGATCGACGTTAAGGCCGAGTTTATGGCAAACTTAGAAGGTAAGTCTGATCCGGAAGATAAGCGTAAGGCCATTGGAAAAACTTTCATTGATATCTTTGAAATGAAAGTAAAAGAATACCAAGAAAATCACGGCATTAATTTTGAATACCTTCTACAAGGTACTTTATATCCAGATGTCATTGAATCAATCTCTCCCCATGAAGAAGATGGAAAGTCAGTAACGATTAAGTCTCACCACAATGTTGGAGGACTTCCTGAGAGAATGAATTTAAAACTTCTTGAGCCTCTTCGTTACCTATTTAAAGACGAAGTGAGAAAGATGGGAGAAGAGCTTGGTCTTGAACATAGTTGGGTTCACCGTCATCCATTCCCTGGGCCAGGAATCGGAATTCGCGTTCTTGGTGAATTAACTGAAACTCGTATTGCCCAGGTACAACAAAGTGATCAAATTCTTTTTGAAGAATTACATAAGCACAATCTCTATGAATCAACTTGGCAGGCACTGACTGTTTTACTTCCTGTAAAAACAGTTGGAGTAAAAGGTGATGGCCGTGCCTACGAAGAAGTTATTTGTCTTCGCATGGTTAACTCAAGTGATGGGATGACTGCGACGTGGACAGATATGCCACACGCTTTCTTATCTCGTGTTTCAAATCGCATCACTAATGAGGTTAAGGGTATCACTCGTGTGGTTTATGACATCACGTCTAAACCTCCTGGCACTATTGAATGGGAATAGCCGCGGTCATCTTGGCAAAGCCAAGATTTGACGCGGCTATAGCGCCCCATCATCTGGAATGAATCAATACTTCAACAGGCCGACGTTTATGTCGGCCTTTATGTTCAGGATGAACTGTATGTCAGCGAGAGGCAGGAGCCGGAGCTGACTGTTGCCTCAGGCGCAATGGGAAAGATGTCGCATTTGACCGAAAGCCGCACCTGCGGTTTGCTTTCTTGAATCACATCCATCTCTGCTTCAAAACTCCCCTTGGGGGGACTTTTGCTGCAGGATGTGCCTCAGGCGCAATGGGAAAGCCTTCGAATAGTAGTGCCACCCAACCAGCGCCAATTAATCACGAAGTGATTAATTAAGCAACGGTCTACGGTACGCGCCACCTTTTCGAGATTTTAAATACTTAAAAATTTATATTATTCAATAAAACGAACATAGGTCTACTTTGGCCAACTATTTTTAAGTAAGACTAATTTCTAGCTCTAAATATATTAGTTAATTTAACAAGACATTAGTTATTAGCTTCAGTTTTCTTTTCTTCGACTTAAATTATTCGATAACTTATTTAAATCTCGTAAAGGTGGCGTGTACCTTACTGAGTACAAACAAGCTTATAAACAGTTGCCCCATTTACGCTTGCTAGCTCAAAACGATTATTTTGATCAAAGGTTGCTGTTGAAACAATTCCTTTCGTGTAATCAGGACCAAATGTAATCTTAGCGACAAATTGTTCCTTATCGTACTTTGTGAAAACGAAGTAGGCTTCGTCGATATCTGCGTGAATTTTTGCATCAGTATACTCAAATGCATTTTCTAGTTTGATTTCTTTAAGTTGAGACTGTCCTCTGTCGTCCAAATATCTTTTTGAACCGATACAATCCATTGACAGGGCAGAAGATGCCAAAAGTAATGCTAACGTGATTTTTGCGATCTTTTTCATTTGAACTCCTTACCCCTAAGTTAATTAATAGGAAATTCTAGTGAAGAAATGCTATCAACGCAAAATATTGTGCTCAATAGTTAGAAAGTGTTAGATTTTTGTCGACTTAAGTTACTGAATTAACTTTAAAAGGTCCTTACTGAATGCATTAGACATGAGGGCCGAGAATAAGAAGATAAAGAATGTTGCAAAGACTTGTTTGATGAATTTCTTTTCCATATCGAAATCTTACTGGATTTTAATATTTGAAAATACTTTTTTAATAATTGCCTAGGTAGTGTTCAGCTTTATTTTTATTACTGTGCAAAAAGGTTAAGCTGATCAAGGCGTGATTCATGCTTAGAGAAAATTGTCTCAACAGAGTGCTCATGAACTTCGCGTTTTTCAAAGCCATTGTCATAAGTTTGAATAACGAAGAAAGACATACGTGGAAATTTTGCTTTTAGCTCTTTCATCGCATCTGTAATGAGATCGATATTTCCAGCATCATCATCACTCATTCCAAAGCGGTGATAATCTGAGTATCCGTATTTTTGAATAGCAAGTTCAACTGATTCGATAATGGCCTTGTACTTAAGTTCAGGCACATTATAATCCTCATCACGTCCACCAAGTCGTACACGAGTTTCTGGATTTGAAACAGCATAGACAGTGTGAAAGTTTGGCATATTTGGTAGGTGACCTTCGTTATAGATAACTTCGATCCCTTGCTTAATTGTATCTTCTCTGTGACCACGAGCTGTAATAATTGAAACTGGTCTTTGATTATAAGTTGCATGATAGAAGTGATTCCAGCTCGGAGCTTTCCAAGTTGAATCACTTCTTTCAAGTGCATCCTGGATATCTGTGATAAGTGATTGCTTTCTTCCGGTTAGTCGTTGAGTAAGCGAAAGATCTGAATCGCGGAAATTTCTAAAAGTTCCCGTCTCATCATCGAAATCCATGTGATAATTTGCGTAAGGTCCTTCTTTTCCAATGATCTTATTATGAGCAGCAAATTCGTGAGAAGAAAGAAGCTTCTCTTCGCCTGTCTCATTGTGAAAGATAATGATTGGAGTTGAAAGGAAAACGACATTGTCGTCGAAATCGAAGAAATAGAAAGACTTTCCACCAAGGTGGAAATTGCGATCGTTTTCGCGCGGAAGCTCAAAGTTAAACTCGAGCTGTTCCTTGTTTTTAGGTGATTTTTTCTTACGATTAAAAACCATGGTTTCTCTTTTCTATTTCTAACGAAAATACTTTTTATGGCGTATATTCGCAGAAGTTGTGGTCGTGTTCAAGAAAAGAGCTTAGTATCTGCAATATTTACAGATACTAAGTTATTGAAAACTAATAGCATTTACTATCGTTTAGCAGGGTAATTGTAGCTGAAATCATCATTTTAAGGTCATTACTATCAAATACTAGTGAGCTATTTGATAGAGTTGCAAGGCTTTGTTCAATACCTGTACAAATCATCCAGTCTTCAGAGGCAAAACTGATCGCACTTAAAAGATTACTCGTGTAATCTGAAATGATATAGCTATTCTCCTCTGTTAGTTCAAAATTCGTCATTCTAATTTTAAAGAAGAAGTCACGTAGAAGTATTAATGTTAGTTTATTAAGTAATGCATAATTTGGATTACCTCGGATTTGATCATAAGAGAGTTTATCAATCATTGGGATGATATCTCTTAACATTTTATAATCTGCCCTTAAGGTTTTTAGGCGATTAAGTTCTTTCGAATCCACATAAAGTTCGTTCGATAAATTTAGATTTAAATTAATTAAAGGTGCAAGTGCAATTGTATTATATTTCTCAAGTGATAAATTTCCTTGCTTGAAATATGCAAGCTCTTCTTTTATCGAGCGTGAATTAAATGAACGCAACTGAGTGTTTTCAACGATGTCAAAAGACTGCTTGGCCCATTTCATTTTAAAGTCACCAAAGCTCAAGATATCTTGCTTTATTAATACTTTTGTCGAGTAGACATAGTTATCATCATTAATTCCTTGAGCTCTAAGAAGCTCGTGAAGAACCATAATGTTTGTAAGGCGAGAGTTTTTAAAAATATTATTCCAGTGAAGCTCTGGAATGGCATCTCCCACATATAAAGTTATCTTTCCCGGAACCCCAATCGCGCTAACTGGATTTCCAAGATTGTCGATTAAAATATCATTGGAAGTACTAATCGTATTGATATTTAGATGGGCCTTAAGTAGAAGAGGAGATACAAGAACTTCACTAATAGACTTAAAACCATCTTTATAATAATCGATGATACCATTTCCTGTGTTTATAAATCGAAGCCTTATTGTATCACCACCATTGCCAACTCCTGAGCCTCCTTCTCGTAAAACAGGACGTTCTTTAGCTGCTGAGGTCAAAGTTAATAAAGATAGTGCTAGAATTAAAAGTACTTTCATTGGTCAACCTTATTTGAAATAGCAAAGAAGTTAATTGCTAAGTGATATAATTGATTTCCTTCAAAGTCCTTTTCGATAAATTTTTGAGAAAATTCCTCTCTGAATTTTCTTAACTCTTCCTTCGCTTGTGGAAGATTTTCGGCGCGAATCCCAAATGTAAAGCCAGAGAACTCTCTGTCCTCCACATCTTGTTTTTCAACTGCTTCTTTTGCGAGTTCAGCAATGTTCTTGTGATATTCTTGCTTGGCAATATTTGGGATATCATTTGCTGTGAAGACTGTCTCGTGGGCCTTGCGATAACTACCATCTTTTAAAATTAACATTTCAAGCTTTGTTAGTAGCTCAACACTTTTTCTGATTTCTGTAAGAGGGTAGTTATGAATTAGTAATTTTTGAATCTTGATTGGTGTAAGATCAGCATCTATTAAGCAAAATAATTCAAGAATGAAGAAGTTAAGAGGATTTCGTATCAGCTCGTAATTATCTACTTCATAAACTTCAAGAGTTTCATTATTTCTCTGTATTGAGTTTAAATAGAATAATTTTTCTTCTTCTGACTTTGCGGCTTGAAGTTTTACTAGTTTTTCAAAATAGTCTGCTTCCTCTGCCTCAAGTTTTAAATCTCTCGCAATAGTCATTATATACTTACTAGGAAGATTGCGTTTTCCGTTTAGAACTTGGTGTAGCTGAGAATGGGAAGTTATTCCAAGTTTTTGTGCCCAAGACCTAATTGAGAAGTTTGGGTTAAGCTCTTTCTTCTTAAGCCAAGTATCTCTTAAGTACAGAGAAGCATTTACGTAGTTGTAAATATCTACGCAATGCTTATCTGATAAATATGGGTGATTTGTTTGTATATCCAATTATTTTACTTTTAAATCAAGTCCGTAATCTAAGTTCCAAATACAAGTGTAATTATTTGTCCCTTTTGTTTTTTGAGTCATATTCTCTGGGATTGAAATATTCACTTTACCTTTTTGGTAAGTCAGAGTTCCGATATTAAGGTTTTGTAAATAGTCGTTCTTGTTACGATATAAATCGTAGCCACCAAAACCATCTTCTTCACCGATGAAGCTCATTGCAAAACCTGCACATTTCTTTCTGTCTTGTGACTTTAGTAAAACAGTGATTCTACCTGTACTTGATTTTGTAATCTGAACATCTAACTTAATATTTAGAGTCTTACTTTTTCCATAGTAGTCTTCGTAATCAAAACAAAGAAACTTGCTACAATCAGCCTGAAAATAACCCGTGTAAGTTAAAGAGATCTTTTTCTTTCCACTATATTCACCTTCAATTGATTTCTTTCCAAGTGCCTGAGTACTTAAAGAGAGTGTTAGTAGGGTAATTGCTGTGATTAATCTTTTCATTTTTTATCCTTATAATATTATTTCTTTAGGTTTACGTTTAATCCGTGCTTAAGATCCCATATGCAGTTGTGTCCATTGCGACCTTTTGTTAGCATTGATATCTCTTGTGAAATTGCAATATCTAATTCTTTTTGCGCATAAGTTGCTGTACCAAAGACCTCATTTTTTAAGTATGATTCTTTGTTTTTGAATAGATCATATCCTCCAAAACCATCGGGCTCACCGATTAGTTTGATTGAGAAACCTGCACACTTTTTCTTGTCTTGTGAAGAAATCATAAGAGTAATTCTTTCTGAACTTGTCTCAACAACCTTTGCTTCAAGTTTTACTTTGAAAATATTTTCGCGAACATAGCTATTGTTGAAGCATACTGATTGCTTGTAACTTTGAACCAAGATAAATGTTCCGATGATCCCAATTGGACCAAGTGACCACGCTGCTCCAGCGGCACCTAGTGAAAGTGCATTGTAGCCAAGCCTTCCATCGAATGAGCATTTGTTAAGGAATCTAACACCATCGTAGTTTAAGGAAATACTCTCTTTACCTTTATACATTCCCGTGATGCCATTATCTTTACCACCAAAAAGTGCATAAGTATTTGTACTTAAGATGACAGTACTAAATACTGCGATTAATACTCTTTTCATTTCTCTCTCCCTAGTTCTAACTTATTAGTTACAACCATTATTTCTCATCATTCTATAAGCGCTTAAAACATTTCTTCTCTTGCTTGATACATCATTCGTTTGAAGAACAAATGTTAAACTCTTCTTTGCACACTCATAATTTCTAGAGAATGTACTTTCTTCGATTAACTCAATAGCAAGTCCTGCTACACGATTTAGCACTGCAATTTCTGTTTCATCATTCTTTGATCTTTCGCCCTCTGTAAGACCTCTTGAAAGAATGTCTTGAACATACTCTCTGTGATTTCCATAACACCAAAGACAAAGTCTTCTAGTAAGTCTGTCGTGAAATTTATTAAGATCACCAATTGCATCTCTTAAGTGTCTTCTTAGGAAGAGAACCTTATGTTCAGGTGAATCGTAAACTTCAGTGCCCTTAATTGCACTTGCAAGAGTTGTGTAAAAATAGAAGAAGTTCTTTTTTGGAGTGCTATCTAGAACAAAGTGTGAGGCATCTAAAAGGATTTCTAATTCCTCTTCATAAGTCACGCTTTCAAAACCTGATACAATTGCGTTCTCTAAAATAAAACTCGTATCTTTACACCACTTGCTAACTTCAGCGTTAGTTGTCAGTGCC
The DNA here is from genome assembly GCF_047085455.1 of Halobacteriovorax sp. RT-1-1. Lineage (NCBI taxonomy): Bacteria > Pseudomonadati > Bdellovibrionota > Bacteriovoracia > Bacteriovoracales > Halobacteriovoraceae > Halobacteriovorax > Halobacteriovorax sp. RT-1-1. The sequence goes on from NZ_JBKIXZ010000002.1 coordinate 997,462, forward strand.
AAAAATGTACAAATAAAAACTAATAACTTTCTCATCGAATCCTCCCAGATCGTTTCCAATGGAGGTGTTGTATCGATTTAAAAGTCAAAGTTGAACGCATTTGTACACAAACTGTATCAAAAATGTAAACAGCTCATTTGAATGTCAGTAAGATTTATGTAGTCAGGACTACCAGTTGGTTCCTTTCATATTGTGAATCACTTCAAAAACAGTCGTTCTTTCAATGATTCCAACTACTTTCTCGTTCTCTACAACAGGAAATGCATGGAAAGGATAGTGGAGAAAGAGTTCAACGATGAAGGTGAGGTTGGACTTTGAAGGAATGGTTACAACATTCTCGCTCATATAGTGTTCAACGAGTGAAGAAGGGTGGTTGTAGTATTTTGCATCGAGGCTATATTTGAGGCAGTCTTTTTGCGAGAGAAAACCAACAATATTTTCAAACTCATTAACGACAGGAAGACCTGTAATATTGTGTTTTATGAAGTATTCGCCAGCTTCTTGCATATCCATACTTGTGTGAAGTGGAACGAAAGCTTTGATAACTCGATTTATAATATTATAGCTTGATGTAAAGTGTTCTTCTTTTTCTCTTTGTCTTGGGGCCTTATCGCGTTCGATAGGTGGAGTGTAGTTAACCATTATGCATCCCTTTTTTGTTTAAACCTATCTCAAATTGTATTGTTAAAAGTTGAAAAGATTTTGATTAAATGTAGAGAAATCATCATAATAATTAATAATGGAATTCATTCAAGGCTATGGCATCGTAGGGCTTTTCTTTATAAGCTTTGCCGCCGCAACTATTCTCCCATTCAGCTCTGAAGCATTCTTATTTGGTGCTGTAAAAGCAGGACTTTCAAGAATTGATATTTTCTGGGCCGCAAGCCTTGGCAATTTTCTTGGAGGGGTAAGCTGCTTTTATCTTGGTCACTTGGGCAAGATAAGCTGGTGTGAAAAATACTTAAAGATTAGTAAAGAGCAGATCGTACGTTGGCAAAATCTTATTCAGCGCTTTGGGCCGGCCCTTGCTTTTTTGACATGGCTTCCCATCGTTGGTGATCCCTTGGCCGTAGCACTCGGCTACTTTCGTTGTCGCCCTGCGTATGTTTTCTTATCGATGTATATCGGTAAAGCGTTGCGTTATGTCTTTGTAATTTGGTTAGCAAATAAGTTCTAAGAATATGACAAAACGCCTTGAAAATGGGATACTTAAATAGCACGACACACTGATTAAATAAGACATTTTGAGGACTCCATGGAACAAGATAGTAACGTCGAATCTAGCGAAACGAAATCACTAAAAGAAACTCACCCAGATAGCTTTGTACACCTTCACTTACATACACAGTATTCACTACTGGATGGAGCGATTCGTTTAAAGGATTTAATTCCACAGGCAAAGGAATTAGGTGTTCCGGCAATTGCACAAACTGACCATGGGAATATGTTTGGTGCTATTGATTTTTACACTCGCTGTAAAGCTGCAGGGATAAAACCAATACTAGGTTCAGAAATTTACTTCACACCTGGGTCACGCTTTGATCGTCGTGCGGCCAAGAAGTCTGCTAGTGTTAGTTCACAGGATGCTGAAGAGTCTTCAAGACAAATTCACCATTTGATTCTTCTTGCAAAGAATAATACTGGTTACCAAAACTTATGTAAGCTCCTTTCAAAAGCTTATCTTGAAGGTTTTTACTATAAGCCACGTGCAGACGTGGAACTTCTTCGCGAATATAGCGAAGGGCTAATTTGTACGACAGCATGTCTTAAAGGTGAGGTTGGTTATAACTTCTTTACTGGACAAGATGAGCGTGCCATTCGTGCAATTGAAAAACTAAGAGATATCTTTGGTCCTGATGACTTCTATCTTGAGATTCAAGAAAATGGAATTCCTGAACAGAGAATTGTAAACGAGAAAGTTATCGACTTTGCAAAGAAGAACGATATCAAACTAGTTGCAACAAATGATTCGCACTATATGACACCTGAGGATGCGACAGCTCAGGAAGTCCTTCTTTGTATTCAAACAGGAAAGACATACGCTGACGAAAATAGAATGCGTATGACGTCGCAAGAATTTTATTACAAGTCACCTGAAGAGATGAGAGCTGCATTTCACTATGCACCTGAAGCTTGTGATAACACTCTTGAAATTGCAGATAAGTGTAATGTTGAACTTTCGTGGACTGATGAAAAAGGAAATCAAATTTATCATCTTCCAGACTATGAAATTGATACAGATGAAACTCTTGAAGAATACTTTGATCGTGTAACAAAAGAAGGTCTTCAAGCACGTTTTGATGGACCGCAATTTAGAAATATTGTTAACCAACCGGATTGGGAAGAGCAGAAACCAAAGTATTACGAGCGTCTTCAATATGAGATGGATCTTATTAAGCAGATGGGATTCGTTGGATACTTCCTTATCGTTGCTGACTTCATTCAGTGGTCAAAAGATAATGGGATTCCGGTAGGTCCTGGACGTGGTTCTGGAGCTGGTTCTCTTGTTGCTTATGCTTTAACAATTACCAATATTAACCCTCTACCATACAACCTACTTTTTGAGCGCTTCATTAACCCTGAGCGTATCTCGATGCCAGACTTTGACGTCGACTTCTGCCAGGCGGGACGTCAGCGAGTTATTGAGTACGTAACGCAAAAGTACGGTGAAGATAAGGTAGGGCAGATTATCACTTTTGGTAAGCTTCAGGCCAAGGCCGTTGTAAAAGACGTTGCTCGTGTTTATGACTTAACATTTGCTGAAGCCAATATGATATCAAAACTGATTCCTGATGAAATTGGAATCACATTAGATAAAGCAATTGAAATGGAGCCGAAGCTTCAGGAGCTTATTGAAACTGATCCTAAGATTCGCCAAATCTTCACTATTTCAAAAAGGCTTGAAGGACTTTATCGCCACGCTGGTATTCACGCGGCCGGAGTAATCATTACCTCTGAACCGCTTGTAAACTATTGTCCACTTTTTAAAGGGGCAAAAGGTGAAAAGGTTGTTCAATTTGATAAGGACTTCTCTGAGCTAATTGGACTTGTAAAATTCGACTTCCTTGGACTTAAAACTCTAACGGTAATTGATTACGCTTCTGATTTTATTAAGCGTGACTACGATCCAAATTTTGATATTGAAGCAATCGATTACGAAGATAAGAAAGTATATGACCTGGTTTCTGAAGGGGATACAATTGGTGTTTTCCAGCTGGAATCTTCTGGGATGCAGGATCTTTGTCGTCGTATTTCACCGGATACTCTCGATGATATTACGGCCATCAACGCTCTTTATCGTCCAGGTCCTATGGGATCGGGAATGCACGATGAATTCGTTGAAATCAAGCACGGGCGCAAAGAAGAAAGTTATCCATTCGAATCTCTTAAGCCAATCCTAAACGATACATACGGAATCATTATCTACCAAGAGCAGGTTATGAACATCGCCCGTATTATTGCTGGATATTCTCTTGGTCAAGCGGATATGCTTCGTAAGGCGATGGGGAAAAAGAAAATTTCGGAGATGGAAAGACACAAGCAGATCTTCCTCGATGGTGCAAAAGAGAGAAATTACGATTTAAAAATTGCTGAGACTCTCTATGATCAGATGGCGAAATTTGCGGAATATGGTTTCAACAAGTCTCACGCCGTTGCCTACTCATATATTGCGTATCAAACAGCATACTTAAAAACTTATTATCCGCCAGAGTTCTATGCAGGACTCCTGAGTACGGAACTTTCAAATACAGATAAGATCACAACAATCATTAACGATGCAAGAAATCATGATATTCAAGTTCTTGCTCCTTGTGTGAATGAGTCGCTTTGGCTATTTAACGTTGTTGATGGAAACCTACGCTTTGGTATGGGTGCCATTAAAGGTGTTGGTGAAGGTGGTGTTGAAGAGATGATCCGTGAAAGAACGGAGAATGGCCCATTCGTTGGCTTCATCGACTTCTGTGAAAGAGTAAATCTTAAGAATGTTAACAAGCGAGTTATTGAATCACTTATTCGCGTAGGTGCTTTTGATGGTTGTGAAACAAATCTTAATCGTCGAACAATGCTTGAGAATATGGAAATGGTTGTGGCCTACGCGCAAAAGCGCCAAAGAGAAAAAGAGATGGGACAAACGAATCTCTTTGATATGGCCGAGGCAACAGAAGATACTGGTGCTAATCAGCTTGATATTCAATTTGTTGCTGACTGGGATGACCGTGAAAAACTTTTATATGAAGCAGAGCTAATTGGGGTTTATGTTTCAGGTCACCCGCTAGATCGTTACCAAGGTGTTATTGAACAAATGGCCTCGATGCCAATTGGACAAATCCAAGATATCGATGGAACTTCAAAGAGAGATATGGTTCTTGCGGGGATGATCGTTGAGAGAAAAAATATCATGACGAAGAAAGGGGATCGCATGTGTTTTGCTACCCTAGAAGATTTGTCAGGTAAAATTGAATGTATCATTTTTCCAAAAACATTCGTTCAATACGAAGAGATCCTTGCTACTGATGACCCAATCATTATGACTGGACAGGTAAATTTGGCCGAGGAACCGCGAAAATTCTTCCCTTCAAAGATTCAAAAGCTCAAGGAGCAGGCGGAGGAAAGGGTATCTTCTGTTCGTTTGAATGTTCCAATGACATCTCTAAATGAGGGACGTCTGAACCGTCTTAAGCAGACGATTTTAGGTCACAGAGGAACAGTTCCACTACATATTATTTTTGAACATGATTCAGGTAGAGCAAGAATGCCACTTGGAAATGACTATCTGGTAAACCCAACACCACAAATGGCAGCAAAAATTAATGAGATTTTTGATGCTGATGCGGTGAAGTTTATTATTGATGGAAAAATCAGCGATGTAGGGTAAAATACTTAAAGATATTTTTTAATCTAGGGATGGATAATGAAGAAACTAATATTATTGCTATTATTAGCGACCAATACTCTTGCAGCATCAGTAAGTGCAAGGGGACAGTTCACCTCAAAACCTGGTGACTCTTTATCTTTTATTAAAGAGCAACTCTATGCCAACACGGTTCGCAACGTTCTTGATTCTGAGCTTGAAAAGCTAGGTCTTGATACAAAGACTTTTTGGCAAAATTACGAAACACAATTTGATGAATACTTTGCGCCAATTAAAGAAAATTACGATCGTGAAACTGGTGCAGTTGATGCTGAAGGCAACCCTGTAACTCTAACGGGGAGTGCTCTTGAAAGATACCAAAGGGGAATTCGTAGCAAGAGACTAAAGGCACGCGCTTCTTTTGGTGGATTTAACTCTATTATTTCTTCATACACAGTAAAGAAGATGTCGAAGTCTTTATCACGAGCAGATACACACTATTATAATATCGATGCAAAAGTTAATCGTAAGTTAGTTTCTGAAATTTACTATCGCTATATTGGACAAGGTAAAACACGTAACTTTACAAAACTTTATCTAAATATCAATTACAAGCTTAAGGATCTAACTTGGGAAGAAGTTGGTGTAAGTTCTCAGTCGAAATTTACAGATGTTGTCGAAGATCACTGGCTTAAAGAGTTAGGAGAGAGTGTTGGTGGTGTCTTTCTTGAAGGGATTGAAGTTGTTAATCCATCAACAAGACAAGAAATTTTCGAACACCTAAAGAAGCCTCTTGTTGTCCTTCGTTCAAATGAAGGAGAGATTCTTGGTACTCGTCAGGAAGAGCTTAGAAATTCACTTATGCTAACTCTTGATATCGTACTTGAAAAAGAGTTTAAAGACGAAAAGCAAAAGCAAATTAATATACAGACATTTGGTGGATTAGTTCTTACTGATTTAAGAGATGGTACGATTGTAAACTTCAAAGATTTTGAGGCCAAAGGACAACAGTATTCGACAGTTGATCCACACAAGCAGAGCTCTGATATTGCAAGCTTTGTTTATCAGCTGCCAATCTCAGAAATGAAGGGATTAAAGAGAACGATTAAGGAGAAAGTATCTGTAAAGAACTCTTTTGATATCGTATTAAGAAATACTCATAATATTAATGAGGCATTTGATTTTGCTGGAATGTTAAAAGAAGAAGGTGTTGTTTACTTCTTTGATCCACAAATTACTTCGACTCTTCAAAATGTAGTCAATATTAGTATCACTTTCTCTGGTGATAAAGATAAGGCAATGGATGTCTTGAAGAAGTTTTCTAATACAAAATTATCAGAGCAAGCTTCGATTAAAAGAGATGAAAACCTTCCATTTGTTTTTAATATTATTCATGCTGGTGAGAGTGGAAAAGTTATTAAGGAAGATAAGGAAGCAGCTAAGGCAAAAAGTCTATGATTAAGTTTTTATTACCAATTTTAGTTTTAGTTACAACATCGTGTTCTCTTTTAGTACCACCACAAAAAAGAGATTATCACGGAAGAAAAGAGAGAACGACTCAGCGTCAACATTTTACAGGCGTTAAAAAGAAGGTTGCACTTCTAACTTTCTTTAATGAATCTCCATTTGGTGGCCAAGATTTAGGTGTTATCGCAACAGAAGAGCTTCGCCGTGAGCTTCAAAAGACGGGACAATTCATTGTTGACCCAATGTCAGCTAGATTATTTGGTTCTTCGAAGCAGGTTTACTCACAAGGTGGATCAAAGCTTGTTCAGATGACAAGAAAGGCAAAAGGAGAAGGTGTAAACTTTGTTATTTTTGGTCGAATTATCGAAGCAAGAGTTAGAGAAAAGTCTGATGAAGTAGGTTTTGTTAGAAGCACAAAAAGCTATAGTGAAGCAAAAGTCGAGATTAGAATCTATGACGTTAACTCTAATAAAGAAATCTATACTGATACTCTTGATGGTTATGCAGACGATAGCAGCTACCGCTTCTTTAAGTCTGATCGCGATTCACAAACAAAGTACCGCCAAGATCTTCTTCGCTATGTAACAAAAGTTTCTGTTAGAAAATCAATTCCAAGAATTCTTGATACTGCTCAAAAGCTAGAGTGGATCGGACGTGTTGCAAAAATTATTGGAAATAATATCTATATCAATGCTGGCCGTGACTCAGGACTTAATATCGGTGATGTTTTAAAAGTTGTAACTGAAGGTGTTGATATCTATGATCCTGAAACTGGGGCCCTTATTGGTGTTTCCAAGGGAGAAGTCAAAGGGACTATTGAGATTATCGACTTTATTGGAGCAGATGCTTCAATCGGTATCTTACACTCCGGAGGCTCTGTTCACGAAGGTGACTTTGTTAAGTTGTACTAATGATTTATTCTCTTGCCCGTAACTTCTTATTCAAGTTAGACGCCGAAGATGCTCATGATCTTACAATCGATTTCATGGAGAGATTCCCTGTCCTTTCTGAGGTCTATCCGAGTTATCGCTCTGATAGTTTAAAATTAAGAATTGGTAAGTTAACGTGGGCAACACCTGTTGGGCTTGCTGCTGGACTTGATAAAAATTGTCGTGGATACGAATTTCTTTCTAATCTTGGTTTTGGTGCTATTGAGGTTGGAACTGTAACACCAAGGCCCCAGGGTGGAAATCCTAGGCCAAGACTATTTCGTTATATTGAAGAAGAGTCTATTCGTAACTGCATGGGCTTTAATAATGAAGGTGGAGAGTTTCTTAAGAATCAAGTACGCTTAGCAAAGCGTTCAATTCCATTAGGTGTGAATATTGGAAAGAATAAGGATACACCTGATAATCTAGCATATGAAGACTATGCGAGTCTTTATCAAGATTTTAAAGATCTTGCTGATTATATCGTTATAAATGTTTCCTCGCCAAATACTCCGGGACTTCGTTCGCATCAAACTCGTGAATCCTTAGAGAAGATCTTTGCTGCTTTAGAGCGTAAAGACGGTGAGGCCGATCTCTATTTAAAAATTTCACCAGATATTGAAGAAGATGAAATTGAAAGTATTATCAAAGTCGCAAGTGACTATAGACTAACTGGTATCATTGCAACAAATACGACTATAATGCAAGAGCGTGGGGTAGGAGGTGTTTCTGGAAAACTGCTTCTGGCCAAAGCACGTAGGGTCCGTAAGACATGTCTTGATAAGATGAAGGATTTTCCTCATTTAGAGTTCATCGGGGTTGGAGGTTTTTCTTCGTATGAAGATATTGTTGATTATTGGCGTGATGGTGGAAGGTGTTTGCAGATCTATTCGGCCTTTATTTTCCAAGGGCCTAAGCTTCTCCAAGATATTAATCGATCAATAATAAATGATATGTCCATAAAGGGATTTAATTGTGTTGAACAACTAATTGATCATTATCAAAAAAAATCCCAAATATAACCTATTAAAATTATGTATAAATAAAAACTAAAACTTAATCTTTTCCTAATATTAACCGAAACGAGTAAAAAGGTTGGTTAAACATTTAAGGAAAGAAATGATTAAAGGCTTAGTTCATACTGTCGTAATTGCATCATTAGGCGCATTTGTCTTTTTCACTAGTAGTGATATTGAGAGTACTCTTAAACAAGAGCTTGGTAGTGGTGCAAATCCATACAAGCATGTTAATCGTTCACCTGACTTTGTTAAACGTTCAATTGCATCTTTATCTGATGATGTTACGGCCCGTGAACTAAAAAAGAGAAGAGTTGAGGATATGCATATCTACAAGTCTTACGAGGAGTCGTTATCAAAACTTAAGGGTTGTATGAGAAGTATCTGTCAGGAATACTTCACAAGTGATGAAGTTTCTGAAAATTATGATAGGTATGGGGATTATATTACAGCGAAGATTAATCAAAATATTAATCAGCTATATAACTTTACGTCAAAAAGAGGCTTTCGTTCTCACTCAATTATTACGACAGCACTAGATTTTATCGATCTTTCAAATGAAGAATTAAAGAAGAACTTAGTTTTACTTTTAAGTACGCAAAAGAGTGATCTAAGATCATTAAATGCCTTAGTTAAACTTTCACAAGGTGTTTACGGTAAGGATCTTCATTCTCTTATTATTTTAGAGCTTGAAAAATATGCAAAGTCAGATGATTTTAAAGATAAGGTAAGCGATCAAATAGTGACAACACTAGCTTCAAACGCTAGCAATGAAAACTCACTTATTACAAGAGAGCTATATCGTTTCATCAATAAAGATAATCTTCAAAAGTTTAATCATCTTTTAACAAAGATTCCTAATGAGAGTCGAGTGTATTCACAGCTTGCAAATCATATCGAGAAGTTCGAATCGACAAGCCTATAAAACAATCTTAAGTTTTTTTGCGACAGTGATTTCTTTCTCATTCATATTTAGTTGGTAGGCAAGAATCTGTACTCCAGCTTCTTTGGCCTTGATAAGAAGTCTTTTATATTCTGTATCAATATCACTCACATTAAAGCTCTTAACATCTTCACGAGAAACAATATAGAGCATTGTGGCCTCATGACCTTGCTCCTTAATTGCCATAAGTTCTTCAAGATGCTTTTGGCCTCTGGTTGAGACGGCATCCGGGAATTGGGCCTGGTCGCCAACTTTTAAAGTAACATTCTTTACTTCAACAAAATTGTACTTAAAACTAGGATCCTCAAGTTTTAAATCTTTCTTATCGATCTCTTTATTGCTTAAGAGAAAATCAATTCTACTTTTACCAATTTTTACTTCACTCTTGAAAAAATCATACCCTCTAAGTTCTTCGAATTTTCCAAGTTCTAGACCTTCCTGAACAAGCTTATTTGTAAGGCCTGTATTTACCATAATCCAAGAATCCCCATTCGAAATCATCTGAGCAGAGAATTTAAGCTTTCTCTTTGGGTCATCAGAGTGGGTCATTAGAACTTTCCAATCTGGCTCCCAACATGTTTTCATGCTTCCTGTATTTGCAAGGTGGGCCGTTAGAGTTTGTTCACAACTATACTCTTTAAAGGCATTATCTAATTTAAAATCTAATAAAAATCGTTTGTAGCGTTCAATAATTGTCCCTAAAACCAATTCATTTTCTTTAAATTGCATATTTTTCCTTGTGTGCATGTTGCTAAGCATCTGTAATTATATGTTACAATGACAAATACGATATCATTTTAAGAGGAATTTGTGAAAACTGCTTTAGTAATTTGTGACAATGAAGTTTTAAATTCAATCTACAGTGTAAATCTTAAGACATACACTGAGTTGAATCTGATTTTTACGTCATCACTTGATGAGGCGCTCATTCATATTGAGGACACAGAAGTTCCTATTGATCTACTCGTAACAATGGCCTCAATCGGGGATGAAGATACGGCCCTTTTGGCCTTTCATAATCTTATTGAAAATGATCGCGATATTCCTTCGATTGTTATTGGAGAAGGGGATCTCGTTCCAGATGAGAACTATGTTGTTAAAAATCAATTTGATATCCCTGGCATTCTACAAAATATTTTTGAATGCTTAAAAATTACACCAAAAGAAGTTTTGGCCGTTGTGACAGAAGAGTTATATGAAATGCCAATTCGTCTCTTCTTTCCGTTTAATAAAGCATTTTGCGATACCTACTATATGCTAGAAAATAATGGCGAGAAAGTCCCAACTAAAATATATGACACTGAAAGTGATGTATGGCCAAAGGTAAGAGAATTCTTAGACCAAAATGTTTCACATCTTTTGATACCTGCAAGAGAGCGTTTCGCTTTCACTAAGAGGGTAACTGAGCTTTTAATTGAAAGTATGGAAAAGGTGACTCCTGAAACTCCTCAACAAGAATCTCTTGATTTTGTGGAGCAAAGTATTGATGCCATTGCTGAACAGCTATTTGAAGATGAAGGGGTAACGAAAGAAGTTGTCCAGCTTTCTCAAATGTGTATGGATACGATGGAAGAAGTTATTGATAATGTTCCAGATCTAAAATCTATCCTAAAGGATTTAGCAGCGCTAAAATCTGGCTTTCTCTATAGTCACTCAATTATTGCAGGTTACGTTTCGTCCCATATTCTCGACAACGTTGAATGGGGTGGCCCTGCTCATAAAGAGAAATTAAAATTTGTTCTTTATTTCCACGATATGTACTTAGTACAAGTCTATAAAAAATATCCTGATCTAATGTACGAGGATAAGATCATTTTTGATCCTCAAGTCTCTGAAGAAGATAAGGAAATCATTATCAATCATGCTGCTGAAGCAGCAGATGCAATTAGGCGCTATCCTGCATGTCCACTTGGCGCCGATGTTATTATCATGCAACACCATGGAACATCAAATGGACTAGGTTTTGCGACAAGTTTTAAAGATGATATCTCTCCACTTGCTAAGGTTCTTATTATTGCTGAAGCATTTACAGAAGAAATCTACCAGAGAATTGAAGATCGCCAAAAAATAAATGTTGAAGATGTAATAACTAAGCTACGTGAGCGCTTTACTAAGCACACGTATAAGAAGATCATCGAAACACTTGCGACGATTAAGATTTAAGCAATATCTACTAAATTTTTTATTGTGACACTATCTTGTTCGAGGGTATAGATTGCGTGCCAGCTATCCTTTAATTGAATCTTTCTGATATTATTGATTTCATCAATTTCAATATTGAGAGGCCCATCGTATTTAATCTTGAATTCACGTGCCTTATCGATACCTAGATCTGAAAGAAGATTTATCCAACAACTAATTTCATCTTGAACTTCAATGGGAGTATTCGCTAGTTGTGCTAAGGCTTGTTGTTCAAATTCAATACTTACTTTTTTCATTTTAAAACTATAGCGATCTTACTTGTGTGTGGCAAATGTCATGTTTTTTTGTTTACTTTCGATTAGTAAAAGAAATTTAGTCCTGCCATCGCTCTTTGGTAAACTTCATCATAGTATTGGTAGGCAAGTCTTAAGCTAACATCCTTGGTAAAGTGAAACTTTGCTTCGCTATTCCATTCATGTTGCTTATTTAAGCGAGTGTCATTTCTAAATGAATATTGATAACTACCTTGCCACGAAAAGTATTTACTCGAGTAGATAAGCCTTATTTTTGGCCCATAAGTAAGAGCATAGTCATAGTCTGACTCATAGATATAAGAGTTTTGTGTTGCTATAAATGCTGCTAGTGCGAATACTTCGTTACCAAAAGTGTAACCAAGATCAAAATCTAAGTAGGGATTTAATGTTCGGCTTTGATATGTAAAGCTCTCAGCAAAACCAAAGTTAAATTGCCAACTAAGCTTCTTTGCAAAAACTGTTACAGGTCTTAAGGCATCGATACGAGCAAGCTGTATATCGACTAACCTCAGTCGATCTTCTTGATAGCGATTATAATCTAACTTTATATTAACTAGCTCTGTTGTGGACATGGGAAGATAACCACTTTGTCTATCGAGTAGGTCGTGGAGTGCTCCACGAAACTCAATATTTAGATATTCTCCATTACTATCAAAGCTTGGACCTAGGCTAAAACGATTTGTAGAGTGGCCTTTATCCGGAGATTTAGGCATTAAAAAATCATAGTTAATATCTTGTGATTTTGAAGCTAATTTTGCTCGTTTGCTATTAATACGAAATTTTTGTGTACGGTATTCTTTCTTCTCTTTATCTTTTAAAGACTTCGTTGCATCAACATCAGCATTCTTAAAGTCGATATAAAGATTATAAGTATCTAAGACAAATAGTTCATCAACATTATCTTTGATGTCGCTGATATTCTTAGAATCCTTGATAAGCTTTTTGAAAAGTGCTCCTTGCTTTGGATTCATCTCATCATACCTCGCTTTTAATTTTGTATACGAAGCGGGTCTAACTTTAATATTCTTTACGATATTGTCTTGTTCGAATAAAGCGTAGATTGTATCAACTGGAGGAACTGTAGTATCGATATTATCAATCAGCTTCCAATCTGTTCTAATGGCATCGACAAACGCTAGAATGTGGTAAGAGCAATTCTTAGTGAAGTAGAGATAGTCGAAATAAGCTCGATTCATTTCAAAGAGGTGCGCCTGAAAATAAATAAGATCTTTTCTATCTAAGTTTAATTCATAATCCCAAAGATCTCTCGATTCCATATTATTATATTCTTTAACTTTTACATAATATGGCATCATAGCAAACATGCCTTTAAAGCCACCAAAAATACCTTTGTAGCCATAAACGAGGGGATTACTAGTATCGACTTTCGCACTGAAGTCCACGCCGTAATCTAAGAGATCATTATCTTGGCTTTTAGATGACTTTGAACGAACACGAAAGAATGTGTGACCAAAAGTTGAAGCGGGCTTTTCTATAAAGTAAGAAGAAAAAATAATAGAGACTGAATAGATATCGATTTTCTTTATATAGTCTTGATAAGCAGGACAATCATACAAATTTAATGATTGCTCAATTAGCCTATGTTCTTTTAAGAGCATGAATCTTGCAGGGAAAAGACACTTCGGATGATTATTCATGTCTTTAACAAGAGGGGATTCAACACCTGAAATTGTTTGTTTCAATTCCTCTAGTGGTGATGTCATACCATTTTCAGAAAGAAAATATTCCTTCGCTTTTACTAGGGACTCGTAACCGAAAAGATTCTTTTCATATCGTATGAGCTTTAGCCACCTTTGTGACTTAGAAAAAGTTTCGAGCTCTGTTGATGCCCAAGAAGAATGCCCTAGAGCAAAGAAGAGAAATGTTGCAGTTAAATATTTTTTCATTCTAAAATCAATTTTTGGCGTATTGGAAAAATGGCCTACAACCGAAGTTGTAGGCCAAAGTATTACATCGCTAGTACAGTTTGGATGTTATTGTGGATTGTTTGTGCGTCAGCATTTTCAGCAAAAATCTTATCAAAGTTTTGCTTTAGGTTTGTTTTGTTTGCTGCTGGAGCATTAACTAGAGCAAGGTATGCATCTAGACTTTCACCTTCGCCACGAGCAATATCGCTTGAAAGTGCGATCATGTTGTTTTCAACAAATGATACAGCTGATACACGTGCTGTTTTTGCATCTTCACAACCAAGAGTACCTGTTGACATTGCAAATGTCTGGTTACCTAGGATACCGTTTGTTGTAGCTGCAAGAACGTTAAGAGCTAGTCCTGACTTACCTTCGAAAATTACCGAACCAAGACCACAACCTGCTGGTCCGTGAGCTGCAAATGCTGAAGAAGTAACAACTGTAAAAAGTGCTGCACATAATAGTTTTTTCATCAATAAACTCCTTAATATTGTGATGTTTGTAAAACAATACAAAGAGTTTAACTTAACTAAGAAAAATGTAAATTAAAAATCCCTCGTTTTTGTTTGAGCAAAGGACTCCGCTTTTTAAGAAAAATTTAATTTACAGTATCGTCCTTTGTAGAGCATTAAGTGGGTCTTTGAAGTTACCTTGGTTGTAAACTTCTTTAATTTCTCTAAAGATATTAAGTAAGTTTTTTTTGCCGCCTGTACTTGTACAAAGTTTTAAAATGTAGTTATTTGCTAGGATAAATGCACACGAGTGGGCCGTTAATTTATTTGTACTTAACTTATTAGGGAAGCCATCTCCCTTTGGTTTTTCATGGTGCTGGGCCACGACAAAGTCTGCTTCAGGGTAACCTGTAAAGTACTGTGCAATCTCAGCTGCTTTAAGAGGATGGAGACGGTAGCTTTCTTGCTCACTTTCTTTGAACATTTTAAGCTGTGGGTCTTCTAATGATTGAATTGAAGCAAGGTCTTCATTTTCAAGCATTGAATCATATAAAAGTGAGGCCAGTCCAAGTTTCTTCTTTGATGTCTCAGAGGCCCAGCCAAGAGCTTGTAAAATAAAGTGTGATAAATAAAGTGTCATAATTGATTGAGTGGCAATATCAAATGGCCCTTTTGGAAATAGCGAAAGGACATTACGATACTTCTTATTTTCAAGAATGATTTCACGACTACAAAGAATGACTTCATCACAAAGTTTAATTACATTCTCTGATACGCCAACGGTTTTAACATATTGATGAATCAAAAGAACGGCCTTAATTTGATTTTCAATAACTTCTGAGTCTTTAAGTCTTTTCTTGCTTTCAAAAGTTTTAAGGAGGTTTTCTATTCCTTCTTCTAAGAATTTTAAGTAGTCATTCTTTTTTAGATAAAGGACTTTTATATTCTTTCTCGCATAAGAATGAATTGTTGCGTGAGAGTATTTCTTATTTGCCGATATGATCTTTGTATACTTTGTTTGAGTTAGTTCTAAATAGACATCGTAGGCGAGTGTATCAAATAAATAAAAGCCACGAATCTTCATTGGCAATAAATCGTCTTCTTCAAATTCCTCAATGCTAGAGCCGAAGTCTTCACTTTTAACCCAGGCAAGGGCCTTGTTAACTGCGCCCATAAAATCTTCTTCTTCAATTGGGCGAAAAAGTGCCGAGCTCGATTCACTTCGTGCATAGAGTGCATCTGGAATTTTTTGTTTGATCATGGCCTCCATACCGATAAAGATAAATGGCCTTTGACCTGTAATCGAAAGAATCTTTCCCGCTAGCTGAGACGGATCTTCATTTTTAAGAGCTACTTCAATAATGATCACGGCAAAAGGACCTTCAAAGCTTAAAAGGTCAATTGCATCATCACCACTCATTGCGCAATGAAGTTGGATATCTGGATAACAATTTGAGAAAGAATCTCTAATGTATCCCCATTCATCTTTTTCATCACAAATATATAATGCTTTCAAAAACGTACTCCTTTAATCAACTAATCATTAATTTCTTTTCATATATCTCCCGCATCGGTAAGTTATTGAAATAATAAAATTTAGTTAGGAGAAAAAATTAATAATCAATTGATAATTATACAAGAATTCGACTTTTTAAGATGGATAAATTTGTTTAAACTATTTTAAAGGGGTTAGCATGACAGAAAAGACAATCTCTCTTGTAAAAGAGATGATAAAATTTGGCTTAATTAAAATTTCTCCACAAAATCCATTTAAATACGCTTCTGGTAAGACTGGGCCTATTTACTGTGACAATCGCCTTATGTCTTCTGATCCAAAAATGTGGAAGCTTGCAATTGAGCTCATGAGTGAACTCATTGAAGAGAATAACTTTTCATATGACTTCATTACAGGTGTTGCAACTGCTGGAATCTCTCACGCTGCGGCATTAGCATTTTATCGTAGCGAGCCAATGAATTATGTACGCTCAAAGCCTAAGGCCCATGGCACGGGTAAGATAGTGGAAGGAAAAGTTGGCGAAAATAGTAAATTACTTTTAGTTGAAGACCTGGTTAACCAAGGCTCAAGTATCGAAAAAGTCATTGGACTCATTCGCGATCAGGGCCATATGGTAGACTCAGTGCTGTGTTTGGTCGACTATCAAACTCCCAATGCTAAAAGGGTTGCTAAAGATTTAGGTATTGAGATTTTTTCTTTAATAAATCTTAATCAATTAGCCGATATTTGTTTGTCGCAAAAATTGATCGATGAAAGAGGCCATGAGCTTCTTATGAAATGGCAGCAAGACCCAGATAATTGGGAAAATTAATGCAACGCTGTGCATTTTAGACGCAAGACGTGTCGACAGATTTAGCAAAAAAAGATATGTATCTACTTAATTTAATTCGTGTTTTTTAACGTATTTAAGTTATATCCAACTTAAATTTTGGAGGAATAAAATGGCCGATAGTGCAAAAATTGAAATCAATGGTCAAACTATTGAAGTTCCTGTGATCGTAGGAACTGAAAACGAAGTCGCTTTAGACATCTCAAAGCTAAGAGCAGAAACAGGTGCTATTACTTTAGATATTGGTTTTGTTAACACAGGATCATGTACGTCGAAGATTACTTTCTTAGACGGAGAGAAAGGTATTTTAAGATACCGTGGTTACCCAATCGAACAACTTGCTGAATCTTCAAACTTTGCTGAAGTTTCTTACCTTCTTTACAATGGAAAGCTTCCAACTGTTAAGGAGCTAGATACTTTCAACAGAGAAATTTCAGCTAACAGCAAGCTTCCAGGTGGCGTTGAAAAAATCATCGACCAATTTCCTGGTTCAGCTCACCCAATGGGTGTACTAGCTGCTGCGATCTCATCTCTAAGTGGTTTCTACCCAGAGTTCTTAGATCCAGAAGCAACTGAAGAAATTAAGAACAAGGCTATTGTTCAATTAATGGGACAAGTAAAAGTTATGATGGCGCAATTCTATCGCAAGACGATGGGAAAAAGCCCACTAACTTCAAATGCTAAGCTAGATTACTCAGCAGATTTCCTAAATCTAATGTTTGATGGTGAAGTAGACCAAGACGTAGCAGACGCTCTTGATACACTTCTAATCCTTCACGCTGATCACGAGCAAAACTGTTCAGCTTCAACTGTAAGAGTTGTAGGCTCTTCACATGCTAACGTATTTGCTTCAATTGCAGCTGGTGTTACAGCTCTTTGGGGACAATTACATGGTGGTGCAAACCAAGCTGTACTTGAAATGCTTGAAGAGATTAAGAAAGATGGTGGTGATTACCAAAAGTTCATCGAAAAAGCGAAAGATAAGGACGATCCATTCCGTCTTATGGGATTTGGTCACCGTGTTTATAAAAACTTTGATCCACGTGCAAAAATCATCAAGAAAGCATGTGACACAATTCTTACTAAGCTTAAAATCGAAGATCCACTTCTTGATATCGCAAAAGGTCTTGAAGAAGTTGCTCTTAAAGATGAGTACTTCGTTAAGCGTAATCTATATCCAAACGTAGATTTCTACTCAGGAATCATCTACAAAGCACTTGGAATCCCAACTAATATGTTTACAGCAATGTTCGTATTAGGTCGTTTACCAGGTTGGCTATCTCAGTGGAAAGAACTGAGAGAAGATGGAGCACGTATTTCTCGTCCTCGCCAAGTTTATATTGGTGAAAATGAGAGAGATTACGTAGCACCAGAAAAAAGATAGTATAATCTTTTAAAAAGAATATTGAATTCGGGCCCAAGGATTTCTTGGGCCTTTTTTTTAGGAAGTGGAAATGTTTGAATACGATAAAATTTTAAAGAGTCTCTTAAATCCAAATCTTAATAAGCAGCAACTTGCAAAACTTATTGGGACTCAGTCGACACAATTTACTAGTGAGCGTACTAAGCTTAAGAATAACTACTCTGATGAGGATTTAATCAGTGCCTATACATCTTTCTACTTTCCAACAAATGCTCTTAAGCTTGAGTTTTTAACTGAGCATTTAAGCGAGCAGATGAAGGCCGAAATTTCTAAAACTCACATCTTAGATATTGGAACAGGACCTGGAACTTATGTTTTTGCGGCAAGTGAGCTTTTTTCGGATGCTCTTTCTTTCACAGGAGTTGATGAATCTAAGCTTATGATTGAACAGGCCAATAAGCTTAATAATGAGTATTTTCAAAATCCTAAAATTGGTTTTTCTCAAACTCTACCAAATGTTGACGATGCTCCAAGAACTCTTATTTTTGGTAATTCGATCAATGAAATGGGAATGCCTGCGGCCTTTAAGATTATTAAGCGCTACAATCCTAAATTTATCATTTGTATTGAACCTGGAACAAAAGATGTATTTAAAGACCTTCTTGCTTTAAGAAAGAAGCTTCTCTTAATCGATTATAAAATTCAATATCCATGTATGGGACAGGGGACTTGTCCTCTTGAAGGGATCGATGACTGGTGTCACCAATCAATTAAAACTTCATTGGACTTCGAGCTCGAATCTCTTTCGCAAGTTGCAAAATTAGATCGTAAGGTCATGCCTGCAACAATTCACTTCTATGCATTAAACCAAATTGAAGATAAGAGCGGTAAAGCAAGAATTATTCGTTTAAAGAAAAATGTTAAGCACGCATTCCTTTGGGATGTCTGTGATGAAAATAATAAGTCTGTGACTTTAGAAGTTCCTAAGAAACTCTTTAAGAAGAAAGTTGTTAAGCAATTAGAAGAGATTTCCTCTGGCATTTGTGTTCGCTATACAATTGATAAGGAACTTGAAAATTCTACTGTTCGTGTAAAGACTATTGAAGTTGAAGGTGTTGAATAAGGGAGCATAAGACTCCCTTAGATATTTACTTTTTACTAGCTGGTAGACGATTAAGTGGTGCTGTCAGGACGTCCTGAAGTCTTACGCCTGATCTAAACTCGATTAAATCCATACTTGTGATTTTTTGCTTTCCAATAATATAGGCTTTCTTTGAAATCATATTAGTCATAAAGGCGGTATCAAGTTCACTTAGAAGCGCTTTTTTATTTTTTTCAAGTGAGTCGACGTGTGCTTTCGTTGCATGATAATTTCTTACCTTTGCTCCTTGTGCTCCACCTGCAGGTGCCCAAGCAACTGACAGTGGCCAAAAGAGTAGGTTTACAACACCATTAGGTACATCGCCATTATAGAAATCTCCTACACCTGGCAGGATATTTAAAACTGCGGCCAATGTTTCATCTTTTTCTTTCACTTCAAGTCCTTTTGCTTTCCACTCAGCATACTCTCTTGCTTGATATGAGTTGATAGAAGAACAACTTGCTAGAAGTGATAAAACAGATAGAAGTAGAAATACTCTTTTTAATAATTTACTCACTATTCCCCCTTAAGTGATACATGTTCAGTTTCACTTTATTCGGTAAATATACTTTATTTCTTTAGTCGGGAGAGTGTGTAAGTATTTGTAAACAAAGGGGTTTCTTTAGGCTGTCTTTGGTTAAGAGAGCTAACTTATGAAAATAATGAAATGTAATTTACTGATAAAATAAATAATTTATTTTTAAGATTATTTAGACTTCAGCTCTTTGACTTCGTAGATAATTTTTTCTTTATCCATCTTGAAGTGGGGCATTGTTAAGATTTTTGAAAGGACATCCTTGGCAAGTTTTCTCATTTCCTTTGTTTCAAGAATGGCCATCAGTCGATTCACTTCATTTTCTGTATAATTGGCCTTAATACGTTTTTTTATTTCTTCTTTGATATCAACGAAGCTTGTATTGTCATCAATGATTTTTTCAAGCTTTTTATTGTCTAAGCTTTTTGCAGACTTTTCTATCAGCTGTCTTTTAACAAAGTCTGCACGTTCTTTTGAGTCATTAATTAGGTATTGCTCTTTTAACAGAATGTCGGCGATATAATTGATCTTGTTATCGAGGTTGGCAAAACTTAGCTGTGCAATAAAGATAGTGATTAGAAATTTCATATCTTAAATTATAAATAAAAAAGCCTCGCAATGCGAGGCTTCTTTTATATTCGAAAATTTTGATTCGATAATTACTTTTTCTTCCCAAGTGAAGCGTAAGAAGTACCAAATTTCTTTCTGAATTTATCGATACGACCTTCAGTATCAAGAACTTTAGTTTTTCCTGTATAGAATGGGTGAGAAAGACTTGAGATATCAAGTTTTACGTATGGGTAAGTTTTCCCATCAAACTCTTCTTCTGAATCAGCTTTGATTGTTGATTTAACTACAAATTTTGTGTCTGCAGAGATGTCATGGAAAAGAACGTCTCTGTACTCTGGGTGAATACCTTTTTTCATTTTAAACCTCGTTATCTTTTGCATTGCTTGGTACAATGCTGATTTAGTATTAATTAGAGATTTGAGCAATTTCGCCCATATAGGACCATTTGTCAAGATCTAATGTAGTGCTTCCATAGCTGAGATGGGCATTTTTAATGTGCGCTACAAGAGCTGCAGCCACCTCCAGACTTATCTGTCGGGTCGTTAAATTGCCAATGTCCATATTTTTCATTGATAAAATCAATGGCGCTCTTTAAAGAGCTGAAATCTCGTTGAAAAACCTCAAGATCTTCACCGTCCACAACTGTAACAGAATAGAGGATTAGCTCTTTTATTTGGCCATCAACTTCTTGGATATCTCCAGTCATTCCAATGAATGATTTAAAGTGCTCACTATTGTAGTGGGCGAAGTTCCAATTTTTGAGATTTACAAGATTTTGTGTTTCCATGCTGTATTTTTAGCAGTTGGCCCTTGCCATGACAATGTATTTCTAGTAAGTTTCTAACCTACGAATTGTAATTTGTATAAATTAGAGAAAACAATTTTAAAGTTTTATATATTTTAGGAGGCAGTTATGGCAAAGGGGCCAAGAGTTATTATTACACTTGAGTGTACAGAAGCGAGAAAGAATGGACAAACTCCATCTCGTTACACAACTACTAAAAACAAAAAGACTCATCCAGAGAGACTTGAAGTTAAGAAGTACAATCCTTTCTTAAGAAAGCACACACTTCACAAAGAAATTAAGTAATTTGATTTTTCAAATTTACATATAAAAAAAGCCTCGCATTGCGAGGCTTTTTTTATGAACTAGAGTTCAAATTCACATTCGTATTCAGCTGTTTCCACAGACTTCTTCGAAAAGAGCCTTTTATTAAAAACATGGGCCTTCATCATAGATGGGTCGTCAAGATTAAAATCAACTTCAGTTGTATAACCACGACTAGGGTCTCTGTATGAGAGGTGTGTGTCGCCATTGTCACTAACTTCGATTTTAGCTTTTTCAAACATTTTACCATTTTCAAGAATTGTTGGGATAATACTCAGTCCTTCATAACCCTTTTCAGTATCCCAAAAAGACACTTTATACGTTGTGTTCTTGTATTCCGAGAATTGCTCTTTAATAATTCCAAAACAAGCGCTATCGCCAAGAAGTAAGTTCTTTTCGAGGACATAAGACTTCGCTTTCACGCGATTACATTTTATGACATTAGAAATTTTATTCCCTGGCCAGCTTGGATCAAATAGCGCCTCGTCAGCGCAAAAGCCAGCAAATACGGATGATGTTAGTGCTAGAGTAACGATTAGTTTCATATGTTTATCCTTCAAATTTATTGTTTGAGGATTTATAGCAAATTTAGGATATAAATAGTGTTTAGTTGAAATAATTACAATAGGCTTCCTGACGGAAGCCTTTATCATGATTAATTCTCAATAACTTCGTGACAAAAAACATCTCTGCTGTCGATATGACGACACTCTGGTGCTTTGCTTTTACAATGCTCAACTGCAAGTGGGCAGCGAGTATGAAAGTTACATCCAGCAGGTGGATTAAGAGGTGATGGAAGCTCCACATTCTTAAGTGGTGGGAAGGCCTTGATCACTTCGTTTTCTACCGCGTGGGCCGACTTTAGAAGTGTTTTCGTATAAGGATGCAGTGGAGTCGTAAAGATGACATCACTTTTTCCGTATTCACAAACCTTTCCAAGATACATGACAAGTACCTTGTCCGCTATATAGCGAACGACAGAGAGATCATGAGAGATGAAGATATAAGTGAGATTAAATTCTTCTTGAAGGTCTTTTAAAAGATTTAAAACTTGCGCTTGAACTGAAACATCAAGAGCAGATACTGGCTCATCAAGAATTAAAACTTTTGGTTTTAAAATAAGAGCTCTGGCAATTCCTATTCTTTGACGTTGGCCACCACTAAACATATGTGGGTACTTGTGAGCATGAGCACGACGAAGGCCTACTGTTTCCATAAGTTCACATGCACGCTCAAAAGCTTCTTTCTTTGTTACTTTCTCATTGATAAGAAGAGGATCAGCGATTATTTCCCATGCTTTTTTTCTTGGGTTAAGTGACTCGAGTGGATTTTGGAAAACCATTTGAATGGACTTGTATAGTTCTTTTGAAGAAAGAGTTGAGAAGTCTTTACCACCGATTGTGATACTTCCATCTGTTATTTGCTCAAGTGCCATAAGACATTTTGCAAGAGTCGACTTTCCACAACCAGATTCCCCAACTATTCCAAGAGTTGTTTTTTCTTGAAGAGTGAAGCTTAGGCCATCGATGGCCTTTACAAACTTGTCTGCGACAGGATAGTACTTTTTTAAATCATTTACTTTAATTGTATCAATCATATCTATACCTAATTCTTAATTTAATGGGTGAATACAACGAAGAGAGCGATCATCATGAATGACAAGTTTAGGGAGTAATTCACATTGTTCAGTCGCATATTCACATCGCTTTCTAAACTGACATCCTGTAGGGCGATCACCTAAGTCTGGAACCATCCCTTTTATTGAGTAAAGGGGAGCGTTAATATCATTTGTAAATGAAGGAATTGACTTCAATAGTCCTGATGTATAGGGGTGGCGAGGAGAATTGATGACGGCCATTGTTGGTCCTTTTTCAATGACTTCGCCTGCATACATAACTTGAAGAGTTTGCGTGAAGTCTTTAACGACAGCAAGATCGTGGGAGATAAAGATAACGGCCATGCCTGTTTCTTTTTGAATCTCATCTAGGAGCTCTAGAATTTGCTGTTGAACAGTAACATCAAGGGCCGTTGTTGGCTCATCTGCAATTAAAAGCTTTGGGCTTGAAGCAATGGCCATCGCAATCATCACTCGTTGGGCCATTCCACCAGATAGCTCGTGTGGGTAAGCTTTCATGCGCTCTTTAGGCGCAGGAATTCCAACTTGAATTAATAGCCTTTCAACACGATCCTTACGTTCTTGTTTTGATAAGTTTGGTTCGTGAATGAGAAGAACTTCCTCAATCTGATTTTCAACTGTATAACATGGGTTTAGGCTACTCATGGCATCTTGGAAGATCATACTGATATCACCTCCGCGAATCTGTTGCCACGATTTCTCATTAAGTTTTTGCAGATCCACTCCGTTGAAACTTAATTCTTCTGCTTCAACGACAGCATTATCATCAAGCAGGCCCATTATTGCCATATTCGTGATACTTTTTCCACAACCTGACTCACCAACGATTCCAAGTGTTTCACTCGCTTTAACTTCAAACGAAACATTTCGAACGGCGTGAATAAGTCCTTTCTTTGTTTTAAAGTGTATATTTAAATTCTTAACTTTTAATAAACTCATATATTTCTCTTCTATCGTTTAAGCTTCGGATCAAGTGCATCTCTTAGGCCATCTCCAAAAAGATTCAGTCCCAAAACAACGGCCAAGATACAAAGACCTGGAAGTGTCACAAGCCATGGGGCACTTTGAATGTAAGGTCTGGCATCACTTAGCATAATTCCCCATTCTGGAGTAGGTGCCTGGACACCTAGGCCTAGAAAGCCAAGTGCGGCCGTTGAAAGAATCCCTTCTGAAAGGCCTAGTGTTACTTGAACAATGAGTGTTGCCATACAATTTGGTAGAATTTCTTTAAGCATAATTCGCATAGGTGAGGCACCAAATGTTTTTGCTGCCTGAATGTATTGAAGATTTTTTATTTCTAATACATTTGCACGAATAAGTCGTGTAAACGAAGGTACACTTACTAAGGCAACAGCAAAAACCGCATTCATTAGGCCTGGGCCAATTACAGAAACAACGATAATAGCAAGTAAGATACTTGGGTAGGCCATAAGAATATCGATGAATCTCATGATCACTGCATCTGTTTTGCCTCCAAAGTATCCAGCAAGAAGGCCAAGCATTGTTCCTACTACAGTTGAGATCAAAACAATTGAGATACCAACAAAGAGAGAAATTTGAGCTCCATAGATAAGTCGGCTTAGAACATCTCGACCCAGATCATCTGTACCTAAGATAAATTGCATAGAGCCATCCGCTGCCCAAAATGGAGGTATACGAAGTTGTCCTGGGAAAATCTCGCTTGCTCCATGTGGTGCAATTAAAGGTGCCAGTAGAGCAATGATGATAAAGCTTAAGACAAGAGCTAGACCGAAGAGCGCCCCTTTGTTGTCACTAAAGTGATCAATAAATTCCTTAAAGACTTCCATTGTTGTTACATTTGAATTTTGTACTTCCATTATTTTGAACCTGAAATTTTTGGATTAACAATTGAGTAGATAATATCCACACACATATTGATGAAAATTACCATCAGAGCAATAAAGAGAATTCCTCCTTGGATAACTGGATAATCTCTTGCGTGAATACTTGCAACTAGCCAGCGTCCAATACCTGGCCAAGAAAAAATTGTTTCAGTAAGAATTGCCCCAGTAATAATACTTCCAAAAAGAAGACCGATTACTGTGACAATAGGAATCAGTGCATTTCGTACAGCGTGTTTCCAAACAATCTTTTGATAGCTTTGACCTTTGGCCTTTGCTGTTTGGATATATGGAGCTTTGAGTACTTCAAGTACACTTGATCTTGTCATTCTTGATATAACGGCGAGGGGAATTGTTCCCATGGCAATTGTTGGAAGAATGAGGTGCTTTAGTGCAGAAGTAAAAGGTGCAAAACCATCAAGTGAAATGACCTCTGGGTTTAATGTATCAATTAGCATTAGACCTGTAACTCTTGGAACATCAAAGAGAACATCCATTCTGCCTGATACTGGAGTAATTCCCATGTTAACTGAGAAGATAATGATAAGAATTAAACCCCACCAAAATATTGGCATTGAGTAGCCAACAAGTGAAGTACCCATTAAGAAATAGTCCATAAAAGAATTGCGCTTTAATGCCGCATAAACTCCTGCTGGTATTCCAATCAAGATTGCAAAGATCATAGCACAAATTCCCAACTCTAAAGTCGCTGGAAAACGCGAAAAGAACTCATTAATGACAGTTTGCTTGGTCACAATGGAAACGCCAAAATCACCTGAGAAAATATTCTTCATATAAATGAAGTATTGCTCTAAGATGGGGCGATCAAGGCCAAGTGTTTTTTGCATGGCCGCATAGACTTTGGGATCTGCACCACGCTCTCCTAAGAGAAGTAGGACAGGATCACCAGGAACTAAACGGACAACGATAAAAGAAAATAAGCTAATCCCAATAAGTGTTGGGATTAGCTGTAGAAAGCGTTTTTGTAAAAATTTTTTCATATATTATTCTAATGAAACTTTATCGAAGATATCATTTCCTAATGGGTGAATCTTAAATCCTTTCACATTACTTCTCATTGCACGGTGTACTGTTGAGTGAAATAGTGTGATCCAAGGAACTTCTTTTTTGAATACTTCTTGAGCTTTCATGTAGTGAACAGCTCTTTCTTTCTTGTCACTTAAGCGCTTGGCCGCAATAACTTCGCTATCGTATTCTTTATTACACCAATTAGCATAATTTGATCCTGCCTTTGCTCCTTCACAGCTTAGTAGCATATAGAGAAAGTTGTCAGGGTCTCCATTATCTCCCGTCCATCCCATCTGTAGCATTGCGTGTTCACCAGCGTGGGCCTTTTTCAAGTAAGTCGGCCAGTCATAAGTAACGAGCTCAACTTTAATTCCAACTTTTGCAAGATCTTCTTGCATTAGTTCACCCATCTTCTTTCCATTTGGGTTGTAAGGACGTGAAACTGGAAGAGTCCAAAGAGTCGTGCTAAAGCCATCTGGTAACCCTGCTTTCTTTAGTTCTTCTTTTGCCATCTCTACATTGTAGTCATAGTCTTTGATATCGTTGTTATATCCCCAGATTGTTGGTGGCATTGGGTTTTTAGCAACTGTTGCATACCCAAGATAAATTGGCTCAACATATGTCTTTCTATTTAATGCATAATTAATCGCGCGTCTTACGTGAATATTATCAAATGGCCTCTTTTGAGTGTTAAGAGCAAGATAACCAACATTTAAGCCTGGCCCTGAAAGAACAGTGATATCTTTGTTCGCATCAAGTGCTGCGATATCTGTAGGTGCAGGTTGAGTCGCTAAGTGACATTCTCCGGCCACTAGCTTTTGAGTTCTAACTGATGGGTCTGGAGTGATTGAGAAAACCATTCGTTTAATTTTAGGTACGCCATTAAAGTATTCTTTATTGGCCTCATAGCGAATCATTGTATCTTTCTGATAAGACTTAAAGATAAATGGTCCCGTTCCAACTGGATTACGATCAAGAACTTCAGGAGTTTTGGCCGCTAGCATTTTTTCACCATACTCACGAGAGAGAATACTTGTGAATGCCATTGCAAAGTTTGCAAGTAGGGGGGCTTCAGGGTGATGAAGAGTAATTTGTAATTGGTGCTTATCTGTCTGGTTGATACTTTTGATGATATTACTCATTCCCATACCATCCCAGTACTCATAAATACCGCCACTAACTTTGTGGTAAGGATGATTCTTATCGAACATACGATTAAAAGACCACACAACATCACTTGCATCGAGATTACGAGTCGGTTTGAAATCTTTTGTTGTATGGAACTTAATATCTTTTCTGATATTGAAAGTATAAGTTAGTTGGTCTTCAGAAATTGTCCAGCTTTCAGCAATTGATGGAATGATATTTGTCGAGCCTGTCTCAAATTTTACAAGTCTGTTATATAGAGGATAAACGGCCGCATTATGTGATGGGCCATCTGTTAAGAATTGTGGGTTAAACCCAGAAGGTGAGCCTTCTGAACAATAAACAAAGGTTGATTTATTTGCGCTGCTCTTTCCCGAGCACGATACGACAAGTGCGGCCATGATTAATGTGGCCATTAAACTTTTAAGCATTATTCTCTCCCTTTACTTAAAATGTATTAATTTTTATTTAGTTAAAATGATACGTAGCATTTAGCGCTCCGTAAACAATGCCTAGCGACATTTTGACTAAATATAACTTCTTTTAACTAGATTATTGTGAGGAGAAAATAATAGAAAAACCCCCTACGCTCAGTAGAGGGTTTCTTTATTATAAGTGGCCTTCATCAATTCCCTAATATTGAAGAAGGCCCTTATATTAAATAAGGGCCAATTTATTAAAACTTAGCTTTTGTATTTAGTGTGTGTGTCACTGACTTAAGTTCTTGTCCCGGTACTTTTGATACTAGAGGAAAGAATGTAAGTGTAACCTTTAACTCACGTGCCTTTTCAAATGGCCCAAGAGCAAATTTCTTAATCTTTTCAAATCCGTGCTTTTTCAATTCTTCTGTAAATAGAATATTTCCATTATCAAGAAGAGTTTTATTAAAAGTTAGAAGATTGATTGTTTTCTTAAAATGAATCTTCTTCTTTTCTTTGTCAT
Source organism: Halobacteriovorax sp. RT-1-1 (assembly GCF_047085455.1). Classification (NCBI taxonomy): domain Bacteria; kingdom Pseudomonadati; phylum Bdellovibrionota; class Bacteriovoracia; order Bacteriovoracales; family Halobacteriovoraceae; genus Halobacteriovorax; species Halobacteriovorax sp. RT-1-1. The sequence continues at coordinate 1,025,182 of NZ_JBKIXZ010000002.1, forward strand.
AGATAACAATTTCTGCACTTAGCTCTTGCATGCCTTCTGTAAAGTTTGAAAGCTCCAGTTCGAATTGACCTTTAACTCCAACTTTTACGTTTTCAGGGTTTACTAGAATAGGAGCTTTCGCCTCATCTAGGTCAAAGAATTCTACTTTAAGAGTTGACTCATAATTGTAATCAGAAACTTTTGTAAAGTCTGAAACTTGGAAATTAATTTGAGTTGCTTCTTTATTTAAGTTTTGTACAAGTGTATCAAAGCTCTTAAGTTCGTTGCTAAACTCAAGCGTGAAATTTGCATCAGCTTTATCAACTGCACCAAGGTATTGTACCTTTACTTTGTGAGTTACATTTTCCATTTCTTTGTATGCAACTGTACGAGTCTTTGTACATGAGTATGGTTCTGAGCGGTACTTTGTTACATCACGACAAACATATTTTTGGTAAGGAACATTGTCACATACATTACGTCCTGGACGAGTGTGACATCTTCTTACTGGTACATTTCCACATACACGATCTTGATATGGGATTGAACGACAAGTTTCGCGCCCTGGGACTGTCTCGCAAACACGACGGCTATCACGTTGACGACATTCTTGTCTTCCATTCACTGTACGACAAATTCTTTGTCCCGGAACTGTACGACATTCTTGTCTCGAAGGACCTCTCGTACACTCACGACGATATCTCGTTTCATAACGGCATTGGTAATCATATTCAGTTTCACAAACCTGACGGCCTGGTTCCCAACGACATTCTCTTCTATAATCTGTTTCATAACCACACTCATTTTCTTGATATGGTATTTGGCGGTAACATGTCCCTTCGTATGGCTCTTCCTTGTACTTAGTAACTTCAACTTCCTTAGCTAGTACTTGTACATCATTATCTCCACCATTGAATGAGAAGTTTAATTGATGATCGCTTGCATTCGCAGCGAGAGTGTAACATGCGAGCATTAGCCCGATTAGAATTTTTGACATTTCTCCCCCTTAAAATATAACAGTTGATAATTTCTATCGAGTTTTAGGTGAAATTGAAAAAAATACGTCGGTAAATTTTAAATTAACCTCTAAATGTAAGATATTTTGAGAAAAATAACACTGATTTAGTAAGGCAATTTAGATGGTAAATGATTTTTGGTAAGAAAATGGCCCCAGGTAGGGGCCAATATTTCAAATCTTAATTTAGATTTAGTGGAGTGTATTCAAGATTTAGATCTTCAGCAACTTGCTTGTACACAAGTTTACCTTTGTAGATATTGATCCCTTTCTTAAATGCTTCATCCATCATCGCTGACTCTTCAACACCGTATTTTGCGATCATACGAGCGTACTTAAGAGTTACGTTTGTAAGTGCATAAGTTGAAGTTTGAGCAACTGCACCTGGCATATTTGCAACACAGTAGTGAACAACACCATCTACTAGGAAAGTAGGGTTTTGGTGAGTTGTTGGCTTACATGTTTCAATACAACCACCTTGGTCAACAGCGATATCAACAACTACTGAACCTTTTTCCATTTTAGAGATCATTTCTCTCGTTACAAGCTTTGGAGCTTTTGCACCTGGAACAAGTACTGCACCAATTACAAGGTCCGACTCTTGAACTGATTTTTCAATATTGTCGATATTTGAGAATAAAGTTGTAATTCTGTTATCAAATAGGTCATCAAGCTCAGCAAGACGCTTAGTTGATAGATCGATTGCAGTTACGTCTGCACCCATACCCATTGCCATTTTAATTGCGTTTGTTCCTGCAACACCACAACCAATAACAGTTACCTTTGCTCTTCTTGTACCTGGTACACCACCAAGTAGAATACCTTTACCACCATGATCAAGTTGAAGGTAAGCGGCACCAATTTGAGTTGCCATTCTTCCTGCTACTTCAGACATTGGAGTTAGAAGTGGAAGAGATCCGTCTGCAGGTTGGATTGTCTCGTATGCAATACATGTCGATCCAGACTCCATAAGACCTTTTGTTTGTGGCTCATCTGCCGCAAGGTGAAGGTATGTGTAAAGAATATGGTGTGGTTTTAAAAGAGCAATTTCTCTTGGTTGAGGCTCTTTAACCTTAATGATCATTGTCGACTTTTCAAATACTTCTTCAAGTGATGGAAGAATCTTTGCTCCAGCTTGAATATATGCTTCGTCAGAAATACCAATTCCAACTCCTGCATTTGTTTCTACGTATACTTCGTGACCATCGTGGATAAGTTGTCTTACACCACCTGGAACTAGACCTACGCGATTTTCGTTATTTTTAATTTCCTTAGGAACACCAATAATCATAAAAACTCCATTGAATTGAAGGCGTTAAAATACTCATAAAATATATGAGGCAAATATAATTGTTTTCAAATGCTATTACAATAAATTAAACCTCGAATTTTAGCCCGTCATAAGCAACTTTGACACTTCCATCTGGAAAGTGAGCATCGCACTCTTGTTGCAATAAGTCGTGATCAAGTTCGTGGCCCATGTGGGTTAGGTAATTATGATTGGCCCCTATTTGTCTAATGTAATCAAAGCTTCTTTCGACATAAAGGTGAGCTGGGTGAGGCTTGTGTCGCACACAGTCAATAATGAGAGAATCTAATTTGTAAGAGCGTAGCTTTTCTATTTCATCTTGCGGGATCTCATGGCAATCTGAAATGATGGCAAGCTTTCCAATAATAAGACCTAAGCTTGTCCCATTGCCATGTGGCAGACTTATGAACTCGCAATCTAAGTCGCAAATCTTACTTATGGTATTTTGCCGTATTTCGTTGAGTAAAAGCCTCGGACTTGATCCGATGTGACCAGGATTATTTCCAAAGATATAGCTAAATCTTATATTCATAATATTTGCGCTATTTTGGTCTGTATAGAGGTTAATAGGGTGTTTAAAGGTGAATGGCCTTATATCATCAATGCCGTTCAAGTGATCAGCATGGGCATGTGAAATAATAACTGCACTGATATCCTTTACGCCTTCACGCAATAATTGCGTGCGAAGATCTGGCCCCGTATCAAAGAGAATTGTGGTATCATTTTGTTGGATTAAAAATGAAGTACGCAATCGTTTATTGTGTTTATTAGAGCTTGTGCAAACTGGACAGCTGCAGCCTAACATTGGAATACCTGTACTTGTTCCGGTTCCTAGGAACGTAACTAATAAATTCATAACTTTATATTGCCAAGAAAATCATAAGTTTTTAAGCTATTTATATTAACTTTTATTGGAGATTTGATGTTTAAAGCAATTAATTTATTTGTCTTTACAGCCGCAGCTCTTATTCTAAATTCATCGTGTTCATCTACAAATGAAAATCAACATTCTAATAAGGACCTAAGCCTAGGTTCATTAGAACTAAATATTGATGTTCAGAAACACACTTTAGAAAATGGCCTACGCTTACTACTTGTTCGTGATTCGAAATTACCGATTGCCTCGATCTATACTTTTTATGATGTAGGTGGACGCTATGAGAGAAAGGGGACAACTGGAGCGACACACTTTCTAGAGCACATGATGTTTAAGAAAACGAAGAACTATCCAGCAGAATACTTCTCTGACTATATCGAAACTTATGGGGGTAATTCTAACGCTTATACAACATTTGATAATACTGTTTACTACGAGAATATCGCAGCTCAGACAGTTGAGAAAATGATTGAACTTGAAGCGGAGAGAATGGCAAATCTCATGCTTGAAGAAGTTCCTTTTGAAAAGGAAAGACAAGTTGTTCTTGAAGAAAGAAAGATGCGTTATGAGAATAGACCAAGTGGTAAGATTCACCTCGCTATGATGAAGGCCATGTTTAATGGAACTCCTTATGGAGGGTCTGTCATAGGGGACGCAAAGGATGTTAAAGAGTTAGATCGCAAACAAATGCTTGAGTTCTATCATGACTTTTATGCTCCAAATAACGCCATTATGGTGATCGTTGGTGATATTAATCCTTCGGCAATTCTTTCAAAGGTTCAAGATACTATTGGTAAAATTCCAATGAATAAGACTCTTGATACAAAGAAGGCAAAGCTTGATGATGCTGGTAGATATAAAAGAGAAGGTAAGCTTCCATATGTAAGAAGTCTAAAAGGACAGTCGAAAAACCCAATGTTTAGACTTGCATTCCCTTCTGTTTCAGTTACTCACGAAGACACTTACGCTCTCGATTTTCTTTCAGATATTCTGGGAACAGGTACAAGCTCTTACTTAGTAAAGAACTATGTTGTTTCGAAAAACCCAAGACTCTCTAAGGTTTACTCATACAACTACAACCTAAAAAATGGTGGTATTTTTGTTATTGGAGGAGAGTTACTTCCGAAGAAAGGTATCAAGGACACTCGTCGTAAACTTCTAAAGTCTTTAAAGGATTCATGTGAAAAGGCCATTACTCCAAGAGCAGTTCAAAAGACTAAGAATATGCTTCTTAAACAATACTATGAAGCAATTTCGACTAATGATGGCCTAGCTAGTTTCCTAGGTTCTTCTGAATTCTTTAATGGAGACTATAGAGAATATAAGAAACAGCTTAAGAGTTATAGTGAGATGAATGTTGATCAAGTTCGTGATGTTTGTCGTCGCTATATTTCTGGAAACGATTATGTTTTCTTATCAATTTGGGATCGTAACTAGGATGAAGGGATTAGTAGCTATGAATAAAATTTTAAAATCAATAATCATTGCATCGACTTTCATGAGTGTTAATGCCAATGAACTAGTCGATAAAATTGAAAAATTTAAATGGGAAAATATCGATGTCACTTATATTCAAGATGATAAATTCCCTACTTATAATGTAACGATATTCTTTGCTGATGGTGCAATTAAAGATGGCCGTACTAAAGGTGTAACTAAGATGATGTTTGATCTACTTGAGAGTGGAACAAATCGTTTTAGCCTTAATGAAATTGCAGATAACCTAGAATTCTATGGGGTTTCAACTTCTTCAAATGTAACTCACGAATTCTCAAGCTATTCATATAATGGACTTGCTAAAGACATTATTCCTACTACAAAGAAAATTTGTCATATCTTTAGAGATGCAGTTTACCCTGCTCAAGAACTATCTAAAGCTAAGAAATCTCTTACTGCCCAAAGACAGAATCTTGTTTCAGATCATGGTGAATTAGCTTCTACAGCATTTCGTACTATAAGCTTAAAGGGGACTCCATACGTATCAGATGTAAGGGGAAGACTTGCAGATATTAAGAGAATTAAAAGAAGCTATCTTCAAAGTCGTCTGAAATATTTTAGAGATGATGTTAAAAAGAAAGTTTATATCACTGGTCCACGCTCAATCCTAAAGATTAAAAATATTGTTACTAATGAATGTGGTTTTGATTCTAAAGCAAGCTTTGTTAGAAATTTAGATACTGAAGTAAAAGAGATCAAGAAGTTCAATCCAGAAAAGCCACTTATTCACTTTGTTGAAGTTCCAAAAGCGAACCAAGCGCAAGTTAGAGCTGGAATTTACATGGCCAAGAAAGAAGATCCAGGCTTTGAGAATTTAGAGTTTATGTCTCAATACTTAGGTGGTGGTTTCACTTCAATTCTTGTAAAGGAACTTAGAACAAAAAGAGGATTAACTTATTCTGCATGGGCAACAGCTGGTATGCAAAAAGACTATGGCCGCTCAATTCTTTCAACTTTTACAAAAGAAGAAACTGTTAATCAGATGGTTCAAGAAGTAATCAAAATTCTAAAGGACAATTCTCAGGCAGAGAATATTTCGATGGAAGAAATTGAAAAGGTAAGAAAGGCCGTAAAAGGTGGATTTGCTTTTCAATTTCAAAAGCCATCAAGCTTTATGAGACAGTTAGTAAGCCTTGATAATTCTCAAGTGGATATTAAGCGTTTTCTAGAGTACACGAACTCAGTTGATAAAATCACGCAAGAGGATGTTGCAAAGACTATTTACTCAGCATTTCCTTATGACAAGGTTCAAATAGTTGTTCTTGGTGATAAGAAGATGATGAATGCCCTAAAGAAGATTGCAAAGATCAAAGTTTATTCTTACAAAAACTTTTTATAATTAATAATCTGGAACAACCAGAATATGGGTAGGGCCTGAGAGGCCTTGCCCAATTATCCTTACAAGAGAATAATCACTAATATCAATTTCCACTAAGTGATTAAATGAATAATCTGAAACAATAATATTACCACTTTGTAGCTGGGCAACACCTCTAGGATTTGTAAGGTAAGTCGTATTGCTATAACTTGCTCCAGTTGCTGTTAAAGAGCTATCATATTCGATCACTTGATCAGTTGCACCACTCCAAATACCCACAATATCACCATTATCAAGCTCTATAGCAAAGTAGCCATCAGTTGCACCTGCTGGCCCTGCGACACTATTTTGTTGAACACCATCTTCATCATAAGTTCTTATTTGATCAGAGCCACGTGAGCTAATAATGAAGCCACCATCACTTAGTGATGCCATGCCTTGTCCTGTATTGATGATATTTGCAATAGGAAAGCCTGAAGTCTCTCTTTGATGTCCATCTCCAAGTGGAGTAAATAACTCGAGGGCGTTGGATTCAAGAACTGCGATATTTCCATTTGCTAGCTCTGTTACACCTCTTAATGCACCATTTAGTCCCGTGTGCACAATGACATCAGAAACCTTGCCTGTGTAGGCATTTATACCAAGTACGCGGTCATTGCCATCAGTAGTAAAAAGAAGTTGATTTGTCTCACTCGACCAACCAAGGGCCATCAAAAGAACACTGTTGCCAGTTGCTTGATAGATCGTTCTTTTAAAAAACCCATTACTATCAAGTTGAACGATAGAGTCAGAAGTATAATTCATGACAATGATATCTCCAGGTTCAAGATAATTGCCACTTGGTGCAGGTAAGGGTTCCGCCTTGATAACAGATTCTACTTCCTTACATGAGGCCATACCAAAGAGTAAGCTCATAAAAAGTGTTAAGGATAAGATACATGTATTTAGCTTTGTCTTTTTCATGCCTAAAGAATCGGGCCATAGTTAAAATAAAGTTAATTGGGTAATTAAATAGATAAAATTGAGAAAAAACTTCCACTTATCTTGATTCAGGAAAATTTATTTTCTTTTTGTTACAATAGCTTAGAGGTGGTTAATTGAGCTTAGCTAAATATTTAAAACTATTCACTTTATTATTTCTCTGTCTTCAGGTAAATGCCGATATATCTTATTTAAGGTTTGATGGTGTTTTTGGAATTGGGACAAATGATAAAATGGACCAATATGATACGGCAACTACAGGTATTGGCTATAATTTGTCCTATGGGGTAAGAAATCGTGTTACTGGAATCGAGGCATTCTATACAAGAATTGATTTAAGCGGCGACATTAAACATGGTGGTGTTGATAGAGTGGCAGTTCAATCGCTTGCCATCTATGGACTTGAGTTTCATTTTTATCCAATTCAGAGACTTGCTGTAAAATTAGGGTATGCCCTTGTTTCATTTAATGATTTTATTGAAGGAAATTCTGATGGAAATATCTTTGCTGGAGCGGCCAATACTTATGGCCTTAGAAGAGATACAACACTAGGTGGATTAAGAATTGGTATTGGTTATGATTTTTTTCGTATAACCAGAAAAATTAATTTTCATACAAGCTATGTTTACCAAGAAAATGGTAATGGACATGAAAATCTAATTTCATTAGGTCTTGTTTTTAAATTTGAACGTGGAATTATCGATCGGCTTATACGCTAACTAGTAAAATCACTTCTATGATTCTAAAGTATGCCCTTGCATATTAACCTTTGCTCCTGGAGCAATATTAATATTCTTAGCGACAATCTGTCCCTTAACAGTTCCTGTAGGGAAGACCTTAACTTTTCCTTGAGCAGTTATGTCTCCATTTACTACACCATAGATATTTAAGTCCCCACAGCGAATACGCCCTTGGACATTTCCTTGTGGCTCAATTGTTAGTTGATGCTTTTCATCAATTTGAATATCGCCTTCGATAGTCGAGCAAATATGAGAAGGGCCATTTAATACAATATCACCCTTAATAACTGAGCCAATTCCAACGAATGTAAAATTTTGATCTCTTAAATCCATAGTAAGGCCCTACTTAATTTCTTCTCTAAATAATTGCTGATGAACAATATCGCCAAGACGGTTGAAAATAAAAATCTTAAACATAACTGTTTTATTCTTAGGCATATCAAACTTAGCTGTTACAGGACGAAAGCGTGATGTTGCAAATGATTCACCCTTTGTGTAGTTAAGTGAGAAATTTCTAATTGAGTCACCGCCCTCAGGGTAGTGGAAGTAGTTATTCCCATCGAATAAGAAAATATGGATATAACCAGAAACCCTATTATTATCTTTTGTGATATTGATAATATTAAAGTTAAGTTCCGCTTTATCATCTTTCTTAGTTACTTTTAAGTCTTCGATATTAATGCTGGCCGGACTCGTTAGGTCTTTTTGACCTTTTACTGGAGCAATAATATTAAGTGAACTTGCACTAACTGCACTAATCGTTTCATTGGCAAGTCGATTTGTTAGGTCAAGGTTCAGAGTTGTTAACTCAGTATTCTTTTGTGCCAGAGTCGAGTTCTCATCTCTTAGATTTTTTATAATTAATGGCTCTTTGGCCTTGATAAGCTTTTCAATATTCTTCGTGTAGAAGTATGAGCCAGCTAAGGCAAATATAGAAAATACAGTAAGAACAACTGGTACATAAATGATTGCTTTATACTCGCGAGGAGAAAGCTGTAAGTATCTTGGTACTTTATTATTTTCATAAAGAATGAAAGACAAATTATTCTTTGCCTTTGAACTACTTGATGGTGTGGACATCCCGTTCCCTTTTAATTTTCGCTATACGGTCTCGTTAAAGTGAGATTCAGTGTGAAAATTTGTTTTGGGTCTTGCGAAGTAAAGAACCTCTGTGAAGGTTCAAAACTTAAGTGCTCCCTCTCGTTTGTAATATCCATTGGAATACGCTGCCATCTCTCCGCGACAATCTTCCACTTATAATAAGGGTCACGCTTTAAATAGAGCGTTTTCTTTCCAATATCGTTAATTGTATTACTAGTGTAGTCTTGCTTGAACGTTACGACAACATAGTCATCAGCTTTTAATACAGTTAAATCTTTTAACTGAATTGAAGGAGTCCCTGGGTTTGCAAATACGGCCTTCTTATACTGTGCAAATGAATTGTAACGTCCACGAGTTGGATCGATAAAATCTGTGCGTGAGTAGAAGCTTAAGTAGTCATTGATATTCTCTGTTGACCAAGCTGTTAGCCAACCATTTACAGTATCAAGGACTTCATTCTTTTCTTTTTCCCAAGTTTCCTTGTTAAAGAATTTTAAGTTATGAACAACGACAATATTTGTCTTATTAATTTCAATAAATTTTGAAATATCAATTAGGTTTACATTGTGAGCAACAAGGCAACCTTTTGAGTCTAGGCCTTTGTCAATTCTTGGCTCGTTGTCTGTTGAGTGTAGCCAAATTCCGCCACCTGTTTTTCCTAGCGCTTTATCAATTGGGTTAGGGTAGTTAAGAACAAATGCTCCAACCCCATATTGAGCTCCAAGCTCACCATGCTTTCTAATTAAATCTTTATGTTCAATGAATTGCTCAAAATGATAAACACCTTCTGGTGTTCTACGATCACCTTGAAATGATTTATTTCCAACTTTCTGACCTGTGGCCATTTGATATGTCTTAATTAAACGTGGCAGGCCATTATTATTTTCATATAGGTAGATTGTATGAGTCGACTTTTCTGCAACGATCACATGATGAGCGAAGTAATCATTTAATAAAAGTAGACTCGATGGAAAAAATTCTTGAGCAAAGCTACTTACTGAAAAAAAAGTAGATGTAAAAATAGTCGATAAAAATAATAGTTTTTTAATCATGAAAAGCCTTTATATTTGATAACTACCTAATATTGTAGAACATTTTTTAATCACTTCTCAAGTCTTTATGCCTCAAAAAGTAAAATAACTTTCGATAAAATAACTTTATGCGTTGTAAGTACTCAACTTTTTTCGAAAAAAGGCGAAAAGTAGATGGTAAGGATTTAAGAAAAGGCCATATTTAAATAAATTTCATACGTTTTGCATGGCCGCGATGGGGAAAATTATGTCAGCAGAAAAGAAGCAACAGGAAGAATTACTCGCTGAAAGTGAGAAAATTCAAAATGCGGTTGATGAAGTTCTTGGAAGCGATACTGATAGTAGCAGTGACGCACAAGAGAAGACTTCTCTAACTCTTGTTGATACTAATATTGACTTCTCTCAGCTAAATAATGAAGACAGCTCCCCACTGGATGAAGGTATTGAGCTAGATTTTGATGATGTCAGTGCCATCGATCTTTGTGGTGATGATGATATCGTAGAAAATGCTCCAGTAAATGCAGATTCTCCAACTGATCTTGATATGGATTTTTCATCTAGTATTACCATCAACCTTACTCAAGAAGGGGATACTATTCCAAATGCTTCTCTAGATGCAGCTCGTGAAGATGACTTGGATCTGGATAATAACCCGATTATTGTTGAAGATAAGCTAGAACAAGTCGATGAAGAAATTGATGCCGTAGAGGCCAGTGCTGAATCTGAAATAGAAACAGCTGATGACTTTTCAGTAAACCTTGAAGAAGATTCAGGTGATATTTTAGATGAGGACCTTGATGATCTTGAGATGTCACTAGGTGAAGATTTAGATGATGAATTAGATTCACTTGGTAACCTTGATAATTTAGGTGAACTCGATGATATGGGAGATCTAGATGACTTTGATAGTCTTGATGCAGATCTCGATTCCGAGCTTGATGATCTCGACGCCGATATTGATATGTCGCTAGACGATGATCTTGATCAATTTGATGATGAAACAACTAATGAAGTGGAACTTCCTTCTGTTGGCCAAGAAGATACAATGGCCCAACTTGATGGAATGGTTGATGCAAATCACCAGCAGTATAATTCTCCAGATGAGACCTTAACTGTAACGGCAGTTTCACCAACTGAAGAAACTGGCAATATTGATCTTGGGGGATTTGATTCGGTTGAAACTCCTGCTGCTTCTGAGCACCATGATTTCGTTGCATCGGCACCGGCCGCTCCAGCATCGAATCACGTTAGTGCAAATATTAACTTTCACCCTGGGCACATTTTAAGCTCCCTAAGTGAAGAGCAGCTACTTGATTTAAGAGTAACTGTTACAGAGTTAAAAGAAGATCGTATTAAACTTTTAACTGAACTAAATGAATTAAAAACAATGATTGAGCTTCTTAAGAGAGATTCGTTAAGCTTAAGAACAGAAGTTGATGAAAAAAATATTGAGCTTTCGATTGCTAAAAAGCGACATGCAATTGAAGTTGAGGAAACGAAATCACTTCTTGATAAATACAAGCATGGGCTAGAGCTTAGTGAAGCTAAGAATAAGGCCATGAGAGAAGAGATGGCCGAAATTGGGACACGCTTAAAAATCGATCATACAAGTGTTAGAGCACGTGAACAAGAGCTAGAAAGTCAATTAGAACTTATGGCCATCGATAGTGATAATAAAATAAAAGCAAGAGATGAGAAGATTTTAGAGCTTAAGCGAAAAATTGATACTCTTGAATTTAATATGGAAAACGTTGCAATTAATGAGAGGCAAGCAAAGAAGGAAAGAGTTTTAGCTGAGCAAAAACTTGAACGCCTTATTAGTAATCTAAGAGGCTCTTTGAATGTAGTTGCTGATACATTAGAATTAGATGATGAACTAGAACTGGATGATTAAAAATTAGTATGTTGGAAAAACAGTATAAAGCACTTTTAGAATTTATTTGTCAAAATGTTGAAGAGCATAATTTCAATATCGTATTGAAGTCTTTTCGCGATTTCATTAAGACAGAGTTTGATTCAAAAACGCCACTCGTTTTTGCGACGTTAGATAATGAATCCTCAAATCCAATCATTAGAGATTTCTATAATAATAAAGTTATTGAAGAGTATCCAAGTAAGGTCTATCAAGAACTAATGGGTGCATTAAAGACACAAAAGCTTCATCTTGAAATAGAAGGTGATAAGTATCGCTTTGTCGAGGTCGGCTTCAATGGAAGTCAAAGTCTATATCTTGTATTGAATGGAGAGTTTCCTTCAGATATCTTTAGACAATTAGAAAACTATATTCAATCGAAGTTTAGAAGTCTTTTACAAGTAAAAGAACTTCAAAGACTACAGGCCCTTGCTCACGTTGATGATGTAACAGGTCTTTATAATCAAAGAAAATTTAAAAGTGATATTGATGCTGCTATTAGAGAATATGATGCACTAGAACGTTCATTCTCTCTTATCTTCATCGATATTGATTACTTTAAAAGTATCAACGATGGCCATGGCCATTTGATTGGAACAAGCTTACTTCAGCAGGTCGCAGAAACAATTCGTTCTACTGTAAGAGAGGATGATCTTTGTTATCGTTATGGGGGAGATGAGTTTGTCGTTCTTGCTCCATACTCTTCGTTAGAAGATGCTAAGATGATCGGACAAAGAATTCTTAGTCGAGTTAAGTCTACTGTTTATAAAATAGAGGCAGAGCTTGAAATCAATACTCATGAGGATGAAGATGTCCAATTGAGTGTCTCAATTGGTGTTGCCAATTACCCAACTAACGCTTCAGGACGTAATGAAATTATCGGAATGGCCGATAGAATGATGTATGAAGCAAAAAAGTCTGGACGTGGCAAGGTCTGTGTTGCAGACTCATAAATATGAAGTATCTAATCTTATCTGATCTCCATTTAGGCAAAGGTAGTTACCTGCAAAACGGTGAATTTAATATCTTAGAAGATTTCTTTGAAGACAATCGCTTCTATGAATTTTGCGACTACTTTTCAACGAATGAATATTATTCGAAACCTGTAACAATCATCATGAATGGAGATATCTTAAATCTCATTCAAATCGATTCAGATGGTGTTTTCACTCATGTCGTCGATGAGGCAATGACTATTAAACAGATTGAGGATATCGCTAAAGGACACCCTCGTTTTTTTGCAGGTCTTAAAAAGTTTTTAAGAGCGCCACATAAGCGTGTTGTCTATGTTGTAGGAAATCACGATGTTGGTATGCTTTTTAAAGGTGCACAAGAGAAGTTTTCAAAAATCTGTGGTGATAATATTATCTTTACTGAAACTTTTTTAGAAAATGGCCTACACGTTGAACATGGGCATCGATTTGAAGCTGTAAACACTGTACCAAAGGCAAAACAATTTATTCGCGGACCTGGTGGCAAGGATATATTGAACTTTCCGTGGGGTTCTCTTTTTTGCATTAACGTTCTACCAAAGCTTAAAAAAGAGCGTCCTTATATTGATAAAGTAAGGCCTATGTCTTCATATGTTAAATGGTGTCTTTTTAATGATACAAGATTCTTTTGGCGCCTATTTATCACGTGTATTAACTATGTCATTAAGACTCACTCGAATTATTACACACGACAGAACTCGAATTTCAAAACAAACTTAAAAATTCTTCAACAGATCACAATTTATCCACGCTATGAGCGCATGGCCAGAAGGATTCTTGATCGCGATAGCTCGATTCATACTGTTGTTATGGGGCATACCCATTTACAAGAGTGGAGGCGATTCCCAGAAGGTCGTTATTATTTCAACACTGGAACTTGGAATAATATCCCATCGATTGATGCTGGAAAGCACCAAGATACGCTAAGTCTTACTTATTGTAGTGTAAATGTACATCCAGAGAGTAATTCACTAGTTAATGCGTCCATGAATCAGTGGATGGGCCAATGGAAACCATATATTGAAGAAATTAGAACGAGTTAAATGATTATTAAGATTGATTGAGATGATTTTGAAAAAAAACGACGTTCCTAAAAAGTCCTTTCCCGAAACGCCGAAGTGTCTTTAATTTTTTGTCTCTGCTTATTAATAAGTTTATTCGATTTTACAGAAACCACAAGAGATTTTTTCTTACAGTAGCTCGCAGCAAAAATTAACTTAGTCCATTATTCTATCTCCCTTGTAGTAGGGTATTTACACACTCTATAAAATATGTTTTTCTACTTTCTGACATCACAAAAATTTATTACTTTTGAATTCACGTTCATATGGGTTAAAGCTGGACATTTTAGGTCGCTAAAAGCTGACTTGAGCGAGTTTTTTTGGTAGAAATAGAGGATATTTAATCAGGTAGAAGTTGTGAAAAAGTACGAATCAATTAGAATATTTAAAAATCCAATTCTTGAGTCATTTACCCATGTTCATCCAATTGTGCCACTAGTGCTTTGGGCGCCATTTATTGGTTTTCTAATTTATCGTTCATATTTTGAACTTGGTTACACTCATCTACAAATGATTCTATGTGCAGTTAGTGGTTTAATTATTTGGACTCTTACAGAATATCTACTTCATCGTTTTGTTTTCCATTTAAAGCCTATTGGGCCACTTTCAGAGCGATTTGTGTTCTTGTTTCATGGGCTACATCATGATGACCCTAATGATCCGACAAGGCTTGTTATGCCGCCTGTGCCAGCGATCTTGATCATGGGGCTGATTTGGCTATTCTTTTCACTTTTTATTCCAGCTTTTTATATGCCAGGTTTTATGGCCTTCTTCACAATAGGCTATCTTTGCTATGACTATATTCACTATGCAACTCATCACTTTAAAATGAGTGGAAAGGTGGGGCGCTACTTAAAGAAATTTCATCTTCAGCATCACTTTAGACATGAGAAAGCTAAGTACGGTGTAAGCTCACCATTATGGGATTATGTTTTTAGAACTGTGACAGGACCTAAGGAAGACTAAGTTAGAGCCATTTACGCTCTTTGTAGTCCTTCGCTGTCATCTCAATTGTGTCCTTTAAATTATAATTAGGGACAAAACCAAGTGCCTTAATCTTTGAGTTACTGCAAAGCCAAGCATCTTGCTCCAATTCATTGATCTTATCTCCAGTAAGAGGTAGGTGAATTGGAAGAGTGTAGATAATTCCCGCAACTATTCTTAGTAGCCAAATTGGTAATGCCATAAACATAACCTTTTGAACTCCTAGAGCGTTCGAAATTTCATTGATTAATTCTTCAAAAGTTACTTCATCTACGGAAGTTACAAAATAAGTTTCTTGTTTTGTTTGCTCTTGAGATGCACAAAGAATGATTGCATCGACTAGGTCAAAAACATTAACGACACTATATTTCTTCGTTCTAAAGTTAAGTCCTGGGCCTGTAACAATACGCCCCTTAACCATTTTGAAAACATCTAAAACGGCACTGTCACGTGGACCTATCACCATTGGAGGTCGGATTATTGTGGTATTCCAACTCTCTGGAGAAAGTTCTCTGACTGCAATCTCTGCAGCAAGCTTTGAGTGACCATAGGCCGAAACAGGTAAGCATTCGATGCTTTCATCAACTAATTGCGATGAAGGACCGGCCGCAGCTTGTGAAGAAATTAGCATAAAATGAATATTTTCAAATTTTACTTTTAAGCGATTTATTAAATTCTCTGTGGCAATGTGATTTGTCTTTGCAAAAGTAAGAGAGTGTTTTGCTGAAACAATTCCCGCAGTATGGATAACGCAATCTAAGTCTTTTGGTAGGTCGCTTACCCATGATTTGATTGAGGCCTCTTCAAGGCTACCTTGGATATATTCGCCAGGTAAGTTTAAAGACTGAGCCTTTTGAGGATTTCTCACAAGAGCAAACACCTCATGTCCTTGTTGATTTAATTTGTCACAAAGATGTGAGCCGACAAAACCAGTTGCACCAGTAACTAAGACTTTCATTATAACTCTTTTTGAAAAATTCGATATGTTCGGTAAGGAACAGCATTCATGCGAATGAGTGGTTTATTCATATTGATATTATCTTCTAGAATCCAGCTCATCTCTACATTCTTATATTTTTTATACTGTTTAATATTCTCATGGCATCTGTAATAAAGAATTGATTCAAGTCCATACAGACGATACTTCTTTTTCACACCCATCGTAATAACTCGAACACCATCTATAAGCTTTGGTGCACGAAGAACTTGAAAAATACCTTTTGGAAATAGCTTTCCATCTGGAATTTTATGTAGGACTTGATTGAAGTCTGGAAGGGCCACGATGAAACCGGCTTCTTCACCATTAACCATGGCAAAGAGAATTAGTTTTTCGTCAGCAACAGTTTTAAGGTCTGCTGCCATGGCGTAGAACTCATCCTTTGTCATTGGAACAAAGCCCCAGTTCTGCTCCCAAGCATCATTGTAGATGCTATACATAAGATCAATTTCTTTCGCCCAATTTTTCTTAGAAACTGTACGATAAGTAATATTGGCCTTGTCTTCCGCTCTTAAGGCAATCTTTCTGATTACTTCCGGCATCTCGAAATCCGCCTTCATATGGTAGGCCAGGAGATCTTTTGCTTTCGTAAAACCAAGCTCATTTAAGTATTGATGATAGTATTCATAATTGTACATCATCATGAGAACTGGAATTTCATTATGACCTTTAATCAGTGTTCCACATTCATAATTTGTTGATGGATTAAATGGCCCAATAAATCGCTCAAGGCCAAGTGATTTTCCCCATTCCATTGCACAATTGAAAAGAGACTTAAAGACTTCGATATCATCGATGGCCTCAAAGAATCCCCAGTGAGCTTCTTGTGTGCTATGGAACTGGTTATAGTTGTGATTGTTGATGGCCATGATTCGGCCCACATCTTTTCCATCTTTAATTGCAATGTAAAAGGCACTTTGCGCTGTTTGATAAAAAGGATGTTTTTGATTAAAAAGTTTATTGAGTTCCATGCGTAGTTGTGGAACCCAATACTTGTCTTCTTTATAAATATTAAATTGGACGTCAATAAATCTTTTACGGGCCTTTTTATCGTTTAAGATATCAACTTTTTCGATATAAATGGCCATAGACTTATCTCCTTAAAAATATAATTAGTGTCCCATTGTCGAAGGGATATCAAACTCTTTCTTTGCTCTTGCAAAAACTTCTAGAACTTTTGTTAGCTCACTCTTGTTGTGAGTGGCCATGTAACTTGTTCTGATTAATGCTTCACCCTTAGGAACTGCCGGTGGTACAACTGGAGTTGCAAAGACACCATTTTCACCTAGAAATTTAGTTACAAGCATTGATTTAACATCATCACCAATAAAGATTGGAATAATAGGAGTTTGAGAGTTGTATGTATAGAAACCGATTTCCTGGAAACCATTTCTCATGAATTTAACATTGTCCCATAGGCGATCGTGAATTGTATCGTCAGAGTTAATAACGTCAATACATGCAGAAACAGTTGCTACAGCAGATGGTGCCATTGAAGCAGAGAACATGAAAGATCTTGCTAGGTGTTTTACATAGTTGATTGTTTCAGCATCACCTGAAAGAACTCCACCAATTGAAGCAAATGACTTTGAGAATGTTCCCATGTTTAAGTGAACCTTATCAGTTACACCAAAGTGGTTCATTGTCCCAGCGCCTTTTTCTCCCATAACACCGATACCGTGAGCATCGTCGACGTAAATATAAGCACCATACTTTTCAGCAAGTCTAACCATCTCTGGTAGGTTTGCAATATCACCAGTCATTGAGAAAACACCATCTGCAACGATGATTACTTTTTGGAAGCGATCAATATTTGCTTCAAGTTGCTCTTCTAAAGACTCCATATCGTTGTGGCGATACTTAAATGTCGTTCCCATTGCTAGGCGAGAGGCATCGATAATTGAAGCATGATTTTCTGAATCAAAGAGCATACAGTCTCTTGGGCCACAGATAGCAGAAAGAGCACCAAGATTTGTTTGCATACCAGTTGAGAAGATAAGAGCTTTTTCGTGTCCTAGGTAACGCGCTAGCTTTTCTTCAAGTTCTTCGTGAATTGTTAGGTTACCGTTTAAGAAACGAGATCCTGTACAACCAGTTCCATATTTTTCAATGGCCTTAATGGCCGCTTCTTTTACGTGAGGGTGATGTGTTAGGCCTAGGTAGTTATTTGAACCGATCATGATTTGATCTTTTCCATCAATCTTTACTATCGTTCCTTCTGAGTCACCAATTTGGCGGAAAAAAGGATAAAGATCTTTAGATTTTAGCATTGCTGCCATGTCCATCAAGCGGTCAGCTGCGCTAGAAAATTTTAGTGCCATATTTCACATCTCATTCGAATTGTATTAATAATAGAGGTAAGCTTGAATTTAGCTAGATTGAGTTGACAAGTCAACAAATTATACGCACAGTGACAGCGCCTATGGTACTTAAATTATTCACTTTTAAAACATGCATCATGTTTATTATCTTAACTGTTTTTGCTTCGTGTCAGCAGCAGAATATTCAAGATGAAAAAACACAAATTGAAGTTTCTGATTGGAAACCTCCTTGTGATTTAAATACTTTTTGTGATCGAAAAGAAATCCTAAGCTCTCTAAATGGGCCTATTGAATACCGAAGTTCACTTGTAAGTATTTTAAATCGTTCAAAGAAAGAGTTCAAAAGGTATCACGTTCATTATGGAGATGATATCTACTATATTTGTGGCAAACTTATTTCTGTTGGCGGCTGCTCTCATCTTTCACTTGAAGAAGGGGAGATGAGCACAGTTCAAGTCGAAATGTACTTAGCGGCAATGGCCAATTGCCATCACTATAAGTGCTATGATTATTTCCAAAATCTTAGAGGAAAATTTTTAAAATTAGTTAATGCTACAAATTCTGACAAGGCCAAAAAGTCTTTCTATCTCATGGCCATCAAGCTTCCTAGGCCTTGGTTTGAGAAATCGGGAGACTTGAGAATGTTTATCCACTTACTTGAAAAAGATCAAGGCAGCATTGCTTACAAAGATCTTGGTGCCTTGATAAGTGCCATTCCGAATCATGAAGATCTCAAGGATTTTGTTGCAAAAAACTTCTTTAAAATTGATTCACATAAAACTGGAATATCTGTTTATCTGGCCCGCTACCTCGAGGCCTGGCACGATAGAAATTATAAGCGCTTTCTCACTGAGGGCATTAAGCAAGAAGATATTAATGCCTTCATTCTTAGTATGCCAATCGGGTGCCCTAAGCTTGAAACAATTCTTGCTTTCAAGGATTACTTTTCTAAAGGTAATGAGAGGGTATTAAAAGATATTCTCAAACAAATTGAGTTAGATACTTACTTCAAAGAATTGAATTTAAAAGAAAATAAAAGCTCTAAGTGCCTTTCTTCATTGCCGCCTGCTTCCTAAGCTCTTCTCCGCGGGCCTCTGAATTAATTGAAAGCACAAGATCTTCTTCGACTTCTTTGTCCATATTCATAAAGGCGATACCAATACCCATTGGTGTTTCTTCATTATTTTCAATTGGCCAAGTTGCTGCAATTTTTACTTGTGGAATTTCAAATCGTTTCGACGCAAGTCTTACTGTCGCATTATCAAAAATTGATTCTTTCTTGAATTTATCAGCGAAGTCTTTTGGGCAGTTAAAGCTAATTCCACCGGCCGAGATATCGTTGCAATCAAAGACATCTTCTTCGATTTTAATCTGAATAGGGATGTAAGCATTTGCATGCAAGCGGTAGTTAGATCGTTGCTGACTCTTATAGACGGGACGATCAACTTTAAGCTTATAAACTTCTTCTGCCGCAATGAAGCTTAGGTATGAACTCGAAAATAAAATAACTGATTTAAACTTAATTTTTAGAAGAACTTCATTGTCCTTGTTTTTTGAACCTGCCAATTTCGCAATTAGGCTTGCGTCAAAGTCTAGAGTGAATTCGAGTTCACTTTCATCAAAAGATTTAATTTTGAAGCTTTCGACTTTGTCTTTTTCTTGTCCTTTGCGCCAGATTTCAATGATTAATCCATCGCTTAGGGCCCTTTTTAAAAAACTTATCTTCTCTTCAAAGGGAATTTCTGAGAAATAAAATTTCTTATTCGCATCCATCAAGTTCTCACTTTAATAATCTCTAAATTAATTTAAGTGTTTAATATTAAATATATTCTAATCAAAGTTTTCATTCAGTTCAAATTGTGGCAAATTCTACAAATAAATACTCAAAATTATAGGAAATAACGAGGTATATATGAAAAGCGAAACTCCTGTGGTCAAGTATTTGGCGGATTATCAAGCGCCAACTCACAAAATCGAGACAGTTAATCTTGAATTCCATTTAGATGATACAAAAACTCAAGTATATTCAACGATGGAAATTGTCCCATTAAGCGGTCAGACTCTTGAACTTAATGGTGAAGAATTAATTCTAAAATCTGTAAAAGTTAACGGCGAAGAATTTAAAAACTACAACGAAGAAAAAGAGATCTTAACTCTTAGTGCACTTCCAACAGAAAAGTTCACTCTTGAGATTCACAATGAAATTAACCCAAAGGCCAACACTGCTCTTGATGGTTTATATAAATCAGGTGGAATGTTTTGTACGCAAAATGAGCCTGAAGGATTTAGAAGAATTACTTACTTTATCGATCGTCCAGATAATTTAAGCATTTTTACAACTAAGATCGTTGCAGACAAAGCAGCATACCCATTTCTACTATCTAACGGAAACCTAATTGAACAAGGCGATCTAGAAGGTGGGAAGCACTTTGCTGTGTGGAATGATCCTTTTGCAAAGCCTGCATACCTTTATGCTCTTGTCGCTGGAGATCTTGCTCTAATTGAAGATGCATTTACAACAAAGTCAGGCCGTGAAGTTAAGCTTCAGGTTTTTGTTGATAAAGGAAATGAAGATAAGTCTCACCATGCAATGGAATCACTTAAGAAGTCAATGAAGTGGGATGAAGATAGATTTAGACTTGAGTACGATCTTGATATCTATATGATTGTTGCCGTTGACTCATTCAATATGGGTGCAATGGAGAACAAAGGTTTAAATATCTTTAACTCTGCTTACGTTCTTGCTTCAAAAGAGACAGCAGAAGATCATAACTTCTTTGGTATTGAATCAGTAGTTGGACACGAGTACTTCCACAACTGGACAGGAAATCGTGTAACTTGTCGTGATTGGTTCCAGCTAACTCTTAAAGAAGGTCTTACTGTATTTAGAGACCAAGAGTTCTCTGCAGATCTAAACTCAAGATCAGTTTGTCGTATTAACGACGTTATTAATCTTAGAGCAGCTCAGTTCCCTGAAGATGCTGGCCCGCAGTCACACCCAATTCAGCCAAAGTCATACATTGAAATGAATAACTTCTATACCATGACTATTTATGAAAAAGGTTCAGAAGTCATTCGTATGTATCACACACTACTTGGAGAAGAAGGTTTCCAACGTGGTATGGATAAGTATTTTGAGCTATATGATGGGCAAGCGGTAACGACAGCAGATTTCACAAATGCAATGAGTGTCGCCAATGATAATTACGATTTCTCTCAATTTAGAAGATGGTATGATCAAGCGGGAACACCTGTTCTTGATGTAACGACTAGTTACGATGAAGCGGCAAATGAATTTACTCTAACTGTAAATCAATCAACGCCTGCAACTCCAGGGCAGCCAACAAAAGAGCCATTCCATATGCCATTTGTTATCGGACTTCTTGATAGCAAAGGTGTTGATATGAAGCTTGCTCTGAAAAATAGAGACGATCAAGCTGATCTTGGAAGAGGACTTCTTCATATTAAAAAAGATTCAGAAGTATTCGTATTTGAAAATATCACAGAAAGACCAGTAGCATCTCTAAATAGAAACTTCAGTGCACCTGTTGTTCTGCGATCGGATCTAACAGATGGAGACTTCATTTTCTTAATGGCAAATGATAATGACGATTTCAATCGTTATGAAGCGGGACAAGCACTTGCTCTTAAAAATATCCATGCACTTCTTAGTGATTCAAATTACCAAGTTGATGAGAATTTTATTCAAGCATGGGGGGCAATCCTTAAGGATCAAAATATTGATGAAGAGTTTAAGGCCGTATGTCTTGGGCTTCCATCAATGACTGATATTGCTTCAACAATTACTATCCCAGATTATCGCGCTATCGATGAAGCAAGAGAAAAGTTATATACGCTACTTGCGAGTACTTTTGAACAAGATCTAGTTGCTATTTACAATGATCTTAGTACGGAAAGAGAATTCAAGGTAGATGCTAAGGCAATGGGTGAGAGAAGGTTAAGAGGCTTTACTCTTAGTTGTCTTGCTAAAATTGATGGACACCAAGCTCTTGCTCGTAAGTGTTTTGAAACTGCGACAAATATGACTGATATGATGAACTCTCTAGCTGTTATCGTTCACGAAAAGCTTCCTGGTGCTGCTGAGTCTTTACAAGAGTTCTATACACGTTTTAAAGATCAAACACTTGTTATGCAAAAGTGGCTAAGTGTTCAGGCAAGTTCAAGTGATGACTCAACTTTTGATCGCGTACAAGAGTTAATGAAAGATGAAGTCTTTGATATGAATGTACCAAACTTAGTATCGTCACTAATTGGAACATTTGCTCGTAATAAAGTTCAATTCAATCACGAAAGTGGACGTGGACTTAAGTTCATTGCTGAAATGATTAGAAAGGTTGATGCAATTAACCCTCAATCAGGTTCTCGACTTGCTGGTGCATTTAATGATTACCGTAAGATGCCAGCTGATCTTAAAGAGATTGCACGTCTTGAGCTTGAAGCAATCGTTAATGACGAAAAGACTTCGAAGAATGTTTTTGAAAAACTATCTAAAACTTTAAATTCATAGTTAACGAAGGGAGACTGGCGTGAGTGATAATATTTTTACTGAAGAACTTGAATTAAATTATACGGAAGTTGCTCCGGAAATTGATTTTAAAGAATTCGAAAAAGTTGTCTCTTCACGCCGCTCTGTTCGTGTCTTTGGTGATGAAGAAGTTCCGGATGAGGTTGTTCAAAAGGCAATTGAGCACGGTCTGCTTGCACCAAATTCATCTAATCTTCAACCTTGGGAGTTTCACTGGGTTAAATCTGAAGATAAGAGATCAGAACTTGCAAAACTTTGTTTTGGTCAAAATGGTGCCAAAACAGCAAAGCATCTAATTGTCTGTGTGGCAAAGACTGGCACTTGGAAGAAGAATTGTGAGCGCATGCTTGCTTCTCTTGAAGCCGCCTCAAAGAAAGATGGCATTGAAGTTCCTAAGGCCGTAAAAGCGTACTATTCAAAGATCGCCCCAATGGCCTATGGTTATATGGGACCTTTTGGTATTTTTTCACCTCTTAAATGGGCTTTCTATAATACAATTGGCCTATTCCAAGTGATCTTTCGTGAGCCAATGTTTCCATCTGAGCTTAGAACTTGGGCGCATAAGACAACGGCACTTGCCTGTGAAAATATCATGCTATCAATTCGCGCTCAAGGTTATGACACGCTTCCAATGGAAGGCTTTGATGCTAAACGCGTAAAGAAGCTATTAGGTCTTGGATGCAAGGATCATGTCACAATGGTACTTGGAGTAGGAAAGCGTTCTAGTAAAGGCGTTTACGGCCCACAGTTTAGATTTCCAAAAGAAGATTTCATCATTAAGCATTAAGCACTATGCGATCATGTAGCGTGGAATGAATGGATAATAAAGAAGGCCTCTTCTTGTATTCAGTCGAATACGAGAAATAAAGTTGGCCTGTTTGCTTTTGTTCTTAATTGAATTTCCCCCTTGTCCTCTCAATTCATTATTAGGATTCGTCAATAATAGGCAAAGAGTAAGAATTGAAAAATATTTCATATACACATCCTTAGTACATTCTCATTCTATCTGTCCCTAAGTTGAACGAAGTCAGCGCCTTGTAAAGTTCTTGTGATTTGTTACATCTTTAAATTTTTTTATTGATGTAAGTTTTGCTTATTTGCTCATAATTTAATTGTCACCTAAAATGGTAGCTAAGTTATAAAAATGAAAAGGATTTTCACATGAAATACTTATTAAGCTTACTTGTTACAGTAAACCTATTTGCAATCACTCCTCAAGAGCTATACGGATGTTTTGAAACAATTGAACATAATCAGCAGTCTGTTCCACATGGACCTGATTATGAGAGAAATCTTACCACTTATGAAGATTATAGCTTTTCTCGAACTTATAAAAATGTTGAGACTAATCGTATTGAGCCAATCAATGTTTTCAATTTCTTTACTGGTGTAAGAGATGATGTGTATTACTCGTATTCACCAATTATTCTCTTCCAAGACCTAGGTGAATATTCTTGGAGTGAGAATTCGCTAAGCTATGAGGTTGATGAGGATATTTATATGTATCGTTCGCAAAAAGAGATGTATGAGAAAGTTGATCACCGCCTAAAGCTTTCAATTAATAAAGTTGGAGCTTTCTTTGAGGGAAGTGTTGAACTAAGATCTCAAGCTCGCAATATCGATCGCGCTTTCACATTTAAACTTAGAAAAGTTTCTTGTCCTACATCGTACTAATATCGTAAATAGACTTAAATAAAAGGCCCACAAGAACAACATTAAATGCTGTTGTGACTGTGGCCTTATTGCCATTAATAACTTGGCTTGAGCCGAGGTAATTCCCAAGAAGTCCTGCCGGCAGGGCGATTGCAACAATCTTCCACATAATAGCACCCTTGATTAAGAACGTAATAAAGGCCGCAATATTACTTACGTAGTTCATAAATGCCGCATGAGGTGAGGCATCAAGTATGTCGAAATGAAGAAAGAACATCATTGAGATGATAAGAAATGTTCCGGTTCCTGGGCCGAAGAAGCCATCATAACCACCAATGACTAGTCCAATAAGAACTGAGCGAAAAAGAACCTGCATCTTTTCAAGTGGAGAGTGATCCATTAATTCTCTTTTCTTCTTTAGATGGTTCATAAAGAAGATGATTGGAATGATTAAGATTAAAATATAGACCATGTGCTTTGACTCAAGGATAGTGCTAAGTTGGGCACCAATTAAAGAAGCACTAAAAGTTGCAATTGTTGGAGGTAGAATAAATTTAAAGTCAATCTTGCCACGCTTCACATAGCGAATGATTGAAAGTGATTTTGAAATACATGAAACACATTTATTTGTACCAAGCAGAAGGTGAGCAGGGACACCTGTTGCAATATAAGTAGGGATTGTTATTAGGCCACCACCTCCGGCCATGGAGTCGATAAATCCTGCGAAAGTAATGAGAGTAAAAATAATGAGAGCTTGAACTAATGTGAAATCTTCCATTCGGAGATTATCTCTCTTTTTGAAATAGAAAGATAGTAGAGGATGAAAATTATTCGCTATGATTCTTTAGGGTATCTCTTAGAGCAGCCTCAAGAAAATTAAATGAGTACTCAAAGCCACAGGCCTTATTCTCCTCACATGAAACTTTTTGACTTGCGAGCATAATCTGAGACATTTCACCAAAAATTGTTTTAGCTGCAAATTCTGGCAGCGGAATAAAAGTAGGACGGTGAAGAACTCTTCCCAGTGTTTGTGTGAAATCAATATTTTCAATTGGGTTAGGTGCTACTCCGTTTATGACTTGTTTTTCGGTGTCATGTTCGATTAAGAAGCAGTAAAGGTCACAAAGGTCTCTAATGTGAATCCAGCTCATGTACTGATGACCGTCGCCAATGCGTCCTGCAAGACCTAAGTTAAATGCGGGGAGCATTTTTGCAAGTGCACCTCCTTCACTTGAAAGAACAATTCCAACTCTGATAATTTTGACATCAATATCTAGGTTTTGAATTCTTAGTGCGCTGGACTCCCAGTGCTGACAGACTTCGGCTAAAAAATCACCGCTGATACTGCTGTCACTTGTGAGCTCTTCATCGGAGCGGTCGCCGTAAATACCAATTGCCGAAGTACTAACAAATTTTTTCGGCAGAGGGAGTCCTCTTGTTCCAAGCTGTTTTAATTTGTCGTGAAGTAAGTTTGTCGCGTTGATACGTGAGTTATAGATCTTGTCTTTCTTTTCTTCGCTCCAACGGGAGTCTGCGATATTTTCACCAGCAAGGTTAATGACGGCATCTACTCCCATAAGGGCCGCCATATCCATTTCGCCTTTTTCCACATCCCACTTGTAATACTTTACTTGCTCATTGCTTTGTTTATTTGAAATATCGCGTGTGAGTATGCGCACTTCCTCGTGGCCGTGTTCAAGCAAAGATTGTGTTAAATTTGTGCCAATAAAACCTGAACCACCACTAATTAATACTTTCATATTTTTAGTATATGGATGAATTGTGAAGAATTTATTAATGAAGTATGAGTGGGTACCACGAGTTTCGTAATACCCACTCTTTAGAATTTTTTAATTAAAGGTTGATCGACTTTCCATCTGACTTTAAGTCACGACAAGCTTGTGCAATACGTTCAGTCATTGCGTTTTCAGCTTTTTTCATCCAAGTTCTAGGATCGTATTGTTTCTTGTTTCCAACTTCACCTTCGATCTTTAGCATCTCATCGTAGTGCTTGAACATGTGATCAACTACTGGACGAGAGTATGCATATTGAGTGTCAGTGTCGATATTCATTTTTACAACACCATAGTTTAGTGTTTCGTGAATTTCAGATAGCTCACTTCCTGAACCACCGTGGAAAACTAGCCAGTTTTCTGCATCTGCTCCAAGCTCAGCCGTAACAGCAGCTTGTCCGTCTTTTAAAACTTGTGGACGAAGCTTTACGTTACCTGGCTTATAGACGCCGTGAACGTTACCAAAAGTGGCCGCATACATAAACTTACCAAGAGGGCGAAGTGCTTTTGTTACTTCAACCATCTCCTCTGGTGTTGTGTATAATTTATCTGCTGGTGCATCTTCATTATTAACACCATCTTCTTCACCACCAACAACACCTGTTTCAATTTCAAGAATAATTTCACTCTTAGCACATCTCTCTAAAAGCTTCTTACTCATTTCAATATTTTCAGCAGTAGGTAGAACTGAACCATCAAACATATGTGAGTGGAAAAGGTTTGGTTGACCTTGAGCTCTTCTTTTTTCTGTTTCTTCAATAAGAGGAATTAAAAAGCTATCAACTTTTTCTGGGTGACAGTGGTCAGTATGTAGAGCAATAAGTACATCGTACTTTGCAGCAACAAGGTGAACGTGTTGAGCTAGAGAGATTGCACCTAGGACTTCATCTTTCAGGGCCTGGCCTGAAGCAAATGAACCACCTCCAGTTGAAACTTGGATAATTCCATCTGATTTCATATCAGCGAAGGCCTTGATGGCAGCATTTGCTGTTGAAGTAGATGTTACGTTAATGGCCGGATATGCGTATCCGCCTTTTTTAGCGCTATCTAACATATCGCAGTATTGTTCATAAGTAGCTATTGGCATCCAGTGCTCCTTTTAGTTATAGTAGGATTAAGATTCCACAACATTATAGAGGTCAAAGATGTCACTTGCAAATAAGGAAACACAAAAATTATCACCACAAGAATTAAGAGAGGTTTTGAAGACTGCTCGCGGCGATGGTGAGATTGATTTACTTATTAAAAATGTAAAGATTTTAGATCTTGTTAATGGGGAAGTGGTTGAGAGCTCAATTGCCATCTCTGGAAAAACTATTGCAGGAATTGGTAAGGAATACGATGAGCAGCCTGCTAAGCGTATTTATGACGCTGGTGGAGCGACAGCGGTTCCTGGCTTTATTGACGGCCACCTTCATGTTGAATCTTCAATGATGCACCCATTTGAATTTGAAAGGCTAACTCTTCCTCTTGGAACAACTACTGCCATTTGTGATCCACATGAGATTACTAATGTTATGGGTGATCGTGGTTTTTCTTGGTTTCTAAGATGTAGTGAACTGATGGATCAAAACCTCTTTGTTCAGGTGAGTTCGTGTATTCCTGCTCTTCCTGGCTTTGAAACAAACGGTGGTCAATTTGATATCATTGATATGAAAAAATATAAGGAGCATCCTCGTGTTCTTGGCCTTGCTGAAATGATGAATTTTCCAGGTGTCATCAATGGTGTGGAAGGTGTACTTGAAAAAGTTGAAGAGTTTGCAGAGCTTAATCTTGACGGGCACTCGCCAATGCTTCGTGGAAAACAGCTTAATGCTTATATCGCAGCAGGAATTCAAAATTGTCACGAGACAATCTTTGCAGATGAAGCAAAAGAAAAACTTCAAAAAGGTATGGGACTTATTATTCGTGAGGGATCTGTTGCCAAGAACTTAAAAACTCTGGCCCCAGTTGTTAACGAGTTTAACTCTTGTCAGTGTCTACTATGTACTGATGATAGAAACCCATATGAAATTTTTAATGAAGGTCATATTAACTATATGATCAAGAAAATGATTAATGAGCTTGGAACACCTGCACACATTGCTTATAGGCTATCAAGCTTCTCGGCCGCCAAACACTTTGGTTTAAAGAAACTAGGTCTGATTGCTCCTGGTAAACAAGCTGATATCGTTCTTGTTGGAAAACTTGAAGACGTTGATGTGAAGGAAGTATTTAAAAAAGGTAAGCTTGTAAGTGAGCTTGATTTACCTGCAAAGGTTAATGAGAAATTAGAAAAGTCTCAGCCGCCAAAAGAAAATACGATTAAGAGAAATTTCTTAGCACCTACTGATTTTAATTATGACCTGACACCAGGAACATATAACGTGATGGAAATTGTAAAAGATGAAATCATCACAAATCACTTAAAAGTAAAATTTGATGGTGAAGAATTTGAGCAAGATGATATTTCATTTATAACAGTTATTGAAAGATACGGACAAAATCGCAAGCCTAGTTTGGGCCTTGTTAAAGGTATGGGGCTAACTCGTGGAGCGATTGCTTCAAGTGTTGCTCACGACTCTCACAATATTGTCGTTATTGGAAAGACGCCTCAAGATATTGCAACAGCTGCTAATGAAGTTATTGAGAATGCTGGTGGCTTCTGTGTTGTGGATAAGGGGAGAGTCACTGCATCTCTTGCGCTTCCAATTGCAGGTCTTCTTAGTTTAGAGTCTGCTGAAACAATCAATGAGGGGATCATAAGACTTAAGGCCGCATGTAAAGAAATTGAAGTTGCGGTAAGTGAGCCTTTTATTCAAATGGCCTTCTTAGCTCTGCCTGTTATTCCAACTCTTAAAATAACAGACATGGGATTAGTTGATGTGACAAAATTTGAATTCATTGATTTAAAATGTGAAGAAGCTTAGTCAGTTAATTGAAGCAATTCCTGGGTGGCTATTTCTTACAATCACTGTGGGGGTGATTGCCTTATTTCTTGATCCAATCATGGGGCTTTTACAAAAGAGGGTTACTCAAGTTGAACAAGATAAACTAAGAGGTGATGCTCATACGGTATGTTTCCGTGACGATTTTTCTCAAAGTCGTCAACTTCAGGCCTGTCTCGATGGTAGAGAACTGGCAAAGTTAGACAATAAAAAGCAGCTAGAGTTGAAATATATTGAACGACTTTGTGAGATTAATGATGCGTCATCTTGCTATGAGTTAAGCCAGATCAAGAAAAAATTATTGCCTAAAGATGATTACAAAAGCCTTTTAAATAAGGCCTGCCGGCAAGGTCGCGGTGGTAGTATGCTGGCCTGTGGAAAGCTTGGAGAATTGATAGAATCTGATTCTCCAGCACTTTCAAAAAAATACCAAGAATACGCTTGCGCGAGTGGTCATAAAAAGTATTGTCTTTAGTTACGACAGCGCCACTATTTCTTTCCAATTCCGTTAAATTATGGTTAAATTCCGTTTCACTTAAGATTTATAACTAGATGAAAATACGAGGTTGATAATGGCAACTGTTCTTAAGCCTAAGAAAAAGTACACTTGGAAAAACACAGATAAAGCAACACTTAAGCAGTGGTATGAGCTACTAAGTCTTGGACGTATGTTAGATGATCGTGCGCCAAACTATCTTAAGCAAGCGATTGGTTGGTCTTACCACGCTCCATATGCAGGACACGATGGAATCCAACTAGCAATTGGTCAAACTTTCGAATTAGGAAAAGACCACTTATTCCCATACTACCGTGACATGCTAACTGCATTCTCGGCAGGTTTAACTGCAGAAGAAATTCTTTTAAATGGTATTTCAAAAGCCACTGACCTTGCTTCTGGTGGACGTCACATGTCTAACCATTTTGCAAAGCCAGAGTGGAATATTCATAACGTATCTTCTTGTACAGGTAACCACACGCTACACGCTGTAGGTACTGCAAGAGCATTCAACCGTTATAAGCATGATGGTGTTGTTTACTCTTCACAAGGTGAGTCTTCAGTTTCTGAAGGTTACTGTTATGAAGCGATCAACGGTGCATCTCGCGAGAAGCTTCCAGTTGTATTTGTATTCCAAGATAATGGATACGGTATTTCTGTTCCAAAATGTGATCAAACAGCAAACGAGTACGTTGCTGATAACTTTACAGGTTTCCTAAACCTTCACATCATTCACTGTGATGGAAAAGATATCTTTGATTCAATGAACGCGATGGCAACTGCAAGAGAAATTGCAGCAACTCAACAAGAGCCTGTAATTGTTCACGCTCGTTGTGTACGTATTCACTCTCACTCTAACTCTGATAAGCACGAGCTTTATCGTTCAGAAGAAGAAAGAGCAGAAGCGGCAGCTCAAGATCCATTAGTAGCATTTAGAAAAGAACTTGTTGCTAACAAGATCTTCACTGAAGCAGAGCTAGATGAAATCGATGCAGCTGCAAAAGTTGAGCTACTTGAAGCTCACAAGAAAGCAATGAAAGCTCCAAACCCAACTCCTGAGTCAATCTATGACTTCGTACTTCCAGAGCCACACGTTCCAACGAAGTATGTTGACGGTACTCACAATGAGTCTGGTGAAGAGGTGAAGTTCATCGATGCAATCAATGGTCAACTTAAGAAAGAATTTAGACATAACCCAGATACTTTCATTTGGGGACAAGATATGGCCAACAAAGATAAAGGTGGTATCTTTAACGTTTCAAAAGGTATGCAACAAGAATTTGGTAAGGACAGAGTATTTAACGGTCCAATCGCTGAAGACTATATCTTAGGAACTGCAAATGGTTTCTCACGTTTCAACAAAGACATCAGAGTTGTTGTTGAAGGTGCTGAATTCGCTGACTACTTCTGGCCAGCAATGGAGCAATACGTAGAGTGTTCTCACGATTACTGGAGATCAAACGGAGCATTTGCACCTAATATCCTAATCAGACTTGCTTCTGGTGGATATATCGGTGGTGGACTTTACCACTCTCAAAACCTTGAAGGTAACTTAGCAGGTATTCCTGGTGTACGTATTGTATGCCCAGCTTTCGCTGACGATGCTGCTGGTCTTCTAAGAACTGCAATGAGAAGTGAAGGGCCAACTCTATACCTAGAGCCAAAGTCTCTATATAACGCAAAACAAGCAATGACTGTTGTACCAGAAGACTTTGAAGTTCCATTTGGTAAGTGTCGTGTAAGACGTGAAGGAACTGATCTTTCAATTATTACTTACGGAAACACAGTACACCACTCACTTGAAGCAGCAGAGAAACTTGCAGCTCAAGGTTATAGCGTAGAAGTTGTTGACCTTAGATCAATTGCTCCTCTAGATGAAGAAGGTGTTCTTGCTTCAATCAAGAAAACAAATAGAGCACTAGTTGTTCACGAAGATAAGGTATTTGGTGGATTTGGTGGTGAAGTTGCTGCCATGATCAACGACAAAGGGTTTGAGCTTCTAGATGCTCCAGTTCAACGTGTTGGTTCGACTTTCACTCCAGTTGGTTTCAACAGAATCCTTGAAAAAGCAGTTCTTCCAAACACAGACCGTGTTGTAGAAGCTGCTCTTAAAGTATTAAACTACTAAAATTCTATATACTTTTCGAAATATAAAAGCCGGATTAAAGTCCGGCTTTTTATATAACCACTTAAAATCACGTTGTTTTATTTCACTTTATAAATGTAAATTTTTTAGTTGGGTAGAATTTGTTGGATGTACATCTCTTGGTGTTGTACATTTTCACAAATTAATTATTAAGGAGCATACGTGAGACCGGTTTTTATCGTGGTTATACTACTATTCATTTCTTGTGGTGATAAAAATATTCAGCATATCACTAATAATATCGAAAACAGCGAAATTGGCGATGTTACTTCAGATCCTACTTCTTCCACTTCTCGTGGAGATGTACAGCTACAACCAATGATTCATGCGATTAATGCGGCTCCATTTATTAACAAAAGATTTGATGATCGAAATATCACTGATGAACGGTATTCAGATTTTTCTTATCAAAGAATAACTAGTGAAAATGAGCTAAACCACACTCAATTTAAGGAAGGTTTAAAATTTGCTCGCTTAAGCGGCATTAAATTAATTATCGATGATGGAAATAAGTTTGATGATTATTTAAGTAATCAATACGATTTGAAAGAGTTGATTATTGATGCAAAAGAAATTGTAATTAATTCTAAAATTTGGCTACCTTCGACTAATATTACAATCAATGCTGAGAAACTCATTATTGGTCCTACTGGACAAATTTCAACAACACCATCATTCATTTCTGATGGAGCTAAAGTCTATACAGATGGCAAGGCCGGAGCTAATGCCGGTAATATTCATCTAAATATTGCAAAGTTAGAGATTCAAGGACCAAAAAGAGCTGTCTTCAATCTTGTTGGGGGAAAAGGACAAGATGCTGGATTAGGTAAGGATGGTGATGATGGAGAAGATCATTCTAATATTGATCAAGGAGGAGGAGTTCTTTACAAGGAAATATATAAGTATGTTGTAATTGGGCCTAGGCCAGGTCAAAGAGGTGGACCTTCAACACTTGTAAAGAGTAATGGTTACTTTAAACTAGAAAAAGAGATAGGGCATAAAGTATGGCCTTCAGATGGTGAAGATGCAATTCCTGGTGGAAGTGCTGGTGTCGGTGGAAACGGTGGAAATTTTATAAGTACAGTATCGCTTGCTAAAGAATTAATTATAAATAATGGTGGAGCAACAGGTAAGGATGCTCCAGACTATATTGGTGGTTCTGCTGGAAAGCCAAACCCTGCTTATCATATTTGGTGGCATAATGATAAGGTTAACAAAACGACTAAGAAAGAGTTTATAGATGGTCAACCTGTTAAGTCACCTAAGGCAACAATTCATTTTGGAAATATCGGAAATGTTGAATTTATCGAAGATAGCATTAATAAATATGGTTGGATTACAAATAGTTATTTAGAAAGAGCAATCAAGTATGGAAAAGATCTGTACTTAGGTAACTATTTTGATGAAGCATATGAATATTTTTCTGGACTTGCTATATACTGCCAAGAGATCGACGAAGACGATGTTGAGCGTACGAATCTATGTTTATCAATATTTACAAATCTACAAAAACTTAAAATTGGTCATAACTACTTTAATAAACAAATCAATACGGTACCAATTATTGGTCTTGAGGTTTCAACTGAAGTTTATAAACAGGAATTATTAAACTCTCTAGAAATCATTTACTATGCGACACTTGATAAGAATAAAAAAGTTAGCACTGAAGAAAGATTAAAACTTTTAAGTCAACTTCAAGATAGTATTTATAACGACTTGGAAAGTAGTAATAACCTTATTCCTGATCTTGTAAAACAAATACCTGCTTTGAATAAAGAGGTTTCACAGTTACGTGGATATGAAGAAACCTTTAAGAAGGAGATCGATCGTCTCCAAAATATGATCGAAGAGCGAGCGAGAAGAAATGTCGATGATAGAAGAAGTAAAATCAAATTTCTAAAGGCGGTTAAATCTGTTGCTGCTGTTGCTTCGGTTATTCCGATTGGGCAACCAGCTCTCGGTATTGCAACAGGTGCACTTGCTACATTTATTGATAAAGGAGTTAACGCAACATCAATTACAGAGTCTTTAAAAAATTCTTATAGTCTTTATAAATCTGTAAAAGAAGTAAATGAAGACATGGTTAAATCAAAGAATAACTGGAATGAGGGTTTTAAAAAGATTAAGTATAGTACACTTAAAGCTGAGTTAGATAAGGCTTCTAAAGTAGAAGGAAAAAGAGAAGAGCGTAAAAAAGTTCTAGCAAAATATCTTAAAGATGTTACTGATTTCGCTAAACCTATTGTCAAACAAACGATGGAAGAGATTGAAGATTATAAGAAAATTACTTTCCCGAAGGATGAAGTAGAGAAGGAGATTCAAAAGATTCAAAAAACTGACCCTATGTTTAATGAGGTTACTCGAATTGTAAGAGAGCTTATTGAAAAAAGAAAACTTGTTTCTGAAAAAGTTAGATTCATCAACTCTCAGATTTCAGATATCATTATTGGAATTAATGAAGGTTTTAATAAAATTTCGAAAATTTCAGATGAAAAGTATTTGTTACTAAATGAAAGTAAATATATTTTAAGCCAAGATTTCAAGAATATTATAGAGGATGCAAAATATAGACTCCTTTCTTATAATTATGACCTTTATAATTCTTATCAATACCGATTAATGAGTGGTGAAAAGATAGGCTTTTACGATTCTCTAGATACAATTATAAAGAAAATGGAAGATGATATTAAGGAAAGTGAGGTTGGTAGTAAAGCTGACTTAGAAGACTACTTTAGAATGAATCAAAGAATATTATCGCAAGTTTTTCGTAAATCTGTTGATTCTCTAGCTCAAGATGAAATTATAAATAGTAGCTTTCCATATTATTTGAAGGAAAAAGAAATTGAAGCTTTAAATGATGGAAAGGATATTTATATTAATTTCTTTGAGATAAAATCACTTTTTGCTGGTAAAGAGAACTTAAAATTTAGAAACCTTAAAATCGAAACAGAATATACTAGTTATGATAACGGTCAAAAAGTTCCTACTTTTGATTTAGTTGTTGAACATGGTGCTGATCACATTATCGAAAAGAATGGTGTTCTATATAAGCTCGCACAAGAGAAAGAGTATAGCTGGGGAGTAACAGTTAACACTAAATCTGGAGAGCATTTTCCTAAGGAGCCTTCAAAGCTTAATTTTAAATTCCTTGAAGCACTTCTAGGTAAAAACCTTACAAATGACGAGGTTGTACCGTTTTATGCCCGACCTTCTGTTTTAGGAGAGTATCGTGTTAGATTCATAAATACCTCGATTCCTAAAACTGATACAAAGATAGAATCGGTGAAATTTACTATTGATTATGATTATATGAAAGCAAATTAAGAAAAAGCCTGCATTATGCAGGCTTTTTTTATTTGCTTGTTAATGTATAAACACCATCCCATTCCGGTGGAGGTGGGATAACCTTATAATCTTCACAGCGTTTAATATAAATCTCAGATGGATTTGTTTTTACACCTTTCAGATCAGGAAAGCGCATATATTCTAGCTCTAGAGTGTGTTTAAATAAATCAATGGCCTCATCCCATTTTTGCGCCTTATAAAGTAAGATAGCTTTTGAAAATTTATCAGCAAGCTCTTTTAAATAGTCTGGAGCAGTTGCTTTAAGTCCAAGTAGGTCATAACTTGTTACCGGAATTGATTTACCAACAACGCGAATCGTATCAAGCTCTCGCCATAGAAATTCATCTCCTGCAAGCTCAACCGTCTCTTTTGCAACTTGTGTGAAAATACCATATTGCTTTGCTGACTCTTCAAGACGGGCAGCAAGGTTTACAGAATCGCCCATCATTGTATAGTTCATACGAGAAGCAGAACCCATATTTCCTGTTACGATATCCCCTGAGTTAATTCCTATTCTCATTCTCATATCGTGAACAATCTTTGGCCACTTGTCTCCCTCTGAAACCCATTTTTTTCTTAGCTTTAGTAGTGCTTCTTGCATACGATGAGCAACCATACAGGCACGTTTAGCATGATCAGGAAGCTCCATTGGTGCACCGAAGAAAGCGATAATAGCATCTCCCTCATACTTATCAAGTGTGCCTTTTTCTTCGAGAAGTATATCGGTCATGGCCGTTAAGTATTCGTTTAAAAGCTCAACAAGCTGTGTTGCCGATAGCTTTTCTGAGAAGCTTGAGAAGCCTTGAATATCAGTGAAGTAGGCCGTACGAATTCCTGATGTACCACCAAGAGTTGGCGCTGAGCCTGCTTCATACATTTCATCAATAAGTTCAGGAGAGATATAACTTCCAAATGCATTCTTTAAGAACGCCTTGTCTTGGTTTGCCATATAGAAGTTAACAATTGTATTCCACGAATAGCATAAGACTAGGGCAAAGAAGCACCAAAATAGCTTTGTTTCATACCCTTGTGGAATAAAGTAGAAAGTATCAGAGTAGTAAAGACCTGAGATCAAGACCACGAGTGTAAATAGATCAAAGATAGGGTTTTCTTTAAATTGTACTAGGAGGAGTATTAGTACAGATATGACAAGTAGGGCCCAAGATAGTTTGGCCGAGTCGATAAATTTTTTAAAGAAGTGGCCATCTATTAGCATCTGGACGAAGTTCATGTGGAACAGAACTCCTGGTAGCATTGAGTCGATTGGCGTATTTCTTAAGTCGTGTGCACCGTATGCAGTTGCACCTACAAAGACAAGAGAGCCTTCAAATAATTTTTTTAGTTCAGGATCATTAGGGTCTTTTTCGATGATTTGATAAATTGGAATTCTAGTATATGCATCGGCCCCTCCGATCCAGCGTACTTTAGTTTCACCTCTAAGGTTTAACTCTACATCTCCCATTTTGGTTTTTAGAATCGGCACTCCACCTTGAGTACTGAGATCAAGTTCTGTTTTAAAAACATTCTTATTTTCACCTTCTTCGTTCTCATCAAATTCACCAATCCAATGCATATATGATGAAAGCCCATATGAAGGTACATGAATTTCTCTGTAAGGAAATGCAAGTGCTTTATAGTGTCTGATAACGCCATCATTATCTGCGCTGGCCTCAATGAAGCCTAGAGATGCTTCTGCATCGATGATTCCTTGTAGAGGGTATACGGAGTTTGAAATAATCGTTGGCTCCATATCATAATTTACTCCACCGGCCTTTGTGTTTAGGGCAAAAAGATATAGGTCTTCTGGTAAAGTAGGATAGTGGTCAGTCCCATATACTTCGAGGTTATAAGGCATAATGACTCGATTATTTGGAATTTCATGAAAGTATTCAATGGCCGAAATTAACTCATCATCTGGATTAACATCGTTGCATGTTTGAGATGCTTCTGAAAAGAAGACATCAAAGGCAATAACTTTTGCCCCGTAGCCGCGTAGTTTTCTTACCATTGTACCCCAATGAGAGCGAGTAATTGGCCAAGAACCGAGTCTTTTAATTGAATCATCATCAATATCGGCAAGAATTAGTTTTGGATTTGGTGTATTCTGATCCATCGTTTGCATCATTCTAAAATCGTAGAATCGATTTTCAAAAAATGATGCATATGAAGTGAGATTTCTAAAACCTATATCATATGTTCTAGAGTAAAGAGAGAAGAAGACACTGACGCACGAAAATAAAATGATAAAAAACAGTCCCGTGTATTTAATTATATTTTTCATAGCAATCCGTATTTCTTAATGCTTAGTAATAATAAGAGAAGTCAATACCCGTTTGATGGGCAGTATAGTTACTTGTGTCCTCATCCGAGCTATTATTTGTGTAGATATACTCGAAACCAAATGCAAAATTTCTGTTAATAACACGTGTAAGTTTTGCATTTAATGAAGTCGTCATCTCAAGCCCTCGACTTGCATCAGTTGCAGCATCTTCATAACTAATGAAGTTTGTCGAAAGTCCGGCATTGAAACTAGTATTTGGAAAAAGGCCTGGCACAATATAATCAACACGAAATAGGTGAGAAGTCGTATTCAAGTTTGGAGAGTTTGTGTAATCACTACTATCAAATTGATATAATAAGACAAAGATACCGTAGGTCTTTTTGATAATTTGATCAGCGGAAAGAATCATTGAGCTACGCTCTAGACTATCTACATAGTATGAATATGTTTGATACTTAAAAGTTAGAGTTGTATTACCCGTTTCGAAAAAAGGCATCTCACTACCAAGCTCTATTTGCTGAGAGCGATAGTTGAACTCTTTACTTTTTTGAGCATTAATATCTTTTGCTTGATAGTCATAAATGAGATTTGTAAAAAAACGAGCAGGCTTTTTATTGTAGCGATAAGCGAAATCAATATCAATTTCAGGAGTGATATTATAACTATCATTTGAATAAATTTCTGAATCAACGTGATCTGTATAGATTGTATTCTTAATCTCTAAAGAAGGTGTAATTGTATATCTTCTTTTAAAGTTAAAAGCCTTATCAATATTAAAACGAGTTTGAGAAATGAAAGAGTCTTTATTCGTGCCTGTTGAACTTGGAAGGTCATCTGATAGGGTTACATTATTATCATATGTAATTTTCTCTTCTACACTTAGGCTTAGTCTTTCACTTGGTAGAGGATCTCCGTTTACAAGCTTATCCTCTTCTAAGAAGAATTCTTTTTTTATTTCTTTTATACGATTATCAATATCATCAGCAGTGGAACTATTTGGGTCAAGATCGATGGCCTTGTAATAATCTGGCAGGATATACTTTTCGACTATTTCTCTGGTTCGACTTGTCTCTCTGGCGATTTCTAAATTCATATTTGCTATCTGAAAGTATGAAATCTGCTTCATCTCTTTAGAAGTTTTTTTGTCTTTTAAAAGTCGTCTAAAGTAGATTTTGGCATTCTTTGGTTCTTCTTTAAGCTGATAGATATAGGCGATATAGTAATTTGATTGTTCGACTTTATACTTGGCCTTCTCTGACTTTTTAAAGTTTTCAATGGCACTATCTAAATTGTTAATCGCAAAGTTGGCCTGTCCTAATTCATAGTAGAGCTCACTGGCCTTGTTTCCTTTTTTTAGCGCAGAATTAAATGCTTCAATCGCCTTGTTATATTCTTGAATACGAGAGTAAGAAATCCCCAGCAGGTAGTCACGTACACCAGGTGACTTCGCACTTTTAAAATTCTTATAATTTGGAGAGTTAAGTAACTCGATAACTTTCTCGTAATCTGAGTTTTCAAATGCACGGTAAACAGGAGTCATGCTCTGGGCAAGTCCCACTGATGTGATACTAGCTAAGGCCAGTGCGATAAAAATTTTTTTCAAAGTCAGTCCTTTAACTTTTTATTAAAATCTAGGTATTTATAAATAATTTTACTGATAAATAGGACAATTGAATAGAGGGAATTTGGCCACAGAGCTAATTAGCTGTGGCCATATCTGAATTTAGAACTCGGTTATTTATTGGCGATCAAGGATGACTTTAACACGTGCTCGATTTGTTGAAGTCGTATTTGTTTGATCAAGCATTTGGTCGCGATCATCCATTGTCGTTTCCATAATATCTGGGCCACCATCAAGTGGCTTTGTATCGTCTGAAGGAATAGGAGCGCCTATTGGATCGTCAAATTCATCAACTTCGTCTTGATCGAAGATATTGATTGGTCCAGTCGGTACGAGCTCTGGCGCAGTCCCATCAGAAGCAGGTATGCGGTTAACAGTGATTACTGGGTCTTTTGGAATCATATCTCCATTTTCATTTACCACATAGAAGTCATTCTTATACTCACCAGTGTCCTTATCGAAGCTTCCCATTTGAATAGGAACAATAACTTCATTAGTCATTGGGTCTACTGGAGCATTTTTTGGTGGTGGAATATAGAGAACATTATTCGTATCGACATAACCACCTTCGGTCATTGTTCCTTTTGTCTGCACTCTTGATGAAGCTATCGTTGTAGCAGCTTGTGCACTAGGTACTTTGATACTAGCGTCGGCCTTGGCCATTTGTCCCATGATCTCAGATCCACCTGCTCCACTAAACTTTGAGCTATCCATTCCTGGAGGAATGATATTTCGACTCATCTGTTTTTTCTCTGATTTCTTTTGATCGTCATTTGATGATGTTTTAGATCCATCATTTGCCTCAAGGGCCTTTAGCTGTTGTTTATTAATTTTTACCGGTGCCATTGGTTTTGAATCAACCTTTGGCATAACCCCAGAAAGCTGTCCTTGGCGAACCATAACTGAAGTAGGTGATGAAACAACCTTTTCAAGTCTGTCTTGTAGGAAGCGGCTCTTCTTAAAGTTAGTAAGTGAACCCATCGCAACGGCACCTTCAAATGTAATAAGTGTCGTATTATTATTGGTAGGGTTAAAGTTAACTTGGAAATCAGTACCACGTACACCCATGGCCGCAGTTTTAGTTTTAATGAAAAGCTTTGATTTCTTCTTGTCGATCTCTAGGTAATTCTTAGATACTTTTGAACGAAGTTGACCATTAATAAGATTTATAATTCCTGCTTTCTTTTTTGGGAATTGCTCCACTTCAACTTCAGAATTCGCACCGAGAGTAAGATTTGATTTGTCGATAAAGAGTAGCTTTACAAAGCTTCGGGCCTTGGTCGTAATCTTAGCACCCTCTGGTACCCAATCTCCCTTCGCTAGTGGCTTTTTAGTTTGGGAGTAAAAGACATTTCCTCTTACTTTCATAACTTTGGCGACACCCTTTTCTGAATTTGCATTCAAGACAGAAATATTCGCTAAAATTGCTACAGATAAAATTACAAGTCTTAGTACCTTCATAATGAGTCCCCACAAAATCAATCTCATTTATACTTATCGTAGATCAAACTAATTTCTTAAGCTGAAACTTGTGTAAATGGCTAAAAATAAAGGGAGTTTGGATTGGGCTAACTTTCTGATATGACAAGAACTTGTGGCAGAGTGAACTGCCACAATACGTAATTTAGAGTACTTAGATAATTGTATCGAAATTCTCTGTCGGTCTACCGATTACCGCTTTCTTGTTATCATTAACAAGGATTGGACGCTCAAGAAGCTTTGGGTTTTCGTGAACGATTTTGGCCCATTCAATATTCGATAACTCTTTACCTGCAAGACCTAGGTCCTTAAATAGCGCTTCTTTTGTACGAATTAGACCTTCTAGTGGAGCTAGACCTGTGTATTTCACTAAGTCGATAAACTCTTTTTCCTCAACCCCATCTTTCAGATATTCTTTAACCCTAAAGCCAACACCTTCTTGGATGCCTTTATGTTCTAAATATTCTAGACCTTGTCGACTCTTAGAGCATCTTGGATTGTGATAATAAAGCATTAATTCTACTCCTGATAATTATCATATCAGTTCTTTTCTGATATATTGGGTTTTTAAAAAATAACTAACTAGGATTTTAGCCATGTCTTACGATATTGAAAATATCAAATCAGAATTTGCCGAACATGTTAAAACTTTACAGAATCAGATTAGTGACGAACTTAAGAGAATCGATAGAAAAATTAACTTAAATGAAGATATTTGGGAGAGAAAAGACTACGCTGGAAATCCTGGCGGTGGTGGAATCACTCGCGCTTTTGAAGGAGAGATCTTTGAGAACGCTGGTGTAAATACATCTCTTGTTTCTGGTGAAGTTGATCCTAAATTTGCTGCTAATATTGGTGGTGATAATAATCAAATGTGGGCAACGGGAATTTCTCTCATCATTCACCCGACAAATCCAAAAGTTCCAACAACTCATGCAAATTTTCGTATGATTCAGGCCGGTTCAAAAATTTGGTTTGGTGGTGGAGCAGACCTAACTCCTTACTTTCCACACGAAGAAGACTTT
Source organism: Halobacteriovorax sp. RT-1-1 (assembly GCF_047085455.1). Lineage (NCBI taxonomy): Bacteria > Pseudomonadati > Bdellovibrionota > Bacteriovoracia > Bacteriovoracales > Halobacteriovoraceae > Halobacteriovorax > Halobacteriovorax sp. RT-1-1. Next base: position 1,066,609 of record NZ_JBKIXZ010000002.1, read on the forward strand.
GAGTACTTTCACAAGGTTTGGAAGGACGCCTGTGAACCATATGGATACTGGGATGATTGGAAGAATCGTTGTGATAAGTATTTTGTAAATAAGCACAGAGAAGACGAAATGCGTGGAGTCGGTGGATTCTTCTACGACCATTTCTTTTCAGGTGACCCTGTTAAAGACCTGGCCATGTTTAAAGAGATTTCTTCAAACTTTATCAAGTCTTACTTCCCACTTGTTGAGAAGAGAATGAATGAAGCCTTCGATGATGAAGATGTGGATTTCCAATTACATCGTCGTGGCCGCTACGTTGAGTTTAATCTTCTTCATGATAGAGGAACTCACTTTGGTCTTAAATCTAATGGCCGTACAGATTCAATTTTAATTTCACTACCAAAGAGAGTGAAGTTTACTTATCGTTACGAGCCAACAAAGCCAGAGCATAAGAAGATGATGGAGTATTACTATCCAAAGGACTGGGCCTAGCCTTTAGCTGGCCTGTGCCTTAATGAGGTCTTCTAAGATCTCATTGGCATCAATTTCAACTCCATGGGACTGGGCCACAGCTTGAATCTCTTCAAGTTTTTTCTCTAGTTTCGTGATTTCACAAAGTAGACGGTAGCAGTTGTTAATCATCATAAATTACCCCTTTGTTAGAGTTGTTAAATATAAGTTTGGCACATCAAACTATCGGTGTCTATAAGAAAATACTTAATGGTCATAGTTTTAATTGATTTGATCAATACAATTTATTTTAATTTTACACAGTTTAGGAATTTATGTAAGGTGCCTGAATCCTAATTCGGATGCATTGCAAGATTAGTAAGAGGTAGAAAATGTCTAAAAGACTACAAGAATTATTAGAAGAAATTAAAGAATACACGCCAAAGCAAATGAGAACGCTTAGAAATAATCTTAATAACAGATTGCAAAGTTTTAAAAATGATTTCAAAGAACCAAAAGAGCTACAAACTTCTCATAAATTATATGGCCTTGAAGAAGGCGAGTGTCGCGAGCTTCTTGGTGTTGTAAAAAAAGAATTAATCAAAATGAAATTTTCTGATTTATAGAACATGCTCTACAACAGCTGTTGTAACAATGTAATATAAATGTAAAAGCTTGGGCCTTGGCTTTAGTTGAACGCTTATCGAGGGTATGCTCCTTATATGCAAAAAGCCAAGCAAAAGCCCATTCTCAGAGGTTGGTCTCATCAGGCCATGTTCTTTATCTCCCTTGGAGCCTGTTCACTTCTCATAGCTAAAAGTGTAAATACCACTCAGTATATTTCGACTATCATCTATTCTCTAGGCCTTCTAATGATGCTTGGAGTGAGTGCCTTCTATCACCGAATTCATTGGGAGCCTAAAGCACGAGACCTTCTTGGCAGGCTAGATCATAGTGCTATTTACGTGATGATTGCAGGAACTTGTACGCCTATAACTCTTCTTGTTTTAAATGGAGAGTCCGGTTCGACTTTGCTTATTAGTATTTGGACTGTTGCTGCAATTGGTATCTTAAAATCAATCTTCTTTCCAAATTTACCTGAGAAGGTAAGTGCAATTATTTATCTGATACCTGGCTACATGGTTCTTCCATATTTATCTGAGCTTATCCCAAAATTAGGGATGACAAATATCTCGCTCTTAATTTCTGGTGGAGTTCTCTATACAATAGGTGCTATTTTTTACGGATTAAAGAAGCCTGGTAGGTATGCCAAGTGGTTTGGTTATCATGAATTATTTCATCTATTCGTTTGTGTGGCCGCGACGTTGCACTTTATGATTATCTATTCGATTGTTGGGTAGGTGATTTTTGAAATAGTTTGTGCCATTGGCGCCTGTGACGAACCGCTCGGGCGTTATGGTCACGATGACCTGTATGTCTGCGGGAGGCAGGAGCTGAAGCAGACTGAACCCTCGCTCTCGTATTTATTGGCAAGCTAAAGATTAGGGGCGCGCGCGCAGCGTCCCATTGACTGGCCTATGCCAGTCAATGACGCGGGCGCTACCAATCAGGGGCAATGTAAACATCAATCGCTGGATTATACTCTGCTCTTAGAGTTGACTTAATTGCCTCAAGAGTTCCAGTTGTCGATGATGGGCAAGTCCCACATGCACCTTGATAACGAACAAGTAGAATATTGTCTTCATAAGAAACAGTCTGAATATCTCCACCGTCAGCTTGTAGGTATTGTCTAACTGTACGATCAAGTACGGCCTCAATATCTTTTAGCTCTTGAGGTAGGTTTTCACGACGTTCTTTTTCAGGGTCAAATTCTTCATATTCTGGATTGTGATTTGGTAGATCGTGCTTGATTGTTTCAAGGATCTTTGGCTCAATATCATCCCAATCTTCATAATTGAATTTTGTCACTGTGATAACATTTTCAAAAAAGTGTAATTGGTCAATTCCACGAATTGTAAAAAGATTAACTCCTAGGTTAACCTCTCCACACTCCATTGGTGTTCTAAAAGTTGAAGAACCAGATGCTTTTACATTTTGATTTAAAATGAACTTAAGTGCATTTGGGTTTGGTGTTGGTTGAATGTCGATTGTTACTTCACTCATATACTTTACCTTTGTTACCTTAACTTCTTATAGGAAGTTGATGGCCTTATGTAGTGCTTTTATAAAATTATCAATTTCTTCTTTTGTATTATACAACGAGAACGAGGCCCTTGCAGTAGCACCGATTCCGAACCTTTTCATTAATGGTTGCGTACAGTGGTGACCAGTTCTAATTGCAACACCTTGGCGATCTAAAAGTGTTCCTAGATCGTGTGGGTGAGCGCCTTCAACGACAAATGATAGAACAGAGGCCTTCTCTTTTGCTGTCCCAATTAAGCGAACCTTTTCAACCTCAAGAATTTGTTTTGTTGCATAATCAAGAAGCTCTTTTTCATAACTCTTAATAACATCGAGGTCACAATTAACGATGAAATCAACTGCTGGTTTAAGCCCGATACCACCAGCAATATGAGGTGTACCAGCTTCAAATTTATGTGGAAGATCGTTATAAGTTGTTTTCTCAATTGTCACAACATCGATCATATCACCACCACCTTGGTAAGGTGGCATAGATTCAAGAAGTTTCTCTTTACCATATAGTGCGCCAATTCCAGTTGGTCCAAACATCTTGTGAGATGAGAAGGCGAGGAAGTCGCAATTTAAGTCTTGAACGTCAATCTTTTCATGCGCAATCGACTGTGCAGCATCAACGCAAAAGTAGGCACCATTATCATGTGCAAGCTTAATGTATTTTTTGATATTGTTAACTGTTCCAAGGCTATTTGAAATATGGGCCATTGAAACTAGTTTTACATTACCTTCAGAAAGAAGCTTCACATAAGCTTCTTCGTTGATGTCTCCTTCATCAGTAATTGGAATCTCTCTAACTTTAGCCCCAATCTTTTCTGCTTGGATCTGCCAAGGTACAATATTTGAATGGTGCTCCATAGTTGAGATTAGAATGACATCATCTTTTTTCAAGTAGTAAGGAATAAAAGAGTTCGCAACTAAGTTTAAGCTATCAGTTGTTCCTTTAGTAAAAATAATTTCAACTCTTGAATTAGCATTGATCAGTGATTGAATCGCATCACGTGTTTCTTCATACTTAATAGTTCCAAACTCACTTAGGTAGTGAACTCCTCTGTGAATATTGGCAACATTATGTGAGTAATGCTCATTAACAGTATTGATTACATTAATATGTTTAAGAGTAGATGCAGCATTATCTAAGTAGATAAGTGGCTTATCATGTACTTTTCTTTCTAGTTGTGGAAATTGTGCTCTAATAGCATTAATTTCGAAGGCCATTAAGATTCCTTTTCCATTTCATCAAATGTGTTTTTTCAAATGATTCAAATAGAATTTCACTTAAGAAGTTTTCAATTTTCTCATCTTCAATTTTTGTAATTGCATCTGAACAGAATGCGTGGATAAGTAGTTTTTGCACGCGCTCTTTTGATAAACCACGAGACTGTAGATAGAAAGCTTCTTCATCACTCATTTGTCCTACTGTTGCACCGTGGGCACACTTAACATCGTCAGCATAAACTTCTAGTTGTGGACGAGTATCAACGTGAGCACCCTTAGATAAAAGTAGGTTCTTATTTAATTGCTCAGAATTTACAAGTTGAGCGTCTCGACAAACAAGAACTTTCCCAGTGAAAACTCCACGGGCCTTGTTATCAAGAACTCCTTTGAAAAGCTGAGAACTATCTGTTCTTTCTTTGATATGCGAAATTAGTGAGAAGTTGTCTGTATGTTGATCACCTCTAAGAGCGTATAGTCCATCAACACTTGCAGTTGCACCTGTCCCATTAAGACGCACTCTCATTTCGTTACGTGATTTCTTTGCACCAGTTGTAAAAGTAAATGATTTGAAGTGAGCATCTTTTGCAATGTCAGCATTAACACTACTTACGTGAAATGCATTTGCACCATCTGTTTGTACTTTTACGTGGCTTACATTTGCTCCATCTGCAATTTTGAAATTTGAGACAGCGTTTATATTATATGCCTTGTCACTTCCCGTGAAAATCTCTACAAAACTAACCTTTGAAAATTGCTCAACGTTAACGTGAATACGAGGAAGAGCAAATTCTCCATCAAAGTCTGAAATATGAACAATTGAGATAATATCATCAACACTTACATTTTTTGGTACATTGATTTCAATAATATTTTCGACAGCAGAAGCATTAAGCATGGCAAAGATATCTGTTTGGTCACAATTGGCCTCATTTGCTACGAGTGCCTTGTGCTCAACGGTGATTTCTTCTGGAAAGAATGAGTCTGCTTTAGAGTACTGACCATTTAAAAGAACAACTTGATACTTTCCTGCAACCTTAACATTTTTAAGCATCGCTTTCTCAGTTGTAACTGTAAACTTTTCAGGTAATACATCTGTAAGTTTCGTATAAATCCAGTCTTCCATCTTTGTGTGTGGAAGTCCACGGGCCTTAAAATTATTCAAGGCTTCCTTATTTGAATCTGATTTAGCATAAGTTGCTAGATCATTTAAGTATTGGTCTGTTAATTCTTGGATATTCATTATTAATCCTAGTCCTTATTTTGTTAACCAGTCGTAACCTTTCTCTTCAAGCTCAAGAGCTAGCTCTTTTCCACCTGACTTAATAATTTTACCGCCACTTAGTACGTGAACATAATCAGGAACGATATAGTCTAGAAGTCTTTGGTAGTGTGTTACTAGAACGATACCATTGTACTTAGACTTGATCGCATTAACACCTTTTGCAACGATCTTAAGAGCGTCGATATCAAGACCTGAGTCTGTTTCATCAAGTAGTGCAATCTTTGGGTTAAGAACGGCCATTTGAAGGATTTCATTTTTCTTCTTTTCACCACCAGAAAAACCTGTGTTAACTGGACGGTCTAAGAATTCTTCTCTCATCTCTAGTAGTTCTAATTTTGGTCTTAGGAATTCTCTGAATTCATCTTTCTTCATTTCTGCAGCACCTTGAGATTTAGATACTTCATTAAATGACTCAAGAAGGAAGTCAATATTTGATACACCTGGAACTTCAATAGGGTATTGGAAGCCTAGAAAGATTCCATTCTTTGCTCTTTCATCTGGCTCAAGTTCTAGTAGGTCTGTTTGCTTTCCATTGATATTGTAATCAATAGATCCACTTGTTACTTCAAATGAAGGGTGACCAGCGATAACTTTAGAAAGAGTACTCTTTCCTGAACCGTTTGGTCCCATAATTGCGTGAACTTCACCTGGTTTAACTTCAATAGAAATCCCTTTAAGAATTTCTTTTTCTTCTACTCTTGCGTGAACATCTTTAACTGTAAGTAAGCTCATTTTTTTCCCTTTATATAAATCTAAATTTTATCCAATTGAATTTTCTAATTTCATCTCAATTAACTTAACGGCTTCAACAGAGAACTCTAGTGGAAGTTCTTTAAATACTTCACTACAGAAACCATTTACGATCATTGAGATACATTTTTCCATATCCATCCCACGTTGCTGTAGGTAGAAAAGCTGATCTTCAGAAATCTTTGAAGTTGAGGCCTCGTGCTCTACAGTTGCCGTATTATTTTTCACGTCAATATATGGGAATGTGTTTGCTGAACACTTTGAACCAACAAGCATTGAGTCACATTGAGAATAGTTCTTTGCGCCAATTGCCGAAGGCATAACTTTTACAAGCCCTCGATAGTTATTTTCAGATTCCTCTGCTGAGATACCTTTTGAAATAATTGTCGACTTTGTGTTCTTACCGATGTGAACCATTTTTGTTCCAGTATCGGCCTGCATTTTATTATTTGTTAGTGCAACAGAGTAGAAAGCTCCTTGAGAGTTTTCACCAATTAAGTTACATGACGGGTACTTCCAAGTGATTGCAGAACCTGCTTCAACTTGAGTCCAAGAAATTTTTGAATTCTTTCCAAGGCAGTTCCCACGCTTTGTTACGAAGTTATAAATACCACCTTTTCCTTTTTCATCACCGGCATACCAGTTTTGAACAGTTGAGTACTTAATTTCTGCATCATCAAGAGCAATAAGTTCAACGATGGCCGCGTGAAGTTGGTTTTCATCTCTTTGTGGAGCTGTACAACCTTCAAGGTAATTTACGTAGCTTCCCTTATCTGCAACAACAAGTGTTCTCTCAAACTGTCCTGTCTCTTTTGCATTGATTCTAAAGTAAGTTGAAAGATCCATCGGGCAAGTTACACCCTCTGGGATGTAAACAAATGATCCATCCGAGAATACTGCTGCGTTTAGTGCTGCATAGAAGTTATCTGCTGGTGGCACAACTGTACCAAGATATTTTTTTACTAGCTCAGGATGCTCTTGTACTGCTTCCGAGATAGAGCAGAAAATAACACCAACTGCTTCAAGCTCTTCTTTATATGTTGTCCCAACTGAAACTGAGTCAAATACTGCATCAACTGCAACACCTGAAATTCTTTTCTGTTCAGATAATGGAATTCCTAACTTCTCAAAAGTCGCTAAAAGTTCTGGGTCTAAATCATCAAGACTCTTTGGCGCACTTTCTGTTGATTTTGGTGCTGCATAGTAATACAGATCTTCAAAATCAATTTCTGGAATCTCAAGTTTTGCCCAATTTGGCATTGGCATTTGCTTCCAAAGACGGAACGCCTTTAGACGATATTCAAGTAACCATTCAGGCTCATTCTTTTTTGCTGAAATCATTCTTACGATGTCTTCATTTAAACCTTTAGGAAACTCTTGAGTTTCAATGTCTGTAAAGAAGCCGTACTTATATTCTGACTTTGTTAATTGTGTATCACTCATGTGTGAATCCTGCCTTATTCATTAATAACTCTTCAAGCGACAAGTTAATCAGCTGGTGATTAACGTGAGAGTTAAGCTTTTCTATTGGTGAAATTAATTCGCAATTTAAGTATTTAGTACATTTACCTTTAAGGGCATCACAGTCTGAATTTGAAATCTTTCCTTCGATTGAATTACTGACTTCAAAAAGATTAATTTCAGACAGGGGACGGCTTAGGAAGTAGCCACCTTTAATTCCCTTAATTGATGAGAGGACGCCGTATCCATTTAGCTTTTGCATAACTTTTGATACGGGGTCAAAAGGCATTTTGTAGATGTCACATATTTCTCTGGCCGAAGTTAAGTTTTCAGCACAAGTGTGTCCGTGCTCTTGCATATGCTTTAGAGCTTTTAGGGCATATTCTGTTTTTTTACTAACCTTAAACATGCGTTTCACACCTATATTGTGACGAGTTAAATACCTTAGGTATCGCCTTTTATTAATAATTTACGTTATGCCATTTAAATAACGTAAAATAAGTCAAAAAACAACTTATTTAAGTCCATCTTATCAAATATATAGGTGGAATCACACCTCTAATCCATAATATTTATGTAAGATCGACTTTTATCAAGCTTTGTAGGAAAATGATTTCATGAGTGAACATGATACTGAAATTAACTTAAAACGACTTAAATATATTGGCTCTTTACGTGATGAGTCGATAACATCTCTGATTGAAGCACAACTTCTGCGTGAGGGGATTCATATCACAAAAGAATACGAGAACGATTTCTATCACTTATTTGTTGTGGATATTAATCAATTGCAACAGGCCCGTGACGTTTATCGTGTCTACATTGGTGGGGCAAAGCCGTCTAAAGTCGACGAGAATTGGCAGTACGTTCAGTCTTTAAGTATGGGGCCTGCGACAATTATTATATTGGCCTTATGTGTAATTGTTTTTATTTTTGGTTGGATCTTTAAAAATGAAAACCTTTACTATCTCTTTCTCTTTTCAACTTCAAAGGTTGATGCTTTTGCAGATATCAATCGTGGAGAATATTGGCGTCTACTTTCTCCGGCCTTTATTCATTTTGGCTATATCCACATCTTCTTTAATATGCTTTGGTGGAAAGAGCTTGGTAAGCTTATCGAAGTAACTAAGGGAAGTGTCTTTCTTGTCTTACTATTACTATTTACCGCAATTACTTCAAATATTTTACAAGCAATAATGTCGCCGGGGATGTTCGGCGGGCTCTCTGGTGTAGTTTACGGCCTATTGGGATTTTTATGGCCTTACTCAAGACTGAATCCAAATTTCAAGTTTAAGCTTCCAACTTCAGATATTGTACTTATGGTAGGGTGGCTTTTCTTAGGCTTCTTTGATGTCTTTAATTTTAAGATGGCCAACTGGGCCCATGGTGGTGGACTGGTAAGTGGTGCAATTTTAGGTGTTATTTTTGCTTTGATGGATCGAAATAAGAGAATTCCCCAACCTTAAGTTTTCCAAGCTTTACGTCACCAATAGCAACTCGAATAAGTCTAAGCGTAGGAAAGTCTACGGCCGCACACATTCTGCGAATTTGTCGGTTACGTCCCTCTGAGATGCGTACTTCAATCCAAGATGTTGGAATCGACTTTCTTACTCGCACTGGAGGTACTCGCTCTTCAATTTTAAAATCCGCAAGTTTTTTTACTTTGGCAGGCTTTGTCTTGTAATTTCCTTTAATAACAACACCACGTTTAAGCTTTTCAATTGCCTCTGTCGTAATATCGCCATCGACTTGAACAAGATAGGTTTTTTCAACCTTGCTATCAGCATTTGCCATTTGGTTCTTATACTTTCCATCATTTGTTAGAATAAGTAGACCTTCACTATCTTTATCAAGTCGTCCGACAGGATAGACTTCCTTAGGTAGTTTATAATCGATAAGGCTTAACTGATCTCGATGATCTTTTCCAAATTGGCAAAGAACATCGTAGGGCTTATTGAAGATGATATACTGGTTGTCTCCATTACTAGAAAGCTCTTTAAAATTCTCAAGTGAAAATGGAGCTTCTACTTTTAAGTTAATTTCTTCATTTGAAAATTTATCAAAAAATCGAAGCTTATAGGCACATAGTCTTTGTCCACTTTGGTCTTTTGAATTTGAATAAATTGGATCACCATAAATCGGATGGCCCATATGTTTTGCATGAGCGCGAATTTGGTGCTTTCGACCTGTTAGAATTGTAAATTCTAAAAGTGAATACTGCTTATTTGTATCGATTACCTTGTAGTCAGTAATGGCCTTCTTTCCACCTGAATTTACCACGGCCATCTTTTCAATATGTCCGACACGATTAGCTTTTAAGAAGTTCTCAATTCTTCCTTCTTGCTCAGAAAGTTCTCCGCTACATATTGCTAGGTAGCTCTTCGTTATCTTATTTGGATCGTGTGAACTAAAGAGTTCTTGTAGATACTTATTCGCTTCTTTATTCTTTGCAAATAAAAGAATTCCCGACGTTTCCACATCAAGTCTGTGGGCCAAAACGAGATACTGGTCTTTTCCATCTGCTCGATTCTTCAAAAAACTTGCTAATGCATCTGTACAATTGTCTCTAAAACGATCGAGAGTTTTATGCACAGGCCAGCCGGCCTTTTTAAATAAGGCAATATAATTACCATCCTCGAAGATGATATCATTGGCCGATAGACGAATTTTAATTCTTTTTTTCACTGAAAGTATTGTATCATGTTTAACATGAACGATTTACCAAATTCTGAAGCATGTGAAAGAAATAAAGGCCCCATTCTAGAGGTGATTAAACCTTATCTAGAGAGTTGTGAAAGTGGAGAATTCCTAGAAATTGGCTCTCTAACTTGTCAGCATAGCGCTCACTTTGCAAAGAGCTTTTCTCAAATTGATTTTATTACATCAGAAATTAGAGAAAACCAGAATGTCCTTAAAAAGTGCCTAGAGCATTACAGTAAGAACTTAAAGAATCTCAAAGGTCCTCTGACTTATGAAGCCGGTTTTAATAAACTTGAAGCAGGTAAGAAATTCTATTACACAGCAAATACTTTACATATTATGCCTTGGAAGGCCGCAAAGACCTTTATTAAGGATTTGGCCCAAGCAATGGATGAGAATAGTACTTTGTTTATTTACGGCCCATTTAAGTACCATGGAAATTTCACTAGTCCTTCAAATGAACAATTTGATACTTACTTAAAAGAGAGAGATTCTCAGAGTGGAATTAGAAATTTTGAAGATGTTTGCAATAACTTCTTAAAGAAAGGTGTCTTCCTAAAAGAAGATATTGCAATGCCAGCTAATAATCAGTTACTAGTTTTTACGAAGTAATAAGATTACATTCTCTCTGGTACTTGGATTCCTAGGATACCAAGGCCCGTTTTAATAATTTCACTTGTTGCATACGCCAGCTCAAGTCTTGCTTTTTTAAGAGACTCTTCGCTCGAAGCAATTGGGCAAGCTGCGTAGAAGCTATTAAATAACTTTCCAAGCTCAAATAGGTAAGTCGTAAGTAAACTTGTCTTATTCTGCTCATGTGCTTTTGTAGCAACATCATTAAATAGTGAAAGTTTTTGTAAAAGTTCAAATTCCTTCGTTTCAACAATTGAAGATGCATTTGAAAGTTCAAGCGCTTGTGCCTTTTCGAATCCTTGCTTTGATAGAAGTGAGTTAATTCGAGCATAAACGTATTGAAGATATGGGCCAGTATCACCATCAAGCTTTAACCACTCATTCATATCAAAAACGATTTTACGATTGTTATCAATTTTGATCATTCCGTACTTGATCGCACCGTTTGCAATCTTAGTCGCTGTTTCATCAATCTCTGATTGGCTCCATTCTCCAGCATACTTATTTAAGTAATCTTCTTTGATCTTAGCTTCCATATTGTTTATTAGATCAGTAAGGGCAACAATATTTCCTTTACGAGAACTCATGGCACCATCTGTTAGCTCCACCATTTCATATGGAAGGTGATAGCAGTCTTTTGCCTGTTCAAATCCTATATGCTCAAGAACTTTAAATACTTGTTTGAAGTGAAAGGCTTGGCGAGAGTCAACGATGTAGATATTATTTTTTACACCGTATTCTTCAAATTTCTTAATTGCAAGGGCCACGTCTTTTGTTGAATAAAGTCCTGTTCCATCAGACTTGATTAGAATACAAAAACCTAGCTTATCTTCACTTAGATCCATTCCAATAGCACCATCATCTTTTACGAATAGACCTTTCTCATAGTATTCGTTACAGATCTTTAGTGATGGAGCGTCCATTTCAGATTCAAAGAACCAGCGATCAAACTCAACATCTGCCCAAGCATATGTCTTCTTCATTAGATCAATCGACCACTGACGAGTCTCTTTCCAAAGATCGAAGAATTCACCTTCTTCAGCATGAAGTTGTTTTAGGATTTCTGTAAGCTTTGCGCGGTTATCGTCTTCTTTATCTGAGCCAAGCTCGTCTTCTAGCTTTGTATTTGCTAGAGTGTAAATACGGCCAAGCCATTCTCCCTTATTCGTTTCAGGAATTGTGTCTTGATTATGATATTTTAAGTACCATAGACATTTTGCAACGTGAGTTCCAGAGTCTCCAGGATAAGTCACTGGATGAACATCAACGCTACAATACTGTTTAATTCTAACAAGAGCATTTCCAAGACATAGATTTCTCATATGACCAACGTGAAGCTCTTTGTGAGTATTTGGCTGCGAGTACTCAATCATTGTTTTACCTTCGCCTTTAGTTAGCTCTTTTTTGAAGAACTCACCTGAGCGAATTTCACTGACTAGATTTGCAAAGTATGCATCAGCTGTAAGTGTAAAGTTTAGGTATGGGCCTTGTGCTTTAAGGTCTTTTATAATCGAAGCGTTTGCTTCAAGATCAATTTGTTCTAAGATTGCAGCAGCGATTTGTGGTGGCCCTTGCTTAAGAGCTTTGGCGAAACGAAATACTGGAAAAGCGTAGTGGGCCATCTCAATATTTGGCGCCTGTCCAATTGAGGCATAAATATCTGCTCTTTCAAACTGTGCATCTGGGTAAGCAGTCGAGAATGCATTTTCAAGGATATCAGTAAGCTTTGTTAAAATTGTATTCGTTTCCATTAATTAATCACCGTAATTTGCTGCGCTGCAGTTTAGTATAAGTATGTTATCATCATATTATAATAAATAATTTACTAATTGTTTAGGAAAAGTAATTTCATATGTTCATTTCTACTAGACTTCTAATGATTATATTTAGCTCAGTGTTAATCGTAGTAGCGCCAATTGGAGACACTATTGCCGACGATGGTATGACTCCAATTGAAGAATTTCAAAAAAAGCAGCTAAAAGAGCGAAAAGAAGCAGAAGACTTTCGTAAATACAATACGGAGTCCAGTATTGGTGATGGACTTTTTAAAGGTTCAAATCTTATCTATCTTTGTGGTAAGGATCGTAGGCACTACGCCTGTGTGAATGATCTTTCCATGCAAAATTGTGAGCGTCGTAAAGATATGAAATGTATGTTTATACAAAAGACTAAAGGCCAAAGGGAATGCTTCAAGATTCAGTCTGAGCTTATGCTTAAGTCGCGTATTGATTCTTATTGTAAAAATTAATTAATCTCACGATACATTAGGATATGTCGTCCGATTCCCTCAATTTCAAATTCGTCTTCAAAGCTTTCAAAACCTAGCTTTTCGTAGAAAGCTCTTGCTTCGATACGAGCATTGCACCAAATAAGGTTACAAAAGTTTTGCTTAATAATTGGGAAGGCGACATTAAGTAGCTCTCTTGAAAATCCTTGTTTTCGATAACTTTCAAGTGTTGCCATACCTTGTAATTGATATTGATTATCAATATTAAACTTTGGGTTTGGATTAAAATAAAAAGATGCCACAGATACGAGATTATTTTCGACGAAAGCACCTAAGTGAAAAGTATCGGACTCGTCATCAGCAACAAATTTATAACTAGATTCATTGCCATCTATACCTAGAACTGAGCGTCGAATTTTATATGTATCTTTCAAATGGATTCTTTTTACAATCATAGAGGGAATTTATACCAAATAAATGAAATTTTGTCACAATAAAGAAATATAAGCTTATTAATTGAGTATTAAACTTTAGAATTTAGTTTTTTTTACTATTGTGACAACAATAATTATGGGAAATAGTTACGTTATCTTTATAATAGATATATGAAGTTTAGTATAATAAAAATCCAAAAGGCCGTGGCCGATTTCTTCCATTTTCTAAATCAAGAGTTTTCTAAGCTTATTGCTCATATTGATGAGTTCATATTAGCGTGGCCAATGCGCTCTTTTTTTATCTTTCTAGCGATAATAATAATCGCTCGAGTTATGTTCTTTTTAGCAAGAACATATCTGTTAAAGAGAAGTGAGAATCAGATACAGGCCAGAAAGTTTGTCTTTCGTTTCTTTGACTTTAATCTTTACTATCTATTCGCCTTTAGTGCTCTTGATGTTTTTAATCTTTATCTTTTGAAGTTTCAACGAGAGGACTTTCAACTTTTTTTACACGTCTTCAGAAATATACTTGTTCTCTACGTACTCTATATTAATATCGGTTACTTTCACAGTTTCTTACGTTTTAATTTTCAAGTTTATTTTAAGAGAGTAAATAAGGATTTTGTTAAGGACAGCAAGAAACTTCGCTATATTATTACAATAACAACTTTCTTCTATATTCTCTTATATAATTTATTTTCCGGCTTTCTTGGTCACAATATTATCACGATTCTATTCTTTGTTATTTATACAGCGATCCTACTTCGCTATGAGAACTATGCGCAATTGATTCTACCTAAAATTGTACCGCCTTCAATGTTACTCACTCAAAAGCATATTTCTAATCTTGTCATTAGATATATCTTGCCAGTTTTCTTATACATCTACACACTTCTATATTCATTTTACTTAATGTTCTTCTTGGCAAATAACGACAAGGAGTGGTCAAAGAACTTACTTTCAGGCATTTTAGAACAGCATCTAGAAAGTCTAAGAGATGAGGTCTTCACAGAGTATGAAGTACCTGGCACCTATCTTGATATATTTAAAAGAGAAAGTGATACTGAAATTGTCAGAAAGCCAGATCCTGCTGTGATGGCCTATGAGCGTATTGATAGTTGGCTTAATGGAACAAGTAGTTCATATCATTTGGCATTTTCTGGAGAGTCGGGAAGTGGAAAGAATCATGTCTTGGATAAAATCTTAAAACGATATTCTTCAGTAACATCTTTCAAATTGGATATTAATGAAAAAATTGTTGAAGAATCTGTTCTTTTAAAAAGACTTGAAAACTTTGTTGGTAATGGTGATGAAGAAGAAAAAAAGTTCGTTATCATTAAAAATGCACATAATCTCTTTTTATCGAAATTTAATGGTTTTAAGGCATTTGACGCCTTTTTTAAAGTCATTAATAGTTCTTCTAAAAATGTCTTTTGGTTTACTGTGTGGAATAGTAATTCACTAAATTTAATTAAGCATATTTATAATAAGTATGAATTGTCTTCAGATACCATCCATATAAGGCCATGGAGTAAAGAAGAGCTTATGCAATTGATTTTAAAAAGACATGAACCAACAGGTCTTGAGATCAGATTTAACGAAGAGCTTTTTGAAATTATGTCGCACTTTGGAGCAGAAAGATCAATTGAAAATGCTCAGGATATTTACTTTAGAATCTTAGCAAAACAAACTGGTGGAAATCCACAGGCAGCAGTTAACACGTGGCTTAAGTCTATTTCTCACGTAAATGACAAAACAATTGAGCTGCACCTCCCACAACGTCGTCCAATTCATGAAGTTGAAATCTTGACTGATGAATCACTATTTGTTTTTTCAAGCATCCTATCTCATGAGCACCTTAGCTTTTCTGAGATTGTGGCGACAACAGACCTTAGTGAAAAAGTTGTTACCTATGCTCTCAAAACAGGCTTTGGGAAGGGAATCCTAAGTAAGGATGGGGATTACTTTCACATTAGAAAAGATTGGTTAGTGGACATCAAAACAATCTTACGCAAGAGGAATTTTATCTATGAATGAAACAGTAACTGATACAATTGCTAAAACGCAAAAAATGGCCAGTATTTTTGATTCTGTTAATCCTGAAATGATTCTAAGTCTTGTCATGGGTTTTCTAACTCTTTTCATTATTGTAAGAATCGTCTCTTGGTCCCTACAGTATTTAGCAATTAAGATTCCGTTTTATCGCTTATCAATACTTCAATTAAATACAATCATCACTCACATGATTTATATCTTTGGTACTTTTTGGTTACTTTACGTAACCCTAAACCCAAGCCAAGAAATGATTTATGCATTTATTGGGTCAGGTGCAGTGGCTATTGGCTTTTCACTCAAAGACCTTATTTCTTCTATTATTGCCGGTATTATTTTAATTTTTGATAAGCCATTTCAGGTAGGGGATCGAATCCAATTTCGCGATAACTATGGTGATATCATCCAAATCGGACTACGTTCTGTACGTATTCAAACTCTTGATGATTCGACAGTAACAATTCCCAATAATTTATTTCTTAGTGAAAATGTCGCTTCAGCTAATTCGGGACAACGAGATATGCTGGTTTGTAGCTATTTTTATTTTAAAAATAATTGCGATATTTCACGTATGATATCACTACTGGAAGAAGTTACATCAACTTCTCGTTACGCTTATTTAAAGAAGCCTTTAAAAGTTATAGTGTCGACGGAAAAATTTGAGCACGGTATTGGAGTGAAGGCCACGGTTAAGGCCTACGTGCTTGAAACAGTTTATGAGAAGGCTTTTGTTACAGATATTACAAAGAGATTTTATGAGGCATTAAGAGAAGAGGAGCTTGCCGATCAACTGCTTTCTGAGTCATAATTTAGACTAATTCTGCCAAAGATAAGGAGTTGATATGGAAATGGAAATCTTTTTTCGCTATTGTGGTGTTCTAGGATTGCTTTATGTCGGTGTTACACTAAATGTAATACGTAATCGCTGGAAACATCGTGTAGGTCTAGGACATGGAAAGGTGTCTGATATGAACAAGGCCATCAGAATTCATGGAAACTTCTCGGAGTATATTCCTTTTATTCTTTTATTAACTTATTTTGCTATCGAAAAACAGATGATCTCTATGACAGGAATTCATGTACTTCTTTCAGCACTTATTATCTCAAGAGTATCTCACTTTATTGGACTTACAAAAAGTGCTGGTACTTCATTTTATCGTTTTTTCGGTACCAGCGTTATTCTTATTGCTTTAATCGGTATCAGTATTATTTTATTACGTTAATACAAATATCAAGATCGCCTAGGGTGTTGCGAACATCCTGGGCAGTCATTGAATAGAAGAGATCTTTTAGTCTCTTATGGATTTCTCCACTTGTTTCAAATCTTTCATCATCTGTTGAATCAAACTTAAATGCTTCTTTAAAAGATTGCCAAAATTTTTCTTCAACACATGCCATGACGACAAATTCACGGTCACTTGTTTGATAGATATTGTAACAAGGGTAAAGTCCGTTGTGTAAGAACTTATGATCAGTTTCTCGAATTGATTTTGGCCAGAAAGCATCAAAAACTTCTTGAGTTGATTCATATAGATAAGACTCAATGATTTGAACATCTTTAGTCTCTTGTGCCTTAAACATTGCTCCTAGTAGATCAAAGGCCATTTTCTGACCAAAATTAATACCTGCTAGTGGCAAGAATGGAGGGGCCACATCTTCAATTGAATTGATATTTCTTAGGTGTAGACTTAGAAGTCCCGTCATTGCTAGAGCATTTAAATCGTGCATATGATTCATATGCTCTTTTGATGCCTTTGGGATAACAATTCCATAAGAGTTCTTAACAGTATTTTCGATTGTTTTAATCGAAATTCCAAGCTTATCTTGAATCTTGCCAGGAATTCCCATAATAATTCCATCTGCTTCAAATACTAACTTTTGAATCTCTTTAATATCTTCTTCACTTTTAAAATCGAAGCGTTTGACTGTTTTACACTCATTTAATTCTTCGTACCATTTTGGAAATGAGTTATCCATTTCAGCGAATAGTCCATATATGAATGGGTCTTTAAACTTTGAATCTTCAATTTTAATGACATTTGCACCAAGGCCCGCAAGAAGTTTTCCTGCTAAAGGCCCTGGTAGTCGATGTGAAAAATCTATAATTGTTTTTCCGGCAAGTGGCTTTCCTTGAGTGTTACTCATTAGCTTCGCCCTGTACGTGATTTGGTTTTAAAGTCTCAATGAAATTATCTAAACCTTCTCCAGTCATTTCGCATTCATTTGCACCACAGATTTCCCATCTTTGTCCCTTGTCTTCTTGGAAGTCAAAAACAAACCTTGGAAGGAAGTAGCAAATAAAGCCAGCGAACTCTTGGTTTTGAAGCCATTCTTTTGGACACTTGATCACTTTGTAAGCATTTGCTGGATAGCTGAGTGCTCTTAGACCTTCACCAGATCCCGCAGGATTTTTTAGAACATCTTGAGTCGTGTTTTCCATTAGAGGCTTGATTTCTTCAAGCATATCAATGTCACCAAATAAAACACTTGCACGTCTTACTAATTTAATAAGAGTTGAAACAGGTGACTTGAATGACTGGTCAAAGCTTGTGTAGTTTTGATTTGGATAAAGTTCCGCATCGTTGTCTCTTAGAGCACGTGTTTTAAGACGGCCGTCCACTAAGAATTCTTTTAAGATAAAGCCTAACGTGTCTTTTAGGTTTGCTTTAAAGACAGGGTTTCCACTTAGCTCGTATATTCTAAGTTGTGCTTCTGCAAAAAGAACATAGTCTTCAAGAAGAGATGCACCAACTGGACGAGTTGTTGTGTGACGAAGACGCATTCCATTTGGAGTCGTCTCTAGAAACTTCTTATATGTTCCTTCGACAACACGGTTAAATAACATACTAGCTGCATTTCTAATTGCTGGAACCTGAGTGTATTGCATAACATCTGATAGGGCAGTGATCATGTGGAAATTCCAACTTGCAATCCCTTTATTATCAGTCATTGGTGGAATACGAAGCTTTCTTTCATTAAGAAGTGCTTTTTTAGCATTTCTAATGAGCTCCCAAGACTCAGTTGTGAAAATATCTTTCGCCTTATCATGATTAATCGTAAGAACATTAAGCCCAGAATCAAAATTACCTTTTTGTGTAACTCCAAACCATTCTTTTAGCTTGTCTAGATTCTTTGTTAATGACTCATCTTCAGTATCAAAGCGCCCTAGAGCATCTTCAAACTCTTGCTCAGTATATGTGAAGTATAGACCTTCAACACCTTCACTATCTGCATCTTGAGCAGAGAAGAAAAAGTTTTCTTCTTCATTAAGCATTTCTGTTTTTAGGTATTCAAGTGTATTAAAAATTCCATCAAATACTAAAGGTGATGGGTAGAGCATACTTGTCTTTGCAAGAAGCTTTAGGAGACCAGCTTGATCATAAAGCATTTTCTCAAAGTGTGGCACAGTCCACTTATTATCTGTACTGTAACGGTGTAGTCCACCACGTACTTGATCGTAAACACCACCCATTAACATTCTTTCAATTGACTTAATAATGTGTTCACCATGTTCTTTTTTTACAACACCTTCAAGCATTTGTTCGATGGCCCACTCATAGAAAGCTAATTGTGGAAACTTAGGTGCTTCACCAAAGCCACCGTTTTCCTGATCTTTGAATTTGTCTAGAACATCAAGAACTGAGTTTGGATGTGGAAAGTGTCCCTGGAAGTCAACATTTTCTGGTGAGATAAAGCCTTTCTCAATTGCATCAAATGCTTTGTTCGCATTTTCAGTAACGGTAGCATTATCTTCTTTATATGCTCTCACTAGTTCAGTTAAAACTTCCATAAATGGAGTTGCTTTAGCTTTGGCCTCTTTTGGAAAATACGTTCCAACAAAAAATGGCCTTAGGTTTGGAAGTAGGAAGGCACTAAGAGGCCAGCCTCCACCATTAGTGAATAATTGGCAGGCTTGCTGATAGTAATTATCAATATCTGGGTGCTCCTCTCTATCAACTTTGATATTGATAAAGTTTTCATTGAGATACTTTGCAGTTTCTTCATCACAAAATGATTCTTCGGCCATTACGTGACACCAGTGACAAGAGCTGTATCCAATTGATAGAAAGATCGGTTTATTTTCTTCAGTTGCACGTGCAAGAGCCTCCGGACCCCATGGGAACCAGTGAACTGGATTGTCTTTGTGTTGTTTTAGGTATGTTGATGATTCATCTTTTAATCGGTTAAATCCAATATCTGTCATTCTTACTCCTCAAATTTATATATCTATTATGCGTGAAATATTTAAAAATTAAAGGATAACCTCCCAAAATCCTGTAATTAAATGAATGTTTTTGAAATTATTTCTTGCGCTTCGCATTATAATTTTATTTTAACTAGACGAGTAGGTTCAATAGCGGTAAAAGACCTTCATATGAAAGCACCGAGTGAGCGATATAGCTCGCATCTTGAACATTTTAGTACTTTTTGTACGAATACAAAATCATGGTTCACGCTAGGACTTTGTGCCTTTGCAGTCGTGCTTTCTTTCGACTTTTTATGGACACCGACAAGCACAAACTTCCGCGATCTTGGGATCCTTTCATCAATTAATTCAAAAAATCAAAATTTCACTCCTTATAATAGTTATAACTTTAAAGAAACGAATCCATTCTTTAAAAGCTTGCATCTAGGCTTTCTTTCATCAATTGATAAAAAGACGCTTGAGGATACTTTGATTGCTCATATGGAGCATCCAATAAACGTAAGAGCAGAGAAGTATATTTCTTCACTTCTACATTTTGCTGAACAAAGACAACTTGATCCATTATGGGTTATCTCTATTGCTTGGACTGAAAGTCATTTCAATCCAACTGCACAAAGTTATGTGAAGGCCCAAGGCCTAATGCAGATCATGCCTAAAACAGGGGTTTTTCTGCATAAGCTTTTAAAGAGATCCCTCAATCAAGAAGATATTATTGAGATTCTTCGTGTTCCTCACGTAAATATGGAATTAGGTGTCTATTATCTTAGTCGTCTTTATAAGAGATTTGGTCTTTATCGCTATGCGACGGTTGCCTATAATATGGGGCCAGGCTTTGTGAGGCAGCGTCTGCGTTTTAATCGTCCAGTTGGAACAAAGAATGTTTATTATGACAAGGTGAAGAAGAATTATAAAAAACTTCTGGCCGCTGTTGAGACTTTAAATAAACGTTCACGTTCACTTGGCGTTGAGTCAATTCTTCATAAGAATAACCACCAATTCGATCTTGATTACTACCTAGGGATGGATCTTGTTCCTAGTTCTGATGAAAAAATTGCTAAGAAAGAAATTTCTAAATCACGCTTAGCGAAAAACTCGTAATTCATTGAGTCATCTTTTCAACTTCAAATAGCTATTAAAAATTGCTATATTCGTTCCTTATAAATTACATGAATAAGGAAGTTGTATGACATATTCATCAGTTATTGCAATTGATGGCCCAAGTGGGAGCGGAAAATCAACAGTAGCTAAGTTGTTGGCCAAGGAGTTAGGTATTCTATATATCGACACTGGAGCTATGTTTCGCGCTTTAGCCTTTGCTGCAAATGAGAAGGGAGTCGATCTTCATAATCATGGTGCGGTAGAATCATTCTTAAAAGATATTAAACTTGAATACGGACAAGCTGATGCACTTGTAAAAGTGGATGGTGTTGATTTATCTCAAAAAATTAGAGAGCACCATGTTTCAAAACTTGCTTCAATCATTTCTCAAATTCCTGTTGTAAGGACAATGCTTTTAGATTTTCAACGCTATATTGCAGATGAAAAAGTATGTGTTATGGAAGGGCGTGATATTGGATCTGTTGTTTTTCCAAATGCATTCATTAAGTTCTTTGTTACTGCTTCAATCGATATTCGTGCTCAAAGAAGATTTGACCAATTAATTGAGAAAGGTCAGCACGATATTGATCTTGAACAACTAAAGCGTGATGTGAAAAAGCGTGATGATAAAGACATGGGTAGAGAAGTTGCTCCACTTGTAAAAGCGGATGATGCTACTCTTGTTGATACTAGTGAGATGGCCATTGATAAGGTTATTTCGACTCTAAAAGAAAACGTACAAATTCGCGCTAAAGAGGTTGGTATAGCGTTGTGAAATATTTAATCAGTCGCACAGATGCCATTGGTCAAAATATCTTAACGATGCCAATGGCCCAGGCCATAAAAGAAATGGATCCGAATGCGACTGTTGCTATAATCACATCTCCAACTTCTGTCATTCTCTATAAAGACCACCCTTATATCGACAAAGTTTACGTTCTTGATAAGAAGAGGTCATACCCATTTAAAGTAAAAAAAGCACTTCAGGTTTTTAATGAGTTTAAGCCAGATGTCTATCTCTATGCAGGTGGATCACAAACACCAAACTTTGTGGCCTGGCTAAAGAAAGTTCCTTTCCGTGGCGGACACCTTGCCAAGTGGCAGGCCAATTTCACTTTAAATCGTGGAGTTCGACAAATTCGCTCTGAAGTGGAAGGGCATGAAACTTTCTATAATATAGAGCTACTTCGTGATCTTGATAATTTTACTAATATAGAACATCGAGAATTCATCCCTGAGTTCAACTTTACTGTTAATGAGAATGATTTTAATTCATTTAAAGAGTTAATTAAGGGAGAAGGTCTTGATCCAGAAAAAGAAATGGTCTTTGTTCATCCTGGAGTTTCTAATGATAATTTGTCATGGCCGGCCAAGAATATTGCTACTTTCATAAAGCGTATAAATGGTATTTATCCTAATCGTTTTAATTTTATCATTTCTCATATTCCTTCAGATCTACGCTACGTAAATCCTGTTAGGGAAGAGCTTAGAGATTATGATGATCAGAATATCTATTACTTTAATGGCAAAAGACGTGGCATTGTTAACTTTCTAAATATTCTAAAACACGCTACACTTTTTATAGGACCTAACTCTGGGGCCACACATATGGCCGCTGTTCTTGGTGTTGATTTAGTTGGAATTTTTTCACCTATTAAAAGCCAATCGTCACTTAGGTGGAAACCTAAAGGGGATGCGCAGATCAAGACGGTCACTCCAAACGTAGTTTGTGGGGAGTCTGACAAGTGTGCCGGAATGGATTGTCCATACTATGACTGTATGGCAAAGATCGAAGAAGACAGAGTAATTGAAATTGCAAAATCAATTTTAAATAAATAACGGAAATATTATGACAAAATTAATTTCATCTGAACGCTTTAATGCAATCATTACAAATCTTAACACGATTAAACCAATTCTCGTTGTGGGAGACGTGGGAATCGATAAATACACATCTGGTGTCGTCAATCGTATCTCACCTGAAGCACCTGTTCCACTTCTTGAAGTTCAAAAAGAATGGCAAAAACTAGGGCTTTCAGCAAACGTTTCGGAGAATTTAAAAACTCTTGGTGTTAACTCAACTTTATGTGGGGTTATGGGTGATGATGCTAATGCAAATGTTTTAGAAGATCTTCTTGAAGAAGCGGGGCTTTCTACTTGGGGAGTTGTTCGTTGTGATGAAAGACCAACTGTTTTCAAGGAAAGAATTGTAACAGATCATCAACAAATTTGTCGTATTGATTATGAGTCAAAGAAGCCTATTAATGCAGATGTTGAAAAAAGGTTAGTAAGTCGTATTAACGAACTCAAAGAAAATCATGGTGCTTTAATACTTGAAGATTATTCTAAAGGAGTGCTTACTGAATCTTTAATTTCACGTTTAGTTAGTGAGTTTAAAGAGTCAAAGAGCTTAATTGCTGTTGACCCTAGTCGCACAACTCCGCCGCTATATTATAAGGGTGTCTCACTTCTTAAACCAAACCATCTTGAAGCAAAGCTTATGGCAAATCTACTAGGATATGCAGGGGAGCTTCAGGTTGAAGATATTGCTGAAATTTTAGTTGATAAACTGGAGTTAGAAAAAATTATTATTACTCTTGGTGCTCGTGGAATGGCCATGCTGGACACTCTTGGTGATGGTAAATTGCACATGATCCCAACTGTTGCCAACGAAGTCTATGATGTTTCTGGAGCAGGGGATACAACAATTTCTCTTCTTGTTGCCTGTCTTGAAGCAGGAGCAAGTCTTGAGGAAGCCGCTTGGATTGCTAACTGTGGAGCGGGTGTGGTTGTCGGAAAAGTTGGTACAGCTACAGTTAATCTTGAAGAGTTAAGCAATTACTACAATGTTTTAAAAGAGAAAATGAAGTAGAGTGAGCGATTTAAAACCGGCTACTCGTGCCTTCGCTTTCTTCAGTGTTCTTTATCAAGAGGACAAGATTGGTCCAAGTGAAATCATTAATTTACTTGGGCCACAGTACTCTGATCCAATACTATTCACACACGATTTTTTTCCAATGAAAGACTATTACAGCAAAGAAATGGGGCAGAATCTCAAAAGATGCTTTTTCTTCTATCCTGAGCTTATTGAGAGAACTAAATTAGTTGAACTCAAAAAATATTGTGATGCACTTGAAAAGCAATATCTCTTGGATAGCGCTAGGACTTTTAATATTGATCCAGGGCTCATCTGCTTGGATCAGGTCCTACTTTCGAGTGGCAAGCCTTACTCTCATCGTATCTATTTAGGAGAAGGAGTTTTTGCTGAATTGACCTATCAATTTCAAGGTAAAACTTACCAAAGTCTTTCTTGGACATACCCCGACTATCAGCACCAAGAGATCATTTCAAAGTTCAATTGGTTTCGCTCATTTTTATTGGTACTTTAAACACCCCACGTCTTGCTTTTTCGCACACCGCATGAAAAACTCCCAAGGTTATTATTGAACGTATAAAAATCGTCGAAAATAGGTGGGATTATGATTGATAAGCTAAATGAAGCTTATGGGAAGTTTCAAACAGAACTTGAAACACTAAGTGCACAGCCAGATGTACTTTCACTTAAGTCTAGTTACTTAGGGAAGAAGGGCGCTGTATCTGAAATTTTAAAGTCGCTTAAGGATGCTACTCCTGAGCAGAGAAAAGAAATTGGGCCAGTTGCCAATGAGATTAAGCAAAATATTGAAGGGCTTGTTGCAAAGAAGCTATCTGAGATTGAGCTTGCTGAAATTAATGAAAAGCTAAGTAAGAATAAAATCGATATTACTTTTACTGACGCAGTTAAGTCTAAGAATAATAATCACGGCGGACTTCACCCAAGAACTCTTGTTCAACAAGAAGTTGAAGATATTTTCTTATCAATGGGATTTGAGGTTTTAGATGGCCCACATGTTGAAACAGAGTTTTATAATTTTGAGGCCCTAAATATTCCTGGTGATCACCCAGCTCGTGATATGCAAGATACTTTCTGGTTTAGAGATGAGAAATCTCCGGAAGGCAATAAACATCTTTTACGTACACACACTTCAACTATTCAAGTACGTGGGATGATGTCTCGTAAGCCACCATTCCGCTTCATTGCTCCTGGAACAGTATTTCGTTGTGAAAGAACTGATGCTTCTCACGAGATGGTATTTCAACAATTAGAAGGGATGATGGTTGGAAAAGATATTTCTGTATCAAACCTAATTTACTTCATGAAAGAAATTCTAACTGAGATCTTTAAGAAAGATGTCGAAGTAAGGCTTCGTCCTGGTTACTTCCCATTCGTTGAGCCAGGTTTTGAACTAGATATCAAATGCCAAGTTTGTAGCGGAAAAGGGTGTTCTGTTTGTAAACAAGTTGGTTGGGTAGAGCTTCTTCCATGTGGGATGGTTCATCCAAATGTTCTTAGAGCAGGTGGAATTGATCCTGAAGAATATAATGGTTTTGCATTTGGGCTTGGTTTAGATCGTCTTGTTATGATGAAGTACGGAATCGATGATATCCGCCACCTTCAATCAGGTGATCTACGTTTTAACTCACAATTTAAAGAATATTAGAAAAGTTTTAAGGATAATATATGTTAATTAGTATCGATTGGATTAAAGACTTCGTAAAAGTTCCAGACTTAGATGCAAATGAAATTGGATCAAAATTTACTCTAGCAACTGCTGAAGTAGAAGACGTTCTTTCTGTTGGTGATCACCTCGAAGCAATCACTGTTGTTGAAGTTCTAGAAAAAGAAAAGCACCCTGAAGCTGATAAGTTAAATCTTGTTACTTTCACAAACGGAAAGGATAAGTTTCAAGTTGTTTGTGGTGCTGCAAACGTTAGAATCGGAATGCGCACAGCTTATGCTCCACTTGGAATCACTCTACCAAATGGCCTAACACTTGAGCCTAAAAAAATTCGTGGTGTTCTCTCTGAAGGAATGCTTTGTTCTGAAGAAGAGCTTGGTTTCGCTGAAGATTCTGCCGGAATTATTGAGCTCGATAAAATGTTTGATAACCCAGAGCTTGGCACAAATATGCTAACTCTTTTCAATCAAACAAAAGATATCTTATTAGACGTTGATAATAAGTCTCTTACTCATAGACCAGATCTTTGGGGTCACTATGGAATTGCTCGCGAGTTTGCGACAATTTTTGATAATGAATTACAAAAACCATTCTCTGTCGATTGGGCAGCTAATTTAAAAGCAAAGTTTTCAACTGATGCAGCTCCTATCAAAATTAAAGTAGAAGAAGGCACAAGTTGTCTTGGTTACTTTGGCCTTAGCGTAGACAATGTTAAAGTAGGAGAGTCTCCTGCGTGGATGAAAAGACGACTGCAAGCAGTAGGTCTTCGTCCAATTAATAATATCGTTGATATTTCAAATTACGTAATGCTTGAACTTGGTATTCCTCTGCATATCTTTGATCGCGAAAAGATCAAAGGTGACACTGTTGTGATTAGTGCTCTTAAGTCAGATTCAGAGTTCACAACTCTTGATGAAGAAAACAGAAAATTAGTTGCAGGCGATACTGTAATTGGTGACTCTGAAAAGCCTCTTGTTCTTGCGGGGATTATGGGTGGTTTAAATAGTGGTGTTGATGAAAACACAACGAAAATTTTCATTGAAGTTGCAAACTGGAAGGCCGCAGAAGTTAGAAAAACTTCAACTCGCCTAGGTTTAAGAACTGACTCTTCTTCTCGATATGAAAAAACTCTTGATTCTCTAATGCTTGAGAGAACTCTATTAAGAACTCTTGAGTATGTATTAAAAGAGAACCCTGAAGCCAAAGTCGTAGGTGATATGCAATACGATGGGCCAAATCTTTTAGAGATTAAGCCAGTTTCGATTCCATCAAGTGCTGCTAAAATTAATAAGGCCCTTGGTAAAGAAGTTTCTTTTGATGAAATGAAGAGAATCTTCAATAGTCTTGATTTTAATATTGAGGGAACAGCTGAAAGTTTTGTTGCTCATATTCCAAGTTATCGTGCAACTAAAGATATTGAAACAGGATCTTGTCTTGTTGAAGAAATTGGACGTGTTATTGGTTTCGATAATATTGCTCCTGTTTCACCAAAGCTTGATATTGCTCCAGTTAAGTTAAGTCCTGCTCAGAAGCTACACCGCCGTATGAAAAACTTTATGGTGAATCATGCTAATGCATTTGAAGTAATGACATACCCTATGATTGGGCCATCTCTTCTTAAGAAGTCTCTATACGAACACAAGGGTGGATTAGAGTTAATTAACGCTCTTTCAAAAGATGCGTCTCTTATGCGCGAATCATTAGCACCTTCTTTTCTTGAGGCCGCTTCTCAAAACGCAAAGAATTCATCTGCATTTAAATTCTTTGAACTAGGTCGTACATATCACGCAAATGATAAAGACTTTGTAAAAGAGGAGAGTGTATTTGGTGCGCTTTACTTTGATAAAGAAGCAACTCCATTCATGGATCTCTTAAACGATACTACTCGCTTACTTGATTGTTGTAATGTTAACTATCAGTTAAATGAACGTAATCCTAAGTTTAAGAGTAATGCTATTGATGAAGAGTGGGCAGGTATTCATCCATTTGAATTTTATAACTTTAGAATTCAAGGAAAGATGGATGGTGTAATCTTCTCTGTTCATCCTCTAGTACTTAAGCAATTTAAGATTAAAGGCAATGTTTCAATTGCACTTATTAATATGAGCGCGTTTGAATCACGTGAGCAGAAAGACAAAACTAAGTATCAACCATTAGCGAAGTTTCCTGGTTCAACATTCGATTGTACTGTAGAAGTAGATACTAGCGTTGCAGTAGGTGCTATTTTAAATAGTCTTTCAAAACTTAAGATTAAAGAACTTGTTTCTACTTCTATTGCAGATATCTTTGTTCAAGATAATAAGAAGTCTGTAACAGTAAGAAGTGAATTCTTAGATCCTAATACTACTTTATCTGGAGAGTTCATTACTGAAGCTTCTAATAAAGTAATAGAGACGTTAGAAAAAAACGGATTTCCTCTAAAAAAATAGGTTAAATTTTTTACATAGTAACCGATGATAGAAGGCCACTCAGAGAGTGGCCTTTTTTATTTTTATTAACTTTCGATATTTCAGGTATTTACGTTTTTAGTAGAAGTTTAACCTACTGCTAAAATTAAGTATGATTAATAATCTATAAGTATTTAATATTGTTATTAAAATTTATGAAAAAAAAGTTAATAAAAAGTAAAAAAAGTATTGACGAAGTTATTCGGGTTTCATAATATGCCCCTCGTTCCAAACAACAAACGAAACAAAAACAACGTTGCAAATAACGACATTGAATTTTTTTCTTTAATTGTTAAAAAAGACTTTACATGTTGAACATGAACATATAGTCTCGGACAGCTCTTTAGACATTCAAATAAAGTAATAAAGATTTGCTACTTAGGTGGCAAACAAGATGAGAAGAAATCCAAAATAAGTTTTAAAC
>NZ_JBKIXZ010000003.1:1958-5041 GCF_047085455.1 Halobacteriovorax sp. RT-1-1
GAACAGGCTTTGATCCGGGAATTTCTGAATGGGGGAACCCTCCTGTTGGAAACAGCAGGAACCGTTTGGTGAGTAAAGTAGCCATTCTGGAGTTAACCGAGGGAACTGAAACATCTAAGTACCTCGAGGAAGAGAAATCAATTGAGATTTCGCAAGTAGCGGCGAGCGAACGCGAACTAGCCCAAACCGTTAAGTTTACTTAGCGGGGTTGTAGGACTGCAACGTGTAGCTTTGATGTTAGGAGAAGGGTCTGGGAAGTCCCGCCAAAGAGAGTGAAAGCCTCGTATCCGAAAGTTGAAAAGCGCTAGCAGTATCCTGAGTAGGACGGAACACGTGAAATTTTGTCTGAATCTGGGAGGACCACCTTCCAAGGCTAAATACTACTTACTGACCGATAGTGAACAAGTACCGTGAGGGAAAGATGAAAAGAACCCCGATGAGGGGAGTGAAATAGAACTTGAAACCATATACTTACAATCGGTGGAAGTGCTATTGTAAGGCATGACCACGTACCTTTTGCATTATGAGCCATCGAGTTACGATT
This sequence comes from Halobacteriovorax sp. RT-1-1, assembly GCF_047085455.1. Classification (NCBI taxonomy): domain Bacteria; kingdom Pseudomonadati; phylum Bdellovibrionota; class Bacteriovoracia; order Bacteriovoracales; family Halobacteriovoraceae; genus Halobacteriovorax; species Halobacteriovorax sp. RT-1-1. Next base: position 2,503 of record NZ_JBKIXZ010000003.1, read on the forward strand.
TGTTGCAAGGTTAAGCCGTTGAAGGTGTAGCCGTAGGGAAACCGAGTCTTAATAGGGCGAATAGTAGCAGGTCGTAGACCCGAAACGGGATGAGCTATCCATGAGCAGGTTGAAGCGAGGGTAACACCTTGTGGAGGACCGAACCCATATAGGTTGAAAACTGTTGGGATGACTTGTGGATAGGGGTGAAAGGCCAATCAAATTCCGTGATAGCTGGTTCTCTTCGAAATGCATTTAGGTGCAGCGTCTGACGAATACTGACGGGGGTACAGCACTGAATTGGCTAGGGGGCTCACCAGCTTACCAAACCATATCAAACTCAGAATACCGTTAAGTAATATCAGGCAGTGAGACTGCGGATGCTAAGGTCCGTAGTCGAAAGGGTAAGAGCCCTGACCATCAGCTAAGGTCCCTAAATCGTGTCTAAGTGGGAAAGGTTGTGGAACTACTGTGACATCCAGGAGGTTGGCTTAGAAGCAGCCACCCTTTAAAGAAAGCGTAATAGCTCACTGGACTAGTGGTTCTGCGCCGAAAATGTAACGGGGCTAAAGATACGTACCGAAGCTATGGAATGAACTTTGTTCATTGGTAGAAGAGCATTGTGTTTATCGATGAAGGCGTACCGCGAGGAGCGCTGGAGATCCCACAAGAGCTGATGATGGCATGAGTAGCGATAAGGAGTGTGAGAATCACTCCCGCCGAAAATCTAAGGGTTCCTGGGCCAGGTGACTCCGCCCAGGGTTAGTCGGATCCTAAGGTGAGGCCGAAAGGCGTAATCGATGGGTAACAGGTTAATATTCCTGTACTTGGTTATATTCGTTTGACATGAGGAGTGACGGAGAAAGGTAGCAAATCCCACTGTTGGATGTGGGTTTAAGCGTGTAGGCTGTGTTGTAGGCAAATCCGCAACACGTGAAGGCTGAGGCGTGATGACGAGGGCTTGCCCGAAGTTTGTGATCCTCTGCTTCCCAGAAAAGCTTCGTATGAAGAATATAATCAATCCGTACCGTAAACCGACACAGGTAGATGAGGAGAGAATCCTCAGGCGCTTGGGAGAACTCTTGTTAAGGAACTCTGCAAATTGGAGCCGTAACTTCGGGATAAGGCTCGCCCCTGCTGGTGACATCGCTTGCCGATGTAGCTGACGGGGGCCGCAGTGAAAAGGGGGTAGCGACTGTTTATCAAAAACATAGGACTCTGCAAACACGCAAGTGGACGTATAGGGTCTGACGCCTGCCCGGTGCTCGAAGGTTAAGAGGAGAGGTTATCCATTAGGAGAAGCTTTGAATCGAAGCCCGAGTAAACGGCGGCCGTAACTATAACGGTCCTAAGGTAGCGAAATTCCTAGTCGGGTAAGTTCCGACCTGCACGAATGGCGTAACGACTTCCCCACTGTCTCAACAAGAGGCCCAGCGAAATTGGAGTGCGCGTGAAGATACGCGCTACCCGCGGAAGGACGAAAAGACCCCGTGAACCTTTACTGTAGCTTGACATTGGCTTTTGAATAGTAATGCGTAGGATAGGTGGGAGCTGTTGAGGCGTGCGTTCCGGCGTACGATTAGGCATCCTTGAAATACCACCCTTTGCTATTTGAAATCCTAACCTACCATCGTAATCCGGTGGGGGGACAATGTCTGGTGGGCAGTTTGACTGGGGCGGTCGCCTCCTAAAGAGTAACGGAGGCGCACAAAGGTTCCCTCAGGCCGCATGGAAACCGGCTGTAGAGTGTAAACGCATAAGGGAGCTTGACTGCAACACAAACAAGTGGAGCAGGGTCGAAAGACGGTGTTAGTGATCCGGTGGTTCCGAGTGGAAGGGCCATCGCTCAACGGATAAAAGGTACTCCGGGGATAACAGGCTGATCTCCCCCAAGAGTTCACATCGACGGGGAGGTTTGGCACCTCGATGTCGGCTCATCGCATCCTGGGGCTGGAGCAGGTCCCAAGGGTTAGACTGTTCGTCTATTAAAGCGGTACGCGAGCTGGGTTCAGAACGTCGTGAGACAGTTCGGTCTCTATCCTCCGTGGGCGTAAGAAATTTGAGTGAATCTGACCTTAGTACGAGAGGACCGGGTTGGACGAACCTATGGTGTATCGGTTGTGACGCCAGTTGCATTGCCGAGTAGCTAAGTTCGGAAGGGATAACCGCTGAAAGCATCTAAGTGGGAAGCCCATCATAAGATAAGATTTCTATAAGACAGCTTGTAGACTACGAGCTTGATAGGTCGCATGTGTAAGCGCAGTAATGTGTTGAGCTGAGCGATACTAATTAGTCTTTTTGCTTTATTTAACTTTTACTTTTAAGTTCACTTCTATTTGATATTGTTTTTTAAGTGTGAAAATATCGCTTAATAGACTTGCAAAGGTCGAAAAAAAGAATTAAATATACCAAGAATTAAATTTTTGGTGTGTCGATAGCGGCGGGGAAACACCTGATACCATCCCGAACTCAGCAGTTAAGCCCGCTTGCGCCGAAGGTAGTGCCAGGGTCACTTGGTGTGAGACTAGGAAGATGCACCTTCTATATAAAAAGCCAGATC